>NZ_JBIUYI010000005.1:0-1011094 GCF_044744425.1 Streptomyces sp. NPDC087300
CAGCAGGAGGCGGAGAACACGGTCCATCGCCGGGCCCGAGCCCGTGTGGAACACGCCCTGTCCAGGCTGAAGAACTGGAAGATCCTGCGGGACTGTCGGCTCAAGGGCAACGGCGTTCACCAGGCCATGCTCGGCATCGCCCGGCTACACAACCTGGCCCTCACCCGATAACTCACGCCCCATACGGGACAACCTCTAGTCGGCGAGCAAGGTGAACGGGCCATATCGCGAATTCGCACGAAGGCGCTGCGAGCAGAGCCAGATGGAGCACTCAGCAGTAGACGCGAGACCCCATCCACCAAATCGGGCGTTTCTGACGGTAGATGCGGCTTTCGAGCCCGAACATGCGCCTGGACGACCGGGGTCGCCACCCCCGGGCTGACAGAGTCATAGAAGGCCCCTGACCAGGCGCTTTGCCGCCTGGCGGAATGGGCTCGTCTGCCGTCTAGACCAGTCTCTTTCTGTGTGTTTCTGAGTGTTCCCGGGTGCTGTTGGCCATGCGTTGGCCACGCGGCCAACCGCGGAGGTCTTTGGGCCTTCGCCCTCAGGGATGGATCCTCGTTGACGGGTCTGCCCGCGTGAGCGGAGCAGCGCTACGGCATATGGAAGGGGTCCGGCTCTTTGGAGTCGGGCCCCTTATTCGTTCCCGGTGAGAGAGCTGACTGGTGGGTTCCGCCGTGTGCAGGCAGCCGCCGCGAAGCCGGCGAGCGGCGGATCGAAGCGTGGCCCGTCGTAAGCCAGGCCGCCGATGTCGGATGTGCACGAGAGGACCGGACCCCTGGCCGCAGACGTAAGGAAAGCTGCACGGCCGCAGTGCCGGTCGGGGCCGGTCGTGATCTCGGCGACGACACCATCACGACGGCGAATACTGAGAGTCATCGCGGCGCTCTCTCCATGGCGTCCCTCAACGCGGGCCGGATGCGGACCGACCCTCCTGCCAGGAGGCTGGCCATACGAGCGTCTGCGGAGCGGACTGCCAGCACCGCGAACCGTAACGTCATCGCGCCCGGCTGTCCGTCGCCAGGTCACCTCGGTGAACCGGTCGGTACCGGTCGACGCGGCGAGGACCGAGACGGCTCGCGGTGGGGTGCGGCAGTGGGGCAGCGTCGGGGGACCGAGCCCGCCACGAGCGGGCTGGTGCGGCCAGGCGTTCTCCGGGTGATACGCGCAGATGCCTGAAGCGAGCGTCACCAGCGCAGCATCGAGGCGCATGGTGCGGAGCAAAGCAACCAAAAGCGATCTCGTAGCACATGTGAGGGTGGAACGCACTGCAAGGCGACGGTCAGTTACGGTCCCTCGCCAATCGCCCCGAGCCCGACGAGCCTGGCAGGCAGTACTCAGGGGGCGATGGGAAGAATCGAGGTACTGCCATGGATATCGCGCTCACCGGAGGGTCCAGTTTTCTGGGTCTTCGGCTGGCTGCGGAGTTCCTGAAAAGGGGCCACCGACTGACGCTCCTCGCGACCGACGATCCCGCGACGGTCAGGGCACGCCTGCTGCGGCGTCTGAAGCTGCTCGGATATCCGGTGGAGACCGTCGCGGAGGACGGGGCCGACCTGGACGCGACGTACGTCGATCCGGAGGCGCCTCACCTGGGCCTCGGCCGCATCGGCTGGGAGGCTCTCGCCGAGCGCTTCGACGTGCTGTGGCATTGCCCGGCGGGCCTGGACATTTCGGGGGCCCCTGACTTTGCCGGGGGAGTTCCCGCCAAGGGCGCCAGGGCGCTGCTTCCGCTCGCCGCCCGCGGAAGCCGAACGACGGCCTTTCACCAGGTGAGTACGGTACTCGCGCACGGCGCGCAGGAGCCCGGCACGGTGCGCGAGCACTGTGATGTCCTCAAGCAGGGAGCCCCTCGCAACCCCTACGAGAAGGCGTACGCCGACGCCGACCAGTACGTCGACATCGTCGCCGCGCAGTACTCGGTACCGGCCGTCGTGCACCGCACCGGAATCCTGATCACGGACCTGGCCCCCCACCCGGAACTTCCCCAGCACTCCTTGGCCCAGGCGGCCGCCATTGCCGGACGGCTCTTCGCGACCGCCGAACAGGGCTACCACCTCACCCTGGCCCTGCCCGGCGACCCTGAGGGGAGCCTCAACCTGCTGCCGGTCGTCAGCGCCGCACAGGCCATGGCCGACATCGGCGAGTGCGCCCAGGAGCCGGGAGCCCGTCTGGTGCACGTAGTCAACGGACGCAACACGCCGGTGTCGCGGGCGCTGAACGCCTTCGAGCAGCTCTTTCCCGTACGGCTCAAGCTGCGTCCTCCCGGGGCCGCCTACTTCCCGTTCGAGGTCAGAGGGCTGCCCGGTGGCCTGAACGGAGTCCTGCCGTACCTGCGCCAGCACCATTCGTACGAGACCAACGCCCTGCGCGATTTCGGTGTGCCCGTCACGTCGCCCGCCGTGACGCTGAACTACCTCGTTCGCGGGTTGAGGGGTGCGGGCACGGAAGCTGCGCGGTTCCCCGAGGCACCACGTGCCCGAGCAACCGCCGCTCCTCTGACTCTGGCCCCCTGAACTCGTGCGACTCGTCCTCGAATCCTGGAGGTCTCATGGCCACGCACGCCGTACGCGGCACCGTCCGAAGACGCGAGGGAATGCGCAAGACGTTCAAGAAGGTGTACGCGAGCGCGGTTCTCGCCCGCTCATTTCCCTCCGGCAGAACGCACATCCCACCGTGCGAGCGGAGGTACGGGAAGGAGAGCGGCGTGCCGGTGCCGCTCGCCCTGCTCGGCGACTCGCTCTCGCTGTCGGTGGGTACTACAGCGGTCAGCAGGCCGTTGGCGCCACCTTGCCGGGCAACTGGCGGCCGAGGCAGACGTTTCCGTGGAACTGACGGTGGTGGCACGGTTCGGCGCGACGCCCTATCAATGTCACGGAGCGTGAGCCGGAGTTGCGACGTCCTGGCGGCTGTCGGGCCCTGGCCAACCGACCCGCCGGCTCTGACCCGAGCTGCGCCTCTGACGTGCTTCGGACGGGTTGGCCAGAAGTGTGTGGGAAATGGATACGAGGCAGGGTGTGGAGCATGACATCAAATAGCTTGAGTACTAGCGAAGTTGGCCCTCACGTGTGGGAACAGCAGGTGTCTCTCTCGGACCTCGATTGGCACGGCCATGTGAACAACGCGCGGATGATCGCCTGGATTCAGGACTCCTGGAACGATCTGCTTTCGCCGGGCGAGGGTGTGGCGCCGTCCTTCGCCGCGGTCAGCCACGAGGCCCGCTATTCCGTGCCCTTGCCCTACTGCGCGTCGGTAGGGATCCACACCGTGGTGACCGAGATCCGCCGTTCCAGGGTCACCGGAACCGCCAAGATCACAGACGGTGGCGTGGTTCATGCGCAGATCACCACGTCCTGGGTCGCATTCGACGTCGAAGCGCGATGTGCCCGTGCCGTCACCGAGGCCGAGCGGGAGAATCTCGGCCGCCACTACGTTCCCGCCGAGGAAGCGGAAGCAACCTGATCACGGTGGAATTGCCCTTGAGCGGCCCCCGTGCCGCTCGGGCAGGGCCCGGGGCTAGGGATGCAACGGAGAACGCCGACCCGCTGCCTCCGGGCGATACGGCTGCGGGTCGGCCGCACTGCCGCTCGTGGAGCCCCGCGGAGCCCGGTGGGGCGATCGTTTGAGGCGCGGAACGGTGTGTTCTCGCAGACGCTCCAGTTCCTGCTCCGACAGCGCACGCGGTTTGAGGGAATGGGCATCGCGCGCCCCGAATACGGTGTGGACGCCGAACAGCGCCTTGCCCCTGGCCCTCGCCCGGCTCTGCATGCTGAAGACGACATCGCCGATCTCGTCCACCCACACCTCGATGGGCAGCGGCTCGTGCCGGTACTTCACCTCGCGGTAGAGAATCACCTCATGCCGGAGGGCGATGACCCCGTGCGGGAAGAGCGGCCCGGAAGGGTGCGGCTCGTTGTGGGGGATGCCGAGGAGGGCCAACATGGCCTCGCGCGCCAGGGAGAGTTGGGCGATGTCGTCGACAACACCCCTATCTCCTTGGTCAGTTGCTCGGATGGATACTCGGCGGACGAAGATCCGTTGTGGCATGTATGGGGACTCGATTCTCGTCTGTTGACGGGCGCGCATCGGTGATGACGCTCCCGTTGGGTACGGGGGTCTGCGGTGCGGGCCGGGCGCCGCAGGAGGGGGAGGTAACGGTGTGCGGGGCTAGCACGATGCGCTCGGCACCATCGAGCCGAGCAATACGTTCGGACTGCGCGGATCGGCCTTGACCGGCGACATGTGGGCCGCGGCGACCACTTCTGTGTCCTTCTTGTTCAGGGATGTCGTCGCACTGCCGGGCGGCAGGACCGCTGCCGCGAGCCCCACGAGTATCGCGACGAGTGGCATTGCCTTCTTGGTCATGTTCATCAACTCCAAGTCCTGGTAGCTGCGTTGGACCGCATGGTGGGCGGCACCAGTTCCTCGAGCACCCGGGCAACGCCATGTTCGGCGTTGCTCGTGGTCCGCCAGGGGGTGGCTTCCAGGACCGACCCGTGAGCGTTGGCCATCGCGTATCCGCGGGCGGCCCAGCCGAGCATGGCCAGGTCATGGGTGCCGTCACCGAACGCCACCACGCGATCTCGTTCGATCCCCCAGGCTTCGCAGAGCCGGATCAGCGTCGTGGCTCTGGTGACGCCACGAGCAGTCATCTCGATGAGACGAGGAGCATTCGAGCGGGTGGTGGATACCAGTTCCCCGGCCACCCGTTGTGCCTCGGCGAGCAGGTCGTCGGCGTGGATGCGCGGGTGTCTGGCCAAGAGCTTGGCTACGGGAAGCGCGGCAAGGGCGGATACGTCCGCCAGCGGTCGAGCGATCCGCTCGGGGGGCCGGTCGCCGAGCTCATAGGCGGTCTCGTAGATCATGCCCGAGGCGCACTCCGCGGCGAACCCGATGCCGGGCAGCACGGCGCTGAGCCGATCGATGGTCTGTCGCAGGCTGTTGTGCGGAATGAGGCGGTCCTGGACGATGCTCCGGTTCGCCACGTCGTAGACGAAGGCACCGGCGGAGCAGATGGCGTACCCGTCATGAGCCATGGGCACGGCTGTCCGGAGCATCCAGTCCGGGGACCGGCCGGTGACGAGTACGAGGGGAATGCCCTGCTCACGGGCTCGGTCGATCGCCCGGAAGGTCCGGTCCGACACTGCTCCGTCCGGGCCGACGAGGGTGCCGTCGATGGCGGTGGCGATGAGTTCCGGAAGGAAAGACATGCTGCCTGCTTCCTTGGTTCCTGGGGGAGTCCGGAGAGGATCAGGGGCAGCACTCACTGCCCCTCGGAAGGGCTCGGTGGCTCCTGTCGCCAAGTCCGGCGGGCGGGTACGAGTCCCGTGAGGAGTTCGGGCTCTCTCGGCTTCCGCTGCTCAGAGGTGCCGTGCCATGCTCCGCAACAGGGTGGAGATGATGTCGTCGGGCTTGCCGCCCCACCGGCAGATGAGCTCCACGTGCTCGGTGACCGGGAGGTGCGCGCCGTGTGCCCGGGCCAGTTCGCCGAGCGCCTGACTGCTGCGTACGCCCTCGGCGGTTTGGCGCAGAACTGCTTGGGCCTCCTTCACGGAACCGCTGCGGGCCAGCACCTCACCGAAGTAGCGGTTGCAGGAGAGCGGCGAGGAGCAGGTCGCGATCAGGTCGCCCATGCCCGCGGGGCCGAGGAAGGTGGTGGGCTCCGCGCCCAGGCAGCGGCCGAGGAGATGCATCTCCGTCAGCCCTGCGCTCAGGATTATCGCCTTGCTGTTGTCGCCTAGCCCCATGCCGGTGACGACCCCCAGTGCCAGCGCGATGACACTCTTCATGGCGCCGCCGAGTTCGCAGCCCACTACGTCCGTGCTCAGTTGAGGCTGAAGATACGGAGTGGTGACTCCGGCGCAGACAGCGGCTGCTCGTTCCGGGTACAGACCGGCCACTGTGGTGGTGGCGGGCTGCTCGGCGGCGAGTTCGACGGCGTGGTTGGGGCCTGAGATGACCACGACGCGGTCCTCGGAAACCTTGAGCTCGTCCGTCACGACTTCGCTCATGCGTGCCTTCGTGGGGACTTCAAGTCCCTTGATCAGACTGACGATGGTCACGTCCGCCGGAATGTGCCGCCCCCAGGCAAGGAGGTTGTCCCGCAAAGCGTAGCTGGGCACCGCCAGCACGACACCGTCCGCGCTCGCGAGGACCTCGGCGGCGTCGACGTCGGCCGTGACGGTGGGGGGCAGTGATGTCGTGGGCAAGTAGGCCGTATTGCGGTGTCGTTCGCGGATGTCCAGGGCGACGTCCTCGCGGCGCGCCCACATCGTGACGGAATTCCCCGCGTCAGCAAGCACTTTGGCGAAGGCGGTGCCGAAAGTGCCTGACCCCATGACGGCTACGCGCTGGGTAGTCATGAGACTTCGACCTCCTGAGAGCCGGTCAGGATCCTTCGAATCTGCTGAAGATTCTTCACATCAGATGGGAGACGGAATCCCGAGATGCCTAGTTCGAGCATTCCCGCAAACCACGATCCTATGAGTCATCATCAACAATCCGTGTAACCGGTCACATGGAGTGGTGGCAGGTTGACTTCGGCTCTGCCCTGGGTTGCAATCACGCCGGTGTGCTCGTTCGTGTGCTCTGGCGGGGTAAGGGTTGCGGATACCGGGCTGTTGCCTTCGTGAATTGGGCAGTATTCCCTGAAATTACTTCCGAGTCATGCCAAGGTCATGAGCGAGGCGTGGGCTCTCAAGGTTGCATAGCGTGCACTAGCCCCCTCTTCCGGGGGATACCGGCGGGCGTATCTCAGGTGCGCAAGGTATGGCTCGGCAGGGTGCTATAAGCCTCGCGGTAGTAGGCCGTGAAGCGGCCGGGTTTGGCGAAGCCCCAGCGCGCGGCGATCGCGGCGACGGTGCACCCCTGCGACGCGTCGGCGGCCTGAAGTTCGCGATGGGCGCGCTCCAGGCGCAGACGCCGCAGGTACATCCCTGGGCTGACGTCGAAGTGCCGGGAGAAGGCGAGTTGTAGTGCGCGCGGACTGACGCCGGCCGCCGCTGCGATCTGAGACACCGTCACGGGATGCTGTGCCTGCTCCTCCATGTAGGCGACAGCTCGTCGTAGCACGGCGGGCGCAACCCTTCCGTCGCGTCTCCGGTTCGGGTGGGCGAGGCCGGAGTGGGCGAACGTCGACAGGAGTTTGACCGCGAGCATGCGGGCGGTCTCTGCCTTGACCAGCGGTTGGCCGAACGTGGTCGCTGACTGTCGGCTCTCCGCGTCGAGGAAGGCCATGAACGCGTTCCAGGAGCGCGCCGCGTGCGGGTCGCGCGGCGTCATGGAGTCGAATCGGAGGTCCTCGGGTTCGATTCCGAAGATCTCCGAAGCGGTGCGGGCCGCCAGATCGTAGGGAATGTTGATCACCGCGGAATGAAGGCCCTGCCACTCGACTCTGGCCGCCGCGGCGGGCGGGAAGAGCGCGAGCTGCCCGTCGGCCAGCCGAGTCTCGTGCCGTCCGCTGGCGATGCCGACCTGGCCGTCCCGTACGGCGACCACGGCAAGGGAGTTCATCGGTTCGGTGTGGCAGACCGTGTGCAAGTTGTGGTGGAGGGTGTCCAGCCGAAAGACGCCGAAGTCAGCCGTACGCAGGATGAACTGCAGCCGCTCCGCGTCACGGGGCACGGAGACGTCATGCCGCACGTAGGCGCGCTCCAGCTGCTCGTGAGCCTCGTCGACGCTATGTGTCGCGAAGCGGGACACAGGAACCGGGGCGGGCTGATCGAGCACATTTTCCTCCTGGGCGAAACGAACCGGAGCCAACCCCTGCAGATTTCCCCGGAATCCCGACCAGAACGACATGTAAGCGTCAGGTACGTGCGCTCCCCGGCTCCCGTTCCCCGTCGGCGGGGACACCGGGACGACCCGACGACCTCACCGACGCGCTTCGAGCAGAGGGGACCGCGTGGTGGGCAGCACTCCACGGGGCGGTGAGCGAAGGGCGCCATCGAACTGACTCAGGGAGGAGCGGGCGCTCGGCTCCGCACGTACGGGCAGGGGGACGTGCGGGTCCGGGCCAACCTCACCACTGGACGAGCCAGGAAGGCCCATGCATACGTGGTCTTCGCGCCCGGAGTTGGGGACGCAGGCCGGGCGCCGAGCCGTCAGGTTCGACACTTCTTGCCTCTCACCGTATAGCGATTACACGCCAGATTTCCTGAAACAGTTGGAGATACCCAAAAGGCGCATGAATGAGTGCGTGCCATGGGCAGAGGGGACCACCTAGATCGATGAATGCCCGTGCCGGCCGCGGTGCACGGCGTGTGTCGCCGCGGCTGTCCCAGGGGGATGACCCTCCGCAACGAGGTGCACACCTGGGCGGCGCCCGCGTCGGCCATGTCGGAAGGCGGCAGAGGCGCACACCCGAGTGGAGTAGGGAGATGGGCCACTGCTGAGGGTGCCAAGTAAGGGTGAAGGTATGCCTTCACATCAGATGGCCCCCAAGGCCCACTCCCTAGCTCGGCTGATCTCGGATCTCTGCTCTGAAGTCGATTCGCTGCCAGCGCCGGACCGTCTGCCCATCCTGGAAGTGCTCTGTACGGCCGTCCGTCGAGATCTGGAGCCCGCAGTGCTGCATGCTGCGTCAGGAACGGCTGAAGAGAGTCATTTCAATCCTTCCGAAAGCGACTGCGGAAGGGTCCTTCGTGCCGCGTTGGGGCTGCGCTGAGGAACGGGAATGAGACTTCACGGCCTCTTGTGTCGGTTGACCCCTCGCTACTCCGACCTCGATCTCTTCGGGCACGTAAACAACATTCGACTGCTCGAACTCGTACAGGACGCCCTCTTTTCCCTCGCCTGGCCAGACGAAGTGGACGGCCTGTTCTCCGATGGGTTCTTCATCGCCCGTCACGAAATCGACTACCACGCACGCATGAAGCGGGGATTCCAGCCCGTACCCGTCGAGGTGTGGGTCGAGGCGGTGGGGAACAGCTCCTTCACCGTACGGTGTGCCTGTCGCCAGGAGGGGCAACGCGTTTTCACCACACGTTCCGTAGTCGTGGCCCGCGCCCGACGCGAGGAACGAGCGCGCCCACTCACCCCACGCGAGCGCGCATACCTCACCAACCACATGTGCCCGTCCCTCGGGTAAGAGGCGCCGTCGACGGCCGTTCAACACTTTCACGCTGCCACGTCCGGGATTCCCGTTCGGTAGAGCGCTGCTCGGGGATCCGCATGGAAACAGGACCCCTCGACTGCGGAAGGTGGCATGGGACGTGCCAGGAGAGAACCCGGCAGGGAAGCAGCTCGGGCGGAGCGCTGCCTCATGACCGCCTCCGCCGCCACACGAGATGGCAGGACAACGACCGGTTCCCTCAACCCCTGCGGGCGGCTGGAGCGGGCCCTCGCAGTCGCGCGTGAGCGCGATCGTGCCGCGGTGATCGGCTATCTGCCCGTGGGCTATCCGAGCGTGCCCGGCTCCCTCGCGGCGATGCGCGCCATGGCGGAGGCGGGAGCGGACGTCGTGGAGGTGGGCCTGCCCACGCAAGAGGCCTTGCTGGACGGTCCCGTGATCCGCGACGCACTCACTCGGGCGCTGAGCGGAGGAGCTGGGCCGGAGCAGCGAGCGTCGGCGGGACGGTGCCGCGGCTCAGCTGACGCCGATGCCTTCGAACGAGGAGTCGGCTCCCGCGACCGAGGGAACCCTGCGGGACGTCGAGATCTTCACCGTGCTCGCCAAAGTGCTTCCCGAGAACGGGATCGTGGTCAACGAGGCGGCACAACAGCTGCCCGCCTACTGGCAGTTCGCGGCCGTCTCGTGGCCCGGGAGCTTCTACTTCACGGGCGCGGGCGGTCTCGGCTTCGGCCTCGCGGGCGGCGTCGGCATCCAACTCGCCAGGCCCGAGCGGCCGGTGGTCGCGGTGATCGGCGACGGTTCCATTCAGTACACGCTGCAGGCGCTGTGGACCGCCGCGCGGTACCGGGTTCCGCTGACGGTCGTCGTCCTGGACAACAGTGAGTATGGGATTCTCAAGAACTGGGGCCGCACCCTGGGCGCCGGGTCCGTGCCGGGCCTGGATCTCCCCGGCATCGACATCATGGGCCTGGCCACCGCCTACGGCGTCACCGCCTGCCGGAACAGAGGGATTTCAACACGTTCAACAGGCCAAGGGACGGATCGGTGTCTCCCTGGCCGCTGGACTGATCGATATAGGCGAAGACGGAGCCAACCTGACGGACTCTCGTGAACCGCCACCTGGCCCGATGTGCGAAGAAGGCGCACCGCGGTCGACAGGACGGGCGGAGAGCACCGCAAGAGCAAGAGGGAGAGAGGGCTGACGAACATGGACATCGCACTCGCTGGGGGCTCCAGCTTCCTCGGGCCTCGGCTCGCCGCGGAGTTCCTGGCAAGAACACATCGGCTCACGCTGCTCGCCACCTGCGACCCCGCAGTGGCACGCAGGCGCCTGCTCGACCGGCTCGCGCTCCTCGGCTATCCGAGGGAATCGGTTCTGGAGATGAGCCGGTGCCTGACCGCGGTGTTCGTCGACCCGCAGGCGCCACACCTCGGGGTCGGCCGCGAAACGCACCACCGGCTCGCGGAGCGCTTCGACGCGTTGTGGCACTGCCCGGCGAGCCCGGAGAGGCACCGCGGATGCGACTTCGCGGGCGGAGTCCCCGCGCTGGGGGCCCGCGCGCTGCTGCCGCTCGCAGCCCTGGGGGAACGCCCGACCGTGTTTCACCAGGTGAGTACCGTCCTCGCGCACGGGGCGCAGCCGCCGGGTACGGTCACGGAAACGGGCTCCGCACTGGATCCGGGGACCTGCCGCAACCCGCACGAGCGGGCGCACGCCGACGCCGATCGGTACGTGCACAGCTACGCGGCCGACACGAGTACCCGGGCGGTCGTGCACCGTACCGGTCTCCTGGTCACCGACATGGCCGACCACCCCGAGCTCCCGCGGCACGGACTCGCTCAGCTCGCCGCGGTGGCCGGGCAGCTGCTCGCGACGGAACGAGGCAGGGAACGCCTCGCCCTCACCCTCGCGGTGCCCGGCGATCCCGAGGCGCGATTGAACCTCCTGCCCGTGGCGGCGGCCGCGCGCACCATGGCGGAAGTGACCGAGCGAGCGCATCCCCAAGGGCCCCGGCTGCTGCACGTGGTGCACCCCAGGGATACGCCGATCACCCGCGTAGTCGACGCTTTCGAGCATCTCTTCCCCCTGCGGGTCTCGCTCAGGCCGCCCGGGAGCGCACACCTCCCCATAGACGTGCGCGGCCTTCCGCAGGGCCTCGACGCGGTCCTGCCGTACCTGAGGCAGCGGCTCTCCTTCGACACCGGCGTCCTCGACTCGCTCGGAGTGAGCGTGCGGGCTCCCCGGGTCACCACCGACTACCTGGTGCGTGGCATGAAGGGGGCAGCCACGACATCGGTGGCGCCCGATGGCGGACCGCACGTCGGTGTGCTCCCCGTTTCTGTGTGACCGGGACGCGGCCTCGTCCGTACGAGGGAGACGCCACCTCAACTCTCTGCAAGTACCACGGGACATCTGTCTCTCCAGTCCGATGTCCCTCCAGTCCGAGGAGGCACACATGAACAAGGCTTCGGCCCCAGGGGCCGATTCGGCACTGCTCTCGGGAGCCCGCAGGCTCTTGACCCGTTGTTACGCGGCTTGTCTGGCGGGCGCGCCGTACCGCACCGCGAGGCTGCCGGAGTTCACGGCCGACGGCCGGTACGGCGAAGGAGGGAGAACAGCGCTCAGCCTGATGCTGCTCGGCGACTCGGCCAGCCTTGGCTGTGGAGCTGACCGCCCTGACCAGGTCCCCGCCGCGATGCTGGCCTCGGCTCTCGCCGACGAGCTCGCCCGACCCGTCGACGTACGGGTCGAGGCGGTGCGTGGAGGCACGGCCACGTCGATGCAGAGTCAGGCGGAAGCGGCGGTCTGGGCCGAGCCGGACGTCGTCGTGGTCATGACCGGAGGGGACGACATCCTGCACCCCGTCCGCCTCCGCCGCCGGGCGAGGCAGCTCGCCTGCCAGATCCGGTTGATGCGCACAGAGAACTGTGCGGTCGTGGTGGCGCCCCGCCCCGACGTGGGATGGGGGGACGGGCTACGACGCCCGGTGCGCTCCCTGGTGCGCCGACGGGCCCGACGCCTGGCCCGACTGCAGACCACGGTCGCGCTCGCCGAAGGCGCCCGGGTCACGTCCCTCGCGGAACCGCTGTGCCGAGAGGACCCCGTAGGCACGCACGCTGCCGATGGGCTCCACCCCTCGCCCGCTGCCTATGCAAGGGCCGTGGACCGCCTGCTGCCCGCTGTGCTGGCCGCGGCCGGAGGCGCGGCACCGGAGAGGGGGCACCCGGGGCCGGGCGAGTTCGACTTCCCGGCCGCCGCCACCGCCGCGTACGCGAACACCCCCGACGCCCATTTCGCCTCGCTGGGAGGCGATCGGGTCGCGCTGCGGCTCCACCGAGCGATGAGGACATCCCATGACTCGATCTGAACGCGCGACGTTCCGCACCACCCGCGCGACACCAGGCGTCGCGATCACCGGCCTGGGCGCGCTCACACCGATCGGACGCGGTGTTTCCACGACGTGGGCCGCCGCGCTGCGCGGCGTCAGCGGGGTCGGCGAGCTCCCGGAGGACTGGGCCGATGAACTGCCGGTGCACATCGCCGCTCGCGTACCCGCAGACTTCGGGGAGGCGCTTTCCCGCCCGGAACATCGACACCTCGACCGCAGTGGCCAGTTGGCGCTGATCGCCGGTCGAGAAGCCTGGGCGGATGCCGGATACCAGGGCGCGGCCGGCGGCGACTGCGCACTCGACCCACGCCGTGTCGCTACCGTCTTCGGCTGCGGCATGGGCGGCCTCGGCACCACACTCGACCAATTCGAGGCCCTTGGCGCGAAGGGCGCGCGCTCCGTCAACCCCTACTCCGTGACCATGCTGATGCCCAATGCCCCGGCCGCGGTCCTGGGCATCGAGACGGGCGCGAGGGCCGGCGTGCACGCGGTGGTCAGCGCTTGCGCGTCCGGTGCCGAGTCGGTGTCCCGCGCCGCCGAACTCATCCGTCTCGGGCACGCCGACGTCGTCCTCGCGGGAGGCAGCGAAGCGATCGTCAGGCCCCTGGCCATCGCTGGATTCGCCGCCATGCGCGCCCTGTCGACCAGGAACGGTGAACCGGAGCGGGCCTCCCGGCCCTTCGACAGGGACCGGGACGGATTCGTGATGGGGGAGGGAGCGGCGGCTCTCGTCCTTGAATCCACCGAGCACGCCCGTGCCCGAGGGGCCCGCGTCTACTGCGAGCTCGCCGGCTCCGCGACCACGGCCGACAGCCACCACATCGCACAACCGCACCCGGACGGCGGCGAGTTGTCCCAGGCGATCGACCTGTCACTGGAACGGTCCGGCCTCGCTCCGGCGGACGTGGTGCACATCAACGCCCATGCCACCTCGACGCCGACGGGCGACCTCGCCGAATCCCGGGCCCTCAGAAGGGGGTTGGGGTCGGCGCTCGACGGCGCCGCGGTCTCCGCCACCAAGTCGATGACCGGGCACCTGATCGCGGCAGCGGGCGCCGTGGAAGCGGCGTTCGCCGCCCTCGCGCTGCACCACAGGACGGCTCCGCCGAGCATCAACCTCGACAACCAGGACCCGGCCATCGAGTTGGACGTGGTCCGGGACGAGCCGCGCCCCCTGCCCGATGGGCCCATCGCCGCGTTGAGCACCTCACTCGGATTCGGCGGGCACAACGTCGCGCTGGCATTCCGTTCGGTGTGACGCGTCAGCACCTCCGAAGGGTTCTGCCCTTACCTCTCACCCTCCAAGGAGGAAGTCCGCATGTCGATCGATCTGCTTGTCGAGCTCGAACCCGTCGTCGAGGAGAACCTCAACCGGCATCTGAGCATCGCCAAGGAATGGATGCCCCACCGATACGTGCCCTGGGGACGCGGCCAGGACTTCGCCGAGACCGAGGAGGCGGAGCTCGAAGCCTGGGATCCGGACAAGTCACCGCTCTCCGCCGAGGTGCGGGCCGCGCTCGAAGTCAATCTGCTCACCGAGGACAACCTGCCGAGCTACCACCACGAAATCGCCACGCGCTTCGGACGCGAAGGCCCGTGGGGCACCTGGGTGCATCGCTGGACGGCGGAGGAAGGCCGCCACGCGACCGCCATCCGGGACTATCTGGTCGTCACCCGCAGCGTGGACCCGGACGAGCTGGAACGCCGGCGCATCGCCGTCATGGAAGCGGGTTACGACGGCGGCGACCGCACCATTCACGAAACGATCGCCTACGTCGCCCTGCAGGAACTCGCGACGCGGGTCGCCCACCGCAACACCGGACGACGAACCGGCGACCCGGTCGCCGACCGGCTCCTGTCCAGGGTCGCGGCCGACGAGAACCTGCACATGGTGTTCTACCGCTCGCTGGTGGACGCGGCGCTCGCCATCGATCCGTCTGCCATGGTCCGGGCGATCTGTCGGGAAGTCATGGCCTTCGAGATGCCCGGAGCCCAGATCCCGGGCTTCCGGCGCAAGGCCATCGCCATCGCCCGCGCCGACATCTACAACCTCGGCGTGCACGGGAACGACATCCTCGGGCCGTTGCTACGGCATTGGCGGATCTTCGATCTGCCCGGACTCGACGCTTCAGCGGAAGCCCTGCGCAGCGAACTCGCCGTGTTTACCGCGCAGTTGCAAGTCGATGCGGAACGCCAGGCCGAGCGCTTCGCGAAGGCGGCCCATCGATGAGCGGGCAGCACGGCGACCTCGGTCGTCGCCTCAAGAAGACCTTGCTCCGGTACTACTCCCGGGCCGTACTCGCCACCCCGGTCCGTCTCGACCGCGCGGAGATCCCTCCATGTTCGGGGCGCTACGGCTCGGGGGCCGGTGAACCCCTGCGGCTGGCTCTCCTAGGTGACTCGCTGGCCCTCTCCGTTGGCGCGGGGCATTCCTCGCGGGCCGTGGGCGAGGTGCTGGCCGCCGAGCTCGCGGCCACGGCCCACCGCCCCGTCGACCTCAAGGTGCTCGCCCGCTTCGGTACCACCGCGACCTTCCTCGGACGACAGGTCGAGCGCCTCGGCCGACTCGACGGCGCCCCCGGCACCGCCGTGGTGATCGTGGGCGGCAACGACGTGCTGGCGCCCGTGCGGATCGCTGCCTCGGCCAAGCGGCTGGCGGAGCACCTCGGCAGGCTGCGGGACATGGGCTGGTCCGTCGTGCTGGCCAGCTGCCCCCAGATCCGCCACCAGCCGTCGCTGCGCCGTTGGGTCCGTCGCCTCGCCGGGCGCCGCAGCCGCCGTCTCGCGATGCTCCAGACCCGTGAGGCGTTGCGGGCCGGAGCACGGGTGGTGTCCCTCTACGACAGCCGACTCCTCCTGCGAAGCACGGACACGCTGCTCGCCGGGGACGCCTTCCACCCGTCGGCAGAGGGATACGCCGTTCACCTGGAGCGCATGCTGCCGGCGCTGTTGGCGGCGTCCGACGTCAGCACTGACCACGGCGGGCGCGAGATGCTTCTCGACGAGGCTCTGCAGGCCGCGGTCATGGTGCCGGGACTGCACTGCGCACCGGGTACAGGGCAGGGGCTGGCGGTGGTGGGCCTCGGCCATCACCCCCTGTCCGAGGCGATGAGCTGGTCCAAGGAGTGAAGGAGTCGTACCGTGCCGCCTGCCCGAGACGTGCTCGCCGTCCTGTCGGCCGGGGGACGACGAATACCGACGTCCTCGATCGACGCGCTCCTGAGCCCCCCTGCTCCTCGGAGCAGGAACAGCGCCTCACTGGGGAGATGTTCCGAGTGCTGAGCGGTGACATTCGGCTGCTGTGTCGCTCGGTGAGGTCAGCTGCTATCCGGGTGGCCTCGGGGGTTCGTTCAGCAGGGCCCGCACGGCGGGCTGCGAACGGTAGGGGAGGAAAGCGCGCCGCATCGACTGTCGAAGCGCTGCGCTCGGAGATCGACGAGACCTGGGAGCGCCGTGACGAACTGCCGCGCCACAGCACAGAGGTACGCGCCCGGCTGGATGCCGCCCTCGACTTGATGGAAAGCGGTCTGGAGCGCTTGGCGTGTGTGAGTCAGGGCGAACGTCTTCGTCGACGAGGACAGCCCGGTGGACACCTGGGGGCGTTCCGCGGCACGTTGACGGTGCTCCACCATCGCGCATTTCGCATCTACACCAGCGGCCAGCTCGCCGCCTTCACGGGTACGTGGATGATCCGCATCGGCCAGGACTGGCTGGTCCTCCGGCTGACAGGGTCATCGACAGCCGTCGGGGTCACCATCGCTCTGCAGTTCATGCCACTGCTGCTGTTCGGCCTGCCGGGCGGAGTGCTCGCCGACCGTTTCCCCGAACGGCTGCTGCTCCTCACCACCCAGGCGTCCTCCGGCCTGGCCGGGCTGACCCTGGCAGTGCTGGCATTCACCGAGACGATCACCGCCTGGCACATCTACGCGACGGCTCCGCTGGTCGGCTTGGCCGCGGCCGTCGACAACCCGACCCGGCAGTCCTACGTAGGGGAACTGGTCGATGCCCGCGACATGCGCAACGCCGTGGCACTGAGCATCGCCGTCTTCCAGCTCTCCCGCGTCCTGGGGCCTGCCGCGGCCGGCGCCCTGCTCACCACGGCTGACTCCGGCTGGGCCTTCCTCGCGGGCGCGTTGGCGCTGCTGGGCCCGATGAGGAGCCTCACCGCACTCAGGCCCTGCGACCCTCCACAGTCCGTGCGGACCGAACGTTCCACGGGCCGGTTGAAGGAAGCCCTTCGCTACCTATCGAGCCAGCCACAACTGGCCACCGTTGTCGCTCTCTCGGCTCTCACCGGCACGTTCGGCTACACCTACCCCGTCTGGCTGACCGCCTCGCCGACCGTACCTTCCCCGCAGGTGTCGGCCTGTACGCCCTGTTCAACACGATCATGGCCCTGGGCGCTGACCGGAGCCCTCCTCCCCGGCCGTCGCGGTCCCATCGGTATGAGGGAACTGATCAGTTACGGCTTGGTGCTGGGCCTCTTGGAAGCAGCAGCAGCGGCGGCGGCACCCACTGTCTCGACCTTCACCGCGCTGATCATTCTCGTCGGGGTGTTCAGCATGGTCTTCAGCACCCGCACCAACGCCCACATCCAACTCGCCACCCCGCCGCACCTCCGCGGCCGGGTCCTGGGCCTGTACGTCGCGGGGTTCGTCGGCGGAACGTCGGTGGGCAGCCCGGTCATCGGCCGGATCGCCGACCTCTACGGCTCCCGGGCGGGTCTGCTGGCCAGCGGCAGCATCTGCGTCCTCACGATCAGTGCAACCGCGCTCACCGGGGTGCCTTCGCCGGACCGGAGGGCGCGGTGTGAGACGTCTGCGCGGAGGAAGCAGGGGCCTGCCACGGCCCGGGCGAGGAGTCCGCCGGGAGTGTGGGCGGGACGGGTGTGAGGGCTCGCAGCCGCGTGCCGAGGTGCTCGGCGATGCTGAGCATCAGGTCGGCCGTGGAGTCGCTGTCCATCTGGGGGTCGTAGAAGGGCATGGCGGATTACCTCTCGGATGGTGGGCGATTGAGTGTCGGAGGGGGGCGGGGAGGCGGCGGGTGGACGGCAACGCCTCGGGAAGGCGGTCGGCGACAGCACCCCGTGAAAGGAGTCAGGGCAGTTTGACGACTTGGGCGGCATAGGTGACGCCCGCTCCGAAGCCGACGAGGAGCGCCAGGGCGCCGGACAGACGCGGCTGTTCGGCCAGCAGCGCGTCGACGGCCATCGGGACGGAGGCCGCCGAGGTGTTGCCGGACGAGACGACGTCGTGGGCGACCACGACGTGCGAGGGCAGGCCGAGCGCGCCGACGAGGGCCGTGGTCATGCGGTCGTTGGCCTGGTGCGGGACGAACGCACCGAGCTCGTGCGCTTGTACGCCGGCCTTGTCCAACGCCTCACGCGCGGCGCTCGGCACCTGCTCGGTGACCCAGCGATACAGCTCAGGTCCGCGCATCGCCAGGTAGGCGGGCGGCCCGTCGGGAGCCACCCTGACCGGCGCCATGGGGGAGCGGCGCAGAAGGTGTCCCTCACGGCCGTGGGTGCCCCAGGCGACCGGGCCGATCTCGGGCTCGGGGGAGGCACAGACGAGTCCCGCGCCCGCGCCGTCGGCGAAGATGACGCTGGTCGTGCGGTCGTGCGGGTCGACGACGTCGGACATGCGCTCGGCGGCGACGACCAGGACACGCCGGAAGGCGTGGGTGGCGACCAGGCATCGGGCCAGTTCTAGGCCCACGCAGAAGCCGGCACAGGCGGCGGATACGTCGAAGGCGCCCTGGACGCCGCCGAGTTCCTTGCCGATGCCGCGGGCCAGTGACTGGTCGCTGTCGAGGTGACTCATGGATGCGGCCACGACGCAGTCGGGTGCTTCGGCTCCGTGGCGCGTGAACCCGGCTCTGTCCAGGGCGACTTCAGCTGCCCGTGCGCCCATGAACTCGAGCGATTCACGCGGTTGTGCGATCCGTCGTGCGGCGATGCCGGTGCGTCGGCGGATCCAGGTGTCCGAGGTGTCCAGGCCGTGTTCCCGGGCGAGCTCGTCATTGCCGAGCCGGGCGCGTGGGCGGTAGGCGGCGACCGAGAGGAGCCGGGCCGATGTTGTATCGCGTACGGGGGGATTCAGCATGGAGAAACTCCTGGTCCCTGGTGCTTAACGGACGTCTTTTTGTATTCTCTCCTCGCCTTGTCGGCCGGTGGTGATGCCTGGTCCGAGCCCGCTGCCGCATAGCCGAATATGCCTGACCAAATTGCTGGCAGGGGTCTCACATCATGCAGTTCCCGGGAATTTCAGAAGGATTCCTCGGCGCGCTATTCCACACTCGTACATCTTCGGTATGCGCTGCACGCGCCGTTGTGTGCGCCGGTGGCGCCGGGGCGACTGGCGTTCTTAGGGCAGAGGCGCAGGTAGGTTAATCCTATTGGTGGGGTGAATTGCATTGAGCGTCTCTGGGGATCCTTCGCCCTCCTTCACTCGTAAGTGCAACGTGATCCCGGAGGGGTTGACTTCCTGAGGCGGGAGGGCGTCTGGTGGTAATTGCCTTCGTTAAGTAGCGGGCTTCCCTCTGGCGAATCGTCGAGAGGTCACCTATGAATGGCGACTGGGATGTGGATGCGTTCTCTCTGGCATGCAGGAAAAACTCTCCGCCGTAATCAGCCGCGCCTGATCCTCCTTTGCGCGTCCCTGTGTGCCGTGGTCTGTCTGCCGCTGGCCCAGGGGGTGGAGCGCGACATGCGCAGCGGCGGCACCGCCGCACCGGACGTGGAAGCGACGCGCGCGGACGCGGAGTTGACGGACCGGTTCGACGCCGGGGTCCCCAACCTCGTGCTCCTCGCCCGGGTGCGTCCGATGCCCGACCCGCCCCGGCGCAGTGCGGTCGACTCCCCGGCCGTCCGCGCCGCGGGACAACGCCTGACCGACCGCCTGGCCGCACTTCCCGGCGTGCTCTCCGTCCGCTCCTACTGGGACCGTGCCACCCGCCCCGACCCCACGTTGCGCGCCCACGACGGCACTACCGCCCTGGTGACAGCCAAACTCTCCGGCGAGGAGAGCGAATGGAGGCACGCCGCGGCACGTATCGTCCCCCAACTCGACGGCGAACAGGGGCCGTTCGAAGTGTCGGCCACCGGCCCCGCGCAAGTCGGCGTAGAAATCGACCGGCACAGCAAAGAGGACCTCCTGCACGCCGAACTGCTTGCCGCCCTCCCCATGCTGCTGGTGCTGCTCGCCGTCCTGGGCAGCGTCGCCGCCGCCCTGTTGCCGGCCTTCCTCGCCGTGCTCTCGGTGCTCGTCACCTTCGCGGGACTGCGCGTTCTGTCCCTGCTCACCCCCGTGTCCGTCTACGCCGTCAACATGGCGACAGCGCTGACCCTCGCCCTTTCCGTCGACTACAGCCTCTTCGTCCTCAGCCGCTACCGCGAGGAGGTGCGGTCGGGCCGTGACCGCCAGGCCGCAGTCCAAACCGCCGTGTCCACGGCCGGCCGCACCGTGCTGTACTCCGCCGCGACCTTGTCCGTGTCCCTGTCCGCACTGCTGCTCTTCCCCCAGTACTTCTTGCGCTCCTTCGCCTACGCCGGAATCTGCGTCACGGTCGTCTCCGCGGCAGGAGCTGTCCTCGTACTGCCCGCGCTCCTTGCCGTACTCGGCGAGCGCGTGGACACCTGGCCGGTGCGCACGCCCGGGCTGACCCGCCGCGCGACGGCCCGCACCGCACGTCCCCCGAAGGAACACTTCTGGCCCCGGCTGGCCCGGGCAGTGGCCAGGCGGCCGGGCCCCGTCGCCCTCGCCGTCACCGCACTCCTGCTCGTGCTCGCCGCACCCTTCGCCCACGCCCGATTCGGACTGCTCGACGACCGGTCCCTGCCGCCGGGGGCCGCCGCGCACCGGGCCGCCGACCAGGTGCGCGAGCAGTTCCCCGCGCAGGCACCGGTGACCGTGGTCCTGCCCCGCCTCGGACGAACCACCGCGAAAGAGCTGGCGACCTATGCCGGCCGCGTCGAGGACCTGCCCCAAGTGCGCGGGGTCGGGGTCAGCCGGGCCGCCGGTGGCGCCTGGCTCACGGTCCGGTCCGACACCGAGCCCTACTCCGGCGCGGGCGCCGACCTGGTGCGGCAGGTACGCGCGGTGCCCGCGCCGGTCCCCCACCTCGTCGGAGGCCCCGCGGCCCTGTTCGTCGACACCAGTGACGACCTTGCGACCCGCCTGCCCTGGGCACTCGCCATGATCGCCTCCGCGACCCTGCTCGTCCTGTTCCTGTTCACCGGCTCCGTACTGCTGCCTCTCAAGGGCCTCGTCCTCAACCTGCTCAGCCTCACCGCCAGCTTCGGCGCCATGGTGTATGTCTTCCAGGAGGGCCATCTGCGCTGGCTGGTGGGCGACTTCACGGTGACCGGCTACCTGGACACCGCCATCCCGGTGCTCGTGTTCTGCATCGGATTCGGCCTGTCCATGGACTACGAAGTGTTCCTGCTGTCACGAGTGCGCGAGCAGTACCTGGGCTGCCGCGACACCACGGCCGCCGTGGCCGACGGGTTGCAGGTGTGCGGCCGGCTCATCACCTCGGCCGCCGCCGTCCTCGTGGTCGTCTTCGTGGCCTTCGCGACCTCCCAAGTCGCCCTGGTCAAGTTGTTCGGCATCGGCCTCGCACTGGCCGTGGCCCTCGACGCCACCGTCGTACGCGGATTGCTCGTACCCGCGGTGATGGTGCTGGCCGGTCGCGCCAACTGGTGGGCGCCCGCACCGCTGCGCCGCCTGCACCGCCGTGTCGGCCTGCATGACGAATCCACCGGCCCCCGCACCGCATCCCGCGCCGACGGCCCGGCGAACCCGCGGCTGCCACCGCCACGCGACCGCCAGGCCCACCAGAAGTCACTGCCGCACCACCTCAACCGAAAGGGGCAAGACCGCTCATGACCGTCGTACTGACCGGAGCGACCGGATACCTCGGCTCCCACGCACTGGCCCGCCTGCTCACGAGGGGCCACGAGGTCATCGTGCTCGTCCGCGGGCGCGAACACCGCACTCCCATGCGGCTGCTCGGGGCCCTGCGCGCCACCGGCATCCCCCTGCCCGACGAACCGCTCGCCCAGGTCACCATCGTCCGCGCCGACCTCGACGAACCCCGACTCGGCCTGGGCGAGGAGCAGTACCGGCACATCGCCCACCGCATGCACACCCTGTGGCACCTGGCAGGGTGCATCACCCTCACCGGCGACCCCGACCTGCTGCACCGCACCAACGTGGACGGCACACGCGGCCTTCTCGATCTCGCGGCAGCCGCTCCGCACTGCCGACACGTCGTACACACAGGGACCGCGTTCGTCGCCGGCGGCCGCCTCCACGGCACCGTCTACGAGCGGGACCTCGACAGCAGCTGGAGCTTCCTCAACGCCTACGAACGCACGAAGTTCGATGCCGAACGCCTGGTCCGTACCTGGTCGTTGACACACGACGTACCGGTGAGCATCCTGCGCCCCAGCATCGTCGTCGGGGACAGGCCCCTGCCCGCCGCGGCGCCCCGCCACCCACACGCGGTGATCGAAGCCAAGGCCGGGCTGCTCGACAGGCTGGCCCAGCTGCCCGACACCGCGAGTTCCGTCCGGCACGTGCGCGTGGCCTGCCGGCCCGGTGCCCTGCTCAACCTCGTACCAGTGGAATTCGCGATGGACGCCATGGCGCGCATCGCCCTGCGGGAACCCACCGAAAGCCTCCAAGTGCACCATGTCGTACACCCCGACGACACACGTGTCACCGACATCCTCGGCGCCCTCTCCATGGCCACCCCTCGGCTGCGCCTGCACCCCGTCTCCACGCTGCCCCGGAAGACACCCCTGGAGACCCAGGTGCACGCCGGACTCGACGGCTACGCCGCCTACTTCGACCTGCACCGTCGCTACGACCAGAGCACCTTCGACCACGCCGTCGGCGCCGACCTGCTGCGCCCCGCCCCCCTCGACCCCGCCTACCTCACGGCGACCTTCACCAGCCTGCGCAGGGACAAGCAGCCGGTCTCCGGAGGCGCGACCCGATGAAGGACGACGCCCGTCACACGAACACCGCTGGAGCCGTCGACGACCGCCGTGCCTGCGTACGACTGGTCGCCGGACGCCCAGGGGCACCCCCGGACCTGGGAGATCTGTGCGCACTCGCACTCCGCTGCCCGCCTTTCCTGCACACTGCGGCAGGCCCACTGGCGATGCCTCCGCAACTGCGCCTGACCGACCAGGTCAGGTATGTCCACGTCGACCACCCCGGCGGACTCGCTGCCGCACTCGACCTCCTCACCCATGAGGAAGTCCCCGCATCCCAATGGGAGTTGACGGCGCTTGAGGGCTACCGAGCCGACGAACACACCTTGGCCCTGCGCACCACTCCGAATGTCTATGCCGACGAGGGACTGCTGCCACTGCTCGTGTTCGCCTGAACGGGCGTCGAGAGGTCAGACGCGGAGAAGGTCGGCCGAGACCGTCCAGAGGCGCTTGGCGGTGGCGGGATCCAGGGCCCATTCCTTGACACCGTGCGGGTGTTGCGCGAGGTCGGCGTCGTTCGTCACGGTGTAGGCCTCCTGTGAATCGTCGAGGTAGTGGCCTCCGGAGTGCGCGAACTCGGGGGCGACGGCCGCGACGATGCTGGTGGCGGCCCCCTGCTCGACCGTCTTATAGGTGAAGACTCCTGCGGCCTCGGCCGCGTCGAGCGACTTCTTCTGTTCTGTTGTGAAGTTCCGCTGCAGTCCCGTCGCGATACCGCCAGGGTTCACCGCATTGGCGATGATGCCGTCGGACGCCCAGCGGCGAGTCGCCTCGACGGCGAAGAGGGAGTTCGCCGTCTTCGACTGGGCGTAGGCAATCTGCGGGTCGTAGCTGCGACGCTCGAAGTGGAGGTCGTCGAAGTCGATGCCGGAACGCATGTGCGCCGTCGAACTGACCGAGACGATCCGTGCTCCGTCGCGGTCGGCCGCTCCCAGGGCCAGGGCGTCATGAAGGCCGGTGGCGAGGGTGAAGTGGCCAAGATGGTTCGTCGCGAATTGCAGCTCCCAGCCCTCACGTGTTCGTTCGAGGCCACCAGTGACAACGCCCGCGTTGTTGATCAGCAGGTGAAGCGGGCCGCCCCACGCGTCAACGAATCGCGTGACGGTGGTCCTGTCGGCGAGGTCGAGCCGGACGACTCGGGGCCGTATCCCTCCGGTCGACTTCGCGATCGTCTCAGCGACGGCGTCACCCGCAGTCGTGTTCCGGACAGCGAGCGTCACCTCCGCCCCGGCGCCGGTCAACGCGCGAGCCGTCTCGATCCCGATTCCGGAGGAAGCTCCCGTCACGATCGCGCGGACGCCGGTGAGGTCGACGCCCCGCACTACCTCGCCCGCGGTGCTGGAGGCGGTGAAGGGAGTGGAGATGGGTTCGCGAGCAGCCATAGCGGTGACTGTACGTACTAGACTTGATTTGTATAGTGCGGTCCTCGCTCGTATGCTCGGTCCATGAGCAGTCCCGATGTCGGCCACCGGCCGTCGACAGTCGCCGATACCGACCGTCGGACCATGGTTCTGGACTCCGCCATGGTCACGTTCGCGCGCTTCGGTTACCGGAAGACCTCGATGGAGGAGGTGGCGCGGGCGGCGCACATCTCCCGGCCCGGGCTCTACTTCCTCTTCTCCTCGAAGGAGACTCTGTTCCGTGCCGCGGTCGCCCAGGCCCTGGAGCGGGACATCACAGCGGTCGAACACGTCCTGGCCGACACCGGCCGCCCCCTTCCAGCGCGTCTCGTCGAAGCGTTCGACCAGTGGGCGGGCCGCTACATCGGCCCGCTGGCGCGCGATGTCGCGGTGGTCATCGAGGACAACCCCGACCTCCTCGGAGAGATCGCCGAGACCGCGCCGCGACGTTTCGAGGAATTGATCACAGAAGCGATCGCCGTCGAGTCGGGACGAGAGGCTGCCCCCCTTGTCGCACAGACGATGATCAGCGCATCGGTCGGCCTCAAGCATCAGGCCGCATCACGCGAGTTCTACCTCGAACGACTGGAGGTCGCCATCGACCTCCTGGTGCGCTGAAGACGCTTACCGAAGCCGCGGAGAGGGCCGGCCGAACAGCCAGGTCCGCCCGCCCGGCCAGGACTGGCACCGAATCCCCGCGGCCTGACGAGGCTCCGGCACCCAGAACGTACGCCAGCCCGGCACGCTTCCATCCCTGTTCGATCCGCATCAACACGTCGACCCAACAGGGAAGACCGGCTTCCCTGTCAAGTTCTGCGTGTTGAGCTGAGAGGGCAGGCTCAGCGTGTGCGGTGCCGGTGACTGCCGTTGATCTGTCCGCGCTGGAAGTGGGGCCGGTCGCGCCGATTCGTGGCGTCATGCTGGCCCACTTCTACCTGGGTCCAGGGGGACAGCCTTGCGTCGTCCAGCGCCCACGCCGTCGTGGAACGGGCATGAACGTTCAGGCCGACCGAAGTACGCTCGCAGAACACCCCGCGTCTCCACGGTAGTTGGCACTACTCGCCACCGTGCACACCCAGGAGAAGCTCGCGTCAACTTCCCCCCCAGAGCATCACCATCCGGCACAGCAGTTGGCCGCACCGAACAGCTCACCATGGCCGACGCTTCATACGGTCTACACCGAGCCTCGAGAACCCAGGGCACACCAGGCCCGTGACCTGCCGCCGACGGCACGCGATCATGCTGGTTCTCTTGCTGGATCTACAGCGTGCCGTCACCCTGTTTGGATGGAGTGGCGACGACAACCAGTTGGTGATCCTGAGCTTGCCCGCAGAATGCGTAAGGTGTTTCGGGGAATGCGTCCAGGCTGGGTGACTTTTGGATACCCTGACGACTCCCGCATGCGCGAATTCATCACAAACCCTAGAAGCGACCCGGTACTGTTTGCCAAACGGTACGGGTGGAGGGTAGCTCAAAATGGTCTCATGGATGTAGCGCGAGCGAACATAGGTGATTATTCCTTAAAGCCATTTCACGTGGGATTGACGACCAGTCAGGGGGACTTTGAGCTCATCACGAAGAGAATGGCACTCGTATCAAAGCTGCTCGTCCTTTCGCACGGACAAGATGCCCCTTACTGTGAGGTTCGCGTAACGGGCGACAGATACGACGGAGACATTGGCCCGCTTGATCTGGACGCCGAGCCCACTGGAATTCGGACTCATGTCGGAATTCACTGTCCAGATCTTGAAGCACTGGGAAAATGGCTACTTCGGGCTGAACGCTTGATGCGAGAAGGTCTCCTGTTCTACCTCCCGTATTACTCCCAAATTAGGAGCGATCCGTATCACGAAAACGCTAACCCCATGCCAGAGCCCTCTCCACTGGATGGGGTCAGCTACACGCTACGCCGAGGCAGTCTAATCGATCCGGATGAATCTAATCCCGATACGACGCAACTGATCCGCCTAATTCTAGATATAGATATCCCCTTCATTGAGGGTGTTTCGCTTGACGACTTCTCCAAGATTACAGTCGGCGAGTTCGACTCGTACAGACGGTTCCAGAACTTCCTGCAGAGACGGCTCCTGGATGTCGATGAAGCGCTGAATGCGATTCAGACGGAAAGGCAACTACTGAAGGTTCGCCTAGAGATAGAAGACGGAATTCGCGCAGTGGCTGCGGAAATCAAGAATGCTCGAAAGAGGCGTGCAATGGCAGCTGCAGGCGCCGTTGCATCGTCTGTTTCAGCCATGCTCATTGCCGTGAATGATGGAGTGATTGACCAGGTGCTTCCGCTGCTGGGGCTAACGAACGCTGGAACGTTCTGGGGTGCCATAGTCGCCGCTACCGAAAACAATAAGCGCACCGTTCAGGGTGGCCACTGGTATTATGTTTGGGTTTTGGCCAGGCAGAGTCGCACGCTTTAATTCTCCGACAACGCGGCAAGGGGCCACACCGGGTCCTCGAACCGTCCGTTGATCTCCGCATGCATCGCCCGGACGT
This sequence comes from Streptomyces sp. NPDC087300, assembly GCF_044744425.1. Lineage (NCBI taxonomy): Bacteria > Bacillati > Actinomycetota > Actinomycetes > Kitasatosporales > Streptomycetaceae > Streptomyces > Streptomyces sp. NPDC087300. The sequence goes on from NZ_JBIUYI010000005.1 coordinate 26,371, forward strand.
AGCGGTCGAGAATGACGGGCGTACCGGGCGTCGGCTCCGGCAGCAGATAGATGTCGACTTCGGCGGCGGTGGTCACGACTCCAGCGCTCCGCTCAGCAGGTGATCGACGAGCTGGCGGTCGGCGGCATCGAGCCGTTGCCGCGCCTGTTCCCATACGCCGTCTCCCAGCCGCGCCTTCACGTCCTGCAACCGGGCGAAGGCAGAGCCCCAGTCGCGCTCCCATAGCGGCGCGGGCAGCACGGAGCGCAGGCCCTCCAGCGCGTCGTGGAGGTAGGTGAGCCGTGCATGGTGCCCGGGGTGGATGCGGGCGTTGGTACAGCCCAGACACATCAAGAAGGAGGCGGCGCATGCCCCGTCCGGCCCGGGATAGGGGCCGTGCTCGAAGTCGCGGCAGTCGGCCACCACCGTGGAGTGGTCACCGGCCTGCGGTGCGTCGTGGAACGCGGCGCCCACCATCACCTCGGCCCGGCGGGCCGCCCTGTCGCGCCCGCGGAGATCACCTCACCCGCGTCGGCCTGCACGCGCGGGTCGGGCAGCACGTAGTGGCGGTCGTGGGTGGACTGGCTGTTCTGTCCCGGCTCGCGCCGCAGCAGCGCGTTCACGGTGCGCCGACCCCGGCGAAACGGCGAGCCGGAAAACCTCTGCCGCCGCGCCCACTCGTTCGCGGCCTTATGGTGCACCCCGAAGCGGAACAGGCCCACCGGCAGGAGATGTTCGCTGCTGCGGATCGGTGCGCCACCCTGCTCCCACCGCCACACCAGCAACAGGTCCGTGCCCGGAGCCAGATCCTCGACCACGGCGCGGGCAAACCGGGTGGCCTCAAGCGCCTGTGTGATCAGCCGCCCCGCGGAGTTCGCACCGCTGTCGGTGACGTTCCGGGTTTCGAAGACGCGACCACCACCGCGACGGTGCTTCTCCAGAGGAATGCGATACGTGGGCTGCCCGTCGAGGCCGGGGTCGGGCGTGGCCCGCGGCACCTCAAGATGGTGGATCACCGACAGGTTCCAGCCTAACTCACACATCAGCAGCACGCCCAGCGCCACCGCTTCCATCCGCGACAGGAACAGCCGCTGCCAGGTGACGGCTGGGCTGGCGCCGCCCAGCACCCGACGAAACCGGTGAAGCGGATTCCTCGCCCCTGACGCGGTCACCCGGCGGGGGAGGTCCCCGGTGCAAGCGAGGGAGTCCAGCGCCTCGCCGAGGATCCCCTCGCAGCTGTCCGGAGCGAAGTCCCCCGCTTTCCAACGCTCCAGGTGACGGGCGTTGTCGTTGATCCTTAGCAGAGCGGAACGAAACAGCGACGGGCCGCCATGCGGATCGCGTCGAACTCGGCTTCGCTGTAGGACTGGACTCCGCTGGCTGGCCGACGCAGCCGTACGGCCAGTTCCTCGGCCACGCTTCCGTGCGCCAGCCGCGGATCCTGCCGCAGCAGGCTGTTGACCCGAGTGACCGCGTTGTACCCCTGGCGGCCGCCAGCCTGGCTCAGGCGCCACCGCTTGATCAAGGCAGCGCTCAACTCGTCCACATCCCCGACAGGCCGCTCCTGTGCGCCGAGGAATCCCGCGAACTTCTTCAGCATGCTCCATGTCAGTCGCGATGAAGCGTGGGTCGTCCAGTGATGCGGCGTGCACCGGGCCGCGAACAGCACCGCCAGCGAGCGCTGCATCCCCGTGGCGACGGGCAGTAGAGCGAAGTCGTACGCAGCCACCCGACCCGCCCGGTCCACATGGCGCACCACCAGCCCGTCGGCCCCCATCGCCTCCGGACGGCTGTGTCCGGCCGGCGGCAGCACCGCGGCCCGGCCCCGCCCGCTCACCACGCACCGCCCGCGCCGGGCACCAGCTGTGCCTCCAGGTCCTGGATCCCTTCCGATTCCCGCGCCACCCGGGCGAACACGTCGTCCAACTGCGGCATCGGCGCCCGCTCAACCTCGTCGCCGGCAGTGGCCAGCTTGTCGAAGACGGCTCGCAGTTTCGGCTCGCTGTTGGGCAGCTGCTTGTCGAAGACCTTCTTGCCGGCGGGGGTGAGGCCGTGCCCGTGATGGGCACTCTTGCCGACGTCCAGGCCGAGGAAGACGCCCACGTCGTCGATGTCGTACAACCCATCCTCCCGAACGGGGTTCGTGCGGTGCTGGCCGGGGCGTTGGCGTCGTATGCGCGCATCCACGTTATGCAGACCTGCCGCCCGCAAGCGGCCGGGCATTGCGCCCGGCCAGGCGGTAGTCAGACCTCTCATCAGCGTCTCCAACGGCGCCTCTCGGGCCCGGTGACACCACCCCCCAGGTCATCCGTTCGGCAGGGGGGAACAGTCATGCCGGGCCCGGAGGCCAGCGGCCCTCTTGCAGGACCGCGGAAAACATAACGGGGGGGGCACTGGCCGTCGAGCGCAGCCCGTGCCTGCTGATCGAGCTGGTCCGCAAGCGCCGCAGCATCAGGCCCGAGCTCGCGCAACAGTTCGGCCACCTCGTCGCTATCGAGCATGACCGTACTTTTGTTCGCCACGAACATCTGCAACTGCATTTGGCGTTGCCGTTGCTCGCCTCGTTGCGCAGCGGCACGTGCATCAGCCTGGGCGAGGAGTTGGAATGTGAGCCCGTCCGCGAGCGGGATAGTGCCCTTGTCGCCGTACTGGCGCAGCGCGGAGACAACGACAGTACTCAGCTTCAAGTTGTCCCTGTTGGCTCGCTCCTTGGCAGCCTTCCACACGTCATCAGGGACTCGGACGTTGCGTTTCGGAGGCCGGTGTAGTGGCGCTGCCGGGCTACGGCTCCGGTGTCGTTGCTCATGAGGCTCCAGGAGGGACGCGGTGACGCCGCGGCCCTTGTCGAGCGGGTAGGTCAGGTGGCGTTGACCTTGGGGCGCCGCCTGGGTGCGCGCTTGTGGTGGCGCCGGTTGGTGGTCGCTCCGGACGCCAGGGGCTACCTGGCAGATTTGGGCGACAAGGTGTCGACGGCACCCGAGAGTGAGGCACCAGCCCACCAGAATCGCTTTGCCCAGGGACATGACGGCGACGAGCACACCTGCCAGTTGCCAGAGGTTGAGCGTGATGTTCATCGCAGCACCCGCACCAAAGTAGCTTCCGTCCTTGCCGAGGTGTGACGGTTTTCGGACACGGGACGCCAAGCCAGGCCCACTAGTGACGGTAGGTGGCGCGGCTCGCGAGCACCCGGCTGTATCACGGAGGCGTTTCAGCACCCGGCTTTCGCGGCGCAGTCAGGGCTTGTGACGGCTGAAGGCTGTATTGCCCACGCTCTTCTCACCCGGTGGGATTCAGCGACCGGCCCTTTCAGCGAGGACTCAACCGATTCTCCATGGAGGCTCACATGAAGCCTGCCGAAATCCCCACGCACCCGATCGCGAAAATCTTCACTAGCATTTTGATCATTCTTCTCCTGGGCGGTCTCGCTGCGATCTTCTTCTCGGTAAAAATATGCGAGGAGCAGGTCACGAGCAGGGGTGCCGTGGTGAACGTCTGCCGCCACGTCTCAAGCACCGATCCACCGGTCATGGGGATTGTACTGGCCGCCGTCGCCCTCCTCGCGGGTGTCTTCTTCTCGGAGGTATCTGTTTTCGGGATCACTTTCAAGAAGCAGATAGAGCGGATACAGGAAGAGACCAGGGAAGCGAAGGAGCAAGCTGAGGAGAGCGGGCGTTCGACGGAGGAAATCCGAGAAGCACTGCACGTGACGGAGTCGGACCTGTACGAGAGTGTGCAGCGCCTCCGCTCTGGGAACGCAGAAACCGAACCGGCGGCCAGCGACGTCCTGGACCTGATGGCTCAGGAGTACAACGAGATTCGACTTGCCATGCCGAGCGGCGACGAGCGCACCAAGGCGATGACAGACATCGTCCGCCGTATGAAGGCAGAGACAAGAGAACGCGCCGATTTCGATCCCGTACCTTTCCTGGAATCGACGGACCGAGGCCTCAGGCTTGTCGGCTTCGCCGCAATGTGCGTGCATTCCCACACGGATTTGATTCCCCGCCTCGTGGAGATCGCCATTCTCGAGGACAAACCGTTCGGGCAACTCTGGGCACTCAACGCACTGGAAAAGCAGCTGACCTACTCGCCGTTCGCCCTCGACACCACGTCCGCAGAACGCCTGCAGAACTTCTTGACGACCCTCCCTTACAGGTCCGACCGGGCGATACGCATCCGCCACATACTGCAACTATTCGCAAAACACCTCGACATTCGGCCAGCAGAGTAGACAGCTCAGGTGCTAGCGAACCGTTGCTCGCTGCAGGATGCCGTACCCCGCCCCTCTTCGGCCAAGGAACCGCTTGGCACTCAAGTGGGGTGGGAGGGAGGGAAACGCCGTTGGGGAAATCTGTTGCTGATGGTCTCATAGGGGACAGTCTCGGTATAGACGGCGAGGTGCTCGAACGATCCGAAGAAGCCACCACCCTCTTGGGCTGCTCGGTTGGCGCGTTCAGCAAGGACGTAGGGATGGATCGCTCGCCATACGTTCTTGAGCCCGGTGTAGTGGATGGCGACGGCCGTGTCTTCGTCTATGACGCCGCTGAGGACCAAGGCACCGAGATCTTGGTAGTAGCTGCCGGCGAGGAAGACATGGTCGCGAGCAGGCGAGGGAAGCCTCGTGACACCCAGGGCGCGATCGGCCTCGGCGCCGTCGAGACCACAGCGGGCACCACCAATATCAAGAGGACCGCGGCCCGGTGGCCGCGGCGATCACTCGTGCCGTGGCCACCGAGGACAACACGGGGTTCCCGCCCGCGACGGTTCACACCGCGCCGAGGATCCTTGTCGGCGGAGTGTCCTTCAGGACGAATCCGAGGGCTCCGGCGCGCAGTGCCCCGAGCACCAGGTCGTCGGAGTCGAAGGTGGTGAGCATGAGCACCCGGGGTGGCACCGGCCGGGCGAGGAGTTGCCGCGCCGCGCTGAGGCCGTCACGGCCGGGCATCCGGATGTCCATCAGCACGACGTCCGGCCGCTGCTCGTCCACCATGGTGAGCGCCGCGTCCCCGTCGGCCGCCTCCGCGACGACGGTCAGGTCCGGTTCGCCGTCGATGACGAGTCGTAGGGCCAGCCGCACCAGTTGTTCGTCGTCGACGATGGCGACACGTACCGGCTCCTGCTGGCCATCCACTCAGCTTCCCTCTTTGTGATCGTGGTCGGGGGAGCGTTTGGATGTTCGGGCGTCGGCCACCAGGCCCGGGATGCGGTCGAAGGAGCGATGTCCACCGCTCTCAAGCCCGCCCCACCCTGCTCGAAGAAGAGGTGAGGCGGCGACGCCCCAGGTCCCGGAGCAGCGTCCTCCACCAGGAGTTCCTCACCCAGGTTGAGGCCGCGACTATCCAAGACAGGCGCGAGCGCCCCGCCTCTCGCACCGGCAGTACCTCCGCAGTGGTGCTCAACCAACGATCGGGGTTTCGGTGGTGTAGAGGAAGCGGGTCAGGGAGCGGTCGAGGAAGTTCTCCTCGTCCGCGGCGACGGTCGTGGTGAAGGTGCCGGAGGTGAACCAGCGTGCGGCATCGGCGATGTCGTCGAACCAGACCTCGACGACGCCGTCGTAGTAGGTGCTGTGAATACCGAGGATCTCGTCGTCGGTGGGCAGGAGCAGGACATGGCGCCGGACGGGTACCGATCCCTCTGTCACGCTCGCGATCAGCGGCAGGTGCTTGTGCGTCCAGTACTCCAGGGAACTGTTCGTGGGTGAGGTCCGCGCGCCGAGTCAGGAAGATGCTGATCTTGATCACGAGACTCCTCGTGGCAGGTGGGTTCTCCTCGGTAACTCGCTTGCTACCCAAGCGACTTGAGCGGTAGCCGGGGCGACGAAACGGATCTGTCACCTGCCCAGCCTCGGCTCCTCGGCGCCGCTCTCGCTGTGGACCTTGTCCCGGGCCAACTCCCGCTCGGCTGCGGGCATCTGCTGAGGAGAGGCTGAAGCGGCAAATCCAACCGAAGTGGATGCTGCCCCGCTGCTAGGCGACTGTCTATAGGAAGCCTCGGTCACGTCTGACGCACTCCAAAAAGTGAACAGCCTGACCAGGTGGTCTCAACTCTGCGGCTGATCAGCCACCAGCTGGCCATGCCCCCTGAGATTCGGCCACGGCATCTAAAATCCCACACGGCTTCTGTAAGGTCCCGCGGCTCATGACATGAGGCGCTAGTGCTGTGACCGCATAGGTTAACCGGGTTGCTCGTTGTGCTGGTTGTCGTTGAAGCGGTGGATCGCGTCCCGGACGGTGCCCTCGTCCGCCTGCACCAGCCGCGCGATCACCGGGACCCTGCTGCCGTCGGCCGATGCCAGCAGCATCATCACCCGCCGAAACGGCACCGAGCTCGTACTGCCCCGCCGAACGATCTGCTGAAGCTTGTGCCCCTCCTGCTCCGTCAGCCTCCGGACCCTGACCGCTGGTGCCATCCCGCCTCCCCTGCGGGTTGGAAGCGGCATCGCTTCCGATCGGGCTTGCATGCCTCAACTCTCAGTGGGCGGGCGGCCGTCCCCGCCTGCTGAGCAGTGACGACGAGGGCTCGCCGCATGCCAGCGAACTGAGGAGCCATCACGTTCAGCGCCAACCCGGCGGAATATTGCGAAGCTGCTGCTGCAGTTCCCACTCGGCCGGTCGGGCCTTGGGCTCGAACCAGGTGGATCCCGCATCGAGCCAATGGCCACGAACCCGGCGGGCCTGAGCCACGATGCCGTCGCTGACACCGGACTCAGTACCGCAGCACTCACAGATGACGAACAGCGCCAAGCCATGCTCGTCGAAGCGCACCTCGCCGACATCCAGCCCGCAGACCCGGCACACAGTCTCAAGCCCACTCTCCATAGACGAAGCCTACGGACACCACCAATTGAGACGTCGTCTAGAGGGCGTCTGAAAAGCCTGTCAGCGGGCTGATCTTGAGAGGCGGCGCACGAGGAGCATGGCCATGGTGAGGTAGATGGCGTTCTCCGAGCAGACGCGCAGGTATTCGTAGTCCTTCGACAGGCGGCGGCACCGTCCCAGCCAGGCGAACGTCCGCTCTACCACCCAACGCCGAGGGGCCACCGCGAAGAAGGGCACTGCTGGAGGCGGTGCATCCCCCCGGGCCCGGGTCGAGCGGAATTTTCCGTCGCGGCGCTGCACGACCTGCACGGTGATGCCGGTGGCTTCCCGGGCCCAGGCATGGAAGTCGGCGCCGCGGTAGCCCTGGTCTGCCCACACGTGCCGAAGGCGCGGGAAGGCGTCGGCAGCCTGGGAGAACAACACCATGGCGCCGTCGCGGTCGCCGACGCTCGCCGGGCTCACACAGGCCACCAGGACGGTGCCGCGGGTATCGACAAGCAGGTGCCGCTTGATGCCGCTGGCCTTCTTGCCGCCGTCGTACCCGTGCAAGCCACCGCGCTCACTGGCCCGGACGCTCTGACTGTCCACGATGGCCGCGCTGGGAGTGGGATCGCGGCCAAGCTGCATACGCTCGCGCTCGCGCAGCGCTGTCAACATCCGTTCCCACACGGCCTCTTGCTGCCAACGCCGCCCATAGTGATAGACGGTCTGCCACGGCGGCAGGTCATGCGGCAGCAGTCTCCAGGCACAGCCGGCCCGCAGCCAGTACGCCAACGCGTTGAGGATCTCCCGCCGCGTGTGCTTCACCGGTCGTCCACCGGGCTTGGCCGCCGGAACCAGCGGACGGAGGATCTCCCACTCCGGATCAGACAGATCCGTCGAGTAACGGGAACGCAGCCCGCACACCCCAGCCCCCGAAAGTGCGTCACCACCCCGCTACCAGGCAACTTGCCCGCTGACAGGCTTTTCAGACGCCCTCTAGGGGCTACGGCACAAACGAGTTCAGCCAGCAGATGGAGTACGGCGGTTCCGCCCTGCTCGTCATGGACCGCGTGGCGCTGGTCCATCACGCCTGATGCAGGGCACGTTCGATGGCGTGGCGGGCCCGGCCCGCGGCGGCGCGGTCGTGCTGGAGCTGCATGGCGGCGTTGAGCGCGAGACCGGCGGCGACGATCTCGAACAGCGCCTGGTCGGTGTCGAATCCGGCGGGCAGTTCACCGTTCTGCACCGCCGAGTCCAGATCCGCGCGCAGCTGTTCCCGCCAGCGCGACCACACCTCGGCCACCGCGTCGCGGACCCGGCCGGGGCGCCCGTCGTACTCGCTGAGCGCCGCGGTCATCAGGCAGCCACCGGGCAGCAGTGGCGTTTCCAGGTAGCCGACGGAGTTCACGCACACCGCGCGCAGCCGCCGCAGGCCCGGCGGCTCGGCGAGGGCGGGCTCGACCACCCGGTGCCAGAAGTCCACGAACGCCTTGTCCAGAGTGGAGATCTGCAGCGTCTCCTTGGTGCCGAAGTGCTTGTGCACCCCGGACTTGCTCATCTCCAGCTCCTCGGCGAGCCGGCCGATGGTGATGCCGTCGAGCCCTTCCTCGGAGGCGATCTCGGCGGCGCGGCCGAGGATCCGGCCCCGGGTGGCCCGCGCTTCGGCCGCTGAACGTCGTGGTGACATGCGACAAGGATAGCGTACGGGCGTTCGCTATTGCTTTAGGGAACGACCGTACGCTAACTTTCGCGGCAGCCACGGTACACACGGCGACCACGGCAACTACAGATGACGACGGCGGAGGAGCGCGGGATGCGAGTGCGACGACTGGGCTGGGCCGGACTGGAGACGGAGGCGGCCGGCGAGCGGCTGGTGATCGACTACGTACGGGACCTCTCACCGCTGTTCACGAACTGGCGGCCCGGCGAGGGCCTCGCGGAGCCGGACGGACGAGCCGCCGCCGCACTCGTCACCCACCTGCACCGGGACCACACCGACGCGACCGCGCTCGCGGGCGTGCTGGCGCCGGGGGCGCCGGTGCTGCGCCCTGCGCCCGGCCACGGCGACAAAGTGGACAGGGCGACGACACTGCAGGCCGAAGACGAACTGGCCCGACACCGGCTGGCCACCGAGACCGTGGATGCCTGGTCCACCCGCGACCTCGGGCCGTTCCGCGTCACCGCGGTCCCCGCCGTCGACGGACTCGGCGACCCCCAGCTGAACTGGGTGGTGGAGGCCGAAGGACGGCGGGTCTTCCATGGCGGCGACACGATGTTCCACGGCTACTGGTGGCTCGTCGCGCGCCGGTTCAGCCCGTTCGACGCGGTGTTCCTGCCCGCCAACGGCGCGGTGGTCGACGCGCCGCACCTGCGGCCGCCGAGCCCGGTGGCCGCCGCGATGGACCCGCGGCAGGCCGCCGCGGCCGCGGAGATCCTCGGCGCCCGGTACGCGGTGCCGATGCACTACGAGGCGGAGCAGCCCGACAAGATCGCGGGCTACGTCGAGGTCTCCGACCCGGAGGGCGAATTCCGTACGCACGCCGGGCCACGCGCACGGGTACTGGCCGTGGGCGAGTGGCTTGACCTGGCCACGTGACCGTGGGTGGCCCGGCTGGAACGGGTGACCAGGCGCCCAATGCTGTCCCGCGAGCGCACTACGCGGAAGATCCAGTCCGACCGGACGCGGCACCACATCGAGTACGCGGATGACCGCGTCGTGCGCCTGATTCTGGTCGACGCTCCGGCCACGGTGGAGACGGACAGCGAGGGGCGCCGGATCGTCACCGCCAAGGGCAAGCGGTACGTGGTCGGGACCATCCGTCAGGACGGCGTCCGGCCCTACGTCCACTACTGGTCCGAGCGGAACGGCAAAACCTTCGGCGCCACCCGGTCCACCACTGGCGACGCGAAGCCCGGCACCGTCGGCCGTGCCATCTGGAGTGCGGTGACCGCCGGATGACCATCGCCGAACGCCTCATCACACGCCTGCGGGAGGCCGGCCTCGACCTGCCGGAGGGCTCACAGCTCGTACGCGTCTATCCCAGTCGCGCCATGCGCAACGACGGGGCCTGGACCTGGTCGGCCGTGGGGCCCGACGGCCGGGAACAGGCCTGTCGGCGCTGTGACGGAACTACGGCCACCTCATGCCGCATCTGCCGCAAGCCGTACTGCCAAACCTGCCTCACTGACCACCACCACGAGGGCCACGGAACACCCGCAGAGGACCGATGACCCCAAGCCCGGCCGAGCCGTCCACCACCACGGTGGACGGCTTCGCCGCGTCAGCCCGCCCACCACGGCGGGCTGCCCTGCTCGGTGAGCGCGGCTATAGGCTGCCGCTGTTCCAGCTGGCGGAGGAAGTGCCCTACGACATCACCCGGATCCTCAAGGAGCGCTGAGGACCCGGGGATCAGGCCTGCGGCGGCTCCGCGCCGGGCAGGTGGCCGGCGAAGTCCCACCACTGCTGGATGGTCCACACGGCGACGCTGCTACTTAGCCTCCGACTCGCTACAGACTGGTGTGCGGTCGGCGCCGAAAGGAGATGAGCGGACGGGCTGCAGCCGGCGGTGGTCCTGGGCGATCCTGCGGGGTGTGATTGCCAACCTGATACGCCGTCGCCGGGTGCGGCGCGGCCTGCGCCTGTGGCCGGTCGGCATCGTTCTGTTCCTGGCCTTCGCCACCGCGCTGGCAGTCGCCGCCGGAGTGTTCCTCGCCGGATGGGACCTGCTCGGCGCTCACGGACTGGAGAGGCAGCGGCGTATCGACGCCGCCACGCTGTTCGATCTGGTGAAGCTCGCCTTCGGGGTGGTGGCAGGGGCCGGTGCGCTGGTTGCCCTGGTGGTGGCCTACCGCCGTCAGCGGGTGGATGAGGACGGTGCACTGCGCGAGGCGACCCGGTTGCACACCGAACGTTTTACCACCGCCGTCTCCCAACTCGGCGACGACTCCGCTGCGGTGCGCCTGGGCGGGGTGCACGCGCTGGCCGGGCTCGCCGACGACGCCCCCACCGACCTCCTGCGCCAGACGTGTATCGACGTGCTGTGCGCCTATCTGCGGCTGCCCTACACCGCCGAGGCCGACCTACCGCCGGACGACACCGCCGCCCGGCACAACTACCTGGCACTGCGCGAGGTGCGGCACACCATCATCCGCCTCATCCGAGACCGCACCATGGTCGACCCCGAGGAGTCGCCCCTCTCCTGGCAGGGCCACGACTTCGACTTCACCGGTGTCGTCTTCGACGGCGGCGATCTCTCCGGAGCGGTATTTAGCAGCGACAGCGCGGTCTCCTTCCGCGACGCACGGTTCTCCAGCGGCAAGGTCTCCTTTCGCGGCGCCCTCTTCGCCGGTGGCAAGGTCAACTTCACCGGTGCGTTCTTCTCCGGCGGCGAGGTCAACTTCAGCGGCACGACCTTCTCCGGCGGCTCGGTCGCCTTCATCAGGGCGACGTTCTCCGGCAGTGTGGTCGCATTCGGCGCCGCGACGTTCTCTGGCGGGTCGGTCCTCTTCGGCGCCGCACGGTTCACCGGTGGCAAGGTCTTCTTCAAAGAAGCGCGGTTCACCGGCGGTGACGTTGTCTTCACCCTCGCGCAGTTCCCCGGCGGCACGGTCCACTTCGAAGGCGCGCGATTCTCCGGCAGCACGGTCGCTTTCAACGGCACGCGTTTCACCGGCGGCACGATGTACTTCCACCGCGCCCGGTTCACCGCTGGCGCGGTTCCCTTCGCCGGCGCGGAGTTCTCCGGCGGCACGGTCAGCTTCAATGGCGCGCAGTTCTTGGGCGGCAGGGTCGATTTCACGCGGTCCACCGGCGCCGCGACGCCACTGTACCTTCCCAGACGGCCGCTGCCGCCGTGCCTGATCGTGCCGGATGCATGGCTCCCACCAACATCCTGAGCTTGATCTTTAAGGCCGCAATGATCTTCATGAGCCTTAAGGATCAACCTCAATGGCCGTCAACACACACGTTGAGCAGGGGGGTTGCGTTCAGTTGCGCTACTCCTATCGGCTCTGCGCACTCGCTGCAGTAGCCGTAGGTGTTGTTCCGAAGCTCCGCGAGCCGCTGCTCGATGGCACTCAGTAGGTTCCTCAGACGGGCCAGTTCCCTTTGCTGGACCTGGGCTTCCGACGCGTCGTCGCCTGTCTGTTCGCGCAGTCGGTCGGCTTCGGCAGGGAGGGCTGCCTTCCATCTGCCCTACCTGACCGACAGCGAGGCGGCCCGGCTGCTGGCCACCCTGCGCGCCTGGCTGCCTGTGGGCAGCGTCGTCAGCGTCACGCACACCTGCACGGACCACGACCCCGACGGCGCCGCCCGCCTGACCGAGATCTACGCGAAGGCAGGCATCCCATTCCACCCGCGCCCCCGCGCCCAGGTGCTGGAGCTGCTGGACGGTTGGGGCCTCTACTTCCCTAAGCCTCTCTCCGCGTACGCCTTCGAGGCGTACGCCTACTGCTAGGCGGCCTCGTGACACCGCTGCCCGTGCCCTGCCCGCCCTGCCTCCGCGCGCTCCTGGAGGGCCGGGCCGATCGCGTGCACGAAGAGTGCGAGCTGACCACGGTCCTCACCCTGGACGGCGCGCGGCTCACCATCGGGCCCGAGGCGAACTGCCCGTGCCGGTGCCCGTTGCCCGGGGAGAGCGCCGCGCTCCAGGCCGCGCGGGCCGAAGCCCGGCAGAGGACCTCTTAGCACCGCGGGAGCCCTGATCAACTCACGCCACTACGCCAGCAGGGACGTCTCGATCAGCCCCAGTTGCTGTCCATCGACGTCGAAGCGATCTCCTGCGGCCCTACGGCCATCGCCTCGGTGCCGGGATAGTCAGTCGCAGCCGTCTCAGTCGCAGGCGGCGTACCCCAGGTGGGGTCAGCGTGCGCTGCCGAGGCACCCCCCAGCGCAAGGACCGCCGCAGCAGCCACCGAGCAGGTTGCGATGCCGAAAGCGCGCAACTTCTTCATGATCTCTCCGTCCAGTAGATCTTCGCGACTACGTCACGTCCAACTTTGCTGTGTGGAGAGGCCGTTCGCCAGGGATGATGGGGAACGAGCCGAGATCGTGGGCCGGCCGTAATGGCTGTGCACCTAGTCGCACCCCCAGACCCCGGGCGGCGGTCTCCGCAGGGCTCGGTCATCCTGGCAGCCCTGGTCTTGTGCTCCCGTGGTGCCGGTGCATCCCGCGGTACTGGTGCCCGCGGTGGAGGCGGGACCGGCCGCATCGGAGGGAGCTCCACGCGGCCGGTACTGCCCACTGCCGGGTTCCTTCGGACCTGCCCGGGGAACCTCCCGGGTCTCGGTTTCGGTCGTGGTTTCCTCGGTGGAGACCGCGGCTCGCGGGCCGGGGACATCTGCGCCGGGGCCCGGATTTTCCGCGGAAAATTCCGGCGCCTCCGCTGTACCGCGCGGTACGGCCGCCCTTGGCCTGTGCCGCGCGTCGAGCGGACTGCTCGCCGCGTTCCCCGATGGGCAACGCACCCGCATCGGCGTCGCCGCCGTTGGCGAGTGTGCCCGCGACATCCCTGCGCAGCGCCGCGCGCCGGTGCGTCCGTGCGCGGATTGCGGTGCTGCAACCAGGTCTGCGGCCGGATTTGGGGTGGCTCTGCAGGCCGGTTAGCCGTGACCGGCCAGGGTCCACACCAGCCCGGAAGCGCCGGCCACACCGATCACCACGAACAGGCAGGTGATCAGGAACCAGCCGGCGACGGGCACGTGATCGCCGATCACGACGTCCTCGGGCTTGTCCGGACGGTAGCGCACCACCACTGGCCGCCCCGCCTGCCAGGGGCGGTGCGAACGGTCCATCGTCAGGTGGGTCACGTCGCGGCCCTCACGCGTGGTGAAGCGCACCTCGGGCGCGTAGAGCTGGTCGCCCTGCGCCCTGCCCGTCTCGCGCGAGCCGGCGATGAATCCGTGCACGACGACGCCCTCGTGGCCCAGCCGCAGCCGGTCGCGCACGAGCAGCACGCCCGTGAGTGCCCCCAGGCCGCCCCCCCCCAGTAACGCGATCACCTCGCCGGCAATCTCACCCGCAGTCACGGGGCCATCTTCCCCGCGTCCGGGGCTGGACGGTAGATCCCTGCTTCCTCGGTGGCGGCGACCGAGCAGTGGGCCATAACGGCGCCGTGCGCACGACGATGACAGACGGGCTCGGCGCTCGTGGAGGCCACCCGGGCAGGGTGGCGATGCGTGTCAGATGGCGCCGTCATCGCCACCACCGCCCCTGCGCAGTGGGAGGGCCGGCCGGTGCGTGTTCTGGACCTCACTCCGTGAGGCGGACCCGATCACTCCCGAAGCGTTCCACCTCCTGGGACCGGGGCGGACGCGGTCTGTTCTGCCGAGCCGTTGCGTGATCACCTGGGGTGTGTCAGGTGGATGAAGGGGGCGGTGATGGCGAAGCCGGAGAAGAAGCAGGGCGTACGGATTCCCGACGTCGCGGATGCGCTCGGTGATCGGTACGGGCCGGAGGCCATCGACGTCAAGCCGCAGCCGCCCTACGCCAAACCGTTGTTCTGCGGCGGCTGCGGCATCCCGGTGTACGCCAGTTCCGGCAACGCCGACAACCCGGAGTCCCGCAGCTCGCACTACTCCAAGAAGCCGGGGACCGAACACACCCAGATGTGCCGGTTCGATCTGGACCGGCGTGGCACGGAGTTGGTCCAGGGCTCCCAGGGAACCGTGGTGCGCCGCAATGGACAGTGGCGGCTGCTGTGCCCGGACGTTGCCCGCTCGGCGTCGCCGAGAACACCGAGCGGCCCGTCGGTGGCACGGCCCGGCAGGAAGAGCGGCGGCGGGAAGCGGCCCACGAGCCGAACGGCTGGGCCGGCGATCGCCTCGGCCCGCCGCATCGTCCAGCTCCTGGAGGACTTCCACCAGGACCCCGACGTCCTCGCCGACTTTCGCGCGGTAGCGCCCGGCGGCCAGCACAGCATCGCCTGGGAGGAGTTCTGCCACGGCCGCGCCCGTGCCGCCACGCTCGCCCAGGCCCTCGTCGACGGAACCGCGCGCAGCATCCCGCACGCGGTATGGGGCCCGGCCGCGACCGCCAGCGGCGTCAGCGGGGGCAAGCTCACCTACGTGGTCAAGTACGTCGCAGCCCAGCCCGTCCTCATCCAGGGCAGGCGAGTCCGCCTCCAGGTCGCCTTGCGCAGCGCGAATCCGGACTGGATCGGCGCCCATATGCGCGCCGGGCAGTTCCTCGGCTACGGCCACTGGCAGCTGCTCCCTCAGGACAGGGATTCTGCTCGGGGCTCTCTGCGCCCGCCCGCTGGCGGCACGCGCCGGTTACGGGAAAGTCCTGGCCCTCAGCGGTCTGTGCACGGCTCCGGCTGCGCTGCTGATCCCCTTGCTCGACCGCGGGCCGGGGCTCTGGGCGGCCGGTGCGGGACGGTTGCTCATCACCATCAAGATCGGTACCGACAACGTTCTCGCCATCACCCTCCGGCAACGCCTGACCCCCGCACCGCTCCTCGGCCGCATGAACGCCACCTTCCGCTGCATGCTGAGTGGAGCGCTGGCAGTAGGCGCCGCCCTTGCCGGCCTCATCGGAGAACTCGCCAGCCCGCGCATGGCCCTATGGGCGGGGGCCGTCTGCCTGATGCTTGGCTTCCTGCCGGTTCTCCTCTCCCCGGTACGCACACGGCGTGACCTGCCGGACCAGGTCAAGACCGAGAACCGGGCCGGTGCCGCGACGGTACCCACCGGTCCTGGTGGCCTACCGGGTGCGCGACGGCCTCATCGACCGCGTTGACTTCCTCGCTTGAGGAGCACTGCCCACAGTGGCTCGGGCCTCCGGGACCGCGGATTGAAATTTGAAGACAGGCCACGCCCGCCTGAAAACCGTTGCCCGCCCGCCGTGCGGGAGAGGCGGGACAACGTACGTACCCTGGCGGCCCGGGCCTCGCGGGAGTGTCCAATGATCGGCGGATCCGGTGATCAAGGAGACGCTGATGGGCGACACCACCATCGAGGAGATACCGGCCGCTCCGACTCCTCCGCCGGTTCGAGCCCGAGGACGTTCTCCGGCAGCCACTGCTGCGGGCAGCAGCGCATCCCATCCGAACCGGCAGCCCTGCACCCACCGTCCGAGGTTTTCGCCCTGGACCACGACCTCCCCGGATTCCAGGGGAACCCGGCCGCCGTGGTCGAGGTGTTGCACGAGCCGGAAGCACCGTCGTGCACGGCCGCCCGCGCCTTCTCAGCGTCACCTGACGTGCGGTGGGCTTCGTCCACGGCCATCAGGTCGAACGGGACCACTGTCCGAGAACTTCGGGGTGTCTCAAAGTGTGATGGGATTGCGAATGGGGGCTTTCGCGGGCGTTTCGGTGATCTGCCAGATCTGACAGGTGAACGACGATCCTAGGCTGACCATCATCACGTTGTCACCGATCCGTAGGCGGCCGTTATCGACCATGAATTTGAGTCCCAGGAGCGGATCACATGGGCCTACGTGTCCCACGGTTCTTCCGAGTTCCCAGGACGTGCGGCTCATGGGGAGGCCTAGTGGGTCTGCGAACAGTGCCTTCACCACGGCGTGCTCGAAGAATGGCATAGCTAGGTGGCTGATGTCTGCGGCGCGGAGTCTGGCACTCGTGAGTGCGGCCTCCATCACCGCAGCGGCGGCATCCTGGACTGATGTGGTGGGTACTGCTGCCGTTTTGGTCGCCGTTCGGCGACCGGCGCGTCCATCGTTCTGGCGGTTCAGGAAGTGGGAGGCGGGCGCCGGTTGGGTGAGGTGGCTCGTGCCTTGCAGGGAGGCGAATCCGTCGTGTGCGCTCAGGACGATCGCCGCGGCGCCGTCACCGCCTATCCATCCCGTGCTGTTGCGCCAACGGTCCACCGACAGTGAAGACAGTGAGTGTGCGGCCACGATGAGACTGGTGCCCTCTGACTTCTCAGACGTTGTCCGGGAGGTGGCGAGTGCGATCGCTGCCAGTGCCGAGTTGGACGCGGCGTTTACCCGGCACGCGAGAGCTTCGGGAGCGCGCAGTAGGCGTTGGAGATAGTCGAAGGGAGTCCAGTCGTCTGTACCTGCCACAGCGTAGAGCAGTGTGTGGGGGCGTGCCGGGAGTCCGGCGTGGGAGTAAGCGTCGAGAGCGGCGCGTGCAGCCATCGCGGGAAGTTCCGTGTCGGGGGTGACGCTACTGGAGACGACTCCGCTGCGGTCGCGCTCGGCGTCGTTGAGCAGGCCGCCGGCGACGGCGTCCGCTGTGCTGAGCCGTGCAGGAATCCACTGTCCTACGCCCGCCAGGAGCACCTGGTCTTCTGTCATGATTCCTGCCTCAGGACTGTTGCCAGCCCATCGCGTGGGGTGGGCTGGCGAGGTTCGGCGGCCGTTCGCCGCAGGGTTTCCTCATCACAGCCGAATCCCTGGCGCTCCATCAGCATGCCCCGTTCGGCGTCGCGAACGAAGATGAGGCGACGTTCGTCTGTGTATGCCGAAATCGCCTTGTGGAACTGGCGTATGCCTAGTTCCTTGCCGATGAGCGTGGTCCAGCCGAGATCCGTCAGATTCTCGGTCATGCCAGGGAGATTGAGAACTCCGACGTCCCGCCATGGCGACCAGATGATGCTCATCTCGGCGTCGGTGCCACCGTCGCCGCTCGCCCAGGTCAGGAACTCGTTGGCCGCGATGTAGTCGCTGTCTCCGGGGGTACCGAACATGACGCCCAGTGAGGCGAAGTTGCACCAGATTCCGGGTGGGTGGTCGGACAGGGCTCGTCGGAGGTTGAGGTACCCGCGGACCTTGATGGAGCGAACCTTGCGAAAATCGGTGAGGTCCTTCTCGGGAAGAGCGCGCGGACGGACCACGGTGGCGGCGTTGATGAGCAGGTCGATGCGGCCGTGTTTCGCGATGATCTGCCGCATTGCATTGCTGAGATCTTCAGCGTCCGTGATGTCGCAGGTGGTGTAGTGCACACGGTCCGGGGTGCCTGCTTCACCGATTCGGCGGAGATTGTCTCGGGTGTCGCGCGCGCGGAGCGTTTGATGATGTTCTCGTTTGATTTGACCTACGGTCAGATCCGGTTGCTCGGCGTGGCGCTGCAGGATGAAGGTGCGCCGGTCGGGCACGGATGTGAGGTCTTCCAGGGGTGTAGTCCGTCCCAGAATATGGATTTCGGGGGTGTGCCGGGCGGCGATGTCCGTCAGAATCTCTTTGGTGATGCCGTGGGCTCCTCCGACGGCGACCACCACGGCGTCGGGCCCCAGTGGATTGGTGGAGCGCGTGCGGGTGGGGCGTGCGGGCTGGAGGCCGGGGACCATGCGGGTCTGGCCATGGACGACGAGCCCGCCGGGCGGCGACGCAGACTGTTCGTCGTGCATGATCCGCAGGGCGTCAACGGCGGGCAGATCACCGACGAGAACGCTGACGCAGTGCGTTTCGGGCAGTTCGGTGGCTGCGGAGCGCAGGGTCCCGGAGAAGAGACCGGACAGCGGGTGCGGTGTGCGTCCGTCGACGGCGTTGACGAGCAGCAGGGTGACGCCTTGGGGCGCGGGTGTCGATGTCGCGCAGGCTTGGAGGACTGTGAGGAGCAGATCGTGAAGGTTCTCGATCCGGTCCGGATCGCGCATGTCGTCCGGGCTGATCCGCGCCAGGAAGGTGACCCGGTGTGGGGTGAAGGGCAGTGCGTCGAACTTGGCCCGCATTGTGTCCGGGGTGACGGTGACGGCTCCCGGGAGTCCGATCGGGGCGGGGCAGAACACGACCTGTCCCTCGGCGGCACCGGAGGCCGCAGCCAGTTCGGCATCGTCGGTGACGACGAGGATTCCCTCTGTCGGTTCTTCGAGCGTCGAGGATCCGGGGAGCAGTGGCCGATCGACGAGTTCCAGTCGCATGGCCTCCCCGTCGTCGACCGAGGTGTCAGCCGCTTTCTCCTCCGCTTGCTTCTCCGTGGGGGATATGAGCAGGGCTGGCAGGCCGGGGAGCGAAGGCTTGAGTGCTGCCGGCCGTCGGCGGGACAGACTGTGGAGCAGTGCCACCGCACCGTCGGCTCCCCAGTAGGTGCGGTTTGCCGATTGCAGCGGTTCTGCCTCCTGGGCCGCGGTCGGGCGGGACGAGGCAGTGGCGCGCTCCACACGTGCGAGCCGCGGCAGCGCGTATTCGGCTGCGGTGCCGTCGCGAGTGAGGAGGAATGCCGCTGCGCCTTCGGCGAGCTCGGAGGAGGACTGGTTGACGGTGTTCAGCAGCGCTGACCATTCGGGGAGCGTGTTGGACTGGACGCCGATCACCATCACGGCGTCGCAGATGTGTTGCTCCAGGTAGCGCATGGCGGTGTCGATGGCCTGGATGCTGCTGTCAGCGGCGGCGTGCATGGCGACGTTGGGGCCGCGCAGGTCGAGGTAGTTGGCGACCCGACCGGCAAGGACCGAGGACGTGATGCCGGCGAAGTCGTCCGGCCCCAGAGGCGGTGCGGCCTCCATGACCTCCGCCGTGAGTAGCTCGGTGATCTCGTGTGCGAGGTCTTCATCGGGTAGCCGTCGAAACGCGGCGATGGCTTGGCCCAGATAGAGGCGCAGGTTGATGTCCATGAGGTGTCGGGGCGGGGCGGCCCCCGTCACCACTACTCCCGTGGTGAGGGCAAGGCTCTTACTGGCGTCACCGAGCGGGGCGAGGACCTTGTTGGCGACCTCGACCGCCATGAGCTGGGCTCGGTCCATGTGCCGGGCGACGGTGGGCGGGATCTTGAGCTGGGTAGGGGGGAGCAGAGGGAACGTCGCTCCGAACGAGGCTGCTGGCGGGGGGCCCGAGCCGTCGAGCCAGGCGTCGACCGCCTTGTCGTCACGGCCGGGAAAGAGCGGCGCGTGGGCGACGACGACCACGTGCTCGTCCGAGGGGCGCGGGCCGTTCTGCCCGGTGCGGCTGGGCTGGGTCTCCCGGCGGGCGTGCAGCAGCTCAGGACCGGCGATCACCGCGTGGGCGTTGGAGCCGCCCAGCCCGAACGACGAGATACCTGCGATTCTGACCGTGCCGGTACGGGCGGGCCACGCTGTGTCGGCCGGGGGTATCTTCACGCTCCCCAAGCCCCCTTCCACGGACCGAGGGGTGCGTAGCGCGGGCTGTCCGGGGATCTTTTCGTGACGCAGGGCCAGCAGTACGTGGAGGAGTGAGAGGAGGCCGGCGTTCGACCCCGTGTGCCCGAACGTTCCCTTGTTGGACGTCAGGAGGCAGGTACCGTCCCGCTCCCCGAAGAGGTCACGCAGTACGGTGATCTCCACGTCATCGCCGACCCGTGTTCCTGTGCCATGACCTACCACCCAGTCGACGTCTCCGGGGCGGACTCCTGCCGTGGACCAGGCGCGCTCGATGGCGAGGGTCTGGCCGGAATGCCCCGGGGCGTGGACCGACACGCTGCGGCCGTCCGACGACAGTCCTGTGCCCAGGAGCACGCCGTGAATGCGGTCTCCGTCGGCGCGGGCGCGTGCCAGCGTTTTCAGGACGACCGCCGTGGCCCCGTCCCCGGTGAGGGTGCCGTCGGACGATTCGTCGTAGATCCGCAGTCGCTCGGGGGTGTGCGTCAGTGCTCCGACCTCGCAGAACATGGCGATGTGCGCGGGGTCCATGAGTACGGCAGAGCCGCACACCGCGATGTCATAGCTTCCGCCCCTCAGCATCGCGATTGCTTGGTCCAGCGCGTGGAGACCGCTTGCACACGCGGAATCCACGACGACGAGAGGCGTCTGGGAGGGCAGCAGTCCGGAAATCGCTTGACTCGCGTATGCGGGAGCCAGCGCCCCGCGCTGATCCTCCGGGCGCCGGGGGTAGGTTCCGGACAGGGCGTGCCGTGCGGACTCCAGCAACCAATCTGCGTCCTCGCGGTTCGCTGTCCGACGCGCCAGCAGCCGCAGGTACGCCTTGGCAGTCATCGGACCGTCGAGGTGCGTCGAGGTCGCCTCGCCGCTGAACGCGGTAACGCACACATACCGGTCCTTCTCATGGCGGCGGACACCGTCGAGTGCGCCGAGCAGGCAGTGCCGCAACAGCGCGGAACTGGGGTTCACATCAGGAGGCCAGGTCCCCTCACTGACGGCCTCTCCTATGCGCGGGTCCAGCGACTCGCCGCGGAAGCACCCGACTCGGTCTACGTAGATGCCGCCGCAGCCCTCGAGCGCCGCACTGTCGAAATGCGCCAAGTCGTAGGTGACGGGGGGCGCGAAGACGTTGTCGCCCGAGCAGATGGTTTCCCAGACCTCATCGGTGTCGGTGGAACCGGGGAGCGCGGCGCTGATGCCGACCACGGCGACCGCCTGGTCGTCGTCGTATTCTCCGGCGGGAGTCAGAGACATAGCAGCATTTCTCCACATCATTTCGCGGCGGTCCGGTGCTCCGCCGAGCCGGGGGACAGCATCGGTCAGGCGCGGGCGGCAACCACGAAATCGGCGATTTGACCGATGGTCTGGTGGTCCGCGAGGCGGAGGCGAACGGGGGGCGCGCCGGGGAGCAGGACTTCCTGCATTTTCGCGAGCAGGCGCATCTGCCGAAGTGACTCCACACCCAGTTCGGCCTCGAGCGCAGCGTCCTCCTCCAGCAGTTCCTCGGGATATTCGAGCTCCTGCGCGTAAAGTTCGCGCAGTTGCTTAAGGATGCCCTCCCGATCGTTTGCTGCCCCCTGGTCCGGTTCCGGTGGCTGACTGGCGGGTTCAGCTCCGCCGGATGCTGACGGTGAGTCCTCCTCGGCGCCCGTGGGCCTCTTCGGGGGTGGTGCGGGCTCGGTGCTTACCGCCGCCTGGGCATCGGCAACGGCCGTCGGAGGATCCTGTCGTACCGCCGGCTGCCGTACCTGAGGTCCGCTCGAGGCGTGAACCGGCGCCTCGGCTTCTTTGCTGCGCCCCTTATCGGTGTCTGATTTCGAAGGCTCCAGAGCCAGTCGGACCGCAGCGCCTGTCAGGCTCTCCCGGACGAATTTCGATGCGACCTCGGCCTCTCCGCACTCCACGAAGCCCACCACGCCCCGACAGTGCAGGGTGAGGAGGGCGTCGTGCAGGAGAACCGGAAGCGTGAGCGCGGCTGTGACCAACTCGACCGGATCGTCCCCCGCGCCGAGGAAACGGCGCGCGGTGGGGGAGTAGACGGGGTACCGGGGGGCATGCGTGCGGACCACGGGAGCGGTGGCGAGGAATGCCCGCGCGGCCCCGGCAACCCCTGGGCTGTGCGTGGCATGGGGCACGTCGATACGTGCGTGATTCCAGCCGAGCGACGAGAACAGCCGCTCGATCACTGTCAACGCCTCCTCCGGGCCACTCACCACGGATCGTTGGGGGGCGTTGACGCCGGCCAGGGCGAGATCCGGATGATCGACCGCTGAGATAAGCCCCCGCACAGCGTCCGCGCCGGCTGTGACAGCGGTCATCGACCCCTTCCAACCCTCTGCGGTCAGGCAGGAGCTGCGCAGACATGCCAGTCGTGCGCCGTCCGTCGCACTGATCATTCCGGCCGCCACCATCGACCACAGTTCCCCCACGCTCTGGCCGACGAATGCCTGCGGTTCCACCCCCTGGGACCGCACAGACTTCCAGCCGGCCAGGGAGTAGCCCAACAACGTCAGGTACACCTCCTCCGGCCTCAGGTCCGGCAGGTCGGGACCAGTCCCGAAGAGATACGGAGCGAGCGGACGGCATCCGAAGCCAACCCCGACCATGTCGATATCGTGCAGCGCTCCCGCTACATCGAGCCTGGTCGCGCACGCGGCGAGAGCACCGTGGACGGGCGGCAGCACGGTGCCGGGTATGAGAACCACGGTCTTGTCAGTCATGGCGTAGCCCTTCACGGGTCTGGGTGGGGGCAACTCTGATGATGATCAGGCAGGAGTTTCGGAGCGGAATCCGCTGCGGGGGCGGGCCGGACGTCTCCTACAGGGATATGTGACGGGTCAGATCTCCGACCAGGGTGAAGATGATGTGGCGGCGGACGAAATGCCAGGAATTCTCAACGTATCGGAACGCGTCGACGTATCTGCCCGCCGCGATGGGTTGAAGGGGAAGTCGTGTCGCATCCTGAAAAACCGTGAAGTACGACTTTGCAGTCGCCGTCCGCGTCTCGTCAGAAAATTTAACCACTGAATTAGTTGTCATGTGGTGCGTGCGTGGAGTGCCGTCGGGATATATTTCAATGACGCGGTGGAGGAGTTCCTCGATTTGCCGCACTCCTCTCACTGGGGGTTTGTCGTCGATGGCTATCTCCGCGCTGGCGAGGAGGGCGGCTGCAGCGTCAAATCTGCCCTGGTCGATGAAATCCGCCCACGCAAATATGAGTCCTAGAAGCTCCCTTTCCTCCGCCGCCTGGCATCGCCGGTCAGGCCCCTCAGCAGTCATGCCACGAGGCAATCTCAGAGGAGCTCATCAGCTCCGCCCGGCGCGTCCATAACTCAGCCGAGCGCACTGGGCCTCCTGAAGTCGGGATTCGTCTCGGCAGGTGCCCGCTCTGCTTCTGTGACGCGGATCGGACGTGGGGAAGGCGTGGTCCAGAGGGCGCCGTGCACGGTGACCTCACGGTTGAATTCGACCCAGACGGTGAATTCCAACGGCAGGCGGTTCCAGGCAGCGAAGACATCCGAGTCGCTCTCCAGAGCTCCGCTGGCGCGCCATTCCATTTTCAGGTCGTTGAAGCCCCTGAGTGCCGCGCCTCGAGCCCGAATGAAAGCGGTCGACGTGCCGTCGTCGGATCGGACTAGGATGGATCCGGTGCCGACGAATACGCGCGATGAGATGACCTCGGCGTCATAGGTGAACGCTGCCTCAACGTCCACCCCTCCCAGTTTGCCGGCCGCAAAGAAGGAAAGTTCGACGGAGCCTCTGCCGCGTGGTCCCTCTTTGACGCGGACCGTCGTCACATTTCCTTCCATGTGAAGAAGGGGGTCGGGCTGGGAGTTCGGCATCGGCGGCCTACCTTCTTCCAGGACAAGGCGCACTAACGCTCCACCCAAGATGGTCGCGGACTTAATAGGGTCCGATCAACCCATTTTCCGGCCAACGTGGGCGAGGGCTCGATCACCAGATTCACGCCAGAACTGAGTCGCCTAATATCCCTCCATCACCGCCCGTTCAATTCCGCCCCGGTGGATCACGCTATTGATCAGAAACGCCTGGGGTTCTCGCCCAGGACTAGCGAACATGCGGACCGCCGATAACCGCGGACGATGCATGGCTGCTGGCGTTGGCCCTGCGAAGGACCGGCGGGTCTCGGCGGCGAGTTCGGCCCGGTTCGGGAGTGTTGAATGATCGGGTCTTCCAAGAATTTTGCAGGCGCTGGTCGACCCGCTTGGGGCGCCAGCTGAGCAGCACGCGCTGGCGGAGCAGAGCGTGTCCGGCGCGGCCGTACGTCTGACCCGCGTGATGAGTTTGATTCGCCTCTTCGCTGCGGCTGTTGTGCCAGGACAGAGTGAGGGCGACGTCAACGGCCACGCGGTCGCGTTCAGGCCGGTGGCGAAGAAGTGCAGCTAAGGCAGGCCGGCGGCACGGGTCCGGGTGATCCAACCGGTCAGCTCCCGGGCGTTGCCGCCGACCAACGCCAGCAGGCCGGCAACAGCGCGGCCCCGCTCGGCGAGGATGGTCATCTCGGGGCAGGCGGCGCTCAGCCGGTCGAGGAGGACTTGGCGCGCGGCGCCGAGCTTGACAGGTCGGCACAGGAGCATGCGGGCGAGTCGGCGTGGGGAAGATGTGGCTGCGCCCCGATTCCTCGGCCCGGCGTTAGCGCAGATGTTCGCGGTCGGGATCGACCAAGGTAGGCCGGTACTGGGGGATGCGGAGCATCCGTTCGGGCTTCTCGGCCCGGGCACAGCGCTTGATCGTGTTCAAGGACAGCCGCAGGCGGCGGGCGCACTCGATCAGGCCAGCGCCCTGGTCGAGCAGGTCTGGACCCGGTGCCAGCACTCCTGGGTGCTTGGCCCTTGATAGCGTCCAGGACAGCGGCTCAGCCGAGCAATGGCGTAACGCTCACCATCAAGTGCAGGGCGGCCAGCGCCACCGAGAAAGCCGCCACCACCCGACGCAACGCGGGCGCGCCCCGCTGCAAGCGCTCCGCTAGACCTTGCACTTGCTCGGCGAATGTCGGCTCTGGGCAGTCAGGGTCTCGCAGTACGACCACCGCGCCGACAGGTCGATCACCACCAGGTGGCCGCCCACCGCCTCGTCCGCCGCATGTCGTACGCACCGGGAGCGCACTCAGTCCGAGGACCGCCCGCCCCCGGAGCAGGCGCCGTCGTCGTCTCTGGTCACCGCTGTGACCAGCAGGACCCCTTCGTCAGCCTCCACCCGCGCGACGTGCCCTGGCCAGCAGTGGCAGCACCTTCTCAATCGGCACGTCACACGTCACCAGTCTGCCGCCGTGCAGTTGCTCACGATTTCGGATCGCGAAAAGGATCAACACTCACGGAATTCTTGGAAGAACCGAGGCCGCTGTTAGCGCGCTCCAGGAGGGTGGCGGCTTGGGGATTGCGGCGGTACGGGAACAAGTGGCAGGAGAGTGCTGTGAATTCGGTGTACACAGAGGCGCACTGGAGATGGGGGTAGTGGTCAAGGAAGCCGTGCCAGTGATCGCATGCGGCTTCCAGATAGCCGGTGTTGATGAGATGGGTGGCGGCCCGGGCGTGGGTGAGGGCCAGGGGGCGGTGCTGGTCGTCGGGCCGGGCGCGTATGGCGGCTTCGAACGCTGTTTGGGCATCCTGGTGTTGCTTGAGAAGTGCCAGGGTCTGGCCGCGCTGGTAGTCCAGGGCGGGGCGGGGATAGATGTTGAAGGGCCCGGTCGCGCTGACGGGCTGGTCGTGAGCGGCTTCGGCCGCAGTGAGGGCTTCGAGGGCTTGCCGGGTCTCGTGCCGTTGTGCGTGGGTAAGAGCTGCCTGGGAGAGGAGGTAGGCGTGTAAGTGGCCGGTGCGTTCTGTCCCTGCGACGGTGAGCGCCGCCTGAGCGAGGTGGTGCGCGTCGCGGTGGTGCTGCAGTCTTGTGGCCTGGGAGGACAATGCGCGTAGTGCTATGGCGGCCTGGTGGCGGTGGCTGGCCTGGCGGGCGAACGCATAGGCAAGGCGGTAGTACCGCTGGGCACGGGCGTGGGCACCAATGTCGCTGGCGACGTCGCCCAGAAGGTGGACCAGTTGCCCGGCGGAGGACAGAAGCTGCGGATGCTTGGGGCGGGTGCGCAGCAGCGGTAGGACCTTCTGGTCAAGGTAGAGGGCGAGCAGAGGGTGGGTGTGTCCGCCTCCGTAGCAGCGAGTGAGGCGTTCGAAGGTCTGCGTCATGTCCTCGAGCTGTTCGATCCCGGCTGCGGCCGTTTGTGGTGCCTTGGTGTGAGCAGCGGGTGACTTCCATCCGCAGAGGACCGTGTTCAGGGCGGGAAGGACGAGCGGCGCATAGACGCCGCAGGGTTCTTGGGCCTGGCCAGCGGGGTCTGCCTCGGCCCGGATGAGGGTGGACAGGGCGCGTATGGCGGCAGCCGCCGAAAGGTCGAATCCATGAACCGGCGCGTAGGAGGAGTGCCGGGCCAGACCGGCATCCGCTGCGCTGACATGGCGCTCAAGACGTTGAGACAGGGCCAGAGCGATGAGTGCGGGCGCGGGGTGCCGTGGACGGGTGCCGGAGAGCCAGTGGGCGACCGAGGTGCGGTCGTAGCGCAGCGTCAGGCCTTCGGAGCGGCCAAGCGTGTTGACAGCCCGGGCAAGGTCACCGCCTCTCCAATTGGCTTCGGCGAGCAGAGAGGACAGCTGTCGGTTCGGGCTCATCTGCGGCATGGCTCTCCCAGGCTGTCGTCGCAGCCTTGTCCGCCATCCTCACAACTATGCTGAAGTGAAGCGAGGGCGGCCGCAATTTCACGTGGGCATGCCTTCGCAGCGGGGTCTGGGCTGTCGAGTTCACGTCTACCGAGTGGATACCCGTATCGAGTTACTCCAAGCTGAGTGGATCTATTCGGTGGCGAAATCGGGTTCCGCAGCCGATGTCATCCCAGGATTTCGTGACGCCTTCGTCCGTGTGCGCCTGCGTAGCGCGAGTGCCTCAGGAAGGTCTTCGCCGAATTATCACTGTAGGAAAGATCAGCAGGGAGGTGTCGTCGTTTAATCGATCTTGTTTCTTGTGTGGGGCCGTTTTTACGAGTCTCCGCCGGTGAACCGGCCATTTTGGGCGGCGGAGGACAGCAACAGTAGTGAAGCCGAGGATGATCTGAGGCTGTCGATGCCTCGCTGAAGTGGCCCCACGCATGTACGGGTCTAAGGACGCACCTGTTCGATGAGGGTGACTGCGGAGAGCATCGACAGTCGCCAATTCGCGCCGCTCTGGCCGAATACTTGCAAGTAGTATAGATTTTGCTGAAGCGAAGTGGCATAAGATCTTTTTACGGCGGACGGTGAGCTCAAGAACGCGGCAGGTGCTGCGATCCCAGTGGAGTTGATGCACGGCCTCTCTCATTCACGACGCCGTCGTCGATCGCAACTCGTCGGCACTGTGATGCGTCCGCGTCGGCATAGTCGATGGCGAGATTCATAAGGGCGATCAGAGCGCAGTGATGGCGGGAGGCACTGTGCGCGGCCGGCTAGGACCTCCCCAGAAGGCGGACTACGGCGACCACAGTTCCAGCAGCGTATGGGCGTTCGTGTCCGTACACACTTCCCCGCCACTCCACCGGCGGGGCTTCGCGTACGGCCTGTGAGGTCAACACGTCGATCCGTACCGCCCGCTTGGGCATCCCCTGGGATGAGGGGGCCCGTTGGTGTAAAGGAGGCGCATCATCGTAGATACGGTGACCTTGTCCAGGCTCTCCGCCCCGTCGCCAGCAGCCTGGCGTCTACCTCGCCACTTCCTCGCGCCGGCCGTTGAGACAGTTCAAGAGGAACAGCTCTTCCAAGTCCGCGGTCTCGACCAGGCTCCTGCCCAATGCGGCAGCAGGTCCGTCGGCTCGATGCCACACGTCACCAGCCTGCCTCGGCAGAACTGCTGACCAGATCGAGGCCGAGCAAGCCTTCGACACTCAGCGAAACTCTTGGAAGAGCTGTTCTTCCTGCAGTCCCCTGCTGATCAGACGCGTTCTACTCAGCGATCTTTGTCTGGTAGATCCAGCCGAAGATGGGTAACTCCTGGTCGCCGGCGCATGCGTATTCGCCGGTGGCTTCGTAGTGCTCATAGCCATTGAGGTGACGGACGGCGATCCTTTCCGGGTCGTCGCCGAGGTGAGGGTGGAGTCGTTCGAGGTGACGCGGGCCGCCTCGAAGCAGTATGAACTGCGTGCGATTTGCTGTGTCGGGCATCTGTCTACTCCTGACTGGCTGGGTCGATGCGGTTGAGGAGTGAGGTGGCCAGTGCGGTGGTGGTTGGATAGGCCCACACCACCGTGGTGGGGATCTTCAGGCCCGTGTTGCGGGCGATGCGGTTGCGCAGTTGTAAGGCCATCAGGGTGTCCAGGCCGAGGGCCACCGGTGAGGTGCTGGGTTTGATCCCATCGGCCTCGATACGCAGAAATGAAGCGATGTAGCCCGTGCCCGCCACTTCCGTAGCACCGGCGCCCGCCTGGACCGAGTTGAAGCCTCCAACAGCCGGCGCCCCTGTTGCTCCACTGAGCCTCCAGCCGGCACCGCCATCACACCCCTCTTCCACCCTTTTGTCAGTG
Source organism: Streptomyces sp. NPDC087300 (assembly GCF_044744425.1). Taxonomy (NCBI): domain Bacteria; kingdom Bacillati; phylum Actinomycetota; class Actinomycetes; order Kitasatosporales; family Streptomycetaceae; genus Streptomyces; species Streptomyces sp. NPDC087300. The sequence continues at coordinate 54,721 of NZ_JBIUYI010000005.1, forward strand.
ACCGGGACGGGGGCGAGCCCACACCGGCCGCTCCCCTTACGGTGACCTCAATTCGGCGCGCTACTCGGCATCTCACAGCGCGATGTATGAACGAGTTGAAAGCTTGTGAGTTCGTGAACGGCGAAGAACTGTCAGCGAACATTGAAGGCATTCCAGGGGAACTCCCGCGGCAACCGGCCTTTTCAACGGGGCAAGCTCGACAGCTCCAACATCAGCAGCCCCTCCCGAGGTTGCTGCGCATTGAAAGGATGGTGAGGGGGTTCCTAGTTTTCGGCTCGAGTGAATTCGGCGCACGCTCCCGCGACGCATCGGCCGCCACGAAAACCGGCCTGTCGGGCACGAAGGAAAGGCACCGCACCTGCGCTTGCGAAGACCGCAGTCGGCAGAGCTCCGCTCCGGACGTCTACGCCGATATGGCCCTCGTTGTCGAAGGAGGCATCCAGATCATCAGCGATCTCGACGCCCTCAGTGAAAGAAGAAATGGCGCGCCAGCTGGCCGCCAAGGAGGCCACAGCAACGGGCGCGCCGCCTCTCTACACCCAGGTCTGCCACGAGGCCCCCGGTACTCGGTGTGAACACCTGCGGTAGGAGTCAGAGCACCGCGGTGAGGCGGTCGGAATCGTCAACGGCCACGCACAAGGAGCGGTCCTCGTGCACGGGAAAGCGAGGCTCACCTCGCTGCCGTCCCCGATGCTCGTATCCGTGCCCGGTGCGAGTCGGGTCAGGTCGGGCTGCCAGGCCACTCCCTGTCGACCGCTGAGCGTGCACCGCGCCGGCAAGGAAGCGGACCGATCAAACGCCAGGGCGGCCCGGAATACAGGACCGCCCTGCTGCGTGTTCACCCGCGCACCGTCAGTCCAGCACTTGCCACGGCTCCCGCGCCGGTGCCATTCCTCCGGGTCGCGCTCCGGGAGGTCGCGGTAGGCGGGCAGCTGGATGTCGATGAGTTGGCCGCGGTCCGGTGTGATCTGGAGGATTTCGCGGCGGAGATGTTCGAGCCGTTCGGGCGGGTGGATCAGCGCCGGTGGGGCGGGGTCTATCTGCGGGGTCCGCTGTTGGAGGGCGGGCGCAAGTCGGTGGAGCCGATGGCAGCCCGGCTGGGCGAGGACGGCAACCGGCAGGCCCTGGCGCACTTCGTCACCTCCAGCCCGTGGGAGGCGGCGCATGTGCGGGCCCGTCTCGCGTGGCGCATGCAGTCGGCCGTCAAGCCCACCGCGCTGATCATCGATGACACCGGGTTCCTCAAGGACGGGAACGCATCGGCGTGCGTGACCAGGCAGTACACGGGGACGGCGGGCAAGGTCACCAACTGCCAGGCCGCGGGGTCTCACTGCACCTGGCGTCCAACGGCGCCTCGGCGGCGGTGAACTGGCGTCTGTTCCTGCCCGGTAGCTGGGACCCGGCCTCGCCGAGGGTCGATGCGGACAAGGTGGCCCGCCGGGCGCAGTGCCAGATCCCCGACGAGGTCGGGCCTGTCGAGAAGTGGCAGCTGGCCCTCGATATGATCGACGAGACGCGGTCCTGGGGCATCGAGGTGCCCCAGGTCATCGCCGACGGAGGCTACGGGGACACCGTCGCCTTCCGGCTCGGCCTGGAAGAGCGCGGGCTCACCTACGTGGTCGGCATCTCGACCACAACCACCGCCCAGCCCGCAGACGCACGAACGTGCACTGCGGGCTACACCGGCCGGGGCCGACCGCCAACTCCTGCCTACCCCGAGTGGGCCCAGAGGGTGAAGAGCTTGGTCATCGCGGCCGGTAAGTCTTCCGCTCGGCCGGTGCAGTGGCGGAAGGGATCACGTCCGGGCAGCGGCCGCAGCGGACACAAGCGCATGTACTCGCGCATCGTGGCGCTGCGGATCAGGCCCGCCGGACGTGAGATCCGCAAAGCCACCGCCGGTGCCGAACTGCCGGTGCGCTGGCTGCTGGCCGAGTGGCCGGCCACCGAGAACGAGCCGGTGCAGTTCTAGCTGTCCAACCTGCCCGCCAACACCCCGCTCGCCACCCAGGTCCGCACCGCGAAGCTCCGCTGGCGCATCGAGAACGACTACCGCGAGGCGAAACAGGCCCTGGGCCTGGCCCACTTCGAAGGCCGCACCTGGCCCGGCTGGCACCACCACGTCACCCTCGTCTCGGTCGCCCACGCGTTTTGCACCCTGCAACGGATGCCCCGATCCCCAAAAGAAACGGCGTCAGCCTGAGCCTCTACCAAGTCGTCCGCGAACTGCAAATACTCCTCGCACTCTGGACCGGCGCCTGCCCCACCTGTCACCGCAACATCCCCGAACGCGCACCAACTTGACCAAGCCCTACTAGGAATGGCGCATGCCGAAAGAATCCTCGCACGCACCTGTCGCGGCAGGAGCGCACCGGGGCGTCGTGATCGTGGACGCGAACTCGAATCCCTTCGAACTGGGCTGCGCGACGGAGATCTTCGGCCTGCGCAGACCCGAAATCGGACGCGAGCTCTACGACTTCACCCTCTGCTCCCCTGAACCGCACACCCTGATGCGGGGCGGTCCTTGCCGCCGTGCGGCGGGCGCACGAACGTGGCGCGCGCCTGGTCGGATTCTGCAGCTGCGCTTTCACGCCGGCCGAGGCCGGAGTGCTCGACGGGTGCCGGACGACCGGCCAGCCCATTTCACCCCTGCGCACAGGATGAAAGAGGTTCGCTGACGCGCGGGTCAGGGAGACAGAACGACCTTGCCGAACAGGCCCCCGCCTTCGACCAGTTCGTGAGCCTGGTGCGCCTGTGCCAGAGGCAGCACCTCCTGGACGACACCTCGCAGTCGCCCTGCTGCAGCAGCCTCAAGCAAGACCTGGGCCTGCTGGACGATCGCCGGCCCCGGGAGCGAACCGAGACTGAAGGCGATGAATGTGGGCGACTTGTGGTAGTTCTCCAGCAGCACCTCGCCGAAGTTGGTGTCAGGGACCCCACCGGCGGCGCCGCACAGAACGAAGCGCCCGTTCGGTCGCAGCCGGGCGACCCACGCGCCGACTTCGTCACCGCCGACCGTGTCGACGACGACGTCGTACTCGCCTGAGGCCCCGGCTTCGGCACACGGCACCACACGGGACGCACCGAACTCCTCCAGCCGGTCGTCCGGGCGCCTGCGAGAGACGACCGCGGTGACCTCGGCCCCGAGGGCAGCCGCCTGCTGAACGGCCATGAGACCGATCCCGCCCCGTGCTCCTCGGACCACCACGGAGTCGCCCGAACCGACACCGGCCCGCGCGAGGCCGATGCGGGCCACCAGCCCGTTCACACCAATGGCTACGGCCTCACTCGCACTGATCCCCTCCGGCACAGCGGCCAGGCTGTCGGCTTCAACCAGCGTTTTCTGCGCATAACCACCGCCCTGGACCTGCGCGAACACGCGGCGTCCGATCCAGCCGCTGTCCACGCCTTCACCAACCTCTGTGACCACCCCCGCGATCTCCACTCCGGGGGTGAAGCCCGGCACTGACAGCGGGCTGTACTCGCCGCGCCGGGCCATGACGTCCACGTACCCCACGCCGCTGGCCTCCACCGTGACCACCGCTTCTCCCGCGCCGGCCACCGGGTCGGAGACATCGACCAGAGCCAGAACCTCGGGCCCACCAAAGGAACTCACGACTGCTGCCTTCACCGTCACCACATGCCTCACCGCTCGTCAACGTGTACGCCCCAACGAGCAGCCGACAGCGCCGTTTTGTTCCCCGAGCGGATGGGCCCGGTAATCCGACACCCGCTCACCACTGCCCTCAGCCCACCAGCCGATTCAGCAGCCCAGGTCAGCGGCTTGCGTCGAACGGGATTCATGAAGAAGAAGACCGCGGCCAAGACGACCACCGCGAGCAGGAAGACGACGGCGAAGCGGCGCGGCGCCTGAGGACCCGTCTGGCACGCCTTCGCACCGTTCGCCGCCCGGACCTGGCAGCGAACGGGCTTGACCTTCCCGGTGGACGAGTACCAGGCCCCTGTGTGCTGGTCATCCGACGGGCGCGGGGAGAGGCAGCGAGCCCTCGCCGTCGTCGGCGAACAGCCTTGTCACGAGGGGCTGAGCGGCCCTCAGTTCGTAACGGATCCTGCGGCACTTCGTGTCGGCCCAAGCCCAGTCACCATCGAGCACGCGGCGGGCATGGGCGTCTTCCAGCTCCAGGCGAAGCCTCTGTACCTCGCTGCGGGTGGCATTGACCAGCCCGATGGCCATCTCCTCGTCTATGTTCCGCTCGCGGACGCCCAGGAGCAGGGAGCCGAGCATCGTGAGGACTGTCTACTGGATTTTCTGCTGCTCCAGCCACTTGAAGACCTCGGCCCTCTTGTACAGGACCTTGGCGTTCCTGCCTCGGCCGAGCTTGTAGCCCTTCAATCCCAGTTTCGATGCCTCCCTATAGACCCAGCTCGTGGACATATTGAGCATCGCAGCGACCTCAGAAGTGTCCATGAGGACGGGCTCGACGCTGCGGTGCCTGCGCGACGAGTCGATATCGGTGCGGGTCTCGTCGGGGTGCGACTGCGGTCCCACGGGCAAGATGGCTCCTCGAGGCTGGCCTGAGTCTGATCGCGTCAGTGGTTCGCGCTCTGCTCTGGTCGAATTCCAAACGTCTTTGATGCCCGCCCTGTGCGACCGCCAAGAGTCACCGGACGAGCCACAGCCATGGTCGTGAGGATCGCCGGTTTGGCTAACCGGCGATCCGCCGCTATATTGCCGCCCTGCTTCGGCCACTCAAGTGCATGGAGCTGTGGGCGCCTCATTCTTTGAGACGTGCTAGAAGGGGCCTGGGTCAGCTGACCCAGGGCGGTGCGTGGTCAGACTTCGGGCGAGTGCCTTCGCTCCTGACTGCCGTCCAGACCGCGTGACGGTGATCACGGGCACCCTGCGGGGGTGTTGCGTAAGGTCAGGGAGTCGCCACGGCGGGGGGAGGGGGTGAAGCCCTCTCCAGCTACCTGACGAGGCGTCAGGAAAGTCAGCAAGTGGTCAGCATGAGTCCTGAAAAACGCGGGGGCAGCTGCCCGAACATGCGACTCGTTGTAGAGTGTCGAAACGGCCCTTGACCTGCAAAAAGGCAGGCAGGGAGCCTACTTGTGGAAGTGTTCCGATGTTGCGTACAATGTTCAAGTCCAAGATCCATCGCGCCACGGTGACCCAGGCCGACCTGCACTACGTGGGGTCCGTGACCATCGACGCCGACCTCCTCGACGCCGCCGATCTGCTGCCCGGCGAGCTCGTTCACATCGTCGACATCACCAACGGCGCGCGCCTGGAGACCTACACCATCGAAGGGGAGCGCGGCAGTGGTGTGATCGGCATCAACGGCGCGGCCGCGCACCTCGTGCACCCCGGCGATAGGGTGATCATCATCAGCTACGCCCAGGTCGACGACGCCGAGGCGCGGGCGCTGCGGCCCCAGGTCGTGCACGTCGACGAGGGCAACCGCGTCGTGGCCCTCGGCACCGACCCGGCCGAGCCCGTGCCGGGCGACCACGACCAGGCGCGGAGTCCGCTGAGCCGGTGAAGCGCCCACGGCCTGAGGAGAGTCGATGACCGAGATCAAGGACGACCGGGCCCGGGGTGTGCTCGAAGCGCGCGAGGACGGCGAAGTCGTCGGCCACATCGTGTACTTCACGCTGGCCGAACCCGAGGCCGCACTCGTGCCCGTGCACACCGAAGTGGTGTCCTCGCACGAGGGCAAGGGCATCGCGGGGGCGCTGGCCACCGAGCTGTACGCCGTCGCGGGGCGCGAGGGACTCGCCGTCGCGCCCCTGTGCCCGTACGTGGTGAAGTGGGCCGAGCGCCACCCCGAGCAGGCGCCCGCCGCCTCCGTCGAGCTGCTCCGTGCCGCGCTCGACAAGGTGCGGACGGACCCGTCGGCATGGTGACGCTGGGTCTCCTGCACACGTCGCCGGCGCACGTGCCGGTCTTCGACGCGCTGCGGGACGCGCACCGCCCCGCGCTCGAACTGCGCCACTACGTGGACGAGTCGCTGCTCGAACGGGCCCGGCAGGAGGGCCCGGACGCGGTCGCCGCCGACGTGCGGGCCGCGCTCGAACGGGCCGTCGCGGACGGGGCGGGTGCCGTGCTGTGCACCTGCTCCACCATCGGCGGTGTCGCCGAGGAGGTGGGCGAGGGCGGCGTTCCCGTGCTGCGCGTCGACCGGCCGATGGCGGCGGAGGCCGTCGCCGCGGGGCCCCGGATCGTCGTGCTCGCCACGGTCGAGTCCACGCTGGGCCCCACGGTGGAGCTCGTCGAGGAGGAGGCGCGGCGGGCCGGACGCGCCGCCGAGGTGCGCCCGGTCCTCGTGGCGGGCGCCTGGGAGCTGTTCGGGGCGGGCGATACCGACGGGTACGTGCATTCGGTCGCGGCGGCGGTCGCCGAGGTCCGCGACGCCGACGCGATCGTGCTCGCGCAGGCGTCGATGGCGGTGGCCCAGGAGCTCGTACGGGAGCAGGGCGGAGCGCACGCGCCCGTGCTGTCCAGCCCCGCGCCAGGATTCTCGGCGGCGGCGCGGCTGGTGTGAAGGACCGGCGGGTGGCGCGGGGCCGGTGCGGGCGGCGCGGCGCGGCCAGGTCGCGGGTGGCGCGGCCCGGCTCCGGCCGGTGTGCCCGCCCGCGCGGGCCCGGTCGAATGGTGGAAGGCTTGGGGGCGGGGGCCTCGGGTACGCGGGGGTGAAGCCGACTGAACCACTGGCTGGAGGACCGCAATGACCCATCCGCATCCCGATCCCGTGCCGCCGAAGCCGCTGCCCGACCCGGACCGGCCCTTCCCCGACCCGGAACCCGTGCCGCGGCCCGAGCCGCTGCCCTCGCCGGAGCCGTCGCCGATCCCGCAGCCGCCGGGACCGGAGCCGACGCCCGAGCCCCAGCCGGGACCCCTTTCCTGACGCCACTCCGGCGATTTCCTGACGCTTCCGCACATGTCCGGCGCTTCTCCCGAAGCCGTCCGCGGGACGTCGTGCGGGGGTGCGCGAGGCCGACCGGCCCGCGCGCCCCCGCCCCCGCGTAGCGTGGCTCGTCCGAGCCCGCGTACGGAGGAGGAGCCGCCCGTGCCCCATTTCGACCTGCCGCTCGACGAACTGCGCCGCTACCGGCCCACGTCGACCGAACCCGACGACTTCGACGCCTTCTGGGAGAAGAGCCTCCTGGAGGCGCGTGAGCACGACCTCGACGCACGGTTCGAGCCCGTGCGGCTGCCCCTGCCTGGGGTGCGCGTGTACGACGTGACGTACGCGGGGTACGGCGGGCACCCGATCAAGGGCTGGCTGGTGCTGCCCGCAGGCGCCACGGCCGGCGAACCGCTGCCCGCCGTCGTCGAGTACATCGGCTACGGCGGCGGTCGCGGGCTGCCGCACATGCATCTGCTGTGGGCCGCCGCGGGGTTCGCGCACTTCGTGATGGACACCCGTGGACAGGGCAGCGGGGGATGGGCGCAGGGCGACACCCCCGATCCGGTGGGCAGCGGGCCCGCCCACCCCGGCTACCTCACCCGTGGCATCGAGGACCCCCACGAGTACTACTACCGGCGCGTGTTCGTCGACGCGGTGCGGGCGGTCGACGCGGTCCGCGCCCACCCGCTGGTGGACTCCGCACGGGTCGCCGCGCTCGGCGCGAGCCAGGGCGGCGGCATCAGCCTCGCGGTCGCCGGACTCGTCCCCGACCTCGCCGCCATCGCGCCCGACGTGCCGTTCCTCTGCGACTTCCCGCGCGCCGCCACCCTCACCGACCGGCCCCCGTACAGCGAGATCGGGCTCTACCTGAAGGCGCGCAGGGGCGGCGAGGAACGGGTCTTCCGGACCCTGTCGTACTTCGACGGCGTGAACTTCGCGGCCAGGGGCCGGGCGCCCGCGCTGTTCTCCGCGGCGCTCCAGGACCAGACGTGCCCGCCGTCGACGGTGTTCGCCGCCTTCAACGCGTACGCGGGCCAGGAGCGTTCGATGGAGGTGTATTCCTTCAACGATCACGAGGGCGGCGGGCCCTACCAGCAGGGAGTGCAACTCCAGTGGTTGTCCGCCCACTTGGGGCGGTAGACGGACCAACATCAGTCACGCGTCGCGGTCTTGTCAGTACTTGGTCGAACCCGCTAGCTTGCGGGCTTGTCGTGTGTCCGAGGTGTGCAATCCGTGATGACGTGTGTCTGAGGGGGCTCCCATGGCCGTACGGGGCCGGCACCGCCGGTATCAGCCGAACCGCATCAACCGCGCGTCGCTGACCGTCACGGCGGGCGGCGCGGGCATGGCGCTCCCGCTGACCGTCGCGGGCACCGCGGGCGCCGCCGACGTCGACACCTGGAACAAGGTGGCGGCCTGCGAGTCCACCAACAACTGGAGCATCAACAGCGGCAACGGCTACTTCGGTGGCCTCCAGTTCACGCAGTCCACCTGGGAGGCGTACGGCGGCACGGCCTACGCCCCGCGCGCCGACCGGGCCACCAAGGCCCAGCAGATCGCCGTCGCCGAGAAGGTCCTCGACGCCCAGGGCCCCGGCGCCTGGCCAGTCTGCTCGGCCAAGGCGGGCCTGACACGCGGCGGCGGCACCCCGGACGTGACCCCCGCCGTCGCGCAGGACAAGGCGAAGCCGAAGCCGAAGCGCGACGTCAAGGACGTCAAGCCGGAGGTCACCCCGCAGTCCGCGGCGGGCAGCGCCGAGATGTACACGGTGGTGCACGGCGACACCCTCTCGGGGATCGCCACCGACCGCCATGTCCGCGGCGGCTGGCAGCGGTTGTACGACACCAACCGCCGCGTCATCGGCGGCGACCCCGATCTGATCACGCCGGGGCAGCGGCTCTCCGTGCACGGCGGGGGATCCGGCAAGCGGCCGGCCTCCGACAGCACGGCACGCGAGCGCGCCGCGGACAAGGCCGAGCGGCAGCGGGCCGAGGCGAAGAAAGAGGCCGCCGCCAAGGAGCGGGCGAAGGAGCGGGCCAGCGAGAAGGCCAAGGACGCGGCCAGGGAGAAGGCGCGGGAGAAGCCCAAGGAGCGGCCCAAGGAGCAGGCCAGGCCCGCCACTTCGGCCGCCGCCTTCGCCCCCGTGGCCGCCTCGCCGAGCACCCCCTACCGTGCGGCGGGGAGCTCCTGGTCGAAGGGCTACCACACGGGCGTCGACTTCCCCGTGCCCACCGGCACTTCGGTGAAGTCCGTCGCCGCGGGCCAGGTCGTCTCGGCGGGCTGGGGCGGCAGTTACGGCTACCAGGTGGTCATCCGGCACGCCGACGGCAAGTACAGCCAGTACGGCCATCTCTCCGCGCTCTCCGTGAAGGCCGGCCAGAAGGTCGGCGCGGGACAGCGCATCGCGCGCTCCGGATCCACCGGAAACAGCACGGGCCCGCATCTGCACTTCGAGGTGCGGACGGGGCCCGGCTTCGGTTCGGACATCGACCCGCTGGCCTATCTGCGGGCGCGGGGCGTGCGGATCTGAGGCCGCCCCGGCCGGTCGGGTCCTGGGCTCAGGACCCGATCCGCTGCCCCTTGTGCAGCGGATACCGGGGCACGGACCCACGGCGGCGCGTGCGGATCATGCCGTGCTGCGCGGGAAGCGCGGGCAGCGGGCTCACCGACGGGCGTGGAGCGGGCGTGGACGGCCGTTCCTGACCCGCCTGGGCCACGGGGGCCTCCGACGGCTCCGGGGCGTCCTGCGCCGCCGCCAGAGGGCCCTCGGTGACCTTCAGGCTCGGCGCGGGCGTCGCCACGCCGCCCGTGTCGCCGATCCGCTCCGTGGTCAGCAGGATCAGACCACCCGCGGCGACGACGCCGCAGCCGAGCGCGACGACCGTGCCCGCCGTGCCGTAGCGGAAGGATTCACCGAACAGTGTGAGACCGACGGCCGCGGCGACGACCGGGTTCACGACCGTCACCGTCGACAGCGGCGCCGCGAGCCCGGCACCCCGGTAGGACGCCTGCGAGATCAGCACACCGGCCGCCGCGAGCACCGCGATCACACCGAGGCTGGGGAGCTGCTCGACCAGGCTGACGTGCCGGTCCCAGTCGACCGCCACGCTCTTGGTGAACACCGAGGCGATGCCGAACGCCGCACCGGCCGCGCAGGCCAGGAGCACGCTGCGTACCACCGGGTGACGGTGCACCGCGTGCGCCGCCACGATCAGGGCGAGCACGCCGCCGCCGGTGACGAGCGCGAGCATCATGCGCTCGGCCGCGTCCAGGGTCCCCGCGTCGGAGGCCGAGGTCAGTGAGAGCAGCCCGGCCAGGCCCACCGTCGCCATGATCGCGCCGCGCCAGGCGGTGGCCCCGGCCTTGCGGCGTACGAAGAGGGCCGCCATCGGCAGCGCGAAGACGATGGTCAGGGCGCCCAGCGGCTGCACCAGGCTGAGCGGGCCGTAGGCCAGGGCCACCACGTGCAGCAGCGCGCCCAGGCCGTTGAGGCCGATCGCGCACCACCAGACGCCCCGGCGCAGCGGCGCGTACCGCCGGTCCGGCGTGGACGTCGCCACGCGCTCCTGGAGGATCGCACCACCCGCGTACGCCACGGCGGAGACGAGGGAGAGCAGCACGGACAGCGCGAGGGCACTCATGAGGTGCTCCGCGGTGTGCGGTGCGCGCGGTGATCCCGGCGGGGCGAACGGTCGGCTTCCATGGTTACAACGATGCCTCGCGAAGCGCCGCACGTCGTCGTACCTGAGCACGCAATGGGTCCTACTACCGATGGAGTACGACCAGCCCTTCGTCCTCCCCAGGAGGGGGTACCCCCTAGGGACGGAAGTGGACACCCCGCAGGCCCCGAGGGCGCGGGGACTTGCTGTACTGCTGTCGTGACCACCCACATCGACCTGGCAGAACTCGGCTCCGTCGGCGGTTTCTTCGCGCTGCGCGAGGGGCCGCCGATCGTCAGGGGTACCGCTCCGTTCGCCACGGTGTACGCACCGGCGCCACCGTCCCCCTACCGGTCGGTAGGGGAGGCCCGCGGCACGCCCCCCGAGGGCCAGGACCGTGATCCCCTCGCGTTCCGCGTCGACAAGGTCGGACGGCGGCTCGGCGCCCCCGAGGAGCGCATCGCGGTCTCCGTGGCCCAGCTCGGACTGGCCGCCCGGCTCTGGTCCGTGGCGCTGGGCTCCGCCGCCCTGTACGGGGCCGTGCCCGACCTCGACCCCGCGCTGCTGCACTGGGACGCCGACGGCACGTCCCCCGACGACCTGTGGCTCACCGAGGTGCGCCCGCGGCCCGGCGACCCCGGCACCATCAGGGACGTCGTGCAACACGGGCACCTGGCGCCGCTGTCGGCCGCGCTGCGCGACCGCTACCGCATCTCCCCGGGGCTGCTCAAGGGCAACGCGGGCTCCGCCCTCGCGGGCGCCGCGCGCGAACTCCACGGCTGGGCCGCGCGCGTGGGCCGCGCCGACGTGGGGGAGCGGGCGCTCGATCTGGCCGCCGCGCTCTTCGACCACCCCGAACTGCGCGGCACCGGCACGCTGGAGGGCACCGCCTTCCGGCGCCGCAGCTGCTGCCTCTACTACCGGTGCCCGAACGGCGGCCTGTGCGGCGACTGTTGCTTCGAACGGCCGCCGCAGCGGTCTTCCCCCGGGGCCTCGTCTGGGTGACCATGAGGGAGCGCGGCCGGCCTCAGGCGGACGACGGAGGGTTCTACGTGAAGGTGGGACTGCTCACCCGGGAGTACCCGCCCGATGTCTACGGCGGGGCCGGTGTTCATGTCGAGTTCCTCGCACGGGAGTTACGCACCCTCGCCGACGTCGACGTGCACTGCTGGGGCGAGGGCGAAGCCCCCGAGGGCGTCCAGCGGCACCGGGCCTGGCCCGCGCTCGACGGCGCCAACGACGCGCTGCGCACCTTCTCCGTGGACCTGTCGATGGCCGCCGCCCTCACCGGCTGCGACCTCGTCCACTCGCACACCTGGTACGCCAACCTCGCCGGCCACCTCGGCAAGCTCCTGCACGGCGTCCCGCACGTGCTCACCTGCCACTCCCTGGAGCCCCTGCGGCCCTGGAAGGCGGAGCAGCTCGGCGGCGGATACGCCCTGTCGAGCTGGGCGGAACGCACGGCGGCCGAGGCCGCGGACGGCGTCATCGCGGTGTCGGGCGCCATGCGCGACGACATCCTCGCCTGCTACCCGGCGATCGACCCCGCCAAGGTCCGCGTCGTCCACAACGGCATCGACACCGCCCTGTACAGGCCCGACCCCGGCACGGACGTCCTGGCACGGCTCGGCATCGACACCGAACGCCCCTACGTCCTCTTCGTCGGCCGCATCACCCGGCAGAAGGGCGTCCCCCATCTGCTGCGCGCCGCACGGCGGTTGGACCGCGACGTACAGCTCGTGCTGTGCGCGGGCGCGCCCGACACCCCGGAGATCGACGCGGAGTTCCGCACGCTCTTCGACGAGCTCAGCCGCTCCCGCGCGGGCGTGCGGTGGATCCCGCAGATGCTGCCGCGCCCCGACATCGTCCAACTCCTCACCCACGCCGCGGTGTTCGCCTGCCCCTCGGTGTACGAACCGCTCGGCATCGTCAACCTGGAGGCGATGGCCTGCGGCACCGCCGTCGTCGCCTCACGCGTCGGCGGCATCCCCGAGGTCGTCCAGGACGGCACCACCGGACTGCTCGTGCCGTACGAGCAGAAGGACCCCGAGGGGTTCGAGCACGACCTCGCACTCCTCCTGAACAGGGTCGCCACCGACCCGGAGCGGGCCAGGGCGATGGGCGGCGCCGGGCGCTACCACGTGGTCAGGGAGTTCGGCTGGGACGCGGTCGCCCGGCGCACGGTCGAGGTGTACGAGGAGATCCTGCACGCCGACAGTTAGCCGACAAGTAGGAGGCCGGGATGCGCGGTGGACCTTCGGTGCTGGGAATCGTGCTGGCGGGCGGGGAGGGCAAACGGCTGATGCCGCTCACCGCGGACCGCGCCAAACCCGCCGTCACGTTCGGCGGGACGTACCGCCTGGTGGACTTCGTCCTCTCCAACCTCGTCAACGGCGACATCCTGCGCATCTGCGTCCTGACGCAGTACAAGTCGCACTCCCTGGACCGGCACGTGACGACGACCTGGCGCATGTCCAGCCTGCTGGGCAACTACGTCACCCCGGTCCCCGCCCAGCAGCGCCTCGGCCCGCGCTGGTTCTCGGGCAGCGCCGACGCCATCCTCCAGTCCCTCAACCTCGTCCACGACGAACAGCCCGACTACATCGCGGTGTTCGGCGCCGACCACGTCTACCGCATGGACCCGCGGCAGATGCTCAAGCAGCACGTCGAGAACGGCGCCGCGGTGACCGTCGCGGGGATCAGGGTGCCGCGCGCCGAAGCGTCCTCGTTCGGCGTCATCACGCCCGCGCGCGACGGGACGAAGGTCGAGAGCTTCCTGGAGAAGCCGGCCGACCCGCCGGGCCTGCCCGGCGCCCCGAACCAGGTCTACGCCTCGATGGGCAACTACCTCTTCACCACCAAGACCCTCGTCGACGCCCTCCAGCAGGACGCCGAGGACGAGGACTCCGCGCACGACATGGGCGGCTCCATCCTGCCGCTGCTCACCGAGCGCGGCCTCGCCCAGGTGTACGACTTCGACGGGAACCACGTGCCCGGCGAGACCCCGCGCGACCACGGGTACTGGCGTGACGTCGGCAGCCTGGACTCGTACTACGAGGCGCACATGGACCTGATCTCCGACCACCCCGTCTTCAACCTGGACAACCGCCGCTGGCCCATCTACACCCACCCGGGCGGCCTCCCGCCCGCCAAGTTCTGCGCGGGCGGCATCGCGGGCGAGTCGATCGTCAGCCCCGGCTGCGTCATCCGCGGCCAGGTCACCCGCTCCGTCCTCTCGCCCGGCGTGAGCATCGAGGAAGGCGCCGTCGTCCAGGGCTCCGTGCTCCACGACAACGTGCGGGTCGGGCGCGGCGCGGTGGTGCGCGGCGCCGTGCTCGACAAGAACGTCGACGTCCCGCCGGGGGCGACGATCGGGGTCAACCCGGAGCGGGACGAGGCGCTCTACACGGTTTCCAAGGGCGGCGTGATCGCGCTGGGGAAGGGGCAGATCGTGCCGGAGTGAGGCGGGCCGGGGACGGGGCCGTGCCGAGGCGGGAGCGGGCACTTCGTCCGCTCGCCGCTCACAGCACCCGCCGCCTGCGCCCCAGCCACGTCTGCGCGATCACCACCACGGCGAGGAACGCGCCGCTGACCACCTGCTGGTACGCGGAGTCCAGCGAGCCGATCTGGTTGATCACGTTCTGGATCACCTTCAGGAGCAGCACGCCCACCAACGACCCGCTGATGAAGCCGAATCCGCCGGTGAGCAGCGTGCCGCCGATGACGACCGCGGAGATCGCCTCCAGCTCCATGCCGGAGCCGAGGATCGTCACCCCGGAGACCAGCCACGCCGCGTTGAGCGCGCCGGCGAGACCCGCGCAGAGCCCCGAGAGGGTGTAGACCGCGATCTTCGTACGGGCCACGGGCGCGCCCATCAGGGCCGCCGCGTCCTCGTTGCCGCCCACCGCGTACACGTACTGCCCGAAACGGCTGCGGCGCAGCACCACCGCGCCCGCCACGAACAGCGCGAGCGTGATCCAGACGGGCACGCCCACACCGAGCAGCTCGCCCTGGCCGAGCTGCGCGAAGAACGAGTCCTTGTCCACGAGGTAGGTCTTGGAGCCCTCGTCCGTGACGGCAAGGAGGATGCCGCGCGCGCCCAGCATCGCCGCCAGCGTCACGATGAAGGGCGCGAGCCGGGAACGGGCGATGAGCAGGCCGTTGACCAGGCCGATCAGCGCGCACACGGCGAGCGGAAGGAGTAGCGCCACGGCCGATCCGTACCGCGACCCCCACGCGGCGAGCACCCCGCCCAGCGCGAACAGCGAGCCCACGGAGAGGTCGATGCCGCCGGTGATGATCACGAACGTCATGCCGAGCGCGACGACCGCGAGGAACGCGGACGACACCGCCATGTTGCCCAGGTTGTCGGTGGTCAGGAACGTGTCGAAGCTGAGCGAGGCGGCGCACACCGCGACGATCAGCGTGACGAGGGCGCCGTGCTGCTGGGCGAGGGCGCTGAGGCGTTCGGAGCGGGTGGGCGAGGTGGCTGCCTCGTCCCCCACGGCAGGGGCGTCGCTCATGGGGTCCATCGGCTTGTGGGTGTCGGTCGTCATCGCTTGACCCTTTCGCGGGCCGCGTAGACGGCCAGGACGATCACCACGGCCTGCGCGATCTGGGTCCAGGACGGGGGCAGGTCGTGCTTGATGAGCGTGGCGGTGAGCAACTGGATGAGGACCGCTCCCGCGACGGTGCCGCCGATCCGGACGCGGCCGCCGCTCAGGGGCGTGCCGCCGACGACGACCGCGGTGATCGCGGAGAGTTCCATCAGGGTGCCGAGCGAGGTCGGGTCGCTCGCGGTGAGGCGGGCGGTGGCCAGCACCCCGGCGATCGCCGCGAGGGCGCCGGACGCGACGTACACGAGGATCAGGACACGGCGTACGGGGAGGCCCGCGAGCCGGGCGGCGGGGCGGCTGTCGCCGATCGCCAGGAGCTGGCGGCCGAAGGTGGTGCGGCGCACGACGAAGGCGACCAGGAGGGTCAGGGCGGTGGCGATCAGGACCAGATAGGGGACGCCGAGGAGGTCGCCCGAGCCGAGCGATGCCATGTTCGGGTCGTGGACGTCCTTGAGCTGGGGGAGCAGGACCAGGGCGAGGCCGCGTCCCGCGACCATCAGGGCGAGGGTCGCGACGATGGGCTGCACGCCGATGAAGGCGACGAGCGCCCCGTTCGCGGCGCCCACGGCGGCGCCGCCGAGGATCGCGGCGGCCAGGGCGATCCAGATGCCGTAGCCGAGGTAGAGCGAGATCAGGGAGGTGGCCAGCGCCATCACCGAGCCGACGGAGAGGTCGACCCCCTCGCTGCCGATGGCCAGCGCCATGCCCAGGGCGACGATCAGGACGGGGGCCACCTGGACCGCCTGGGTGCGGAAGTTCTCGGTGGAGAGGAAGTGCGGGGTGAAGACGATGTTGACGAGGAGGAGGACGGCCACGCCCAGATAGACGCCGTAGTCCTGGAGGACGCGCAGGGTGCGGGTGTGGTCCTTGGCCGCGGTGGGGGCGGTTGCCAGGTCGGTCGTCATGCGGGCTCCGTCGCGGCGATGGCGTGCAGCAGGTTCTCCTCGGTGACCGACGTGCCCGTCAGTTCCGCCACGGTGGTGCCGTCCCTGAGGACCACGACGCGGTCCGAGCCCTCGATCAGTTCCTCGGGGTCGGAGGAGATGAGCAGGACGCCCAGGCCCTGTTCGGCCAACTCGTCGATCAGCGCCTGGACTTCGGCCTTCGCGCCGATGTCGATGCCGCGGGTGGGCTCGTCCAGGAGGAGGACCTTGGGGTGCATCGCCAGCCAGCGGGCGAGCAGGACCTTCTGCTGGTTGCCGCCGGAGAGCTCGCCGACCTTCTGGTGCGGGCTCGACGCCTTGATGCGCAGGCGCCTGACGAAGGTGTCGACGACGGCGTCGATGCGCTTCTCGTCGACCAGACCGAAGCGGGAGAGGCGGGGGAGCGCGGCCAGGGCGATGTTCTCGCGGACCGAGAGGCCGGGGACGATGCCCTCGGCCTTGCGGTCCTCGGGGAGCAGGCTGATCCCGGCCCTGATGGCGGCGGGTGTGCTGCCGGGGCGGACGCTGTCGCCCGCCACCGTGACGCTGCCGGAATCGGTCGGCAGGGCCCCGGCGATCGCCTTCGCGGTCTCGCTGCGGCCCGATCCGAGGAGGCCGCCGAGTCCGACCACCTCACCCGGACGGATCGTGATCGACACGTCGTGGATGTGGTGAGCGACCGTCAGATCGCTGGCCCGGAGGATCGGTTCGGTCTGTGTGTCGTGCGTGCCCGTGAAGTTCGTCAGGCCCTCTTCGCGTACGGTCTCGATCTCCCTGCCCAGCATCAGTGCCACCAGACGCAGCCGTTCGAGCTCGGCCAGCGGGCCCGTGTGGACCACCTTGCCGTCGCGCAGGACGGTGACGCTGTCGCATATCTCGTAGAGCTCGTCCAGGCGGTGGCTCACGTAGATCACCGCGATGCCGCGTTCGCGCAGCATGCGGATCACGCCGAACAGGGTGCGGACCTCGCGCGGTTCGAGGGAGGACGTCGGCTCGTCCATCACGACGACGCGTGCGTCGACCGAAACGGCGCGGGCCAGCGCCACCATCTGCTGGGCGCCCACGCCCAGTTCACGCAGCGGGCGGCGCACGTCGACGCTGACGCCGAGGCCGCGCAGGGCCTCCTCGGCCTCGCGGTGCATGCGGGCGAAGTCGATCAGGCCGAGGCGCCCGCGGGGCTCGCGGCCCAGGAACAGATTGCGGGCCACGCTCATCAGGGGGACGAGGTTGACCTCCTGGTAGATCGTGGAGATGCCCGCGTGCTGGGCGTCCAGGGGGGTGGCGAACCGGACGGGCGAGCCGTCGTAGGTCAACTGGCCCGCGTCGGGAGAGTAGACGCCCGTCAGGACCTTGATCAGGGTGGACTTGCCCGCGCCGTTCTCGCCGATGAGGGCGTGCACCTCGCCCGCGCGTGCGGTGAAGTCGACCTCGTCCAGGGCGCGCACGCCGGGGAACGTCTTGGACATCGCCTTGGCCGACAGCACGTCAGTAGGCCTTGTTCAGGTCCGACTTGGCGTTGTCCTCGGTGTACGCGCTGTCCTTGATGACGATGTCCTGGCCCACCTTCTTGCCCTGGGTGAACGCGTCCAGGGTCTGGAAGGCCAGCGGGCCGAAGCGCGGGTTGGACTCGATGACGCCGTCGATCCAGCCGTCCACGATGCCGCGCACGGCGCCCTTCGTGCCGTCGATCGTCACGATCTTCACGTCGCCGGCCTTCTTGCCCGCGCCCTTGAGGGCGTTGACGGCGCCGAGGCCCATCTCGTCGTTCTCGGCGTAGATACCGGTGATGTCCGGCTTGGACTGGATCAGCTGCTCGGTGACCTGCTGGCCCTTCTCGCGGGCGAACTCGCCGGTCTGCTTGAAGACGACCTTCAGGTCAGGGGCCTTCTCCTTGATGCGGTCCTCGAAGCCCTTGGTCCGCTCGGTGGTGACGTTGTTGCCCGCCGCGCCGAGCAGGATCGCGATCTTGCCCTTGCCGCCCGTGGTCTTGATCATCTGGTCGGCCGCCCGCTTGCCCTGTTCGACGAAGTCGGAGCCGATGAACGAGACGTAGTCCTTGCAGGCGGCCGCGTTGATCTTGCGGTCGATGGTGACGATCGGGATGTGCTTGGCGCCCGCCGCGCGCAGCACGGGCTCCCAGCCGTCGGAGTTGAGCGGCGCGATGACCAGCAGGTCGGCGCCCTTGGCGATGAGGTCCTGGACGTCGCTGATCTGCTTGGAGAACTGCGACTGGGCGTTGGCGGTGAGCAGCTTGACGCCGCGCTTGTCGGCCTCGGCCTTGAGGGACGCCGTCTCGGCGATGCGGAACGGGTTGGCCTCCTTCTCGGACTGCGAGAAGCCCACTGTCGCGTCCTTCAGGTCGAGCTTCTTGCCGCCGTAGGCGTCTATCGCGCAGGTCTTGCCGCCGCCCGGCTCCGAGACGACCTGGCCGGAGTCGCCGCTCGCCGTGCTCTTGTCGTCGGACGCGTCGTCCTCCGACTTGGCGCATCCGGCGGTGAGGGCGAGACTCGCGGCGAGGCCGGCGGCGAGCAGGGTCCTGGCTGAGGTACGGAGGGTGATCGGCTTCATGGAGTCCCCAAAACGGCACGGCCCCGGCACTGAGAGCGCTCACGGGAGGATCGGCACTTGCGGTCAACTCGCGGTACGGGGAGCTTTTTACATCGTTGAAAGTGGGCTGTAAACCCTCCGCGCAGCGGCCGTGGGCCGTTCGCTCAGCGCCGGCCGAGCGTGCTCTCGCGCTCCACCAGGCGGAATTCCGCGGTGATCTCCCGTCCGCCGGGCTCCGCGGGGGTGGCCAGGCTGCGCAGCAGCGACTCGACCGCGAGCCGCGCGATGGCCCGCTTGTCCGGCGCGACCGTGGTGAGCGTGACCGCCCCGAACTGCCCCTCCGCGATGTCGTCGAACCCCACCACCGCCACGTCCCACGGCACCCGCAGGCCGCGCTCGTGCAGCACCCGCATCGCGCCGATCGCCACCAGGTCGTTGTACGCGAACACGGCGTCCGGCCGCACCCCAGCGTCCAGCATCCGCGCCATCGCCTTGGCCCCGTCCCAGCGGTCCCAGCCGCCGACCGGCCCCACCAGGCTCTCCGGCGCGGCGATCCCGGCCGCCGTCAACTCCTCGCGCCAGCCCTGGAGTCGCAGGTGGGCGGGCCGGTTCGCGGAGTCGGTACGGGCTCCGAGGAAGGCGATGCTGGTGCGGCCGCGGCCGATGAGGTGGCGCACCGCGGTGCGGGCCGCGGCGACGTTGTCGATCGCGATGTGGTCGTAGGGCTGGTCGTACTCGCGCTCGCCGAGCAGCACCAGCGGGACGTCGTCCTCGCGGCCCCGCAGGTCCTCCGACTCCAGCTCCAGCGGGCTGAGGATCAGACCGTCGATGACCCGGGTGCGGAAGCCCTGGCTGACCAGGACCTCCTGCTCGCGGTCGCCGCGGGTGTGGTCGAGCAGGACGGTGAACTCGTGCTCGGCGGCCGCGTCGATGACGGCGCCCGCGAGCTCGGCGAAGTACGGGTTGCCCAGCTCGGGGACGGCGAGCGCGATGATGCCCGTACGCCCTTTGCGCAGATGCCGCGCGGTCAGGTTCGGCCGGTAGCCCAGCTCGTCGATGGCCTCCTGTACGCGGGCCCGCATCGCCGGGGTGACGTGCTGATACTTGTTCACCACGTTCGAGACGGTCTTGATCGAGACGCCCGCGCGCTCCGCGACGTCCTTGAGGCTAACCCGCACTGGATCTCCCTGCGTCCGTGAACCACCCCGGCCGACCGGGGCAGTCGTCCTGCACCCTGGACAGCACGCCGGAGCCGTGCTGTCATGCCAACTGCCGTTCCTTCCAACGTTGTACAGATTCGTTGTACCGACTGCGACGGCGAGCCGCCACCCTTCCCCGGTACGAGCCGCCGCGCTTCCCGTAACGAGCCGCCACCCTTCCTCGACAAGGAGGATCCGTGCGCATACGACGTCCCAGACGACCCGCGAGAATCGGTCCACGACTGGCCCTGCTGCTCGCCCTCGCCCTGGCCCTCGCCGGGCTGACCGCCGTGCCCGCCACGACCGCGACCGCGGCCGACGAAACCCCCGAGGTGCACGGCCTGAAGGGCGAGTACTACACCCAGTCCGCCCCCGGCGCCTTCGACTTCCACGAGCTCAAGGCCACGGGCTTCGACCCCAACATCGACTTCGACAACCTCGAACCGCGCCTGTCCTTCGCCACGGGCAAGCCCGACGACGCCACCGTCCGCTGGACCGGCAAGGTCGTCCCGGAGAAGTCCGGCGCCCACACGTTCTCGATCACCGGTGACAACGGCTTCCGCCTGTGGGTCGACGGCAGGCTCGCCATCGACCACTGGGTCGACGACTGGGACAAGGAACAGACCTCCGCGCCCGTCGAGTTGACCGCGGGCAAGGCCTACGACATCAAGGTCGAGTACTTCGAGCACTACGGCGGGTCCAACCTGCATCTGCGCTGGACCGAGCCCGGCGGCGCCAAGAAGGCCGTGCCGAGCTCCGCGTTCCGCCTTCCGGACGGCTACGACTACGACGGTGCCACCGCCGCCACGGTCGGCGAGGACGGCCGCACCCTCAAGCTCGACTTCGCCCAGCGGATCGCCCCGCCCCCGGCCGGACTCGCCGCGCACATCGAGGCCGTCATCGGCGGGGCCAAGTGGCCGCTGAGCGACGTCAAGGCGGACCCGGACGACCCGCGGGCGCTGCTCGTCGGGCTCAAGGAACCCGTCGTCGGCAACAAGCAGGGCACCGCTCGCGGCACCGCCGATCTGCGCTACGACGGCAAGGGCGGGCTCGCGGGCGACGACGGCGAGTCCGTCGCCGCGTTCTGGAGCAGCGGGCCCAACCACTCGACGCACGAGCTCAGCACCAAGTGGGGCGACGAGGTCACGCCCGGCAACGCCCACCGGGAGTACCCCAGGCCGCAGTTGAAGCGCGACGCCTGGCAGAACCTCAACGGCTCCTGGCAGTTCGCCGCCGCCGAGAAGGGCGAGAAGCCGCCGGTCGGCAAGCAGCTGGGGGAGAAGATCCTCGTTCCCTACCCCGTCGAGTCCCAGCTCTCCGGGATCCAGCGGCACGAGGACCGCATGTGGTACCGCCGCACCTTCACCGTGCCCGCCAACTGGAAGGTCGGCGACGGCAAACGGCTCCGGCTGAACTTCGGTGCCGTCGACTGGCAGTCCGAGGTGTACGTCAACGGCAAGAAGGTCGCCGAACACCAGGGCGGCTACGACAAGTTCAGCGCCGACATCACCGACGCCCTGAAGCCAGGACGCACCCAGGAACTCATCGTCGGCGTGCACGACCCGACCGACTCGGCGGACGGCGCGAACCCGCCCGTCGGCAAGCAGCGCCTGGACCCCAGCGGCATCTGGTACACGCCGTCGTCGGGCATCTGGCAGACGGTGTGGATGGAGCCGGTCGCCGCCGACCACGTCGACTCGCTGAAGCTCACGCCTGATGTGGGACGCGGTCAACTGGCCGTGGAGACCAAGGGAGTCCGGGACGGTCTGCCCGTCACCGCCACCGCGTACGCGGGCGGCAAGAAGGTCGCGGAGGTGCGCGGCAGGACCGGCGCCCCGCTGACCTTGAAGATCGCCAAGCCGCGCCTGTGGTCACCGAGCGACCCGTTCCTCTACGACCTGAAGGTGAGCGTCGGCGGGGACCGCGTGCGCAGCTACTTCGGGATGCGCTCCATCTCCGTCCAGAAGGTGAACGGCACCCCGCGCACCATGCTGAACGGCAAGCCGGTCTTCATGATGGCCACGCTCGACCAGGGATTCTGGCCCGACGGGCTGCACACCGCGCCGAGCGACGAGGCCCTCGCGTACGACCTGAAGATGCACAAGGAGATGGGCTTCAACTCCGTGCGCAAGCACATCAAGGTCGAGCCGGACCGCTGGTTCTACTGGGCGGACAAGCTGGGCCTGCTCGTCTGGCAGGACATGCCGTCCATGCGGTCCGACCGCAATCCGAGCACGGCGGCCCGCGCGCAGTACGAGCACGAGATGAAGCAGATGATCGACGAGCACGCGAGCCATCCCTCGATCATCATGTGGGTGACCTTCAACGAGGGCTGGGGCCAGTACGACGTGGGGCGCATCGCCGCGCAGGCCAAGTCCTGGGACCCGACGCGCCTGGTCAACAACATGTCGGGGCTCAACCTCGGGGCCGACGGCGGCACCGGCGACATCATGGACGAGCACGGCTATCCGAGCCCCGCGCTGCCACCGCACCCCGACGGCGAACGGGCCCTGGTGAGCGGCGAGTACGGCGGACTCGGACTCGCGGTGCCCGGCCACGCCTGGTCGGTGCAGCAGAGCTACGTCGACGTGGATCCGGCCGCCTACACGGACGGGTACATCGCCAAGCTCCAGGAACTGCGCAAGCTCGCCTGCAAGGGCGGCAACGGCGCGGTCTACACCCAGATCTCGGACGTGGAAGGCGAGTTGAACGGTCTGCTGACCTACGACCGCAGGGTCGTCAAGCCCGACGTGAAGCGGCTGAAGGCGGCGCACGAAGCGCTGATCCGCGACGCGTCGCAGGCCACGGTGCCGGGCTGCGCCGGCTCCTGAGCACGCGGTCCCCGGTCCGCCCGCACGGGCGGACCGGGGGCTTCCACCCTCCGCCACCGCCGGGGTGCACGCCCCTTGACGGGTGTGCGCGGGCGACCCAAGAATGAGCGCGAAGCGTGCTCTGACAACGTTGTCGAATGGTTTTCGAGGAGGCGTTCCCACGCATGAGATGGACCCAACGGCTGCGCGGCGCTGGGACGGTGGCGCTGACGGCCGCGCTCATCGGCGGCGCCCTCGCGATCCCCTCGGCCGAGGCGGCGGCCCCGCACCCGGGCCGCCTCACCGACCTGGTCAACCCGTTCATCGGCACCGAGAACGAGGGCAACACCTACCCGGGCGCCGCCGTCCCGTTCGGCATGGTCCAGCTCTCGCCCGACACCGGCCACAACACCGGCTACGACCACTCCGACACCCACATCCGGGGCTTCTCCACGGTGCACCTGTCCGGGGTGGGCTGCGGGCTCGGCGGGGATCTGCCGGTGCTGCCCACGACCGGTGACGTGACGGAGACCGATTACGCCAAGTACGCCGCCGAGTTCAGCCACGACGACGAGAGCGCGAGTCCCGGCCGCTACCAAGTGGGCCTCAAGGGCGGCATCGACGCCGAACTGACCGCGACCGAGCGCACCGGCGTGCAGCGCTACACCTTCCCCGCCACCGGCAAGGCCAACGTCCTGCTGAACGCGGGCCAGTCGCTGCACAAGACCGTGCGCACCAAGGTCGAGATCCTCGACAGCCGCACGGTGCGCACCTCCCTCACCGGCAGCGGCTTCTGCCAGGACACCAAGCCGTACACGCTGCACACGATCACCCGCTTCGACCGGCCCTTCAAGACGTCCGGCACCTGGCGGGGCGGCACGGTCACGGCGGGCTCGAAGGAGTCGTCGGCGGACGACGAGCGCAACGGCGCCTACGTCCGCTTCGACACCACCAAGGACCGCACCGTCGAGGCCACCACCGCGCTCTCCTACGTCGACGCGAAGGGGGCGGCGCTCAACCTCCGTGCGGAGGGCGGGCGTTCGTACGACCGGGTGGCGAAGGCGGCGCGGTCCGCCTGGGAGGACCGGCTCGGCGCCGTACGGGCCAAGGGCGGCAGCGAGACCGTGCGCCGCACGTTCTACTCGTCCCTGTACCGCTCGTTCCTCGCGCCGAACATCGGCAGCGACGTCGACGGCCGCTACACGGGCTGGGACCAGAAGCCCCACCGCGCTGCCGACGACGGGGGATTCACGTACTACCAGAACTGGTCCCTGTGGGACACCTACCGCACCCAGGCGCAGCTCCTCGCGCTGCTCGCGCCGCGCGAGTCACGGGACATGGCGCTCTCCGTCCTGAAGATCGACAAGGAGAGCGGCTGGCTGCCCAAGTGGGGCTACGGCACGGTCGAGACGAACATCATGACCGGCGATCCGGTCACGCCGTTCCTCACCAACGCGTATCAACAGGGCCTGCTCAAGGGGCATGAGGAGGACGCGTACCGGGCGCTGAAGAAGAACGCCGACGGCGTGCCGCCCGCGGAATCGGCGCCGGTCGGCCGCGAGGCCAACAAGGAGTATCTGGCCGACGGTTTCGCGCCGTACGTCAAGGGCCGCCCGCACGCCAAGCCCGGTGACTCCGACTACGACCACGGGGCGTCCGCGACGCTCGAATACGCGCTCTCGGACGCGATGCTCGGGCAGATGGCGCGCGACCTCGGGCACGAGGACGACGCGCGGCGGTACGCGGCGCGCGCCCAGAACTACCGGAAGATCTTCGACCCGTCGACCGGCTTCTTCCGTGCGCGCGACGCGGCCGGTGCCTTCACGGGCCCCGCCGACCCGGCCAAGAGCGAGGGCTTCCACGAGGGCACGTCCTGGCAGTACCAGTGGCTGGTTCCGCAGGACCTGCCGGGGATGGTCGGCCTGATCGGCGGCAAGAAGGCGGCCGGCGAGCGACTCGACTCCTTCTTCGCCTACGAGCAGCTCCTGAAGGACCCGGCGAAGACGGCCCGCGAGGTGTGGGTGAACGGGCCCTACGACTACTACAACGCCGACAAGTACAACCCGCAGAACGAGCCCGACCTCATCGCCCCGTACACCTACCTCTCGACGGGCCAGCCCTGGAAGACGACGGACGTGGTGCACGCCGCGCTCACCCTCTTCACGGACGCCCCGACCGGCATGACCGGCAACGACGACCTCGGCACGATGTCCGCGTGGAACGTGCTGTCCTCGATCGGCGTCTTCCCGGTCCAGCCGGGCACGGACACCTGGGGCCTGTCGACGCCGGTCTTCGAGCGCGTGGACATCCGGCTCGACCGGCGGTACTACCCGCGCGGCGCGCTGACGGTAAAGGCGCCGGGCACGTCCGACACCAAGCGGTACATCCAGTCCGCGCGGACCGACGGGGCCGCGCTGGAGAACACCTATCTGACCACCGGCGATCTCCGCGGCATCCGAGAGCTCTCCTTCACGGTGGGGGAGCGGCCCTCGGACTGGGGAACGTCACCCGCCGCGGCGCCGCCCGCCCTGAAGTAACAGCAGTTCACTTTTGCACCACCTGAGTCACACGAGACCCGCCTCTCTCAGAGAGGCGGGTCTTAATCTGTTGTTAACTCAGCGTAGCTTGATCGTACTTGACTGTAATTGCCGGTCGGCGCTTGACTGCGTGCTTGCCATCCCCCGCATCGACCCCCGACGCGAGAGCGAGCCATTGACCACATCGCCTGTTGAGTCCGCTGACCTGCTCGCACCTCTCGATCTGGCCTTCTGGAACATCGAGACCGCCGAACACCCCATGCACCTCGGGGCCCTCGGCGTCTTCGAGGCCGACGACGAGCCCGACGCGGCGGAGCGGGCCGCGGGGCTCCTCGCGGCCCGCGCGGAGGGCGTGCCCGGCCTTCGCATGCGCATACGTTCCGTATGGCTGCCCTTCGGCGGCGCCACCCGCGCCCCGGTGTGCGCCTTCGACCCGTTCGACCACGTGCGGATCGCCGCCCCGGTGGCCGACTTCCACGCCGCGGCGGGCGAGCTGATGCAGCGCCCGCTGGACCGCGCCAAGCCGCCGTGGGAGGCGCACGTGCTGCCCGGCACCGACGGCACCTCCTTC
Source organism: Streptomyces sp. NPDC087300 (assembly GCF_044744425.1). Classification (NCBI taxonomy): domain Bacteria; kingdom Bacillati; phylum Actinomycetota; class Actinomycetes; order Kitasatosporales; family Streptomycetaceae; genus Streptomyces; species Streptomyces sp. NPDC087300. Next base: position 80,449 of record NZ_JBIUYI010000005.1, read on the forward strand.
GGCGTGCTCTTCAAGTTCCACCACGCGCTCGCCGACGGGCTGCGCGCGCTGACGCTCGCCGCCTCCCTGCTCGACCCCGTCGACCTGCCCGTGTCGCGTCCCAGGCGCCCGGCGCCCGTGGTCGCGAGGCGGCCCCTGCCGGACCCGCGCAGGCTGCCGGGCCTTCTGCGCGAGACCGTCAGCGAGGTCGGCCAGGCCCTCGGCATCGGCACCTCGGTGGCCCGCGCCACCCTCGGCGTACGCTCATCGGCCTCGCTGACCTCGGCCGCCACCGGCACCCGCCGCACGGCGGGCGTCGTCCTGGACCTGGACGACGTCCACCAGGTGCGCAAGGCGGTGGGCGGCACCGTCAACGACGTACTGATCGCGGTGGTGGCCGGAGCCCTGCGTCGCTGGCTCGACGAGCGCGGCGACTGCAGCGAGGGCGTCGAGCCGCGCGCCCTCGTGCCCGTCTCGCGGCGCCGCCCGCGCACCGCCCAGCCGCCGGGCAACCGGCTCTCCGGCTATCTGGTGCGCCTCCCCGTCAGCGACGAGGACCCCCTGGTGCGGCTGCGCAGCGTGCGCACCGCCATGGACCGCAACAAGGACGCGGGGCCCGAGCGCGGCGCGGGCGCCGTCGCGCTGCTCGCCGAGCGCGTGCCCGCGCTGGGGCACCGCATCGGCGGCCCGGTGGTGGCCCAGGCCGCCCGGCTGCTCTTCGACATCCTGGTGACCAGCGTGCCGCTGCCCGGCATCGGGCTGCGCCTCGGCGGCTGCCCGCTCGCCGCCGTCTACCCCTTCGCGCCGCTGGCCAGGGGCCAGTCGCTGGCCGTCGCGGTCTCCACCTACCGGGGCCGGGTGCACTTCGGCCTGGTCGCCGACGCCGCCGCGGTGCCCGACCTGGAGCTCCTCGCGGACAGTGTGCGCAAGGAGATCCACGACCTCGTGGCGCTGTGCGCCAACGGCGCGGGTTTGGTGACGGGGCCCCGCGCTACGTAAAGTTGCGCTTTTGGAGCTTCCGCGGACGACCCGACGCGCCGCGGCACGGAATGACACGAGGACGAGCGGCGATGACGGTGACAGACGAAAGCCAGGAGGGGACCGTCTCGTACGGCCCCGGCATCGACCCGGACCGCCTCGCCGTCTGCCTCGAGGTCCTCGACGAGCTGGACAAGCTGGACGTCGACCACCCGGACGCGATCGCCGTGCGCCGGGCCACGGCCGGGATCTACCGCACGGTGAAGCAGCGCCGCCGCCAGGAGCGCCGGGCCGCCAAGACCGCCCACGACAAGGCGGTCACCGAGTCCACCGCGACCGGCTCCGCGCAGCGCATCGACGACGAGACCGAGGGCCTGCTGCCCTCCTCGCAGACCGAGGAGGGCCGGGTCGCCGGGATACTCCAGCGCCCGCGCTCCTGCTACACCTGCAAGACCCGGTACGTGGAAGTCGACTACTTCTACCACCAGCTCTGTCCGGACTGCGCCCGCCTGAACCGCGCCAAGCGCGACGCCCGCGCCGACCTCACCGGCAAGCGCGCCCTGCTCACCGGCGGCCGCGCCAAGATCGGCATGTACATCGCGCTGCGGCTGCTGCGTGACGGCGCCCACACGACCATCACCACACGGTTCCCCAAGGACGCCATCCGCCGCTTCAAGGCGATGGACGACTCGGCGGACTGGCTGCACCGCCTGGAGGTCGTCGGCATCGACCTGCGCGACCCGGCGCAGTCCGTCGCGCTCGCCGAGCGGCTCACCGCGGCGGGGCCGCTGGACATCCTGATCAACAACGCCACGCAGACCGTGCGCAGGCTGCCCTCCGCGTACGCCGCCCTGGTCGACGGCGAGAGCGCGCCGCTGCCCGCGGGTGAGCTGCCCGCCCACTCCGTGATCGGCGCGTTCAACTCGGGCGCGGTGGACGGCCTGGCCGCGCTGCCCGTCGGCACCAGCGGCCTGGACGCCCAGCAGGTCGCCGACCTCGCGCTCGTCGCGGGCAACGCCAGCGTCGCCCGGCACCTGGACGGCACCGCCATCGACGCGGGCGGCCTGGTCCCCGACGTGGTCGACAGCAACACCTGGGTGCAGACCATCGAGCAGATCTCCCCCGTGGAGCTGCTCGAAACCCAGCTGTGCAACTACACCTCGCCGTTCATCCTGATCAGCGCGCTGCGCTCGGCGATGGCCGACGCCGCTAAGAAGGCGTCGAGCGGCCGCGCCTACGTCGTCAACGTCTCGGCGATGGAGGGCGTCTTCGGCCGCGGCTACAAGGGCGCGGGCCACCCGAACACGAACGCGGCCAAGGCCGCGATGAACATGGTGACGCGGACCAGCGCCCAGGAGATGTTCCAGACCGACGGCATCCTGATGACCTCCGTCGACACCGGCTGGATCACCGACGAGCGCCCGCACTACGACAAGCTGCGCCTGGCCGAGGAGGGCTTCCACGCCCCGCTCGACCTGATCGACGGCGCGGCCCGGGTGTACGACCCGATCGTGTGCGGCGAGGCCGGCGACGACCTCTACGGCGTCTTCATGAAGGACTACGCGCCCGGCAAGTGGTAGACCGTCCGGGGCGGCGGCCGCCGCCCCGCACCTGACGCGCGCCGAAGGGCCGCCCCGCTCGCCGGGGCGGCCCTTTTCGCGTCCGGTCGCACGCGACGCGTTCGCGCCAGTCGTACGGGGTAAGACGATGGCTGTTTCTCGCCTTCGCGCCCGTCACGGGTGGTGCGGGCGGGCCGTCGGATGCCCGTGGGGCGGTCCGCCGCGCCCGGCGGTGCGGGGCAGCGGGCGCACCGGCCCCCGTGCGCGACGCGGCCCCCTCCCACCCCGTCGGGACCCGCCGGCCGACGTCGTCCGGGGAGGGGCCATTGTCCGGAATCTGTCCAACCTTTGGGCCCCATCGAGCGCGGGCACGCTCATTTGGTTAACCTGGGGCGAACGGGCTGCCACGAGAGATCCACAAACATCTCTCGGCGGCCCCGGGACAGGCCGGCAACCACGGCCGCGGTCCCGCCTCGAACCGGCGCCACCGCGACCGAACTGCCCTTGTCCTTCCGTTACGCGACACAAAGGAGTGCGCGGTGACACCAGATCTGACGAAGCAGGAAAAGCGACCGGCGGAACGCGGCGGCGAGCGGGCCGGTCGGCCCCAGAAGCTCCGCAACCTCGAAGCATGGGCCAAGGCGGCCCCGATCCGCCTGGCCGGATACGAGGACGACCTCGCCGAGCCGCACATCCTGCCCGGAATCGACTGAGCCGACCCCGGAACGGCCGATCCGGCAGGAGCCCCGGTCACCCCGACCGGTCCGCTTCGCCACGTGCCCCCGCCCCTCGGGCGGGGGCACGGGTGTGTGGGGCCGCCCCTCGGGCGGGGGCACGGGTGTGTGGGGCCGCCGTCCGCGCGGGTTCCCCCGGGTGCGGACGGCCGTCCCCTCCACGGCCGTCCGCACCTCACGCGGCGACGGGCCGAGCGTCATCGGCACGCGCTCGGCCCGCCGCGTGCTCTACGGCCGCGTGGGGCGGGGGAGTTGCCGCTGTGACGGCCGGTGCTCCCAGTGCCCCTGCGAAGCCGAGTGATCCACGATGCGGAAACTACAATAAGCAGGGTGACTTGACCATCCCGCGGGGCGGATCTTCGCCACGCCCGGCGCGCCGCGGAGTGTCCTAGTGCCTCTCCATTCATCCGATGGGTCATCGGAAATGTCCAAGACCCCGCCGGGATCAATGCATTGACTCCCTCCGTGGCTGCTTGAATCATCGGATGTCATGACCGAACTGCGTTCGTTCTTCGCCGCCTCGTGTGTCGTCCTGGTTCTGTTCTCCTCGGTCGCTTCTCCGGCCGGTGCGGCCGACGGAGGGCCGCCACGCGCGCCCCGTACCGTGCCCGCCCTGACCGACTGGACGCCCGCCGAGGGCAGTTACCACTACGGACCCGCGACCCGCCTCGTCGCCAGGGACCCCGCGTCGCGGCGCGTCGCCGCCACGCTCGCCGACGACCTGGACGCCGCGGGCCGGGACGCCGTGCGCATCACCGCGGGCCGGGCGCGCGCCGGGGACATCGTCATCGACGTCGACCGGAAACGCCGCGCGCTCGGCGCCGAGGGGTACGAACTCCGGGCCGGCCAGCGCCTGGAGATCACCGGAGCCAGTGAGGCCGGCGCCTTCTACGGAACCCGGACCCTGCTCCAACTGCTCGACCGGAGCGCGGAGGTGCCCGCGGGCCGCACGGTCGACGTGCCGCGCTACGAGGAACGCGGCGTCGGCGTCTGCGCCTGCTACATCAACATCTCCCTGCCCTGGCTGGAGAACCTGGTGCGCGACATGGCGTACCGGAAACAGAACCAGCTGCTCCTCGAACTCAAGGTGAAGAGCGAGGCGCACCCCGAGGCCAACTCCTGGGGCTACTACACCAAGAGCGAGCTGCGGCGGCTCGTCGCACTCGGCGAGAAGTACCACGTCACGATCGTCCCGGAGATCAACTCGCCGGGACACATGGACCCCTGGCTGGAGAAGCGGCCCGACCTCCAGCTCACCGACTCCGACGGGACCCCGCAGCCCGCGCGCCTCGACGTCACCAAGGACGCGGCCTTCGACTACTACACGAGCCTCGTCGACGAGTACGCCGAGGTCTTCCCCGCCACGTCCTGGCACATGGGCGCCGACGAGTACATGCTCGGCTCCGACTTCGCCAAGTACCCGCACGTCCTGGAGTACGCCAGGAAGAAGTACGGCGCGCACGCGACCCCGCAGGACGCGTTCATCGACTTCGTGAACCGCGTGCACGCCTACGCGGGGACCAAGGGCAAGCGGCTGCGCATCTGGAACGACGGGCTCACCGGCGACAACACCGTCCCCGTGGCGCCCGGCACGACCGTCGAGCACTGGCTGGACGTGCGCACCAAACCCAGCACCCTCATCGCGCAGGGCCACCCGGTGATGAACGCCGCCTACTCCCTCTACCTCGTGCGCGGCGGCTTCCACACCGACACGCGGAAGCTGTACGACGAGCGCTGGGACCCGCGCGTCTTCGAGGGCGAGCGGCTTGCCACCGGCAAGGGCGTGACCGGCGCGAAGATCAGCCTGTGGCCCGACAACGGACGCGGTGAGACCGAGAACGAGGTGGCCGCGACCATGGCGGCGCCGCTCGCCCACATCGCGCAGGTCACCTGGGGCGATCCGCACCCCGACACCACGTACGACGCGTTCGCCGCGCGCGCCGAGTCCGTCGGCCACGCCCCCGGATGGCGCGATCCGACCCGGGTGCCCGTCGCCGACGGGACGTACACGCTGCGCGACACCGAAGGGCGTGCCGAGCCCGTCGACGTCGAGGTGAGGCGCACCGCCGACGGGTACGTCACGCTGCGCTCCGCCGCGAGCGGCGCGTGCCTGGAGACCCGGAGCGGAAAGCTCACGCTCAACGTGCCGCTGCAACCGGGCACCGCCGTCACCGAGGAGACCTGCGACCCCGGCAACACGCTCCAGCGCTGGGAGATCGGCGGGGCGGCCGGCGGCTACCGGCTCACCAACGCCGTCACGCGCATGGCGGCCCACGTCACGGACGACGGGCGGCTCCTCCAGTACCCGGCCGACCAACGCCCGCCCGCCGTATGGACCTTGACCGCAACCTGACCCCGTTCGTGCCGCCCCCCCCCGCCCCGAGGGAGATCCGCAGCCCATGACCGTCAGCAGACGCCTCTTCATGGCCGCCGCCGTCAGCACCGCCGTCGCCGCCTCCAGTGCCTCGCTTCCCCTCTCCGCCGCTGCCGCCGCCACCCGTCCCGGCGGCGCGGAACCGCCCTACCGCATCCCGGTCGGCCCCGGCGACTCGCCGGAGTCCGTCGTCGCCAAGGCCTCCCGAGTCCGGCCCACCGCACGGCAGATCGCCTGGCAGAAGCTGGAGCAGACCGCGTTCCTGCACTTCGGGGTCAACACCTTCACCGGGCTCGAATGGGGGACGGGCGAGGAGGACCCGGACGTCTTCCAGCCCTCAGGCCTCGACACCGACCAGTGGGCGCGCGCCCTGCGCGACGGCGGCTTCAAGCTCGCCATCCTCACCGTCAAGCACCACGACGGGTTCGTCCTCTACCAGACGCGCTACACCAAGCACGGTGTGGCGAGCAGCAGTTGGCGCCAGGGCAAGGGGGACGTGCTCAGGTCGTTCGCCGATTCGCTGCGGCGGTACGGCATCAAGGTCGGCGTCTACATCTCGCCCGCCGACGAGAACCAGTACCTCGACGGCGTCTACGCCAACGGCAGCGAGCGCGCGCCGCGCACCATCCCGACCCTGACACCCGGCGACGACCGGGCGGACGACGCCCCGCGCACCTTCACGCTCGACGCCACCGACTACGGCGCCCACATGCTCAACCAGCTCTACGAAGTCCTCACCGAGTACGGGCCCGTCGACGAGGTCTGGTTCGACGGGGCGCAGGGCCGCATCCCGCCGGACAAGGTGGAGACGTACGACTGGGACAGCTGGTACACGCTGATCCGCGCCCTCGCCCCGAACGCCACGATGGCGGTGCGCGGCCCCGACGTGCGCTGGGTCGGCAACGAGGGCGGTCTCGCCCGCGAGAACGAGTGGAGCGTCGTCCCCGTCAAGGACTCGGGGAACGGGAGCGTCGACTACGCGCTCAAGTACGACGCGCCGGACCAGGGCAGCCGCGCCGCGCTCGCCGATGCGCGCTCCGTCGCCCAGTACGTGCAGTGGTGGCCCGCCGAGTGCGACGTGTCCATCAGGCCCGGCTGGTTCTACCACGAGGACGAACAGCCCAAGACCGTCGAGCAGTTGACGGACATCTGGTTCCGCTCGGTCGGACGCAACTCGGTGCTGCTGCTCAACATCCCGCCGGACAAGAGGGGACTCCTCCCCGACGCGGACGTGACCCGGCTGCGCGAGTTCCGCGAGCGGATCCGCAAGGAGCTGCCCAAGGACCTCGCAGGGGGCGCGCGCACCCGGCACGACCGCGCGGCGGGCACCGTCACCGTCGACCTGGGCCGGGCCCGCGAGGTCGACAGGATCAGGCTCGCCGAGGACATCCGGCACGGGCAGCAGCTGGAGCACGCCGTCGTCGAGGCGCGCGTCGGCGACGCCTGGCGGACCGTGACCGAGGTGGACACGGTGGGCGCGAGCCGCGTCCTGGTGCTCGCGGGGCCGGTGACGGCGCGGCGGTGGCGGCTGCGGGTGACGAGGTCGCGGCGCACGGTGCGGATCGCGGAGTTCGGCCTGTACCGCTCCGACCTGCCGGAGGTGCCGGCGCGGTAGGAAGGTGTGCGGGAACCCGCGTTGACAAGCGGGGGAGTGGATGTCTGTAATGGTGCTCGTGCCGCGTGGCGCCGACCACGGAGCAGTGGGCAGGTCGGCGACCGGGCGAGCACCTTCACTCAAGGACGACGCCGATGACCACGTCGTGAGTTCACACCCCCGGGCCACCGCCTGACCGTGCGCTGTAGCGCGCCGTCACCCGTGCCCCGCGCATCCCCCTCATTCGTACCGCTGTCGACGTGCGCGAGCGTGCGGTCGACGCGGGCCCGCACACCCCGTACGGAGTTCTGACACCGTCATGCCCACACCCTTCAACCAGTCCGTCATCGACGAGTTCCGCGCCCACGGCGGCCGGGTCGGCGGCCCTTTCGAGGGCGGCGACCTGCTGCTGCTCACCACCACCGGCGCCCGCACCGGCAAGGAGCACACCACTCCGCTCGGCTACGTCCGGGACGGTGACCTGCTCCTGGTCGTCGGGTCGAACCTCGGCTCGCCGCACCACCCCGACTGGTACCACAACGTCCTCGCCCGCCCCGCGGTGCGCGTGGAGCTCGGCACCGAGGAGTTCCAGGCGATCGCCGTGCCCGCGGAGGGGGAGCGCCGCGACCGGCTCTTCGCGCGGGTGGTGGCCGCCGACGCCGGATACGGCGACTACCAGGCGCGGACCGGCCGCACCCTGCCGGTCGTCGTCCTGGAACGGCCCGCGCACGAGGCCGACATCCCCGAAGAGGCCGCGAACTTCGCCGACAAGATGGTGCAGGTGCACCTGTGGCTGCGCGGTCAGCTGCGGCACGTGCGCGCCGAGACCGACGCGCACTTCGCGGCGCTCGCCGCGCACCGGGGTCCGGGAGCGCCGCCCGCGCCCGGCCTCGGGCTCCAGATCAGACAGCACTGCCTGGCGTTCTGCGACGCCCTGGAGTTCCACCACACCAGCGAGGACGCGCACCTCTTCCCCACCATGGCGGGCTACCACCCCGAGCTGCGCGACACCTTCGACCGGCTCGCCGAGGAACACCGCACCGTGGCCCGCATCCAGCGTGGTCTCGCGGAGCTCCTCGGGGGTATCGACGGCGCCGACCCGGAGCGCTTCCGTGCCGAACTGGCCCGGATGTCCGCTGAGTTGACGGCCCACCTCGACTACGAGGAGGAGGCGCTGCTGCCGATCCTGGCGGCGCTCCCGTGGCCGCCGGGGCCGCCGCGCGACTGACGTCCGGTCACGGGCCTCAGCCCCGCACCCGGCCCGTGCTCTCCCGCTCGATGAGCCGCGGCAACGGCACCTGGACCGTCGCCGCGGGTCCGTCGTCGAGCAGCGCGAGCAGTTCCCTGGCCGCCGACCTGCCGAAGGCCACCGTGTCCCGGGAGAGCGCGGTCAGCCACGGGTGCACCATGCGGCACAGCGCCGAGTCCTCCCACGCGACCACCGAGAGGTCGCCGGGGACCGCGAAGCCCAGGGAGGTCGCGGCGGCGACACCGGCCACGGCCATCACGTCGTTGTCGTACACCAGGGCCGTCGGCGGCTCGGCGGACTCCAGGACCCGCCGGGTCGCCGCGGCGCCCTCCGCGTCCGAGTAGTCCGTCGTCACCGAACGCACCCCGTCCAGGCCGCGCCCCGCCGCCTCGGCCCGCAGCGTGCGGATGCGCCGCTCGGTGTGCGCGAGCCCTTCGAGGCCCGCGACGTGCACGATGCGGCGATGCCCGAGCGCGTACAGATGGCCGACGACCGACGCCATCGCGCCCGCGTCGTCCGCCCACACCGTCGAGAGTCCCGGATGGCCGGCCTCCGGATCGGGCACGCCCCCCGTCACGACGGCGGGCAGCCCCAGCTCGTCCAGGAGCGCGGGCCGCGGGTCGTCGGTGCGCGGGTCCACCACGAGCACGCCGTCGACCCGGTGTTCGGCCCACCAGCGCCGGTAGACCGCGCACTCGGCCGCCACGTCCTCGACGACCTGGAACAACAGCCCCAAGTGCCGCTCCGCGAGCACCTCCTGGACGCCCGAGATCAGCTGCAGGAAGAACGAGTCGACGCCCAGCGTCGCCGCGGGCCGCGCCACCACGAGGCCCACCGTCGCCGAGCCCTCGCCGGACAGGGCGCGCGCCGCCGTGCTGGGCCGCCAGCCCAGCTGCTCGGCGACCCGGCGCACCCGGTCACGGGTGAGGTCGGAGACCCCGGGCCGGTCGTTGAGCGCGAAGGAGACCGCGCTCTCGGAGACTCCGGCGCGGCGCGCGATGTCCTTCATGGTCGGCCGGCGAGCCGGTGACCGCTTGCCTTGCACCCGTTGCCCCTTTCCTGACGCCCGAGTACTCCTGACGTCTGAGCACTCCTGACGCCCGAGTACTAATGCGCTTGAGCGATCCGACCCTAAAGCGCATTAGTGCTTCGCCGCAAGAGTCTCAACGCACCCTGTTGACCTGGTCAGTTGTCATCGAAGGCAGACGATCCGGGATATCCGCAAGACGATCGTCGGCCGGAATCCATTGACATTTATCCGCAGTTGGATGCAAGGTCTGCCTCGGCGAGGATTGCCCGGCTCGGACGGCCGCAGTCACCGCCGTCTCACGCTGGGCCGAGCAAAGGAGCCGTTTCACCGTGCGTATCTCCCGTACCCCCCGCAGAGCGGTCGCCGCAGGCGCCGTCCTCGCTGTCCTGCTGCCCCTGAGTGCCTGTGGCGACGGGGACGAGGGCGGTTCCACGGACGCCTCGGGCAAGATCGAAGGCAAGATCACCTTCCAGACCTGGAACCTGAAGGCCAACTTCAAGCCCTACTTCGAGGGCCTGGTCGACGAGTTCGAGAAGAAGTACCCCGGCACCGAGGTCCACTGGGTCGACCAGCCCGGCGAGGGCTACGCCGACAAGATCAGCGCCGACGCCGCCGCCGGTACGCTGCCCGACGTCGTGAACGTCTCGCCCGACCTGGTCGCCCCGCTCGCCAAGGCGGGCATCGCGATGGACCTGGACAAGGCCGCGGGGAAGTACGAGAAGGAGTACCTGCCCGGCGCCTGGAAGAGCCACCAGATACCCGGCACCGAAGGCACCTACGCCTTCCCCTGGTACCTGAACACCGGGCCGCTGTTCTACAACAAGCGCCTCTTCAAGGACGCGGGCCTGGACGCGGACAAGCCTCCGAAGACGTACGACCAGCTCTTCGACGACGCCCTGAAGCTCGCGGAGAAGAGCGACGGCAAGGTCGCCACGCTCGCCAACGTCCCCACCATCGAGGACTTCGGCCGCTACGGCGTGCCGCTGATGGACAAGGAAGGCACCGGCTTCTCCTTCAACGACGCCAAGGGCGTCGAACTCCTCACCAAGTACAAGAAGCTGTACGACGCCAAGGCCCTGGACGGTCAGGCGCTGACCGCGACGCCCGAGTCGACCGGCAAGAAGTTCCTCACCGAGGCCGTCGCCATGAACCCGGGCAGCGCGCTCGACCTGGAGAAGTTCAAGAAGGACGCGCCGCAGCTGTACAAGAACATCGGCATCACCCCGCAGATCAGCAGCACCGGCAAGGACAACATGTACGTGATGGGCGTGATGGTGAACGCCCGCACCAAGCAGACCCCCGCCGCCGTCGCCTTCGCGCACTTCGTCACGGACGCGCGGCACCAGATGGAGTTCGCCAAGAAGGTCGCGATCTTCCCCAGCACCGAGGGCTCCCTGGACGACCCGTACTTCACCAAGCAGGACGGCAAGGAGGAGACGCGGGTCCGCGTCGCCGCCGCCAAGTCCATCAAGACCGCGGTGAACTACACGCCCGTGCTCTTCAGCGAGCAGATGAAGGTCGAGCTGCGCAACGCCGTCGCCCGCGCCCTCCAGGGCAAGGAGAGCCCCAAGGAAGCGCTCGACAACGCTGTCAAGAACTGTGACCGGCTGCTGAAGCAGAGCTGAGCCGTGCCGAGCCGCGACCCGGGAACACCAGCCATGAAGAGCCCCACCGCCGAGAAGGCGACCCCGAACGACACGAGCACCACGGGTCAGGCCCCTCAGGGCCGGCCCGCGGGCGCCCGCCGCGACGCAGCGGGCGCCACCCGCATCAGGCGCCAACTGCCCACCAGTCCCTGGCTGTTCGCCGCTCCCGGGCTCGCGATCGTCGCCGTGTTCATCCTCTATCCGTTCCTCAGCACGCTCAACAACGCGTTCACCGACAAGCGCACGCTGATCCCCGGCGAATACGTGGGCTTCGCCAACTTCCAGGAACTGCTGCACGACGACATGTTCTGGATCGGCCTGCGCAACAGCACGATCTATGTGCTCGTGGTCGTTCCCGCGCTCGTGCTGCTGCCCCTGCTGCTGGCGATGCTCGTCCAGAAGCACATCCCCGGCATCACCTTCTTCCGGTCCGCCTTCTACACCCCGGTGGTCGCCTCCATCGTGGTCGTCGGCCTGATCTGGGTGTGGATGCTCGACGAACGCGGCCTGGTCAACGCCCTGTTGGAGGCCGTCGGCGTCGGGAAGGTCGGCTTCCTCAGCGACCAGTGGCTGCTCCTGTTCAGCGCCATGGCGGTCACGGTCTGGAAGGGCCTCGGCTACTACATGATCATTTACCTCGCGGCGCTCGCCAACGTGCCCCGCGAGCTCCACGAGGCGGCCGCCGTCGACGGCGCGGGGCCGGTGCGGCGCTTCATCAGCGTCACCGTGCCCGCCGTGCGCTCCACCATGGTGCTGGTCGGTGCGCTCTCCTCGGTCGCCGCCTTCAAGGTCTTCTCCGAGGTCTATCTGATGGCGGGCCCCACCGGCGGACCCGCGGGCGAGGACACCACGCTGGTGATGCTGGTGCAGCGCGTCGGCACCGGCCTCACCGGACGCGTCGGCTACGCGTCGGCCATCTCGGTCGTCGTCTTCGTCGTCACCGTCGCACTGATGCTGCTCGTGCTGCGGGCGGACCGTAAGGAGGACGCGTGAGCGCCACCGACCACGCGACGGAGACCAGGCCCCGGCGTGGGCCGCGGCTCACCGACGAGAACGGCCGCCGGATGCCGGTGTGGGAGATCGTCCTGCGCTACGGACTGCTGCTCGCCGTCCTCGCGCTGATGATCGGCCCCTTCCTGTGGCAGCTGTCCACGTCCCTCAAGGGCCCGCACGAGAACATCTTCAGCTCACCGCCGAAGTTCCTGCCATCCGACCCGACCCTCCACAACTACGAGCGGGTCGCCGACACCATCCCCGTCTGGGACTACGCGCTCAACTCCCTGAAGGTGGCCGCCGCCAACGTCGTCACCAACTGCGTGGGCGCCACCCTCGCGGGCTACGCCCTGGCGCGCCTGCGCTACCGGGGACGCAAGGCGGCCACGATCGTCTTCATCCTGGCCATGCTGGTGCCCGTCGAGGGCATCATCATCGCCCAGTTCACCACCATGCGTGAGCTCGGCCTCAACAACACCCTCATCGGCGTGCTGCTGCCCGGCTGCGTCTCCGCGCTCAACGTCCTGCTGATGCGCAACGCCTTCCTCAACGTGCCCTACGAGATCGAGGAAGCCGCGTTCGTGGACGGCGCGAACGTCTGGCAGCGGTTCCTGCGCATCGCGCTGCCCGCGGTCAAGGGCACCCTCGCGGTCGTCGCGATCTTCGCCTTCATGGGCGCCTGGGACGACTTCCTGTGGCCCCTGATCGTGCTCAGCGACCCGGACCGCTTCACGCTGACCATCGGCCTGAACTATCTGCACGGCACCTTCGCCAACGACGAGCGGCTCGTCGCGGCCGGCACGGTCATCGCCGTGCTGCCGCTGATCGTCCTCTTCGCCTGCCTCCAGCGGTACTTCTTCCGCGGGGTCGGCGAGGGCGCGGTCAAGGGCTGAGCCCCGCCGCCGTTCTGCCCCGCGGCTCGCGCGCCCCTCTCCAGAACCAGGATCCGCCTTGCTCTCCTCCGCACCGCCTTCGGGCACGCCGCGCTTCGGCGCCAACTACACCCCGAGCCAGGGGTGGTTCCACCACTGGCTCGACTTCGACATCGACGCCGTACGGACCGATCTCGACGCCATCGCCTCGCTCGGCCTCGACCACATCCGGGTCTTCCCGATCTGGCCGTACTTCCAGCCCAACCGCACTCTGATCCGCCCCCGCGCCGTCGAGCAGCTGGTGGCCCTCGCCGACGCCGCCGCCGAACGCGGCCTCGACGTCAACGTGGACGGGCTCCAGGGCCATCTGTCCAGCTTCGACTTCCTGCCCGCGTGGACCCAGACCTGGCACCGGCGGAACATCTTCACCGACCCCGACGTGGTGTCCGGGCAGGCCGAGTACCTGCGCACGCTCGCCGCGGCCCTCGCCGACCGGCCGAACTTCATCGGCATGACCATCGGCAACGAGATCAACCAGTTCTCGGCGGGCCCGCACCCCGACCCCGACCACATCACCGAGGAGCAGGCGGAGAGCTGGCTGCGCACCGTCCTGGACGCGTGCGAGCGGGGCGCCCCCGGCAAGCTGCACCTGCACGCCGAGTACGACGCCGCCTGGTACCAGGACGACCAGCCCTTCACCCCGGCGCAGGCCGCGCGGCTCGGCGGGGTCACCGCGGTGCACTCCTGGGTGTTCAACGGCACGGCGCAGCGGCACGGGCGGACCTCCGCGGCGACCCGGGGGCACGCGGCGTACATGATCGAGCTGTCCAAGGCGTGGGCGCTCGATCCGCGCAGGCCCGTCTGGCTCCAGGAGGTCGGGGCGCCCGCGCCGCTGATCCCCGCGGAGCACGCGGCCGCGTTCACCGAGGAGACGATCGAGGGGGCGCTCGACTGCCAGGACGTGTGGGGCGTGACGTGGTGGTGCTCCCACGACGTGTCCCGCGACCTCGCGGACTTCCCGGAACTGGAGTACAGCCTCGGCCTGTTGACCAACGACGGGAAGGTCAAGCCCGCGGGGGCCGCGATCGCGCGGGTCGTCGAGGAGTGGCGGGGGCGTTCGTACGATCCGGCGCCCCGCACGACCGCGGTGGTCGTGGACGACGCGGTGTCGCGGCGCTCGGCCTGTGCCCCTGGGGGTGCGGTCTTCGAGGCGTTCGCGCGCCTTGCCGGGGACGGCGCCCGGCCGACGGCGGTCCTCGCGAGCCGGGCCGCCGACGCGGAGCACCTCGCTGCGCGGGGCATCGGCGAAGTGGTGCTTCCCGGCTCCGTCGGGTAGGCGCCGGTCCTGGCCCGACACGGGGCTCCGCCCCGGACCCCGCTCCTCGAACGCCGGAGGGGCTGACCTTGCACGACACTCACCTGGGAGAACCCCATGCATGACGACCGCACCCTGGTCGAAGCCCGCCTCAAGCGCGTTCTGGACGAGCGCATCAGGCCCGCCGTGTATCCCGCGTCCGTGCCGCTCGACGTCGCCGTGTGGAACGCGCCCGGCGAGCCCGTGCCGGTAGCCGAGGGGCTCGCCGCCGAGCCCTCGCCGACCGCCGTCGGTCAGAAGTGGGGCGCGCCCTGGGGCACCAGCTGGTTCCGGGTGACGGGGACCGTGCCGAAGGAGTGGGCGGGGAAGACCGTCGAGGCGATACTCGACCTCGGGTTCGACGAGAACATGCCCGGCTTCCAGTGCGAGGGCCTCGTCTACCGTCCCGACGGCACCCCGGTGAAGGGCCTCAACCCGCGCAACCAGTGGGTGCGCGTCGCCGCCCCCGCCGAGGGCGGCGAGGAGGTGCGCCTGCACATCGAGGGCGCCTCCAACCCCGTCATCCTCGACTACCACCCCTTCCTGCCCACCCAGCTCGGCGACAAGGAGACCGCGGGCAGCGAGCCCCAGTACACGCTTGAGCGCATGGACCTCGCTGTCTTCGACGAGACGGTGTGGCAGCTCGTCATCGACCTGGAGGTCCTCGGCGAGCTGATGCAGGAGCTGCCCGCCGACTCCGGGCGCCGGTACGACATCGTGCGCGCGGTCGGCCGCGCGCTCGACGCAGTCGACCTCCAGGACGTGAACGGCTCGGCCGCCGCCGCGCGCGCCCAGCTGGAAGGCGTGCTCGCCACCCCCGCCGAGCCCTCCGCACACCGCATCAGCGCCATCGGGCACGCGCACATCGACTCCGCGTGGCTGTGGCCGCTGCGCGAGACGGTCCGCAAGGTGGCGCGCACGACGTCCAACATGACCGCGCTCCTGGAGGACGAGCCGGACTTCGTGTTCGCCATGTCGCAGGCGCAGCAGTGGGCGTGGATCAAGGAGCACAGGCCCGAGGTGTGGGCGAAGGTCAAGAAGGCCGTCGCCGACGGGCGGTTCGTGCCCACCGGCGGCATGTGGGTCGAGTCGGACACGAACATGCCGGGCTCGGAGGCGATGGCCCGTCAGTTCGTGCACGGCAAGCGGTTCTTCATCGACGAGTTCGGCGTGGAGAACGACGAGGCGTGGCTGCCCGACACCTTCGGCTTCGCCGCGGGCCTGCCGCAGATCATCAAGGCGGCGGGCGCCAAGTGGCTGCTCACGCAGAAGATCTCGTGGTCGCAGACCAACCGCTTCCCGCACCACACCTTCAACTGGGAAGGCATCGACGGCACCCGCATCTTCACGCACTTCCCGCCCGTCGACACCTACAACTGCTCGATGAAGGGCAGCGAGATCGCCCACGCGGCGAAGAACTTCAAGGACAAGGGCGTCGCCCGGCACTCGCTCGCGCCCACCGGATGGGGTGACGGAGGCGGCGGCACCACCCGCGAGATGATCGCCAAGGCCGGGCGCCTGCGGGACCTGGAGGGCTCGGCGACCGTTCAGTGGGAGACGCCCGCCGCCTTCTTCGAGAAGGCCGAGGCGGAGTACCCGAACGCCCCCGTCTGGGTCGGCGAGCTCTACCTGGAGCTGCACCGCGCGACCCTCACCAGCCAGGCCGGCACCAAGCAGGGCAACCGGCGCAGCGAGCACCTGCTGCGCGAGGCGGAGCTGTGGGCCGCGACGGCCGCCGTGCGCGACGCGGAATTCGCCTACCCCTACGAGCAGTTGGACCGCATCTGGAAGACGGTGCTGCTCCACCAGTTCCACGACATCCTGCCCGGCTCGTCCATCGCGTGGGTGCACCGCGAGGCCCGCGCGACGTACGCGGCGCTCGCGCAGGAGCTGACCGGCATCATCGACAAGGCACAGCGCGCGCTCGCGGGCGAGGGCAGCGGCTCGTTGGTCTTCAACTCCACGCCGCACACCCGTGAAGGCGTGCCCGCGGGCGGCGCCAGGGCGGCCGCGGTCGACGGCCAGTCCGCGATCGCCTCCCGCGCCGACGGCGGCTTCGTCCTGGACAACGGTCTGCTGCGGGTCGAGATCGACGCGCGCGGCCTGGTCGTCTCCGCGTACGACCTGGTGGCCGACCGCGAGACCGTCCCGCAGGGCCAGGCGGCCAACCTGCCGCAGATCCACGGCGACTTCCCCAACATGTGGGACGCCTGGGACGTCGACGAGTTCTACCGCAACACCGTCACCGACCTCACGGAGGCCGACGAGGTCGAGCCGGGCGAGGGCGCTTCGGTGCGGATCGTGCGCTCCTTCGGCGACTCGCGCCTCACCCAGGTGCTGACCCTCGCCGCAGGCGCCCAGCGGCTCGACATCGACACCGAGGTCGACTGGCACGAGACGGAGAAGTTCCTCAAGCTCGCCTTCCCGCTGGACATCCACGCCGAGCGGTACGCGTCGGAGACCCAGTTCGGGCACTTCTACCGGGCCACCCACACCAACACCAGCTGGGAGGCGGCGAAGTTCGAGGCGTGCAACCACCGCTTCGTGCACCTGGAGGAGCCGGGCTGGGGCGTCGCGCTCGTCAACGACTCGACGTACGGCCATGACGTGACCCGCACGGTCCGCGCCGATGACTCCGGCACGACCACCACGGTCCGCGTCTCCCTGCTGCGCGCCCCGCGCTTCCCCGACCCCGAGACCGACCAGGGCGTCCACCGCTTCCGGCACGCGCTGGTGCCGGGCGCGGCGATCGGCGACGCGGTGCGCGAGGGCTACCGCATCAACCTGCCCGAGCGCCGGGTGAACGGCGGCGCGGACGTCGCGCCGCTGGTCACGCTCGACAACGACGCCGTGGTCGTCACGGCGGTCAAGCTCGCCGACGACGGCAGCGGCGACGTGGTCGTGCGCTTCCACGAGTCGCGCGGCGGCCGCGCGAAGGCCACGCTGACGGCGGGCTTCCCGGCCGGCGCGGTCGCGGTGACCGACCTCCTGGAGCGCCCGCTGGCCGACGCCGTGGCGCCGGAGCTCGCGGACGGCGCGGTGGCGCTGACGCTGCGGCCCTTCGAGCTGGTCACGCTGCGGTTCAGCAGGGGCTGAGGCGTAGCCCGTCCCGCTTGACGGCCCCCGGTGCCACGGCACCGGGGGCCGTGCGCGTGCGCGGTCCCGTACGCGCCGTCCCGTGTGCCAGGGGCGGTGCTACCCGTCCAGCTGCGCCCGCAGCCACTCCTCCACCTCGCCCACGTGCGCGGCCGCCGCCGCCCGTGCCGCCTCCGGGTCGCGGGCGACCAGGGCGCGGTGGATGCGGGCGTGCTCGCGGCGGGTGCGTTCGAAGGCGCCCTCCTCCTGGTAGCCGCGCCACACCCGCGCGCGGAACGTGCGCGAGGAGAGGCCCTCCAGGATCGCGGCCATCGTGTCGTTGCCCGCGGCGAACGCGATCGTGCGGTGGAAGGCTAGGTCGTGGGAGAGGATCTCCTCCGGGTCGTCGGTGGCGTTCATCGCCTCCAAGTGTTTCTCCACATCGGCCAGTTGGTCCGGTGAGATGCGTGCGGCGGCCAGTGCCGTGGCGGTCGACTCCAGGACCCGCCGTACTTCCAGGAGTTCCACGAGCTGCGGGCCCCTGGACAGATCGGCGACCACCCCGAAGGTCTCCAGGAGGTCGCCCGCCTCCAGCTGGGTGACGTAGATGCCGGAGCCGTGCCGCGCTTCGAGCACCCCGAGCACCGTCAGCGCGCGGATCGCCTCCCGCATCGAGCTGCGCGAGATGCCCAGTTGGACGGCCAGGTCCCGTTCCGTGGGCAGGCGTTGGCCCGGTTCGAGCCTGCCCTCGCCGATCATGGCCTTGATCTGCTCGATGGCCCGTTGCGTCACGGTGCCCTTCTGGGGGGCCAACTGCTCTGGCTGGTCCACGTAACGCTCCTCCACTAGCCGGATGCGCGGCAGTCTAGCCAGGGATGTGGTCCGACCACTACGGCCTGAAACCGCGAAAAGTTGGCGACGAGGGGTGTTGATGGGGCCAAGTGGTCTGATAAATATTCGCGTCATCAGGGTCCGTGAATCCGTTCGATCTCGCCCGATGAGGAGCCGTCAGATGGCCGGCAGTACAGAGCGCAACAGGCCCAGCAGGCCGAGCAGGACGGGGACTTCGCGCGTGGCGCGCATCGCCGCGGCGGCCGCCTGCGCGTCCCTCGCGCTCACCGCGTGCGGCAGCACGAAGGACACCGCGTCGTCCGGCGGTGGAGGCGGCGAGGGCAAGGTCGGCGTGATCCTGCCCCTGCTGACCTCGCCGTTCTGGCAGTCCTACAACGACTACGTGCCGAAGATGGCGAAGTCCGAGGACGTCGACGCGATGAAGACCGTCAACTCCAACAGCGACCCCTCGCAGCAGATCACGGACATCAACAACCAGCTGAACCAGAACGTGAAGGGCCTGGTCGTCGCGCCGCTCGACAGCGCCGCGATCTCCGCGGGCCTCGACCAGGCCGAGCGCAAGGGCGTGCCCGTGGTCGCCGTCGACGTCGCGCCCGAGAAGGGCAAGGTCGCCATGGTCGTACGCGCGAACAACGTGGCGTACGGCGAGAAGGCCTGCGACTACCTCGGCAAGCAGGTCAAGACCGGCAAGGTCGCGCAGATCATGGGCGATCTGGCGTCCGTGAACGGCCGGGAGCGCTCCAAGGCGTTCCGCGACTGCGTGAAGGACAAGTACCCGAAGCTGAAGGTCCTGGAGATCCCCGCCAAGTGGGAGTCCGACACGGCCGCCTCCAAGCTGGACACGCTCCTCAACTCCAACCCCGACCTCAAGGGCATCTACATGCAGGCGGGCGGCGTCTACCTCGCGCCCACCCTCCAGACCCTCAAGTCCAAGGGGATGCTGAAGAAGGCGGGCGAGAAGGGGCACATCACCGTCATCTCCAACGACGGCATCCCGCAGGAGTTCGACGCGATCCGCAAGGGACAGATCGACGCCACCGTCTCGCAGCCCGCCGACGCGTACGCCAAGTACGGCATGTACTACATCAAGGCCGCGATGAACGGGAAGAAGTTCAAGCCGGGACCGACCGACCACGACTCCGAGATCGTCAAGCTGCCCAGCGGCATCCTGGAGGACCAGCTGCCCGCCCCGCTGGTCACCAAGGAGAACGTCGACGACTCCAAGCTGTGGGGCAACACGGTCAAATGAGCGAGCCGATGACCAAGCCAGCCATGGACCGGGCCGCCGTGCCGCCGCTCGTCGAGGCGTCCGGCATCGTCAAGCGGTACGGACCCACCGTCGCGCTCGGGGACGGCCGTCTGACCGTCCTGCCGGGTGAGTCGCACGCCCTCGTCGGCCGCAACGGCGCGGGCAAGTCCACCCTCGTCACCATCCTCACCGGACTCCAGGCGCCGGACGCGGGCACCGTCCGCTTCGACGGCGAGAGCGCGCCGCCGCTCGCCGACCGCGACGCCTGGCGCCGCAAGGTGGCCTGCGTCTACCAGAAGCCCACCGTCGTCCCCGAACTCACCGTCGCCGAGAACCTCTTCATCAACCGGCAGCCCGCGGGCCGGGGCGGGGTCATCAGCTGGCGCCGGCTGCGCACCCAGGCGGCCGAGCTCCTCGACACCTGGGACGTGCACGTCGACCCCGACGCGCGCACCTCGGAGCTCAAGGTCGAGGACCGGCAAATGGTGGAGATCGCACGGGCGTTGAGCTTCGGCGCACGGTTCATCGTCCTCGACGAGCCGACCGCGCAGCTCGACAACCGCGAGATCGAGCGCCTCTTCACACGGATGCGCGCCCTCCAGGAGTCCGGCGTCACCTTCCTGTTCATCTCGCACCACCTCCAGGAGGTGTACGAGGTGTGCCAGACGGTCACCGTCCTGCGCGACGCCCACTGGATCATCAGCGCACCCGTCGCCGAACTGCCGCACGGCGCCCTGGTGGAGGCCATGGCGGGCGAGGTCATCGCCGAACAGGCCGAGGCCGAACGGGCGGTGGCCCGCACCGAGGTCCCCGCCGACGCCCCTGTCATGCTCGACGTCAAGGGCCTGACCAGCGAGTCGTACGCCGACGTCGACCTGACCGTGCGCAAGGGCGAGGTCGTCGGCCTCGCCGGATCCAGCGGCAGCGGCAAGATCAACCTCGCGGAGAGCTTCGCGGGACTGCACACGCCGACCGGCGGCACCGCCGAACTCGACGGCGAGAAGCTGCCGTTCGGAGACGTCACCGCAGCGCTGCGCGCCGGGGTCGGCTGCGTGCCGCGCGACCGGCACGACCAGGGCCTCGTCTTCGGGATGTCCATCGGCGACAACGCCACGATGAGCGTCCTGGACCGCCTCGGCAGGTACGGCTTCGTCGCCACCGACAGCAAGCGCCGCTTCGCCGACGAGCTGATCGACCGCCTCGACATCCACGCCGAGGGCCCCGACCAGCCCGTGTCCGACCTCTCCGGCGGCAACGCCCAGAAGGTCGTCATGGCCCGCGCCCTGGCCTCCGACCCCCGCCTGCTCGTCCTCATCAACCCCACCGCGGGCGTCGACGTGAAGTCCAAGGAGTCACTGCTCGCCCGCATGGACGGCGCCCGCGAGGACGGCACCGCGGTACTCGTCGTCTCCGACGAACTCGACGACCTGCGCCGCTGCGACCGCGTCCTGGTCCTCTTCCACGGCCGGATCGTCGCGGAACACCAGGCGGGCTTCAACGACCACGACCTGATCGCCTCGATCGAGGGCGTGGGCCCCGTCAGGGGCGCGGGGAGTGCCGAGGGCGCAGACCACGACGGCCCCGTCAGGGGCGCGGGGAACTGCGCGAGCAACCACAACGGGCCCGCGGCCAAAATGCAAGGAGACCACCATGGCTGACATCAAGGCCCCGGCGGCAGCCGAGAAGACGACCACCACCCCCGTGCGACAGGAGCGGAACTCCGGGTCGGCCAAGACGATACTGCTACGCCGCGCCCGCGAACTCGCCCTCGTACCCGCCCTGCTCCTGCTCACGCTGCTCGGATCACTGGTCAACGACTCGTTCCTGACCGAGCGGAACCTCATCTCGATCCTCGGCGCCTCCGCCGCCCTCGCGATGGTCGTGCTCGCCGAGTCCCTCGTCCTCATCACCGGCAAGTTCGACCTGTCCCTGGAGTCGGTCGTCGGCATCGCGCCCGCACTCGGCGCGCTCCTGGTCCTGCCCGCCGCCCAGGCGGGCTTCGGCACGGACCTGCCCGCCGCCGTCGGCATCGTCGCCATCCTGCTCGTCGGCGCGGCCATCGGCGCCTTCAACGGCATCCTCGTGGTGAAGCTCAAGCTCAACGCGTTCATCGTGACGCTCGCCATGCTGATCGTGCTGCGCGGCCTGCTCGTCGGCTCCACCAAGGGCAAGACGCTGTTCGGCATGCCCGACGCCTTCTACACCCTGGCGACCTCCACCTTCCTGACCATCCCGCTCTCCGTGTGGCTCGCGGCGGTCGCCTTCGGCGTCGCGGGGTTCGTGCTCAAGTACCACCGGGTGGGGCGCGCCCTCTACGCGATCGGCGGCAACCCGGACGCGGCCCGCGCCGCGGGCATCCGCGTGGAGCGCGTCATGCTCGGCGTCTTCGTCGTCGCGGGCGCCCTCGCCGCGATCGGCGGCCTCATGCAGACCGGCTACGTCGGCGCGATCAACGCCAACCAGGGCCAGAACATGATCTTCACCGTGTTCGCGGCGGCGGTCATCGGCGGCATCAGCCTCGACGGCGGCAAGGGCACCATGTTCGGCGCCCTCACCGGAGTGCTGCTGCTCGGCGTCGTACAGAACCTGCTCACCCTCGCCCAGGTGCCTTCCTTCTGGATCCAGGCCATCTACGGCGGAATCATCCTGGTCGCCCTGATGATCGCGCGCGTCACCACGGGCCGCGCGCAGGACTGACCGCGAGCCGGTTCCCCCCGCGCCCCCGCCCCTTTCCGGAAAGGCCTCCTGTGTCCCCGACTCCCACCCGCGTCACCGCGGTCGACACCTACGACATACGGTTCCCGACCTCACGGGAGCTGGACGGGTCCGACGCGATGAACCCGGACCCCGACTACTCCGCCGCCTACGTGGTCCTTCGCACCGACGCGGACGACGGCCTGGCGGGGCACGGCTTCACCTTCACCATCGGCCGGGGCAACGACGTCCAGGTCGCCGCGATCCAGTCGCTGCGCCACCACGTCGTGGGCCGCGAGGTCGACGCGCTCTGCGCCGACCCCGGCACCGTCAACCGCGACCTGATCGGCGACAGCCAGCTGCGCTGGCTCGGGCCCGAGAAGGGCGTGATGCACATGGCGATCGGCGCGGTCGTCAACGCCGTCTGGGACCTCGCCGCCAAGCGCGCCCGCAAGCCGCTCTGGCAGCTCCTCACCGACGCCACCCCCGAGTGGCTCGCCTCCCAGGTCGACTTCCGCTACATCGCCGACGCGCTCACCCCCGAGGAGGCCGTCGGCCTGCTGCGGGCGGGCCGCGCGGGCGCCGCGGGGCGCGCGGCCACCCTCCGCGAGCGGGGCTTTCCCGGCTACACCACCTCGCCCGGCTGGCTCGGCTACAGCGACGAGAAGCTCACCCGTCTGGCCCGCCAGGCCGTCGCCGACGGCTTCACCCAGATCAAGCTGAAGGTCGGCGCCGACCTCGCCGACGACATCCGCCGCTGCCGCACCGCACGCGGCGCCATCGGGCCCGGCATCCGGATGGCGATCGACGCCAACCAGCGCTGGAACGTCGGCGAGGCCGTCGAATGGACGCGCGCGCTCGCCGAGTTCGACCCCTACTGGGTCGAGGAGCCGACCAGCCCCGACGACGTGCTCGGGCACGCCGCGATCCGCACGGCCGTCGCCCCGGTCAAGGTCGCCACCGGCGAGCACGTGCAGAACCGCATCGTCTTCAAGCAGCTCCTCCAGGCGGGCGCCATCGACATCGTCCAGATCGACGCGGCGCGCGTCGGCGGCGTCAACGAGAACCTCGCGATCCTGCTGCTCGCCGCGAAGTTCGGCGTCCCCGTCTGCCCGCACGCGGGCGGCGTCGGCCTGTGCGAACTCGTCCAGCACCTGTCGATGTTCGACTACGTCGCGCTCTCCGGTACGACCGAGAACCGCGTCATCGAGTACGTCGACCACCTCCACGAGCACTTCGTCGACCCCGTGGTGATGCGCGCGGGCCACTACACGGCCCCGACCGCACCCGGCTTCTCGGCCACCATGAGACCGGAGTCGATCGCCGAATTCACCTATCCGGACGGCTCGTTCTGGGCCGCCGACCTCGCCCGGAACAAGCTCACCCAAGGAAAGGGAGCAGCCGCATGACCGACTTCCAGGGGCTCAAGGCACTGGTCACCGGGGGCGCGTCCGGCATCGGCCTGGCCACCGCCGAACTGCTCGCCGCGCGCGGTGCCCAGGTCGCCGTGCTCGACCTCGACCCGAGCGGCGTCGACAAACCGCTGCGCGGCTACACCGCGGACGTCGCCGACGACACCTCCGTACGGGACGCGGTCGCCGCGGCCGCCGCCGACCTCGGGGGACTGGACGTCCTGGTCAACAACGCGGGCATCGGCGCCCAGGGCACCGTCGAGGACAACGACGACGCCCAGTGGCACCGGGTCATCGACGTCAACGTCCTCGGCATCGTCCGCACCATCCGCGCGGCCCTGCCCCACCTGCGCGCCTCGTCGAGCGCCGCGATCGTCAACACCTGCTCGATCGCCGCGACGGCGGGCCTGCCGCAGCGCGCCCTGTACTCGGCGTCCAAGGGCGCGGTGCTCTCCCTGACCCTCGCGATGGCCGCCGACCACGTACGCGAAGGGGTGCGCGTCAACTGTGTGAACCCCGGCACCGTGGACACCCCCTGGGTCGGCCGCCTCCTGGACGCGGCCCCCGACCCGGCCGCCGAACGGGCCGCGCTCCAGGCCCGCCAGCCGACCGGACGCCTGGTCGCCGCCGGGGAAGTCGCGGGCGCCATCGCCTACTTGGCGAGCCCGCTGTCCGGCGCCACCACCGGCACCGCGCTCGCCGTCGACGGCGGCATGCAGGGCCTGCGGCTGCGGCCGGTGGGCTCGTGAGCGCCCTGGCGCGGCGCACCCTGGGCTCCGGCGGCGTCGAGGTGACCGAGCTGTCCTTCGGCGCCGCCGGCATCGGCAACCTCTACTCGCCGATCACCGACGAGCAGGCGGCCACCGCCGTCGACCACGCCTGGAACGCGGGCATCCGCTACTTCGACACCGCGCCGCACTACGGCCTCGGCCTCTCCGAGCGCCGCATCGGCGAGGCGCTGAGCGGCCGCGACCGGTCCTCGTACACGCTCTCGACGAAGGTGGGGAGGGTACTCGAACCGCTCGACGAGACCAGCGGGGACGACCTCGCCGACGGCGGCTTCGCGGTGCCGCGCACCCACCGCAGGATCTGGGACTTCAGCGCGGACGGCATCCGCCGCTCCATCGAGTCCAGCCTCACCCGCCTGCGCACCGACCGCGTCGACGTCGTCTTCCTGCACGACCCCGACCACCACGCCGAGGAGGCGTTCCGCGAGGGCTACCCGGCCCTGGAGCAGCTGCGCTCCGAGGGCGTCGTCGGCGCGATAGGCGCGGGCATGAACCAGGCCGAGATGCTCACCCGCTTCATCCGCGACACCGATGTCGACGCGGTGCTGTGCGCGGGGCGCTACACGCTCCTGGACCACCGGGCCCTGACGGAACTGCTGCCCGCCGCGAGCGAACGGGGCGCCTCCATCGTCATCGGCGGCGTCTTCAACTCCGGTCTGCTCGCCGACCCGAAGCCGGGGGCCCGCTTCGACTACGTCGAGGCGCCGGCCCAGCTCCTCGAACGCGCCCGCGCCCTGCGGGTCCTCGCCGAGCGGCACGGCACCACGCTGCGGGCGGCCGCGCTCGCGTTCCCGTTCGGCCACCCGGCCGTCGCCAGCGTACTGGTCGGCATCCACGCGCCCGAGCAAGTCACCGACGCCGCGCGGCAGTTCGCCTCGCGCGTGCCGGACGACTTCTGGTGGGAGGCGCGGGCGGAGGGGCTGCTGCCTGCCTCGGCGCCGATCCCTTCGTCCGTCGCGGGAGGGGAGCGCCCATGAGGATCGCCCTGCACACCAAGGTCCGCGCCGACCGGATCGAGGCGTACGACGCCGCGCACCGTGAGGTGCCCGCCGAACTCACCTCCGCGATCCGTGCCGCGGGCGCCACCTCCTGGACCATCTGGCGCAGCGGCACCGACCTCTTCCACCTCCTGGAGTGCGCGGACTACGCCCGCATGCTCGCCGAGCTGGAGAAGCTGCCGGTCAACATCGCCTGGCAGGCCCGCATGGCCGAGCTGCTCGACGTCGTGCACGACTACTCTGCCGAGGGCTCCGAGGCCGGTCTGCCCGTCGTCTGGGAGCTGCCGTGACAGACCTGGTGGACGCCCACCACCATGTGTGGGACCTCTCCGTACGCGACCAGGAGTGGATCACCGGCGACGAACTCGCGCCCGTCCGGCGGAACTTCTCGCTCGCCGACCTGGCCCCCGAGGCGCGCGCGGCGGGCGTCACCGCCACGATCCTCGTCCAGACGGTCACCGTCCCCGAGGAGACGCCCGAGTTCCTCGCGCTCGCGGCGGACAGCGATCTCGTCGCGGGCGTCGTCGGCTGGACCGACCTCACCCGCCCGGACGTCGCCGACACCCTGGCCGCGCTCCGCGAACTCCCGGGAGGGCAGCACCTGGTGGGCATCCGCCACCAGGTCCAGGGCGAGCCCGACCCCGAGTGGCTGCTGCGCCCGGACGTCCGCAGGGGCCTCGCCGCCGTCGCCGACGCCGGGCTCGCCTACGACCTCGTCGTCCTGCCCCACCAGCTCCCCGCCTGCGCGAGGGCGGCGGCGGAGCATCCCGAACTCACCTTCGTCCTCGACCACTTGGGCAAGCCGCCCATCGTGACGGGCGCCCTCGAACCGTGGGCGGCGACGGTCCGTGCGCTCGCCGCCCGTCCCAACACCGTCTGCAAACTCTCCGGCATGGTCACCGAGGCGGACCACCGCACCTGGACCGTGGACGACCTGGCGCCGTACGCGCGGACCGTCCTGGACGCGTTCGGGCCGCAGCGCCTGATG
The DNA here is from genome assembly GCF_044744425.1 of Streptomyces sp. NPDC087300. Classification (NCBI taxonomy): domain Bacteria; kingdom Bacillati; phylum Actinomycetota; class Actinomycetes; order Kitasatosporales; family Streptomycetaceae; genus Streptomyces; species Streptomyces sp. NPDC087300. Next base: position 106,867 of record NZ_JBIUYI010000005.1, read on the forward strand.
TTCGGCTCCGACTGGCCCGTCAGCACGCTCGCGGCCACGTACGGCGAAGTCCTCGACGCCGCACGGCTGTTGACGCGCTCCCTGGACACGGACGAACTGGGGGAGGTCTTCGGCGGCACGGCGCGCCGGGTCTACCGCTGCTGAGCCCGGGTGGAGAGCCGCGTCGGCGCCAAGTACTCACGGACGTAGGTCCGTTCCCAGTGCGCGCCCGTCGCGCGCAGCTCGCGCCAGGTCGTGTACCGGTAGCGGTAGAGCCGGGCGCGGACGTACGCGGGCGGCGCTTCGGGAGGGAACGGGCTGGCGCGCAGCAGCCGCAGCGTGTCCCTGTCGCCGTCCAGGAGGCGTTCCACCAGCGGGCCGAACCATGGCCGCGCGTACGCGGGGGAGAGCGCGGCGAACCACATCATCCAGTCGAGCCGCAGGTGGTACGGCGCGAACTGGCGCGGCCACCGTCGTACGTCACCGGGCTTGCCCTTGAACTCGTAGGCGCGCCAGTCGGAGTCCTCGCGCGGCACCGGGTCGGCCGTGCCCTCAAGGACGATCTCCTGACGCACCCGGCTGACGCTGCCGAACGCGCCGTAGGAGTTGACCAGGTGCAGCGGGTCGAAGGAGGTGTTCATGACCTGGCGCCGCGACAGCAGATTGCGCACCGGACGGTAACTCAGCGCCAGGAGCCCCACGGTGACCGCGCCGACCACCGCCTCGTACCAGAGCGGAGCGGGCGCGAACGTGCGCGGCGTGTGCCACGCGGAGAGGTCGAGGGCGGACACGGCGAGCACGATGGTGAGCCAGTTCAGCCAGGCGAAGTTGCCGGAGAGGACCAGCCACAGCTGGGTGGCGATCATCAGGAAGGCCGCGCCCGTCGCCACCGGCTGCGGGGTGAACAGCAGGACGGGTACGACGAGTTGGGTGACGTGGTTGGCCGCCACCTCGACCCGGTGCAGCGGCCGGGGGAGCTGGTGGAAGAACCGGCTCAGCGGGCCCGGCATCGGCTGTGTCTCGTGGTGGAAGTAGAGGCAGGTGAGCCTGCGCCAGCACGCGTCGCCGCGCATCTTGATCAGCCCGGCGCCGAACTCCACGCGGAAGAGCACCCAGCGCAGCAGGAAGAGGACGAGGACGGGCGGCGCGACCTCGTCGTTGCCGAGGAAGACCGCGAGGAAGCCCACCTCCAGGAGCAGTGACTCCCAGCCGAAGCCGTACCAGGTCTGCCCCACGTTCACGACGGAGAGGTAGAGCGCCCAGGGGATCAGCCACAGGAGCATCGCGCCCCACAGCGGCAGCAGGCCGTCCGCGCCCGCGAGCAGCGCCACCGCGACCGTGCAGCCCGCCCAGGCGCAGAGCGCGAAGAACCGGTCCGAGTAGCGCAGCTGGAACAGGCTGGGCGCCCGGCGGAACGGCATGCGCGCCACGTACCGGGGGACCGGCAGCATCCCGTGCTCCCCGATGAGCGGCCGGAACTGGCGGGCCGCCCCCAGGAACGCCACGAGGTACAGCGCGGCGAGGGCCCGCTGGAAGATCAGCCGGCTCAGGTCGTACGCGTCCGCCGTGAACCACTGCACCCCTCCATTGTGACGCTGGGTGAGGCGTCCCGGCTTGCGACGTGATCGGAGAGCCAGCAGACAATGAAGGGCAAATGCCCCGAAGACGGCGGGAGAACCCGGTGCGCGTCCCCACCAGGACCCATGCGATGACCTTCGCGATATCCACGGCCCTCGCGGTCGCGGGCATCGCGGGCTGCTCCGGCGACGGCGACAAGAGCGCCGCAGGCGGGGAGCGCGAACTGTTCATGCAGCCCGTCGCCGCACAGGGGCCCGACCCGTTCACCGACTCCACCGCGAAGAGCGCCGCGACACCGCCGCCCGTCACCCGTTCGCCGCAGCCCTCACCCACCGGATCGGCCACCCCGCAGGGCACCCGCTCGATCTCGGGCGGCACCCCCGGGCTCTACGGCGGCACGCACGCGGTCGGCAGTTGCGACGTCGGCCAGCAGATCCGCTTCCTCACCGGGGACCGGGCCAAGGCCCGTGCCTTCGCCGAGGCCTCCGGCATCGAGGCGTCCGCGATCCCCGGCTTTCTGCGGGGCCTGACCCCGGTCGTGCTGCGGGCGGACACCCGGGTCACCAACCACGGCTTCCGCGACGGCTCGGCCACCAGCTTCCAGTCCGTGCTCCAGTCGGGCACCGCCGTCCTCGTCGACGAGCGCGGCCTGCCGCGGGTGCGCTGCGCGTGCGGCAATCCGCTGAAGCCGCCCGTCGCGTTCCAGGGCACCCCGCGCCACAACGGGCAGCCGTGGAGCGGCTACCAGCCCACCCGCGTCGTGGTGGTGACCCCGGCGCCGCAGCCGATCACCAACATCACCATCGTCAACATCGTCAACAACACCTGGATCGAGCGGAAGATCGGGGACGAGGACGCGAACGAGGACCGCAGGGCGAAGCCGCCGGTCCCTCCGTCGCCCAAGCCCACGGACTCCGACGGCGACCAGGACCGGAACACGCCCGACGGCAGCGTCACGCCCAGCGACCCGGACGCCACCGGGCCCACGGACCCGGACTCCTCCTCGACCGCGTGCCCGACGCCTTCCCCGGTGACCGGTACGCCGACGGAGCCCGCTTCCCCGCTGCCGCCCGGCTGCCCCACGCCGACGACGACGCCGTCGACCGAGGTGCCGTCTCCCCCGGAGGACTCCACGGACGTCTCTCCGCAGGAGCCGGAGGACCAGCCCTTCGACCAGAGCCCGGAGGACATCGGCCCGGAGACCGTGCCCGATACGCCGGACCAGTCCGACGACGGCCTCGTGCCGGACGACCCGTACCTGTCCGAGAACCCCCTCGACGACAGCGACCCGGGCACCTTCGCCAGCTGACCGGGCGCACGGGCTCTGGCCGGAGCGTGGCGGGAGCGACGCGCGGGAACCAGTCAGACGGTCGGGAGCCGGGGCATGCCGATCGCGCCATTTGTGCACCCGGCCCTGGTGTCACTGCCGTCCCTGCTGCCTCTGTCGTCGTTTCTCCCGCGTCTCGGCCGCCTTCCGAAAGAGCGATGATTTCACTCATCAGGCAAATACGCATGAGTTTTCGACGGATACGGAGCGGGTAAATCCGATTTCTCGCCACTTGGCGCATTCGCATCGGTTATAAGGTGGCATTGAGTCAAATAGCGCTGGTAGTTGATTTTCAGATATGGCAGAGTCTTCGGACGGGTGGACGGTCAAGTCGGAGGAATTGATCCAGCTGTTCGACCGGGCGCTCAAGGATCAGCCGTCAGGCGCGGGGGAGAAGTCGGCTCATGGACTTGGTGGAACGTGGTGAAGAATTCTCGATCATGCACAACATGCTCGGCTCCTGTGAGGCCGGGCATGGCGGAGTCCTTCTGGTAAGCGGCGCGGTGGCGAGCGGCAAGACCGCGCTGCTGCGTGCCTTCGGCGAGCGGGCGACCGCAGCCGGTGCACTGTATTTGCAGGCCACGGCCTCAGCGGCGGAGAGCGACCTGCCCCTCGGAGTGATGGGACAGCTGTTGCTCGGCGCCGATCCGCTCGGCGTGGACACCCGTCGCGCGGCCCGGATCGTGGATCTGATGGCGGAATCGGATCCGTCGGGGCGTACGCGGGGGGTACGCCACGGCGTACCGATGGGTGAGATTCCCGAACTCTGCTCGATTGTCCTCGAAAAAGCCAGGGAAAGGCCGGTGCTGCTCAGCATCGATGATGTGCATCACGCCGACAGCCACTCCCTTGAATGCCTCCTCTACCTGTCCCGCAGGCTGGACGTGAGTCGCATTCTGGTCGTCCTGGGGGAAAACAACGGCTTCCTGGCCGGTAATACGCGATTGCGGGTCGATTTGCTGCGCCTGCCGGGGTGCCGGAATATCAGGCTAGGCCCGCTCCAGCGACACGGAGTCGCGGAAATGATCTCCGGATTCGGCGGACCCGGGTGGCGGACGCGCAAGCTCGTCTCGGACGTCCACCGGATCGGCGGCGGCAGCCCCTTGCTGACGCGCGCGCTGATCGAGGACCACCGCGCCACCCTCGCCGCCGACGGCACTTCGGCGGAACTGGTGCCCGGCGAGTCCTTCGTGCAGGCCGTCGCCACCGGCCTGTACCGCAGCGATCCGGCCACCCGTCGTACCGCCTGGGCCCTGGCCGTCGCGGGTCCCGAGGTCACGCTCGCCGAACTGGGGGAGGCGCTCGGCAGCAGCCGGGAGTCCTTGCACCGCAGTCTGCGCGCGTTGAACGAGGCGGGGCTGCTCGACGCGGGCTGGTTCCGCCACGAAGCGGGACGCACCGCGGTGCTCAGGAGCATGGACCCCGCCGACCGCGCCCGCCTGGAGGCCCGGGTCGCCCGGGTGCTGCACGAGCACGGCGCGGCCGCGACCGTGGTGGTCCAGCACCTGATCGCGGCCGAGACCGTCGAGGCACCCTGGGCGCTGCGTACGCTCATCGAGGCCGCCGAGCGGGCCCTCGCCGACGACGAGGTCGAACTCGCCCTCACCTGTCTGCGGGTCGCCCGCGACACCTGCTCCGACCCGCGCCAGGCCCTGGAGATCAGGGCCGCGCTGACCCGGGCGGGCTGGCGCGTCAACCCGGCCGCCGTCGACCAGCACCTGCCCGAACTCGGCGCCGCCGCGCTCGAAGGCCGCCTGGGCGCCCGCGACACCGGTGAACTCGTCGGCCACCTCCTGTGGTTCGGCCGCTTCGACCGTGCGCTCGACGTGCTCAAGGCGGCGGAGCGGCACGGCGTGGTGGCCTGTGGGAAGACCGCCGCCGGCGGGCCCCGCGGCCACGACTGCCCGCGCCGCTGGCTGACGTACGCCTATCCGGGACTCCCCGCGTCCGCGCGGACCTGCCTCGGTGTGACGCCGGAGCACGCCCAGGCCGCCGAGCACGCGCCGAGCCTGGAGCGCAGCCCGCACCAGCGGGCGGCCTGTCTGATGCGAGCGGTCCTGGACGGCGCGGGCGACGACGTGGTGGTCAGGGCCGAACAGATCCTGCAGAGCACCCGGCTCGACGACCGCACGCTGACCGCGCTCCTGGTCGCCCTGCACTCCCTGGTGCTCGCCGACCGCCTGGACGCGGCCGCCTTCTGGTGCGAGACGCTGTTCAACGAGGCCGCCGAGCGGCGTGCCCCGATGTGGCAGGCGCTCCTCGCCTCGGCCAAGGCGCGCATAGAACTGCGGGCCGGTTCGCTCGTCGCGGCCGACGCCTCCGCGCGGTCGGCGCTCGCCCTGGTGCCCGCCGAGGGCTGGGGCGTGGCCGTCGCCTCGCCCATCGCCACGGCCGTGTTCACCAGGACCGTCCTCGGCAGGATCGACGAGGCCGCCGCTCAACTCAGCGTCCCGGTGCCCGATGCGGCCTTCCAGACCCCCGACGGGCTGCTCTATCTGCGCGCACGCGGCCACTACTACCTCGCGGCCGGGCGCCCCTACGCCGCGCTCGACGACTTCCTCACCTGCGGGGACCTCATGACCCGCTGGGAGTTCGACCTGCCCGCGCTGGTGCCATGGCGCACCGACGCGGCACAGGCCCACCTCCGGCTCGGGGACGCGGCCCGTGCCCGCGCCCTCGCGGAGGAGCAGCTCGCCCTCGTCGGGCCCGGCGGCACCGCGGCGCGGGCCGTGTCGCTGCGGGTGCTCGCGGGCACGCTGGTCGCGGGGCGCCGCGCAGCGCTCCTCGGCGAGGCCGTCGAGATCCTCAGAGAACGCGGGCACCGGCTCGAACTGGCCGTCGCGACCGACGAGTTGGCCAGGACCCAGCGCGAACTCGGGAAGGTGGGGCAGGCGCGCAGCCTGGCCCGCAAGGCTCAGCAGCTGGCGGGGGAGTGCGGCATTCCGGTGCCCCGGGTGGCACCGACGGAAGGCGCGGGCTCCCTGGCCGCCGAGCGCCCGTGGCCCCCGGGCACCCGCCGCAACCCCGTCGAACTCAGCAACGCCGAACTGCGTGTGGCCACGCTCGCCGTCCGTGGCCACACCAACCGGCAGATCGCCGACAAGCTCTGCATCACCGTCAGCACCGTCGAACAGCATCTGACCCGGGCGTACCGGAAGCTCGACGTCCAGCGCCGTGCCGACCTGGCCGCGAAACTCAGCCCCCTCCTCGGTCCCGGTGGGGGCGAAGGTCCCGCCAGTCACGACGACTGCGACCGGCTGCATGTGGTCTGAGCGGCCCCGGATAAGGGAGAGACCGTAGAGACAGCCGAGACCTAAGAGACCGAGGAGCTGAAGGACGTCGGTCATCTGGCTGCCCCCCCGTCCGCGTCTCCGTGTGCCGTTCCGTTTCTACGCGGCGGGCGGTCACAACGCGGTCCGAAGATCTGTGATCGTCACAGCCCTGGCCACCGGGACCGGACCAGGGAATTCCGTTCCCGGCGCGCGATATTGCGCAGTTGGACAATGTCGGATGCCTCCGTTGAGGAAAAGCGCGGGCACTCCTACCGTGGTCGCTCAATGGATTTCGCTCCGCCCGTTGGATTCCCCTGCCCCGCGAGTTCCGGCCGTCCCCGGAAATCCCGGAAATCCCGGCGAGCGCTTTCCCTTCAGCGATCACGGGAGGAACGCCTTGGTAGTGGTGATGGCCCCCGAGGCCACACAGAAAGACGTGGAAGCAGTCGTCGAACTGGTGCGCACCGCGGGCGGCGACGCATTCGTCAGCCGGGGCGTGACGCGCACCATCGTGGGCCTGGTGGGAGATGTGGAGGCGTTCGACGCCCTCAATCTGGCCCAGTTGCGCGGGGTCCTCGACGTCGTGCGGATCTCCGTGCCGTACAAGCTGGTCAGCCGGGAGCACCATCTCGAAAGGTCCGTCGTCACCGTGGCGGGCGTGCCGTTCGGCCCCGACACCCTGACCGTGATCGCGGGACCCTGCGCGGTGGAGACCCCCTCGCAGACGCTGGCGGCCGCGCGGCTGGCCAAGGCGGCGGGGGCCGCACTGCTGCGCGGCGGCGCGTTCAAGCCGCGGACCTCGCCGTACGCCTATCAGGGGCTCGGCGAACAGGGCCTGCGCATTCTCGCCGACGTCAGCGCGGAGACCGGCCTTCCGGTGGTCACCGAGGTGATCGACGCGGCCGGTGTCGAACTCGCCGCCCCCTACGCCGACATGCTCCAGATCGGCACCCGCAACATGCACAACTTCGCGCTGCTCCAGGAGGTGGGCGCGGCCGGCAAGCCGGTGCTCCTCAAACGCGGTTTCGGCGCCACGATCGAGGAGTGGCTGATGGCCGCGGAGTACATCGCGCAGCGCGGCAACCTGGACATCGTGCTGTGCGAACGCGGCATCCGGACCTTCGAGACCGCCACCCGCAACACCCTGGACATCAGCGCGGTGCCGGTGGTCCAGCGCCTCTCCCATCTGCCGGTGATCGTGGACCCCTCGCACTCGGGCGGCCGCCGCGACCTGGTCCTGCCGCTCACCCGCGCGGCACTCGCGGTCGGCGCGGACGGCGTCATGATCGACGTACATCCCGACCCGGGAACGGCGCTCTGCGACGGCAATCAGGCCCTGACCAGGGTCGAGGCCGCCGAGGTCGCCACCGCGGTCGCGATCCTCTCCCCGCTGATGGGCCGCAAGCTCGCGCACTCGTAGTGCACTCGTAGCGCACCCGTGGCGCGCCGTGCGCGGGCCGAGGCGGTGCCGGCCGGTCCGGCGAACACCGATAGGGGTGAATAGGGGTGCCCGGCCGGGCGATTTCCGCGTTAGTGAGGGGTTCCGGGTCCGAATACACGTTGTTAGGGTGAGTGTGTTCGGTTTGAGGGAAATTCTTTCCTCGATCGTGCTGGCACGGATTCCCGTGGGAGGGACAGGGGTGCCGAGTGCGGGTGAAATTCAGTAATTCGACGAGATGTTCGGTTCGGATTCGGCGCGGTGGTTGACTGCGGCGAGGGCGTCCATATCTGCGCGCGACGCCCCCGCCGCGCCTACTGTCGAACGCATATTCGGAGCGCGCAACGCATTCACTTCAGGGCCCTCGGCAGAGGGCGAACGCGTACGGCGCACCTCGTCGATCCACTCCTCCATTGCCGTGCCGGGCCGGTCCGCCCGGTGGCAGCGGAGGAGTGCGGCGGTGTGACCTGAGCGGTTCGGGGTGCCGGGACGCACACACGGGGGACAACCAGAGCTCAAGGGGGAGTTGAGTTGGCAACACCTGAGCACGAACAGACGGATCGGACGGACCAGAGGGATCAGCTGGACCAGATGGACCGGCTGATGGTCGTCGAGGTCGAGATCGGCTCGCTGTCGACGGCGGACTCACCGCGCACCACCGGGGTCGACCCGGAACACGTGGAAGCGCTCGCGGTCGTCCAGACACCGCTGCCGCCCATCACGGTGCACCGTCCGACCATGCGGGTGATCGACGGTCTGCACCGATTACGGGCGGCCGAGGCCAGAGGACAGCGCAAGATCGCGGTCAGGTTCTTCGACGGGGACGACGCCGACGCCTTCGTCCTCGCCGTCGAGTCCAACGTCACGCACGGCCTGCCGCTCACCACGGCGGACCGCAAGCGCGCCGCGGGGCGCATCATCGCCTCGCACCCGCAGTGGTCCGACCGCATGATCGCCTCGGTCAGCGGCATCGCGCCCGGCACCGTGGCGGACATCCGCAGACGCGCACCGGGCGGCCGTACGGGCGAGGAGAGCCGGATCGGGCACGACGGCCGGGTCCGGCCGATCAACGGGGCGGAGGGGCGCAGGCTCGCGAGCGAGCTGATCGCCCAGAACCCCGGGCTCTCGCTGCGCCAGGTGGCCAGGGTCGCGTCGATATCGCCGGAGACCGTCCGTGACGTGCGCAACCGCATGATGCGCGGCGAGGACCCGGTGCCGCGGCGCGGCAGGCAGGCGCACCACGAGGCCCGTGCTGAACCGCCGCGCCTGGGCCGCGGCCCCTCGGCCGTGCCCGACAGGGACGTGGCGCAGGACAGGGCCGAGGCGGTGAAGCGGCTCAAGGCGGATCCCGCGCTGCGCTTCAGCGAGATCGGCCGCACCCTCCTGAGGCTGCTCAACATCCACACGATCAGCATGGAGGAGTGGGACCAGATCATCGAGAAGGTCCCGCCGCACTGCCGGGGCATCGTCGCCTACCTGGCGGGGGAGAGCGCGGAGATGTGGACGGAGGTGGCGGTCCGGGTCCAGAGCAAGGTCGCCGAGACGGCGTAGCGGGCGCGGTGACAGAGCGTACGCATCGGTACCGACCAGTGCCGACCCGTACGGACCAGCGCCACAGCACGAACAGCGCCACAGCACGAACAGCGCCACGGCAAGAGCAGCACCACAGCACCGACCAGCACCACTCCGCACGGCAGGCCGCCGCCGGGCAGGCATCTCACAGCGGCCCCGACCGATGCGACCGACCAGTACTTCCCATGACCGACCGGTACCGCCACCCGCTGTGTCCACCCGTGCGTCCAAGTGAACGGACCGTCCGGTTGGACGGCGGAGCCCCACGCGCCGCTTCCCCCACGTGCGCGCGCGAGGGGCTCCGCCTAGCGTGGGCCCATGGACGCGGGAACCGGTGGGCACGCCCCGGCGGGGCACTGCCACTGCGGAACGCCGGACCCCGGCTGCGCGCACGGCTGTTTCATGGAGCTGTACGGGGCGGCCCTGCGCATGGGCCGCTTCGACTGGGACCTCGACAGCGGCCTCATGGAGATGGACGCCGCCGCTCACGCGGTCTTCGACGTACGCGCCGACGAATACGACAACCGGCCGGAGACCCTCGCCTTCCGCGTCCCGCCCGTCGAGGCGCACTCGCTCGACGAGATCGTCTCGCACGCCCTGAAGGACGGCAGCAGGGCCTACGGCGCCTACTTCCGGGTGCGCTGCCGCGACGGGTCCCTGCGCTGGACCCACACCCAGGGCCACATCCTGCGCGACGCCACCGGGCGGCCGCACCGCATCGTCGGCATCGTCAGCGACGCCGCGCGCGAACTGAGCGCGGGACCGCTGCACGAGCGGGCCGACGAGGAGGCCGAGCGGCGCCGCACCACCAGCATCGTGCAGGGCACCACCGCGGCCCTCGCGCACGCCCGCACCGTGCGGGACGTCATCGACGTGCTCAAGGACACCCACGGCCTCGCCCACCTCGGCGCGTCGAACCTGGTCATGGGCCTGGTCGAGGCGGGCCGGATCCGGCTGGTCGCCGAGGGGCCCAAGGGCAGTTACGTGCAGGGCACCCGCCTCACCCGCATCGACGAGGCGTACCCGATGGGCGAGGTCGTGCGCACGCTCGCGCCGCGCTACATCGAGACGCCCGAGGACTTCGCGGCGTCCTTCCCGCTGCTGTGGCCGCACATCGAGGAGCTCGGCATCACCGCGGCGGCCTATCTGCCGCTGATCGCGCAGGCCCGCCCCATCGGCGTGCTCGGGCTGCTCTACCAGGACAAGACCGGCTTCCCCGACGAGGAGCGCAACGTCCTGGTCGCGCTCGGCAGCAGCATCGCGCAGAGCCTCCAGCGCGCCATGCTCTACGAGCAGGAGAAGGACCTCGCACAAGGTCTCCAGCAGGCCATGCTGCCGCGCACCATCCCCGGCGTGCCCGGCGCCGAGATCGCGGTCCGCTACCGCTCCGCGGCGCTCGGCAGGGACATCGGCGGCGACTGGTACGACGTGATCCCGCTGCCCGGCGGCCGGGTCGGCGCGGTCATCGGCGACGTCCAGGGCCACGACACGCACGCGGCCGCCGTCATGGGCCAGCTGCGCATCGTGCTGCGCGCCTACGCCGCCGAGGGCCACACCCCCGCCACCGTCATGGCCCGCGCCTCCAGCTTCCTGCACGAGCTGGACACCGAGCGCTTCGCGACCTGCCTGTACGCGGAGGCCGACCTGTCCACCGGAGTGGTGCAGTTCGTCCGGGCGGGCCACCTCGACCCGCTCGTCCAGCTCACCGACGGCTCCTGCCGCCGCGTGCCCGTCGACGGCGGCCTGCCGCTCGGCCTGTCCGCCGAGTTCGGACGCCTCGACTACCCCGTCACCACCCTCGAACTCGACCCGGGCCAGACCCTGTTGCTCTGCACCGACGGCCTCGTCGAGGAACCCGGCGCCGACCTCGACGACGGCATGCGGGCGGTCGCCGAACTCGCCGCCACGGGCCCCCGCGACCTCCAGAAGCTCGCCGACCGGCTGTGCGGCATCGTCGACGGCAGGGGCGGGGAGGACGACGCGGCGCTCCTGCTGCTGCGCCGCCGCATGATCGACGCACCGCAGTCCGGCGGGCGCCTCCAGCAGCACGTCGCGCCGAGCGACCCCGAGGCGCTCGCCGAGGCCCGGCACATGATCAGGGCCGCCGTGCGCGCCTGGGGAGCGGGCGAGCGCGCCGACGAGATCGAGCTGGTCGCCGACGAGGTGATCACCAACGCGCTGATGCACACCGACGGTTCCGCCATCGTGACCCTGCGGGTCCTGACCGGCACCGACCGGCGGCTGCGCGTCGACGTGGAGGACTCCTCCAGCGCCCTGCCACGCCGCCGCGAGGCGGGCGAGTCGGGCGTCTCGGGCCGCGGCCTGCTCCTGGTGGACCGGCTCGCGGACGTCTGGGGCGTGGACGCGCGCGGCAGCGGCAAGTGCGTGTGGTGCGAGTTCATCGTGCCCGCGCGGAACGCGCGGGGCTGAGGGAGAGACATGCCAGAACTGCCCGAAGTCGAGGCGCTGCGCGCCTTCCTGACGGACCATCTGGTCGGCCGCGAGATCGTCAGGGTGCTGCCGGTCGCGGTCAGCGTCCTCAAGACGTACGACCCGCCGCCGACCGCCCTGGAGGGCCGTACGGTCACCGCGGTGGCCCGGCACGGCAAGTTCCTGGACATCGACACCGGCGGACCGCACCTCGTCACCCACCTGGCCCGAGCGGGCTGGCTCCAGTGGAAGGACCGGCTGCCGGACGGCGCCCCGCGCCCCGGTAAGGGCCCGCTGGCGCTGCGGGTGGCCCTGGCGACCGGCGAGGGCTTCGACCTCACGGAGGCGGGCACCCAGAAGCGCCTCGCCGTGTACGTGACCGAGGATCCGGCGACGGTCCCGGGGATCGCCCGGCTCGGCGCGGACCCGCTCGCCGCCGACTTCGACGAGGAGCGCCTGGCCGGGCTGCTCGCGGGTGAACGGCGGCAGATCAAGGGGGCGTTGCGCGACCAGGGCCTGATCGCGGGCATCGGCAACGCCTACAGCGACGAGATCCTGCACGCGGCGCGCATGTCGCCGTTCAAGATCGCGTCGAATCTCACGAAGGAGGAAGTCCATGGGCTGCATGTGGCGCTGCTGGCTACGCTGACCGAGGCGGTGGACCGCTCGCGGGGCGTCGCGGCGGGCCGCCTCAAGGCGGAGAAGAAGAGCGGCCTGCGCGTGCACGGCCGCACCGGCGAGCCGTGCCCGGTGTGCGGCGACACGATCCGGGAGGTGTCCTTCGCCGATTCCTCGCTGCAGTACTGCCCGACCTGCCAGACGGGCGGCAAACCGCTCGCGGACCGCAGGATGTCGCGGCTGCTGAAGTAGCGGCAGGCCGCAGGACCGCTGGAACCGGGTGCGTACGGCCCTACGGGCGGCGCAGTGTCAGCAGGAGCCGCCCGTCGGCCGTACGCACCTCGTAGCGGTCCGTGCGCGCCGGATGCAGGGCCGCCACCCCCTGGACCCGCACGGTGCGCCGGCCCATCCGCCAGGTGGTGACGGTCTGCTCGGCGCCGTCCACGCCGACGGCCACCAGTTCGCAGACCCAGGGGCTCGGCGTCTCCTCGCGCATCGTGAGCCCGAGCTCGGTGCCCCAGGCGCGCTCGCGGGCCGTCAGTGTCGCGGCGACCCCGTCGGGGCCGTGCGCGCTGAGGTGTGCCGATCCCGCGCCGGACGCGGTGATGACGCTCGCGGCCGGCGCGGCGACGGCGAGCACGACCGAAGCTGCGACCGCGCACAGCCACCGCCTGCGCCGCCCGCGCAGCCGGGCGCTCTCGCGCAGCAGCCTGCCCAGCAGCGCGGGGTCGGGCGCGGCGACCGGAGCCACCGATGCCGGTGTCAGCCGGCCGTACGTCTCCAATTGCCGTGTCGTGGCGCGGAGTTCGTCGAGCGCGAGCAGACAGGCGGGGCAGCCCGCGAGGTGATCCTCGAAGCGGAAGGCGTCCGCCGCGTCGAGGACGCCGAGCGCGTACGCGCCGGCGTCACGGTGCCGCTCCAGGGACCTCATGGCGTTCCTTGTCGGTGGGGTTGCTCCTCTCCCTCCGGTACGCGTCGGAACGCCGAATCACTCAAGCCGCGGGGCGCGCGTCACGATCGTGCGCCGTACGACAGGCGTCGCACTCCGCGATCGCCTCGTCAGAACAAGTCGTCAGAACAAGTGGATCGCCAGATGTCCGAGCGGCAGACCGAGCCGCCAGGCGGGCGTCCACACCTTCGGCCCCTCCTCGTCGCCGGGCACGGGACCGCCGCCGGGCACCGCGTCCAGGTCGGGGGCCAGCAGCTCGGTCTCCTGGAGCCAGCGCCAGGCCAGCTCGGCGAGTTCCAGGTCGGGCACCGATTCGCCGGTGGCCTCGGCGTCCTCCGAGAGCAGCGCCATGCGCCCGCGGACCCAGTCCTGCCACGGCTGGTCGTACGCCGTCAGGGACAGCCAGGTCTCCAGCTGGGTGACCACCCGGATCCCGGACAGCTCGCCCCTGCTGTCCGAAAGGAAGATCGTCAGCGCGAGCGCGTCACGTCCCGCGCGGTACTCGAAGGACGTGGGCGGCATCAGATCGCCGGTGCGCAGCAACTCGTCGGCGATGTACTCCGCGTACAACCACGCCATGGGGACGGTCAGTTCCCCGCTCCGGGGGCCGGGGCCCTCCGCGTTTCCTCTTGCCTCGTGCTGCATCCGCTCCGCCTTCCTCCGGTCCGTGCGCGTCCACCGGCCTCTGGCCCCCCAATCCGGAACACGGATGAGGACAGCCGAGTACCCAACAGGGGTGCTGAGCAAGGCGCTTTACGGATCCTTGACCCGGCCCACGGTTTCACCGCAGGTCGCGGGTGCCGTGTTGTTCGCGTCACAGGGCCGAACGGTGTGACTCCGTTTCAGGGACCTTGGCGGCATTGGTCCTTGATTCGGCGGCAGCTCCGTATGTGGATTCCTTTGCCCCATACATCCCGATCCACGGAGCCCGGCCGATGACGCAGCGCGTACGGAACGCACGGCACACACGGACCACCCCCACCACGAGAACCCCAGGCAGCACACGGAATCTGCGGCGCGCCACGGCCGCCGCGACGGTACTGCTCATCGGTGCCACCGCCGCCTGCGGGGCCGAGCCAGGCGACACGGCGCGGCAGCGGCCCGCCGCCCAGAACGTCTCGCAACGCCCCGCACCCTCGTCCGCGGGCGGCGGTACGGCGGACGCGCGCGGCTTCACCCTCGTCGCCTCCGGGGACGTCCTGCCGCACTCCTCGATCATCCGCCAGGCCAACACCGACGCGGGCGGCGACGGATACGACTTCGCGCCGATGCTCGCGGGCGCCAAGCCCGTCGTCGACACGGCGGATCTGGCGATCTGTCACATGGAGACGGTGTACGGCGCGGACGGCGACTACTCCGGCTACCCCAGCTTCAAGTCCCCGCCCCAGGTGGCCCGCGCCCTGAAGGCCACCGGGTACGACTCGTGCTCCACCGCCTCCAACCACACCCTGGACGCCGGTTCCGCCGGCGTGCGCCGCACCCTGGACGCGCTCGACAAGGCGGGCGTCAAGCACGCGGGCTCGGCCCGCTCGGCCGCCGAGGACAAGTCGCCCGCGTGGCTGCGCGCGGGTGGCGCGAAGGTCGCGCAGCTCGCCTACACCTACGGCACCAACGGCATCCCGCTGCCCAAGGGCAAGCCCTGGACGGTCGACCTCATCGACCGCGCCAAGATCGTCGCGGACGCGCGGGCGGCCCGCGGGGCGGGCGCCGACGTCGTGGTCGTCAGCCTGCACTGGGGCAGCGAGTGGCAGGACGAGCCCGACCGCCAGCAGTTGCGGCTCGGCAGGCAGCTCACCGGATCGCGCACCGGCGGCCGCCCCGACATCGACCTCATCCTCGGCACCCACGCGCACGTCCCGCAGGCGTACGAGAAGGTCAACGGCACCTGGGTCATCTACGGCATGGGCGACCAGATCGCCGGCAGCATGATCAATCACGAGGGCGCCCACGACCCGCGCGGCAACCAGGGCTCCATCGGCCGCTTCACCTTCGCCCCGCCCGCCAAGGACGGGGCCAGGTGGCAGGTGCGCAAGGCCGAGTTCATCCCCATGTGGTTCGACACCGACCCGGGCCGCGTCGTCAACCTGAACCGGGCGCTCGACCGCGGCGCCGAGGTGGGCGGCATCCGCGACCGCATCCGCCGCATCGTCCTGAGCAGGGGCGCGGGCAAGGCGGGCCTGGTCATGGGGAAGTAGGCCCGACGTCGAGCAGCCAGCCGCGTCCCGGCGCCACCGGGACCGGCTCGCCCGCGGCGAACCGCCGCTCCGGCTGGAAGCCCTCGACGGCGGGCGCGTACGCCGCCACCGGCCGCCCGCCCGCCACCGTGAGCACCACGTCGACCGGCTCGGCCGCCCAGGACGCCAGCGCGGTCGCCGTGCCGCCAGGGCCCTCCCAGGTGGTGGCGAGCACGTCGTCGCGGCCGGTGCGCACCGGCGGTTCGCCCGCCCACCAGCCCGTCATCTCCGCCTCGGTGAGCCGGAGCCGGTCGAACGCCCGCCACAGCGGCCGCACATCGGTCATGGGCGCCCGCGCCGTCATCCCGAAGACGAGCCCGCGCCACGGGTTGCCGCCGCCCTCCAGCATCTCGCCCATCAGCCCGAACGGGACGCCGGAGATCTCCACCAGCCAGTACGCCGGGTCGGCGCCGTCGGCCCCGTCGTAGTCGAAGAGCTCGCCGAGCCAGAGCCGGTCGACGTACGGGAGGAGTTCGGCGTACAGATTGGCGCTGGAGGCGAAGCCGTCCGCCTCCCGGTACTGGTTGCACGAGTGGAGGTCGATCACCGGTGTGGCCTCGCCGGACCGGGCGAGCGCCTTGCGGACCCGCTTCATCGTGGTCCTGTCGTACGCCACGTCGTCGAGGTAGAGCCCGTCGACGCCCACGGCCCGGCGCAGCCGCTCGATGCCGCACACGTGCGCGTTGTGCCAGCGCGAGTCGCCGGACGTGACGACCGCGACGTCGCCCACGTCGGGCGCCACCCAGCCCGGGACGTGTTCCTCGCCCAAGTGCTCCCTCAGCCAGGCGTGACCGCCGCCGGGCCCGGCGGCGAAGATCTCGTCGCCGAACGAGGCGAGCACCGGCAACTCCGGTGTGTGCCGGGTGAGTTCGCGCACCGTGTCGTAGACCTTCACGCGGACGCCGAGCCGATGGGCCTCGTCCGTGTAGGCGCGCAGCACGTCGGCGGCGAGCAGTGGGTCGTTGATGTAGGGATTGGGGGGCGTGGCGTGGTGCAGATTGACGACGTTCGCGCCGTACGCGGCGACCTCGCCCGGCGCGGCGTACGCGTGGTAGTAGCGCTCGCCGAGCTGGCGGCGGGGGTCGAGCGGCTTGAACGGGGTGAGCAGCAGCCGGAACTCGAAGCGGCGGCTCTCGCCCGCGCGCAGCCGCAGCGGCCCGCTGAACGCGGTGAGCGCGCGCACCCCGTCCGCCGTCCGCAGCCGCACCCCGCCCGCCCCTTCGCCCGCCCAGGAACGCGGGGTGACCAGGGGCTTCTCCCGGTAGTAGTTGGTGTTCAGGGGACGCGCGTAGTGCTCGTCGCGCAGCGAGAGCTGGAGGCCCGCCGCCGGGTCGCCGAGCCAGAACGCGTCCTGGTTGCGGGTGGGGGTGTCCCAGCTCCAGTCGTACGCCGCCGGGCAGGCGCGGCCGGTGAGGCCGAGCCCCATCGCGTACCGCGCGACGTCCTCGCGCACCGGCACGTCCAGCGTCACCTCGAGTTCGGTGTCGGCGGTCGCCGCCACGGTGGCCCGCACGACGAGGAACCCGTCGGCCTCCAACTCGCCTTCCGTGGACAGGATCACGTCCCGTCCGGTGGCCCGCGTCGACCAGCGCGCGCGGGCGGGGCCCGGCTGGTCGACGGCGAGCGGCGCGTACTCCAGGGGGCGCCCGATGCCGAACGCGAGCGGCGCCGCGAGCAGTTCGCGTTCGGGGCCGTCGGCTCGGGTCACGGAAGGCGTGAAGGTGGACGTGATCCGGTGCGGGAGCCCGTCGGGGCCCAGCTCGACCGCGCGGCCGAGGAGGGCCAGCCGGGGCCCGTCGGCCTTCACGGGGGCGAACGGCGGGACCACTTCGTCGTCCTGGGCCAGCGTCGAGTCCAGCCAGCCGAGCCGGGCGAGGTGCCCCGGCTCGCCCGCGCCGTGCTCGGCGACGACGCTCTCGCCGACGCTCAGCATCAGCGGGAGCACCCGCTCGGGGGCGCCCTGCGCACGGACCGAGATCTCCGCCTCGTACCGTCCAGGCGCCGCCCCCTCGGGCACGTCGATGCCGAGCCACAGCGCGCTCACCCCGCCCGCCGCCACCTCGACGCGGCGCTCGAAGGCGTCGCCGCGGGCGTCGGTGCCCCCGGTGCTCAGGCAGCGGGCGGGGAACGGCAGTCCGCGCACCTCGGCGTGGACGTCCGAGAGGTCGCTGAGGGCGTACACGCCGACCTGCACCGCGTAGAACTCCCCGCGGTCGGCTGCGCCCGTGAGCGGCTCGCCTGGCCCGGCCAGCGCCCAGCGCGCGGGCAGCCGCGCGTAGCGGCCCAGCGGATGCGCCCTGTCCTCGCCGAAGAGCAGGAACCGCTCGTCGGCGTGCGCCTGCCGGAGCGCGGAGCATTCGGCCGCCGTCGCCGCGAAGCCCAGCGGCGCGAACGAGTCGATCGCGCTCGCCGCCTCGTAGCGGAACGCCTCGGCGCGGGGGAGTGTTGCCCAGGTGCCGGGGTCGTCGAGCCCGCAGCGGTGCACCCAGCCGGGGTCGGCCGTCCTGGTCGGCGGGCGGTAGGCGGCCTGCGGGTAGTAGGGCTTGCCCGTGTGCGCGTACGGCAGGTAGTGCACGGCGTACGCGCCGGGCCCCGCCGTCGGCTCGAAGGCGATGCGGCCGCGTTCGTCGGTCACCTCCACGGCCACGGTGTTGTGCACGCGCAGCCCCGAAGGGGCGAGGACGATCACGTCCACGTCGCCGGCCGTGGAATCCTGGCGCCGCCACGGGAGTTCGGCCGCGACGGCCGGTGCCGCGGCGGTGACGTCCACCAGCAGGCGATGATTTCCGTAGACGTCCTGATCCCAGATGCCGATGCCGCACTCCAGCTCGGGATGGCCGGGTCGCGGTCCTGTCTCACCCATCTGTTGCTCCCCAAGGGCGCTGTTTATTAGGTAAGTTTCTCAATCGCTCCGGGTCACCCTGGGGATGAACCGATCATGCTGTCAAGGGGGAGGAACCCATGAGTGGTGACCCGTTGAGTGGCGACCCGTCACTGCTGCGACGGCTGAACACGGCGGCCGCGCTGCGCGTGCTGCGCGAACACGCCGAGATCACGGTGCCGGAACTGGCCTCCCTGATCGGCGTCTCCCGCCCCACCGCGCAGGACCTGACCGCCCAACTCCTGCGCGAGGGAAGGCTCGTGGAGCTGTCGCCGGGCAGCGGAAACGTCGGCAGGCCGGCCCGCCGGTTCCGCTTCCGCGCCGAGGCGGGCCATGTGCTCGGCGTCGACATCGGCGCGCACAAGGTCCTGGTGATCGCCGCCGACCTGCTCGGCCGCACGGTCGCCGCCCGGCGGGTCGCCGTCACGCCCGAACTCCCCGCACGGGAGCGGCTTGACGCGGTGCGCAGGGCCGTCGCCGACTGCCTGGCCGCACCCGAGGCGGCCGCCGTGCGGCCGCTCGCCACCGGCGTCGGCACCAGCGGCATGGTCGACACCGAGGGGCGCGTCGCGGTCAGCGACTCGCTGCCCCAGTGGACGGGACTCGACCTCGCCAGCGAACTCGCGGGCGCCGCACCCGGACCCGTGGTGGTGGGCAACGACATCCAGCTCGCCACCCTCGCCGAGTGCACCGGCGGCGTCAGCGTCGACGTGCGCGACTGCGTGTACCTGTACGTCGGCAACCGGCTCGGCATCGGCCTGTGGCTGGGCGGCGAACTCCACAGGGGCCACCACTCGGCGGCCGGTGAGATGGTCGCGGGGGACGGCTGGGAGATGTCCTACCAGCGGCTTCTCGACTGGTTCGCCGGGCACCAGGGCGCGGAGAAGCCCACCCGCGAGA
Organism: Streptomyces sp. NPDC087300; assembly: GCF_044744425.1. Classification (NCBI taxonomy): domain Bacteria; kingdom Bacillati; phylum Actinomycetota; class Actinomycetes; order Kitasatosporales; family Streptomycetaceae; genus Streptomyces; species Streptomyces sp. NPDC087300. The sequence goes on from NZ_JBIUYI010000005.1 coordinate 126,045, forward strand.
ACGCGGCGCGGGCCGTGGTGACCGCCGCGGCAGCGGGCGACGGCGGCGCCCGCTACACCCTGCGGGCCTTCGCCGAATGCCTCGCCGACAGCCTCACGCGCCATGTCGCCGTGCTCGATCCGCGGGCGGTCGTGCTCGGCGGCGGCATCTCCCGCGCGGGTGCCCTGCTCAGCGAGCCGTTCGCGAGTCGCCTCGCCGAACGCTGCCCGTACGCGCCGCAGGTGCGCACCTCCGTACTCGGCGAGGAATCGACCGCAATCGGGGCAGCCCGTCTCGCACTGGACCAGTTGGAGCAGATGCCGCACACCGACCGCGCCGCGCAGAAAAGTCCAACCCCTTAGCACGCGCGGGTGGTTGACGGGCGCGGGCGGCCCTTCCATGATGTGGCTCTCTTTCGGCAAGTTGGCTTCTTTATTCATCCCGCCCGAGGCGACCCCTGCGGGCGACCCCTGAGAAGCCGGCTGTCGGTGTCCCCATTCCGTCGTGCCGCAAGGCCAGGGAGAACGAGTGACATCCCCTGCAACGCGACGCAGGCCACAGGCCGCGTCGCCCCCCGCGTCCGTGTCGAAGTCGACGTCCACGTCCCCCTCCGGGAAACCGGGCCCCACGCTCCACAAGCGACCGCCGTTGCGCGTCCGGCTGCGCGACAACTGGGTGATGCTGGCCCTCATGGCCCCCGGCGTGCTCTTCTTCGTCGGGTTCTTCTACGTGCCGATGCTGGGCAACGTCATCGCCTTCCAGGACTACCAGCCCTTCATCGGCTTCAAAGAGAGCCCGCTGGTCGGCCTCGCCAACTTCCAGGAGCTGTTCGCCGATCCGGCGTTCTGGGAGGCGGTCCGCAACACCCTGGCCTTCGCCGCGCTCCAGCTGATCTTCTTCTTCCCCGCCCCGCTGGCCCTCGCTCTGCTGATCAACAGCCTGATCAGCCCGCGCATCAAGAAGTTCGTGCAGAGCATCGTCTATCTGCCGCACTTCATCTCGTGGGTCCTGGTCGTCGCGCTCTTCCAGCAGGTCCTCGGCGGCGCCGGCCTGGTCAGCAACTACCTGCGCGAGCACGGCCTTTCCGCGCTCGACGTGATGAGCGACCCCAACACCTTCCCGCTCCTGATCACCGGACAGGTGATCTGGAAGGACATCGGCTGGGGCATGATCATCTATCTGGCGGCGCTCGCCAACGTCGACCAGAGCCTCTACGAGTCGGCGGCCGTCGACGGCGCGGGCCGCTGGCGCCGCATGTGGCACGTCACGCTGCCCGCCGTACGCGGCGTCACCATCATGCTGCTCGTGCTGCGCCTCGGCGACGTGCTCTCCGTCGGCTTCGAGCAGTTCCTGCTCCAGCGCGACGCGGTCGGTGCCCGCGCGGCGGAAGTCCTCGACACCTACATCTACTACCACGGCGTCGTCTACGGCGACTGGGGCGTCGGCGCGGCCGCGGGCCTGGTCAAGGGAGTCATCGGCGCCCTGATGATCTGGGGCGCCAACAAGGTCGCCCACGCCTTCGGAGAGCACGGGGTGTACAGCAAATGAGCAGCTTCGGATTCCCCCTGCGCTCCAAGGGCGAACGGCAGCGGATACGCGAGGAGCGGCCCGCCTGGGAGGAGCCGCCCTCCAAGATCGGCTCGGCCGCCAAGGCCGTCGTCATCACGGTCATCTGCGCCGTGATGGTGCTGCCCTTCCTCACGGTCCTCTCCACCAGCCTCGCGTCGCGCGAGGAGATCACCGAGGCCGGCGGCTTCGTCCTGTTCCCCTCGGAGCCGACCCTGGAGGCCTACCGCACGGTCCTCTCCGGCGGCATCGTCTCGCGCGCGGTGGTCGTCAGCGTCCTGATCACCGTGGTCGGCACGGCGCTGTCCCTGCTGACGACGATCGCCCTGGCGTACGCCCTGAGCAAGCGCGGCGTCCCCGGCGGCAAGCCGATCCTCCTGATGGTCCTCTTCACGCTGCTCTTCGCGCCGGGCATGGTCCCGATGTACGTGGTGGTCAAGGAGCTCGGACTCCTGGACTCCTACTGGTCGTTGATCCTGCCCGTGCTGATCAACGCGTTCAATCTGGTGGTCCTGCGGGCGTTCTTCATGAACATCCCCGAGGAGCTCTACCAGGCCGCCCGCATCGACGGCGCGGGCGACTGGCGCATCCTCACCCGCATCGTGCTCCCGCTGTCCAAGGGCGTCGTCGCCGTCGTCGGCCTCTTCTACGCCGTGACGTACTGGAACGCCTTCTTCAACGCGATGCTCTACCTCAACGACTCGGGCAAGTGGCCCATCCAGCTGGTCCTGCGCACCTACGTCGTACAGAACAAGTCCATGACCGCCGACCAGCTCGGCATCGCCCACATGCCGCCGCAGCAGTCCCTCTCCATGGCCGTGGTCATGCTCGCGCTCCTGCCGATCCTGGCGCTCTTCCCCTTCCTCCAGAAGTACTTCACCAAGGGCGTGCTCACCGGCGCCATCAAGGGCTGACCCCTCCTCACACGACCTCATCCGCGGAGATTCCCATGACCGGCATGTCCCGACGCACCTTCCTGAGCCTGTCCACCGCCGTCGCCGCGGGCGCGGCCGCCACCTCCCTGACGGGCTGCGGCTCGGCCGCCAAGAAGACCGGCGAGGCGGCGTCGGCGAAGGTGAAGCTGCCTTCGTACGTCCCCTTCACCAAGATCAAGCCCGATCTGCCGCCGAACGCGAAGGGCCTCTCCGCGGGCTTCCTCTCCTACCCCGACAAGCTGGTGCGCAGCGTCGCGAAGACCCCGGGCGACGGCTCGAAGGTCACGCTGCTCACGGAGATCTGGACGCAGCCGCCCACCCCCAAGGGCTCCAACGCGTACTGGGAGAAGGTCGACAAGGCGCTCGGCGTCGACCTGACCGCGATCCTCGGCACCGACCCCGGCTACGAGCAGAAGTTCTCCGCCGTCATCGCGGGCGGCGACCTGCCCGACCTGCTCTGGATACCGCCCAACCAGGGCATCCAGCACATCGCCGAGCTGCTGGAGGCCAAGTGCGCCGACATCACCGAGTACGTCTCGGGCGACGCGGTCAAGACGTATCCCAACCTCGCGGCGATGACGCCCGCGCACTGGAAGACGGCCGTCGTCAACGGCAAGATCTGGGGCGCGCCCGTGCCCTACCCGGCGTTCGGCCAGGTCTACGCGGGCAATCCGAAGGTGTGGGCGAAGACGGACGGCATCCAGGCGTCCGGCACCGAGGAGTTCCTCGACAAGTGCAAGGAGGTCACCGGCGGCAAGACCTGGGCCCTTGAGCCGATCTACGTCAACGCGGTCAACGTCCTGTGCCAGTCCTTCGGCGCCCCCAACAAGTGGCGGCAGAACAAGGACGGTTCACTCACCTGGTTCCAGGAGACCGACGAGTACACCGCGGCCCTCGACTTCGTCGTGAAGCTGAAGAAGGCCGGGGTCTTCTACCCGGGCGACCCCAAGATGGCCGACGCGTACATCAAGATGGCGCAGGGCGCGATCGGCGCCACCGTGCACGCCAACCCGTACAACGCGCGCAACGACATCCGCGTCCAGGACCCCGAGCTGGCGTCCGAGATCATGATCCCGTTCGCCGCGGGCGGCAACCAGCCCCACCACCACTACCACCTGGGCACCATCGGCTACACGGCGATCAAGAAGGGCGACGAGAAGCGGGTGCGCATGCTGCTGCGCGTCCTGGACTACCTGGCGGCGCCGTTCGGCAGCAAGGAGCGCGAGTTCCTCGAATACGGCGCCGAGGGCGAGGACTTCACGTACGACAAGCACGGCTTCCCCTCCCGTACCAAGCAGGGCAAGCAGCAGGTCGAGGGCCTCTACAGCGGACTGCAGACCGCGACCACCTCGCCCTTCGCGCTGATCGCCTCCAGCTTCCCCGGCGACGAGCGCGCCCAGGACGTCAAGGACGTGTACGCGGCCGAGCAGAAGCTCATCGAAACGGCCGTGCGCAATCCCACGGTCGGCCACTACTCGGACGCGTACACCCAGCACTACGGGCGCATGTCCACCGAGGCGACCGACCTGGTCAACGACATCGTCAGCGGCCGCAAGAAGATCGGCGAGTGGAAGCCGTTCTGGGCCGAGTGGAAGAACAAGGGCCTGGAGCAGATGGCCCGCGAATTCCAGAAGTCGATCGAGAAGAGCGCCTGACGCGCGCTACTCGGGCGCGTCCCGCGGCGCCGGGTTCTTCGCCAGCTCCGACCTGCGGTAGGAGTACCCGAAGTACACGCCGAGGCCGAGCACGAACCACACGGCGAACCGCACCCAGGTCTGCCACTGGAGGAACGTGATCAGCCAGAGGGAGAAGACGACCCCGAGTGCCGGGACCACCGGCATTCCGGGGCACCGGAAGGAGCGCGGCAGCTCGGGCTGCTTGTAGCGCAGCACGATCACCGCGACACACACCACGACGAACGCCAGCAGGATCCCGATGTTGGTGAGCTCGGCCGCCTCGCCGATCGGCAGGAACCCGGCGATGGCGGCCGACGCGACCCCCACGATCCAGGTCACACGGGTCGGCACGTGCCGGGTCTCGTGGGTCTTCGCGAACCACTTGGGCAGCAGCCCGTCCCGGCTCATCGAGAACCACACGCGCGTGCAGCCCAGCATGAACGTGAACATCACCGTGAGGATGCCGATGATCGCGCCCACCGCGATGACGTCCGCGAGGCCGCCGAGGCCCACCGCCTTGAAGGCCGAGGAGAAGCCGCTCTCCGGGTCGACGTCCTTGTAGCTCTGCATGCCGGTCAGGACCAGGCAGGCCAGGACGTAGAGCACCATCGAGATCGCCAGGGAGTACAGGATCGCCTTCGGCATGTGGCGCTGGGCGTCCTTGGACTCCTCGGCCGCCGTGCTCATCGCGTCGTAGCCGAAGACGGCGAAGAAGACCGTCGCCGCGCCCGTGAACGCGCCGCTGACGCCGAAGGGGAAGAACGGGTCGTAGTTGCCGGTGTCGATGTGGAAGAAGCCCACCGCGATCACGACGAGCACCACGATCACCTTGAGCACCACGACGATCATCTCGAAGCGCGCCGCGTTCTTGATGCCGAGGGTGAGCAGATACGCGATGAACAGGCAGAGCACCGCGGCGAACAGGTCCACCCGGTGCCCGTCACCGGTGCCCGGCGCGCCCATCATCCAGTTCGGCAGCTCGGCGCCCAGCTCCTCGACCAGGAAGCCGAAGTAGCCGGAGATGCCGATCGCGACGACCGCCACGATCGCGGTGTACTCAAGGAGCAGGTCCCAGCCGATGAACCAGCCGGTCAGCTCGCCGAGCACCACATAGCCGTAGGTGTACGCCGATCCCGCCTTCGGGATCATGCCCGCGAACTCGGCGTAGGAGAAGGCGGCGGCCGCGCTCGCGACGCCCGCGATCAGGAACGAGATCAGGACCGCCGGCCCCGCGGTGCCGTTGGCCACGGCGCCCGCGAGGCTGAAGATGCCGGCCCCGATGATGCCGCCCACGCCGATCGCGGTGAGCTGCCACAGTCCGAGCGTGCGGGTCAGGCCACCGCCCGACTCGGTCTCTTCGATGTTCTCGATGGGCTTGCGGCGCAGTACGCCGTGCCCCATCCGGAGTCCGGCCATGGGCCTCACCTTTTCGCAGACGGCATCGGCTGACGGCGGATCATGATGGCCCAGCACCGCCCGCGACGGAAGACGCCGCGCCCTGCCCGTGGCGCGGCGGCCCCGGGCAGGTCAGGGAACGACGGTGACCGGCCAGCGGCCCGCCTTCACCAGACGCACCGCGACGGAGCCGACGATGCGGTGACCGGCCTGCTCGGAGGCGCCCACGACCACGGCGTCCGCCTTGAGGTCGTCGGCCGCGGTGACCAGGCCGCTGTAGGGGTCGCCGCGGAAGGTGTGGAACTCCCAGCGCACGTCGAATATGTCCTTCACCCGCTCGGCCGCGTCACGGATCTCCGTGATCAGTCCCTCGGCGATCTCGTCGGTGGTCTCCGCGATCGGGGCGCCGAGCGCGGCCCCCGCGGCCATCACCGGCTGGATGTACACCACGGCGAGCAGGGCCCGCTGGCGTCGGGCCAGGCCTCCGGCATATGCCGCCGCGCGGAGCGAGGAATCGGAGCCGTCGACTCCGACGACGATCACCTTCGGCCCGTCGGTGCCGCGTTCGAACTGTGGGGACTGGTCTTCGTTCACGCCGAGAGGTTAACGGAGGCCCGTACGGCTCGACGGGCGGGGAGGCGCGGGACTTCCTAGAGTCGACCCATGACTGTCAGCACGGAGGTGGCCGACACCGGCGGCCGGATAGCCCGGCGCGGCGGATTCCTGAGCCGCGTCCCCGAAGGCTTCGCCGCCTTCTTCGGCACGCTCGGCATCTTCTGCGCGGTCCTCGCCGTCATCGCCCCGCTGCGTCGGCTGCTGCTCCCCGTCATCCGCTTCCTGGACCTCATCACGGTCCCGGTCAGCGCGAACCTCGCGTACGCCGTCTTCCTCTTCCTGCTCGCCGCCGCCACGGCATCGCGCAAGAAGGTCGCGTGGTGGCTCGTCGTCAGCTACCTGGGCCTGCTGCTCGCCTTCGACGTGCTCGGCGCCGCCCTCGGCTACTGGGCAGAGTCGCTGCCGTCCTTCGTCATCTGCGGCGTCGCCTTCGTGGTGCTCATCCTGGCCCGCAAGGAGTTCTCCGCGGACTCGCGGCGCGGCGCGGTCTGGCGGGCCATCGCCGTCCTCGCCGCGGGCCTCGGCATCGCGATCCTGGTCGGCTGGGGCCTGGTCGAGCTCTTCCCCGGGACACTGCCGCGCGGCGAGCGGCTGCTGTGGGCGGCCAACAGGGTCTGCGGCGGTCTGATCCACGGCCGGGACTACTTCGACGGCAGCCCGCCACGCGGCCTCTACTTCTGGCTCGGCCTCTTCGGCGCGCTCGCGCTCCTGAACGCCGCCGCGACGCTCTTCCGCTCCCAGCGCATGGAAGCGGCGCTGCACGGCGACGAGGAGCCCCGCATCCGCGCGCTGCTCGGCGCGTACGGCGCACAGGACTCGCTCGGCTACTTCGCCACCCGCAGGGACAAGGCCGTCGTCTTCTCGCCCAGCGGCAAGGCGGCCGTCACCTACCGCGTCGAGGCCGGGGTCTGCCTGGCCAGCGGCGACCCGGTGGGCGACCGCGAGGCCTGGCCGCACGCCATCGGCGCCTGGCTCGACGTGGCGCGGCGGTACGCCTGGCAGCCCGCCGTCATGGGCGCCTCCGAGGACGGCGCCACCGCCTACGCCCGCTCGGGGCTCGGCGCGCTGCAACTCGGCGACGAGGCGATCCTGCACGTCGCCGACTTCGACCTGGACGGCCGCGACATGCGCGTCACGCGCCAGGCGGTGAACCGCGTCCGCCGCACCGGCGCCACCACCCGCATCCGCCGCCACTCCACCCTCACCGACGAGGAGATGGAGGAGATCATCGACAAGGCGGACGCCTGGCGGGACACCGAGACCGAACGCGGCTTCTCCATGGCGCTCGACCGGCTCGGCGACCCCGAGGACGGCGACTGCCTCCTGGTCGAGGCGCTCGACGCCGAAGGCAAGCTCCTCGCGCTGCTCTCCCTGGTGCCGTGGGGCAGGGACGGCATCTCCCTCGACCTGATGCGCCGCGACCGCTCCGCGCCCAACGGCGTCATGGAGTTCATGGTCGCCGAGCTGTGCGAGGCCGCCCCGAAGGCCGGTGTGCGCCGCATCTCCCTGAACTTCGCGGTGTTCCGCTCGGTCTTCGAGGAGGGCGGCCGGATCGGCGCGGGCCCCGTCCTGCGGCTGTGGCGCAAGCTGCTCCTGTTCTTCTCCAAGTGGTGGCAGTTGGAGGCGCTCTACCGCTCCAACGCCAAGTACCACCCGGAGTGGTACCCCCGGTTCATCTGCTACGGCGACAGTGGCGCGCTCGCCCGCATCAGCCTGGCCTCCGGCATCGCCGAGGGCTTCGTCTCCGTGCCCTCCCTGCGCCAGCTCTGGGGCAAGGGGCACCACAGGCCCAGGGGCGTCACCCAGCCCGCCACCACCGAGGGCCTGCCCTCCATCGCCGCCCTCGGCCTCGCGGGGCAGGACGGCGCCGCCGACGCCGACCCCGCCTCCAGGCTCCCGGAACAGATCCGCATCCGGCACCGTAAACTCGCCGACCTGCGCGCCGCGGGCGTCGACCCCTACCCGGTGGGCGTGGCCGCGCGCACCCACGAACTGGCCAACGTCACCGGTGACATGACGGGGGATCAGGTCACCGTCGCGGGCCGCGTCATGCTCGTACGCGACTTCGGCGGCGTCGTCTTCGCCGTCCTGCGCGACTGGTCGGGCGACCTCCAGCTCGCCCTCAGCCGCGACACCGCGGGCCCCGACGTCCTCGACCGCTTCACCACCGGCACCGACATCGGCGACCACATCACGGCCACCGGCACCGTCGGCACCAGCGACAAGGGCGAGCTCACCGTCTTCGTCACCCACTGGCTGCTCACCGGCAAGTGCCTGCGCCCGCTGCCCGACAAGCGCAGGGGCCTGACCGACCCCGAGGCCAAGGTGCGCCGCCGCTACCTCGACCTGGTCGCGAGCCCGGCCGCGCGCGACGTGGTCCGCGCCCGCTCCACCGCCGTCCAGGCGCTGCGCCAGGGCCTCCTTGACCGCGGCTACCTGGAGGTCGAGACGCCGATGCTCCAGCAGATCCACGGCGGCGCCAACGCCCGCCCCTTCACCACCCACATCAACGCCTACGACCTCGACCTCTATCTGCGCATCGCCCCCGAGCTCTACCTCAAGCGGCTCTGCGTCGGCGGCATGGAGAAGGTCTTCGAGATGGGCCGCACCTTCCGCAACGAAGGCGTCTCCTACAAGCACAACCCCGAGTTCACGATGCTGGAGGCCTACCAGGCCTTCGCCGACTACGACGTGATGCTCGACCTCACCCGCGAGCTCATCCAGGGCGCGGCGACGGCCGCGTTCGGCAGCCCCGTCGCCCACAAGGCGGACGCCGGAGGCAAGCTCGTCGAACACGACATCTCGGGGCCCTGGCCGGTGAGGACCGTCTTCGGCGCGATCTCCGACGCGCTCGGCGAGGAGGTCGACGCCGACACCCCGCTGCCCGCGCTGCACCGGCTCTGCGACCGGGCCGAAGTGCCGTTCACGACGGACGACGGGCGCGGCGACGTCGTCCTGGAGATGTACGAGCGGCTCGTCGAGGAGAAGACGACGCTGCCCACCTTCTACAAGGACTTCCCGACCGACGTCTCGCCGCTCACCCGGGAGCACCGCGGCGACCCGCGCCTCGCCGAGCGCTGGGACCTCGTCGCCTTCGGCACCGAACTGGGCACCGCTTACTCGGAGTTGACCGACCCCGTGGAACAGCGCAGGCGGCTGACCGCCCAGTCGCTGCTGGCCGCCGGGGGAGACCCGGAGGCCATGGAGCTCGACGAGGACTTCCTCGACGCCCTCGAATACGCCATGCCGCCGACCGGCGGCCTGGGCATCGGGGTCGACCGGCTCGTCATGTTCCTCACCGGCCTGACCATCAGGGAGACGCTGCCCTTCCCGCTCGTACGCCGCACCTGACGGCTCGGCCGCGGCCGCCCGTCGTCGCCGCGTCTGTTCGGGTGCTTTCGGGGGACGCCCCGGTGTTGGTGTGCCGCCCCGGCCTTCGGCCATGCGACGGATTAGTCATGAAAGACGATCAGCTGACTCCAGGGCGGCGGGCGTTGCTCCGCGCCGCCGCGGTCATCGGCCTCGCCGCGACCGCGGGCTGCGCGGGCACGGAACGCGCGGCCGCACCGCGCCCCACGGGATCCGCCGGAGCGCCCGCCGCGGGACCCCCGGCGGCCCGCGCCCTCAAGCCCTCCGCGTACCGCCTCCAGCCCATGGCGGGCCCCGGACCCGCGCGCGCCGCACGGGCCCTGCCACGGGTGCGCAAGGAGCCGATCCTGCGCATCAAGGGCGCCGGACGCGCGATGGTGCTGACCTTCGACGACGGGCCCGACCCGCGCTACACGCCGCACATCCTGCGCACGCTGCGCAGGCACGACGTACGCGCGATGTTCTTCGTCTGCGGCGAGATGGCCGTCGACAACAAGGACCTGCTGCGCGAGATGGCCGACGACGGGCATCTGATCGGCAACCACACCTGGAGCCATCCGCTCCTGCCGCGCCTGGGCAGAGCCGCCATCCGCGAGCAGATGGAACGCACCTGCGACGTCATCGAGGACGCGACCGGCGAATCCCCCGCCTGGTTCCGCGCCCCCTACGGAGCCTGGAACCGCAACGCCTTCCAGCTCGGCGCCGAACTCGGCATGGAGCCGCTCGCCTGGACCGTGGACACCCTCGACTGGACGGAGCCCGGCGCGCCGACCATCGTGCGCCGGGTGCGGGCCGGGGCCGCGCCCGGGGTCGTGGTGCTCTCGCACGACGCGGGCGGCAACCGCTCGGGGAGCGTGGACGCCCTTGGCACCTATCTGCCGGAGCTGCTCGACTCCGGCTACCGCATCACGGTGCCGAGCCGCTACTCGATGTGAGCCCCCCGTTCGCCCGCCGGACCCGCCCGCGCCGATCCCGCGTCAGCGCACGGCGACCAGGCGGGCGAACACCACCACGTTCCCGTCGTACCCGGACTGCTTGGAGAACCCGCCGCCGCAGGTGATGACCCGGAGTTCGGGAGTCCCGCCGTTCCCGTACACGCGCTTGCCGGGGAAGTTCTCCTTCTCGAACACCTCGATGCCGTAGATCTGGAAGATCGCGGTCTTCTTGTCCTTGCGCCGCACCTCGACGTGATTGCCCTTCTTCAGGGAACCGAGGCCGTAGAAGACGGCGGGCCCCTGCTGGTTGTCCACGTGCCCGACCACCACGGCCGTGCCCTTCTCACCCGGCGAGACCGCGCCCGTGAACCAGCCCGCCAGGTTCGGGTCCTCCGGCGGCGGCGCGTCCACCCAGCCGTCGGAGTCCAGGCCCACCGGCATGATCGGCGCGTCCACCTGGATGCCCTTGATCCGCACCCGCTCGGCGGGCGAGAACGTCAGGGGCGCGGGGGCGCCACGTCCGGCGTCGGGAGCCGCGTCCGCCGCCGCGGCCGAAGCGGGCTGCGGCGGGCCGACGTCGAACTCCCCGGAACCGTTGCGGATCAGCGCGAGGCCGGTCAGCAGGACGAGCGCCATGACACCCCAGGGGGCGCGCTTCTTCTGCTTTTCGCTCTCCTGGAATTCCTGGAACCCGAAATCGTCGGCCGGATGGGACGAAGGCATTCTCTATCCCCTCTCAACGCGGCCTGCGAGCCGCGTCCGTAGCGCGTACTCGAACGCTAAGCGCGGCGCGCGAGGTGTGCGAAAGGGCGGGCGCGAACGGGTGGCGGACGCGCGGGGGACGGGCCCGGTGCGCCATCCGGGTCGGCGTCGGGCAGGAAATTTCTGACGGTCCGTGACCTGCGGTGATGTCGGCTGGTGAGGACGCGGCCCGGCGTGTCGTCTCACCGGTACGGCCGATTCCCGAAATGCGGGCCTGTGCACGGCATCTGAGGGTCAGTCTGGGAGGCGCTCTCGCCGATCGACCGGGGACGGTATCCCCGGGGCGTCTTCCGCGGAGGATTCCCATGCGTACTTCTCGTATGCGCACCACTCGTGCCCTCGCGGTCGCCGCCGCGGCCGGCGCGGTCGTCGGGCTCGCCGCTCCGACCGCGTCCGCCTGGGCCGACCCGACCAACATCGTGGCGATGCCCAGCGTCATCCCGAAGGGCGGGCACCTGACGGTCACGGTCGACGGTTCGTCCTGCCAGTCGGGCGGCAAGGTCACCTCGCCCGCCTTCCCCGACACCAACCTCCAGTCCATCCCCGGCGGCAGCACCGCCAGCGCGACGGCCGTCATCCACGCGAACGCCCAGCCCGGCGCGTACGACATCACGGCCCACTGCGGCGGCAAGACGCTCACCCGCCCGTCCGCTTTCACGGTCATCCACGGCGGTGTGCGCGGCGGCGTCGGCGGCACCAGCACCGACGGGGCGACCCGCACCGACATGGCGATCGGCGGGGCCCTGGTGGCCGCCGCCGTGATCGGCGGCGGGGTGTTCTGGATGCGCCGCAGGACCGAGAACAGGATCTGAGCGCCGGACGCACCACCGGCACCGGGGCCTGAGCGGCGGCGGCGTCCGCGCGCCTCCCTTCCGCGCACCGCCGCGCCCGCGCCCCGCGCACCGCACGTGTCCTCGCACCGCACGTGCACACCGCTTCGCCCCCGGGATCTGGAGACGTCCCGGGGGCGAAGCGGGTGGTGCGGGGTGGGTCAGGAGTTGTCCTCGCCGGCGCGGCGGCGGGTCTTGTAGTACGCCGTGCCGAGTGCGCCCAGGATCAGGGCGCTGCCGAGGGCGATCTCGTGCAGGTCGAGCCCGCCGAGGCTGCCGCCGATGCCCGCCTTGACGCCCCGGTGGACCGTGCCGTTGCCGTCCGGGCGGCCGGTGGCGATGGTGAGGTCCGTCTTGCCGGTCTCGCCCTTGCAGTCGAACGTGACCTCGTACATCGCGCCGGGCTTGGCGTCCCAGAACACCGAGGCGGTGGTGGACTGCTGGCCCTTGGGGATGCTGGCGTCGTCGAAGATGCCGGAGGTGACCTTGGTGTCGCCGTCGCAGCCGTCCACGCTCAGCGTGACCTGGCCGCCCGCGGCGATCGTCGAGGGCGTCACGCGGAAGCCGAACGACGTGATGTTGTTGTTCGTGTCGTCGCCCGCCACGGCCGCGGTCGCGGTCGGGGCCGTGAGGGTCAGGGCGGTGGCGGTGAGCAGAGCGGCAGAGGCGACGCGTATCGCGCGCATGGTGGATCCTCCGGGTCCCCGAGGAGCAGTCGCGGACCTTCTTCCGCTTTCACCTGAAATGCACCTCGATGCCCGAAACGCTAAGTACGGACGTTTGCCCTCGCGATCCGTGTAGGGCGAACGGGGCATCCGTGTCCGCCGTGCGGGGGAACGGGCCCGTGTGCCGCGCCCGATGAGCGGGTGTCGTGTGGCAGGGCGTCAGGACGTCGGCGGGGGCGCGGCGCCGGGCCCCACGGCTCAGGGCGTCAGGCCGATGTGGGACGCCAGCCAGGGCAGCTGCTTCTGGAGCCCGGGGCGCCAGACCTGCCAGCTGTGGCCGCCCGGCAGCTCGACCAGCTCCGCGTTCATCCCGGCCTTCTTCGCCGCCTCGTACACCTTGTGTGCCTGCGGCCGGTACGTCGAGTCGTCGGTCCCCGCGACGAACACGCCCGCGGTGTCGGGGAACTTCTCGCGCGCCATCACGTCCATCGGATTGACCTTCTCGAACGCGGCCTCGTCGCCGCCGAAGGCCGCGTCCACGGTCTGCTTGCGGCTGCCGAGCGTGGGCTCGTCCTGCCCCGAGATGTCGAGGAAGACGCCGTAGCGCCGGGGGGCGTTGACCGCCATCTGCAGGGCGCAGGTGCCGCCGTTGGAGAGCCCGGAGACCGCCCAGTGCGTACGGCCCTCGGCGGTCTGGAGATGGGCGGCGGCCCAGGCGGGCACGTCGTCGGCGAGGTACGTCTGGACCTTGCCCAGCCTGGAGTCCATGCACAGCGGATTGTCGAAGGACGAGCCCAGCGGGTCGACCACCAGGACGATCGGCGCGAGCCCCGCGTGGTCCGCGGCGAAGTCGTCCATCATGTCCGGCAGCTGACCGGAGGTGATCCAGTCCTGCGGGGCCCCCGGCTGACCTGCCATCAGGACGAGCACGGGCAGCGGCGGGCGGGGCGAGGCCCGGTAGGCGGGCGGCAGGTAGACGTACGCGTCACGGGCCTTGAAGCCCGACTTGGTGCCGGGGATCGAGGCGGTCGACACGGTGCCCTTGGCGGGCAGGCCCGCGGGCGCCTTCCAGACCTCGGACAGCGCCTTGCCCTCCGGCACGTCGAGCAGGGCGCCCTTCTTGCCGGTGGCGTCCTTGAGGCTCACGGTGTCCTGCGGGCCGAGCATGGTCCGCGCCGTCGGGTAGTTGTCGTAGTGGATGTTGACCTCGGAGAGGCCGAGCACCACCACGAGCAGGCCCGCGACGACGGCACCGCACCGGCCGCGCCAGCGCAGCGTCGGCATCCGGAAGAGCGCCAGGCACACACCGAGGATCGCGACGCCGATCCACACCACGACGTCGGAGGGCAGCTGGTCGGGGAACGGCTTCCACCAGTCGTCGACGGTGAGCTCGACCAGCAGGGTGAGCAGCGCCGCCGCGACCACGGCGAGCGGCAGGAACCTGGTCCACCAGCGGCGGTCGCGGGAGAAGAGGAGGACGGCGAGCGCCAGGGCGCCGAGGATCTGGACGACGAGCGGGATCGCCCCGTCGACCAAAGACCAGTCCAGTGGCCCGCCGGCCATCCGCACCCGCTCCACGCGTGGCCCCGTTTCTCCGGTTCGCCGTTCCGTCCCGTGCGGGACGCACCGGGGGCCGGCCACGCGGGCCGGCCCCCGGGGGAGGTAGGTGAGCGGACCGCTCTACCTTGAGCTACAGCCCCGCGCAGTGGAGCTGGGTGGACTTGAACGCACCATCTGTCCGCTCTTCGAAAACCATAGCAATCGGGTCGATTCTGGCAAATCGGGCTATGGGGTGGAGGCGCGCGGGCTGACGTCGGATGACGGGCGGTGGGTGGCAGGCGGTGGGTGGCTGGTGGCGCGGCTCAGCCGTCCGTGACCGCCCAGGCGTGCGGGCCCCCGCGCCACTCGACGAGATGCGGGTCGTCGAGCGCGATGTCCGCGTCGCCGAGCCCCGCGCGGCGCAGGAACTCCACCAGGTCACGGTCGTCGCGGGCGACGCCGACGTCCCGTCCGCGCACGGTGACGCGCCGCCCGCCGTCGGCTGCGGGCGGGTGGACGACGATCGGTGTCTGCCAGGCCATGGCACCAGGGTGCGCCGGACGGGGCGCGGGCGCAGCACGGTTAACGGCCAACCGGCGTCCGCCCGCGAGGCCGGAACTCTGCCGTAGGCTGATCGGCCCGCGCGCGGACCACACGCCCGCGCGCGGACCACACGCCCGCGCGCAGACCACACGAGGGGATCCACGTGGAACAGGTGTCCCGCCCCGCCGACGCGTCCCCGCCCCCTCCCGGGCCGAAGATCGTGGTGGTCGTCCCCACGTACGACGAACGGGAGAACCTGCCCCTCCTGATCGAGCTGCTCCAGGGGCTCGGCCTGCCGGGGCTGCACGTCCTCGTCGTCGACGACGGCTCGCCCGACGGGACGGGGGAGATCGCCGACCGGCTCGCGGCGGATTCGGCGGGGACCGTCTCCGTACTGCACAGGACCGAGAAGGACGGCCTCGGCCGCGCGTACGTCGCGGGGATGACGCTGGCGCTCGCCGACGGCGCGGACGTGGTGGTCCAGATGGACGCCGACCTCTCGCACCCGGCGCGGACGCTGCCGCTGATGGTGCGCACCCTGCTCGCCGACGACGGCGTGGCCGTCGTGCTCGGCTCGCGCTACGTGGCGGGCGGTGCGCTCGCCACCGAATGGGCCTGGCACCGCAAGGCGCTCTCCGCCTGGGCGAACTTCTACGTCAACGCGATCCTGCGGCTCGGCGTCAAGGACGCGACGGCCGGCTACAAGGCCTGGCGGGCCACGGCCCTGACGGCGATCGACCTGCCGTCGGTCCGCAGCAACGGCTACTCCTTCCAAGTGGAGACGAACCACCGCGCGGTCCGCGCCGGGCTGCGGATCGTCGAGGTGCCGATCACCTTCGAGGAGCGCGTCAACGGAGAGTCGAAGCTCAGCCTGCGGGTGCAGGCCGAGTCGGCGATCACGCCGTGGAAGCTGCGCTTCGCCAGGCGCGGCGCGAGGAGCTGACGGGCTCCCCGCGCCACGGACTCAGCCTCCGATTCCCGGGAACATCATGTGAAACGGTTCTGCCGTGGCCGCGATGCCCCGGCTGTAGGGGGCGTCGAAGTCCCAGATCAGGAAGAGCAGGAACGCGAACAGGGCCGAGAAGACACCGGCGAGGATCAGCTCGCGCCGGGTGCGCCGGATCTGTAGCGCGAAGATCATGCCGATGGTCACCAGACCGCCGGCGATCAGGCCGAACCAGACGACGCCGGGCATCGTGGCCCCCACGCTGTCGGCACGGGCGCTGCGCGCGTCGTCGGCCGCCGCGACCGCGTCGACCAGCGGCTGGTAGGCCTGCGCCTCGAAGTCCGATTTCGGCTGATAATCGGTGACGTCGTGGCGGACGTGGGCCAACAACTCGGTTCCCCGGCCGGTGAGTTCGTTCTTCTTCCTCATCGTGTCCCACTCCGTGGTCACGACATGGCTCACATAGGCGCGGACGTCGGCGCGGATCTGGTCCCGTACGTCCTCGGGGTAGACCCGGGCCCGCTCGGAGACCTCGTGCAGCGCCTGGGCCTCGACCCGGACGTGTTCCTGGGCGGCGCCGCGCGCCTCCCAGACGCCCGCGATGGCGAGGCCGAGCACGATCGCGTAGACCACGCCGATCATCATCGTCATGTATTCGATGACGTCCGGAGTCTCCGACGCGTCGTAGTCGTCACCGGTTCTGCGGTGCCGCAGTTGGGTCACGGCGAGGACGACGGCACAGGCGGCCGCCATCGCGAGGGTGAGAACAAGCCATTCCGACATTGAAGACCTCCGGCGGTCAGCGCGGGCGCAGCGCGGCGACGGCGAGCACCGCGGGTGCCGTGATGAGCAGGGTGAGCGAGACGATGGACGGGCCGCTGCGGGGCGGGTGCTTGCGTGGCGGCGGGTGGTACGCCGGATAGGTCACCGGGGGCGGAGCGGGGGTGGGGGCGGTCCGGTGGTGAACCGGTGCCTTGGGCCGGGGAGTTGGCTTCGGTGTCGGCTCCGGCGGCGCGGGGCTGGGGGCCGGTGGTGGGGCCGGTGGCGGTGTCGGTGGCGGTGTCGGCGGTGGCTGTGGCGCCCTGGGTTTCGGTGCGGGCGGTGGCGGCGGTGGCGGGGGTGTGGTCCGCTGCGGCGGCTTCGCCGGCGGCGGCGCGGGCGCGGGTGGCGGCGGCGGTTTCGGCCGGTGGGTGGGGCCCGCCCGGCAGATGACGCCGTCCCCGGCGACGGCGGTCGCGCCGCTGCCCGCCGATGAGCCGTCCCCGTTGATCGAGGCGTACGCGCACGCGTCGCCGGGTGCCGCGCCCGCGGCCGCCGACGCGCCGAGCATCAGGGCGAGTGCGAGAAGTGCCAATACGCGTGTGACTAGGGCCGATAAGGCCCGCGGAGATCCGTGCACGAGGCAGATCATGCGGCGCCGCGTGCGCCCGTTGCGCCGGAGTGGCACCTGATTGACCCGAAGGAAGGAGGTCGGGCCGCCATGTGTTTGACGGCGTGCGCCCCCGTGCGCGCCACTGCCGCCCCGCGCCAAAAATCTTGCGCACCGGTTGAACGCGGCAGCGGCTCCCGCCCGTACCTAGGGCCATGTGTGACGCAAAACGGCGGCACAACACCCAAGCGGACAGCGGGAGTTAGCGATGCGGCAGATGGTAGGGCGTTCCCCTGGGGCGCGGCGGAGTGCCGCGCTCGCAGTGACAGCCGTGGCCCTGCTCGCCCTGACGACGGCGTGCGGCCAGGACAAGGGCGAGCAGTCGCCCAACGGACAGAACGTGGGCAACGGGGCGCCCGCCAAGGACAACGGATACGGCACGGACGACGGCTACCGAGCAGACACGGGCGACGCGGGCAAGGGCGCGGACGCCAAGGCCAAGCCGGCGGGGCAGCTCGCGGTGTGGGACAGCAAGAAGCTGGGCAAGGTCGTCACGGACAGCGCGGGCTTCACCCTCTACCGCTTCGACAAGGACACCGCCCAGCCCCCCAAGTCCAGCTGCGCGGGCGCCTGCCTGAAGGCCTGGCCCGCGGTGGCCGCCGACGGCGCCAAGGCCGCCCCCGGCGTGGACGCGTCCCTGCTCGGCGAGGTCACCACCGCCGACGGCACCAAGCAGCTCACCATCGACGGCTGGCCGATGTACCGCTACGCGCAGGACACCAAGCCGGGTGACGCCAAGGGGCAGGGCGTCGGCGGCACTTGGTACGCGGCGGCGCCCGACGGCAAGAAGGCGGCCCCCGCAGCGGCCGACACCGCGCCCGCCGATCCCGCGGGACTTTCCACCCGCAAGGACCCGAAACTCGGCGAGATCGTCGTCGACAAGAACGGAAGGACCGTCTACCGCTTCACCAAGGACTCGGCCTGGCCGATCAAGTCGAACTGCGTGGGCGCGTGCGCCCAGAAGTGGCCCGCCGTCGCCCCCGTGGACAAGTCCGACACGGAGGGAATCAAGAAGAAGGGGTACATGACCTACAACCGGCCGGACGGCGGCAAACAGCAGACGATCAACTGCTGGCCGCTGTACACCTTCTCCGGTGACAAGAAGCCGGGCGACACGAATGGCCAGGGCGTGGGCGGAACTTGGTACGCCGCGAGCCCCGAGGGCAAGCCCGTGGGCGCTCCCCGATAGGCGATACGTCCCTCGCGCGACGCATGACCGGTCGGCCCGTTTCTTCCCTTATCACAGGGAAGGGGCGGGCCGCTCGGCAGTGTGGGACACGGCACTTGCCAAAGGCAGTGACCGAGAACGGACGGCCAATTTCCGTTTTGACTCGCTCCCTTGGCGGACGATCAGTAGCCTCACCCTCGAACACCGGATCGCCTGTGCCACCCCCCTACGTCTTGGAGTCTTGATGGAGCGTCCTGCCTGGGCCCCGTTGAGCGTCGACATCACGACGCCCAGCGTCTCCCGCATCTACGACTACTACCTGGGCGGCTCGCACAACTTCGAGGTGGACAGGGAGGCGGCCCGCAAGGCGATGGCGTTCATGCCGGGACTCCCCAAGATCATGCAGGCGAACCGGGCCCTGATGCGCCGCGCGGTGCGCCACGCGGTGGACGAGGGGATCACCCAGTTCCTCGACATCGGCTCCGGCATCCCGACGTTCGGCAACGTCCACGAGGTGGCTCAGCGGGCGAGCGCGGACGCCCGCGTCGTCTACGTGGATCACGATCCGGTCGCCGTCGCACACAGCAAAGCCGTACTCGAGGGTGACGAACGGTCCGCCGTCCTCGCCGGGGACCTGCGCAAGCCCCGGGACATTCTGGGCAGTTCGGAAGTCGGTTCGCTCCTCGACCTGGACCGCCCGGTGGCCCTTCTCCTGGTCGCCGTCCTGCACTTCGTCGAGGACGCGTACGATCCATACGCGGCGGTCGCCGAACTGCGGGACGCACTCGCGCCCGGCAGCCTGATCGTCGTCACCCACGCCTCGTACGAAGGGATCCCCGTCCCCGCCGAGCAAGCAGGCCACACCGTCGGTGTATACAAGGACATCCGCAATCCACTGATCATGCGCTCGCGCGAGGAGATCGCGCGGTTCTTCGAGGGATACGACATGGTGGAACCCGGCCTGGTGCCGATGCCGCACTGGCGGCCCGACACGGCGCCCGAGGAGGAGGACCCCTACTCCTTCTCGGGATTCGCGGGCGTGGGACGGAAGCGTTGAGCGGCGAGCCGGACGGACCGGAGGGAAGACTCCGCAGGTTCGCCACCATCTGGAGCCGTGCGATCTTTCCCGTGACGGCCACGTCGCTGACCCGTCCCGAGTTCGAGCAGCAACTGGTGCCGCTCGCCCGCCGGTTGCGCGACGCGCTCCAGGAGCGGGTCTTCGAGGCCACCGAGGGCCAGGCCGTCGGCGCCGCGCTCATCGGCACGCACTGCACCGACCCCGAGGCGCTCAGCCGCACGCTCGACTGCGTCGACGCCTATCTGGTCCTGTACTGCGGCGGTGACGGGTCGCAGGAGGAGCTGCGGGCCCGCTCCGCGCGCATCCAGCACTCCGTCGCGGCGGGCTTCGCCCAGGCGCTGCGCGAGCGCACCCTCGTCGAGCAGGAGGCGATCTCCCGGGCTGCCCTGAGCGCCCGCAGCGCCGTCGCCGAGGCGCTGCACGCGAGCGAGGCACGGTTCCGGGCGGTCTTCCACGGCGCCGCGATCGGCATCGGCATCGCGGACCTGGACGGCACGGTCCTGGAGGTCAACGACGCGCTCGTGCGGATGTTCGGCGGGCTCGAACACCAGCTGCGCGGGCGCAACGTGGGGGACTGGACGCACCCCGACGACTCGCCCCACGTCTGGCGCCTCTACGAGGAGCTGGTGCGCGGCGAGCGCGAGCACTACCGGGTGGAGAAGGCGTTCTACCGCCCCGACGGAACGGTCCTGTGGACCAACCTCACCGTGTCCCTGCTGCGCGACGCGGACGGCATCCCGCAGTATCAGCTGGCGCTGATGGAGGACACCACCGAGCGCCGGCTGCTCAATCTGCGGCTGCGCTACGAGGCGACGCACGACGCGCTCACCGGACTGCCCAACCGCACGCTGTTCTTCGAACGCCTGGAGAAGGCCCTCGCGGTCGGCGGCAACACCCGGTTCGGGCTCTGCTACCTCGACCTCGACGGCTTCAAGACCGTCAACGACAGCCTTGGGCACGCGGCGGGCGACCGGCTCCTGGTCGAGGTCGCCGACCGGCTCCAGTCCTGCGCCACCGCGCCCGGCGAGATGGTCGCCCGGCTCGGCGGCGACGAGTTCGTGGCGCTCACCACGGGCCCCGACACCGAGACCGAGGTGGACGAGCTCGCCGGACGCATCATGAACGCGCTCGCCACCCCGGTCCGCGTCGACGGCCGCGAGCTCACCGTGCGCGGCAGCATCGGCATAGTGGAGGGCCCCGCGGGGGTGCGCGGCGCCGCCGAGGTGCTGCGCAGCGCCGACATCACGATGTACCGGGCCAAGTCCGCGGGCGGCAACCGCTACGAGATCGCCGACCCCGAGGCCGACGCCCGCGCCATCACCCGGCACGGCCTGACCACCGCGCTGCCCGCCGCCCTGGAGCGCGGCGAGTTCTTCATCGAGTACCAGCCGCTGGTGCACCTCGGTGACGGCAGCGTGCGCGGCGCCGAGGCGCTGGTGCGCTGGCTGCACCCGCAGCACGGCGTCATCGGCCCCGACCGGTTCATCCCGCTCGCCGAGCACACCGGCCTGATCGTGCCGCTCGGCCGCTGGGTCCTCGAGGAGTCCGTGCGCCAGGCGCGCCGCTGGGAGGCGCGGACCACCGGGGGAGTGGCCGCGGCACCGCTGCGGGTCAACGTCAACCTCTCGCCGATGCAGCTCACCCACCCCGGCCTGGTCTCCGACACGGTCGACATCCTGGAGCGCGAGGGACTCGAACCGGGCGCGCTGTGCCTGGAGGTCACCGAGTCGGCGCTGATAGGAGCCGACGACGACCTGCTCAAGCCGTTGCGCAGGCTCGCCGAGATGGGCGTGGACATCGCGCTCGACGACTTCGGCACGGGCTACTCCAACCTCGCCAACCTGCGCAGGCTGCCGGTGAGCGTGCTCAAGCTCGACCGCTCGTTCACCCAGGGCATGCAGCACTTTCCCGCCGACCCCGTCGACCTGAAGATCGTCGAGGGCATCGTCTCGCTCGCCCACAGCCTGGACCTCGCGGTCACCGTCGAGGGCGTCGAGACGGGCGCGCAGGCCGACCAGCTGCGCGAGCTCGGCTGCGACACGGCTCAGGGCTGGTACTACGCGCGCCCGGGACCGCCGGACCGGCTGCACGAGCTGGCGCTCGCGGACGCGACGGGCTGACCCGCCGTGATCCGCTGGGCGTACGCCTTCATCGACCGGCCGCGTGACCGCTTCCCGCAGGCGTACGCCTTCTGGGCGGCGGTCACCGGCTCGCGCCTCTCGGCCTTCCGCGGCCCGGACGGCGAGTTCGTCACGCTGCTCCCGGACGGCGGGGGTGACGCGTTCGTGAAGGCGCAGGCCGTGGGCGGGCCCGGCGGCGCGCACCTCGACCTGGTGGTGGAGGACCTCGCCGCGGTCACGGCCCAGGCCCGCGCGCTCGGCGCGGTCCCGGTCTTCGCGGAGGACGACCTGGAGGTGCTCTGGTCACCCGGCGGACAGCTGTTCTGCCTCGTCCCCTGGAACGGCGAGACCACCCGCCCCGCCCCGGTCCCCGGCCCCGGCGGCACCACCGCCCGCCTGGACCAGATCTGCCTGGACATCCCCCCGGACGCGTTCGACACCGAGCTCGCCTTCTGGCAGGCGCTCACCGGCTGGGAGTCCGTGGCCTCCAGACTCCCCGAGTTCCACCTCCTGCGCCCACCGGCGCACCTCCCGGTCCGCATCCTGCTGCAACGCCTCGCCACCACGACCCGGCCCGCCGGCGCACACGTCGACCTGGCCTGCTCGGACATCGACGCGGTGCGGACCTGGCACGAGGGCCACGGCGCGGAGTTCGTCTCGCGCGGCGCGGCGTGGCTCGTGATGCGGGATCCCGGGGGCGGGACGTACTGCTTGACGGTGCGGGATCCGGGGACGGGCGAACTGCCGTAGCGGTCGCGGGGGAGCCTCAGCGTTCCACCAGCATCCGCTGAAGCTCCCGTGCCGCCCGTGGTGGTGCCACGTCGCTGCGGTGGGCCAGGGCGATCGTGCGGTGCAGGCTCGGGTGGGCGAGGGGGGTCATGCGCAGGCCTGAGCCCGCGCGTTCCGCGACCATGCGGGGGACCACCGCCACGCCGAGGCCCGCGCGGACGAAGCCCAGGACCGCGTCCATCTCGCCGCCCTCCACCGCGAACTCCGGTTCGAAGCCCGCGGCGCGGCAGGCGGCGACGGTGAGTTCGCGCAGGTCGTAGCCGTGTCGGAACATGACGAGGCGTTCGCCCTGGAGATCCGCGATGCGTACGGAGCCGCCGAGGCCGCGGGCCGTCGGGGCCGAGACCACGACCAGGTCCTCGCGCAGCAGCTCCAGCGTGGTCAGGGCGGGGGACGGCGAGGGCAGGGGGAGCACGACGAGGGCGAGGTCGAGGGCGCCGCGTGCCAGTTCGCGTACGAGGTCGTGGGAGCCGCCCTCCTCGATCAGGAGCTGGATGCCGGGGTGGCGGTCGTGGAAGGCGCGCAGGACGTCGGGGAGAAGCCCCGTGCAGACGCTCGGGGTCGCCCCGAGACGGATGCGGCCGCGGCGCAGCTGCGCCAGTTCCTGGACCTCGATGCGCGCGGTGTCCGCGTCGGCGAGGATCCGGCGGGCGAGCGGCAGCAGCGTCTCGCCGGCGTCGGTGAGGGTGATGTTGCCGCGCGCCCTGCTGAAGAGTTCCGCGCCGAGCTCGTTCTCCAGGGCGCGGATCTGCTGGGAGAGCGAGGGCTGCGAGACGTGCACCTCCTCGGCGGCCCGGGTGAAGTGCCGGGTCTCGGCGACCGCGACGAAGTAATGCAGCTGCTGGAATTGCATACACGGAGAATACGTCGGTCGATAGGGAGAGGCTATGGAGATGAGCTGATCCATCTCTTGGACTGATCGGGACTTTCGGCCGTAGCGTCGTGCGCATGGCTCTGGCAACGCGGACGGACAAACGTCCTTCCATGACCCGCACGCTGTGGGACTCCACCATCGGCAAGAAGACCGTGATGGCGGTGAGCGGTCTGATCATGCTGCTCTACCTGGTCGCGCACATGGTCGGAAACCTGAAGATCTTCTTCGGGCCCGAGGAGATCAACCACTACGCCCACTGGCTGCGCACCGTCGGCGAGCCCTTCATGCACTACGAGTGGACGCTCTGGCTGGTCCGCGTGGTGCTCGTCGTCGCGGTCGTCGCGCACGCCACCTCCGCGTACCAGCTGAGCCGCCGCGACATCAAGGCGCGCCCCACCAAGTACGTGCACAAGAAGCCCGAGGCGAGCTTCGCCACCCGCACCATGCGCTGGGGCGGCATCATCCTCGCCCTCTTCATCGTCTGGCACATCCTCGACCTGACGACCGGCACCGTGCACCCGGGCAACTACCAGCACCTGCACCCGTACCAGAACATCATCGACACCTTCTCGACCTGGTACGGCAACGTCATCTACATCGTCGCCGTGCTCGCCCTCGGCCTCCACGTGCGGCACGGCCTGTGGAGCGCCGCACAGACCCTGGGCGTGGGCACCGCCGCCCGCGACCGCGTCCTCAAGCCCCTGGCCAACGGCCTCGCGCTGGTCCTCGTCGTGGGCTTCGTCTCCGTACCCGTCGCCGTCATGACCGGACTGGTGAGCTGACCCATGAATCACTCCAGCGAATACGCCGAGTACACGACCGGCGAACCGCTCGTCGACACCAAGGCGCCCGAGGGGCCCATCGCCGAGCGCTGGGACACCCGCCGCTTCGAGGCCAAGCTGGTCAACCCCGCCAACCGCCGCAAGCACACGGTGATCGTGGTCGGTACGGGACTCGCGGGCGGCTCCGCGGGCGCCACGCTCGCCGAACAGGGCTACCACGTCGTCCAGTTCTGCTACCAGGACTCGCCCCGCCGCGCCCACTCGATCGCCGCGCAGGGCGGCATCAACGCCGCGAAGAACTACCGCAACGACGGCGACTCCGTCCACCGGCTCTTCTACGACACCGTCAAGGGCGGCGACTTCCGGGCCCGCGAGTCCAACGTGCACCGCCTCGCGCAGATCTCCGTCGAGATCATCGACCAGTGCGTCGCCCAGGGCGTGCCGTTCGCCCGCGAGTACGGCGGACTCCTCGACACCCGCTCCTTCGGTGGCGTCCAGGTGTCCAGGACCTTCTACGCGCGCGGCCAGACCGGCCAGCAGCTCCTGCTCGGCGCCTACCAGGCCCTGTCGCGGCAGATCGCCGCGGGCAACGTCGAGATGCATCCGCGCACCGAGATGCTCGACGTGATCGTGGTCGACGGGCGGGCGAGGGGAATCGTCGCCCGTGACCTCATCACCGGGAAGATCGACACGTACTTCGCCGATGCCGTCGTCCTCGCCTCCGGCGGCTACGGCAACGTCTTCTACCTGTCGACGAACGCCATGAACTCCAACGCCACCGCCGTCTGGCGCGCCCACCGGCGCGGCGCCCACTTCGCCAACCCCTGCTTCACCCAGATCCACCCCACCTGCATCCCGCGCACCGGCGACCACCAGTCCAAGCTGACGCTGATGAGCGAGTCGCTGCGCAACGACGGCCGCATCTGGGTGCCCAAGGCCAAGGGCGACGACCGCCCGGCGAACCAGATCCCCGAGGACGAGCGCGACTACTACCTGGAGCGCATCTACCCCTCCTTCGGCAACCTCGTGCCCCGCGACATCGCCTCGCGCGCCGCGAAGAACGTCTGCGACGAGGGCAGGGGCGTGGGCCCAGGGGGACAGGGCGTCTACCTCGACTTCGCCGACGCCATCGCGCGCATGGGCAAGAAGAAGGTCGAGGAGAAGTACGGCAACCTCTTCGACATGTACGAGCGGATCACCGCGGAGAACCCGTACGAGGTGCCGATGCGCATCTACCCCGCCGTGCACTACACGATGGGCGGCCTCTGGGTCGACTACGACCTCCAGACCACCGTCCCCGGCCTGTTCGCGGTCGGCGAGGCCAACTTCTCCGACCACGGCGCGAACCGGCTCGGCGCGTCCGCCCTCATGCAGGGCCTCGCCGACGGCTACTTCGTACTGCCCTCCACCATCAACGACTACCTCGCCCGCAATCCCCACCACGACGAGGTGCGCCCCGAACACCCCGTCGTCCAGGAGGTGCTCGCCGAGACCGAGGACAGGATCAACCTGCTCCTCGCCGTCGACGGCGACCGCACCCCCGACTCCTTCCACCGCGAACTCGGCGAAGTGATGTGGGAGTTCTGCGGCATGGCCCGCACCGAGAGCGGCCTGCGCAAGGCCCTGGAGCGCATCCCGCAGATCCGCGAGGAGTTCTGGCGCCGGATCAAGGTCCCCGGCACCGGCGAGGAGTTCAACCAGTCCCTGGAGAAGGCCAACCGCATCGTCGACTACCTGGAGCTCGCCGAGCTCATGTGCCTCGACGCCCTGCACCGCGCCGAATCCTGCGGCGGCCACTTCCGCGAGGAGTCCCAGACCCCGGACGGCGAGGCCGCCCGCGTCGACGAGGAGTTCTCCTACGCGGCCGCCTGGGAGTTCACCGCCACCGGCGAGGCCCCCGTCCTGCACAAGGAAGACCTCGCCTTCGAGTACGTCCACCCCACTCAGCGGAGCTACGCATGAAGCTCACCCTGCGCGTCTGGCGCCAGCGGAACACCGACGCCTCCGGCGCCATGTCCACCTACGAAGTGGACGGGATCTCCCAGGACATGTCCTTCCTGGAGATGCTGGACACCCTCAACGAGGAGCTCATCCTCAAGGGCGAGGACCCCGTCGCCTTCGACCACGACTGCCGCGAGGGCATCTGCGGCGCCTGCTCGCTCGTCATCAACGGCGACGCGCACGGCCCCGAGCGCACCACCACCTGCCAGCTCCACATGCGGTCCTTCGACGACGGCGACACCATCGACGTCGAGCCGTGGCGCGCCTCGGCCTTCCCGGTCGTCAAGGACCTGGTGGTGGACCGCTCCGCCTTCGACCGCATCATCCAGTCCGGCGGCTACATCAGCGCGCCGACCGGAGCCGCGCCCGAGGCGCACGCGGCGCCCGTCCCGAAGCCGGACGCGGACTCCGCCTTCGAGCACGCCGAGTGCATCGGCTGTGGGGCGTGCGTGGCCGCCTGCCCCAACGGGTCGGCGATGCTGTTCACTTCGGCGAAGGTCAACCATCTGAACGTGCTTCCGCAGGGTGCGCCGGAGCGTGAGACCCGTGTTCTTGACATGGTGGCGCAGATGGACGAGGAGGGCTTCGGCGGTTGCACGCTCACCGGTGAGTGCGCGACGGCTTGTCCCAAGGGGATTCCGTTGCCTTCCATTGCCGCGATGAACAAGGAGTGGTTGCGGGCCACGCGGAAGGTGAGCCGGTAGCCGCTGCGCGGTCGTCCGCGGGACGGCTGTGGTTGCTCGCGCCGTTCCCCGCGCCCCTTTGGGGCGCTACCGTCGGCTGATGTATCCGGGAGCGTACGACCCCGCCAGGGTGGCCGTCGTCAGCGCTGACGGCACGAGGACCCTCACCTACGGACAACTCGAAGAACGTTCCCTGCGGCTCGCGGATCATCTGCGGGCCGCAGGTCTGCGCCGGGGCGACCACCTCGCCCTGCTCTGCGACAACGACCCGCGCGCCCTGGAGGTCTACTGGGCGGTCATGCGGTCCGGTCTCTATCTCACCGCGGTCAACCACCACTTGAGCGCGGAGGAGGCCGCCTACATCGTGCGCGACTGCGGCGCGGCCGCGCTCATCGTCTCCGGCTCGCTCGCCGAACTCGGCGCCACCGTCACCGAGTTGGCGGGCGGCCCGCCGCTGGTGCTCGGGCTCGACGACGGTACGTACGACAAGGCCCTGGAAGCGGCGTCCGCCGTGCCGCCCGCGCACCAGCCGCTCGGCACCGACATGCTGTACTCCTCCGGCACCACGGGACGGCCCAAGGGGGTCGAACCCGCGCTGCCCGAAGGCGACGTGCGCGAACAGTCCACGACGTACACGCTCATCTTCCAGACCATGTACGGCTTCGACGAGGACACCGTCTACCTCTGCCCCGCCCCGATCTACCACGCGGCGCCGCTGCGCTTCTGCGGCGTGGTCACCGCGACCGGCGGCACCGTCGTCCTGATGGACGCCTTCGACGCGGAGGGCGCTCTCGCGGCCGTCCAGCGGCACCGGGTGACGCACAGCCAGTGGGTGCCGACCATGTTCGTCCGCATGCTGAAGCTGCCCGCCGGGGTGCGCGAGCGGTACGACGTGTCGTCGATGCAGGTCGCCATCCACGCTGCCGCGCCCTGCCCCGTCGAGGTCAAGCGGCGGATGATGGAGTGGTGGGGGCCCGTCCTGTACGAGTACTACGCGGCGACCGAGGGCAACGGCATCACCTTCATCGCCCCCGACGAGTGGCTGCGCAAGCCCGGCTCGGTGGGCAGGGACGGGCTGCTCGGCGCGCTGCGGATCTGCGACGAGTCGGGGCGCCCGCTGGCCACGGGCGAGACGGGGACCGTCTACTTCGAACGTGAGGACGTGCCCTTCCGCTACCACAACGATGCCGACCGCACCCGCGACGCACAGCACCCCGAGCACCCCAACTGGACCACCACGGGGGACATCGGCCACGTCGACGAGGACGGCTACCTCTTCCTCACCGACCGCAAGGCATTCATGATCATCTCGGGCGGTGTGAACGTCTATCCGCAGGAGGCCGAGGACGTGCTCGTGCTGCACCCGGCCGTCGCCGACGTGGCCGTCGTCGGAGTACCGGACGCCGAGATGGGGGAGGCCGTCAAGGCGGTCGTCCAGGTCGAGCGTGGGATCGCCCCGGGGCCCGAACTGGCGCGTGAACTCATCGACTTCACGCGCGCCCGCATCGCGCACTACAAGGCGCCGCGCAGCGTCGACTTCACCGAACGCCTGCCGCGTACTCCCACCGGAAAACTGGCCAAGTCCCGGCTGCGCGACGCCTACCGGGGCGGGTGAGTGCCCGCCCCGGAGCCGGTCAGCCCTGCTCGCGCTCCACCGGCAGCCACAGCTCGGCGTCGGCATCGGCGCCGTCCGCGGACATGGTCGTGCGCAGGATCTCCGGGCCCGGACGGCTGCGGTACGGGTTGGCGGGGAACCACTCCATGAACACGTCCCGCCACAGGTACTGGATGGCCTCGGGGGCCGGACCCGACGTGGCGAAGACCGCCCAGGTGCCGGCGGGCACGGCGAGGACGGCGCTGCCCCCGGGGAGGGCCCGCGGGTCCCGCGCGGCGGTCACCACCCCTTGGTAGTAGTCGAGTTCGGTGCCCTCGGCGCGGCCGGGGTCCATGTCGTCGCAGACCGAGACGATGCCGTGCGGCTCCTGGTCCGACAGCTTCGCCAGGGCCTCCATCGTGCCCGGCGCGATCCCGCGCACGAAGTCGATGATCGACTGGTTCGGTCCCGCGTGCACCAGTGGCACCCGGGCCATCGGCCCGACCACGGTGAAGTCCGGCTTGTCCACCACGCGATAACGCATGCTGCTGCTCCCTTCGACGGTGAGGCGGAAGGAGAGCCGGGCCTGCGAGACGAGCGCGGCGCCGTCGCGCCTGGCCTCGCCGGGGCCGACGCCGTGCATGGCGCGGAACGCGCGGGCGAACGCCTCGCCCGACCCGTATCCGTACCGCACGGCGATCTCGAGGAGCGGTTCCCGGTCCGCGAGCACCTCGGCACCGGCGAGGGTGAGCCGTCTGCGCCGCACGTACTCCGACAGCGGCATCCCCGCCAGCGCGGAGAACATCCGGCGCAGGTGGTACTCCGAGGTGGCCGCGGTGCGCGCCAGCGCGGCCACGTCGACCACCTCGGTGAGCTGCCGCTCGATGTCCTCCATGGCCTGGTTGAGGCGGTCCAGCACTCCCGGTCTCCTTCCTCGTTCGTGATCACCACGCTAGGCGGCGGGCACCCCGCAGGACCCGACATCCTGTGCCCGATCCGGTCGGGTACCTCAGCGCACGGACCGCCGGAGCGTGTCCTGCCACATCGAGCACCACAGGACGCCCTGCACGACCCCGAGCGCCCGCGTCCGGCAGGCGTCGTCCGTGATCGGCGGCAGCGACGCCCCGACCGAGGGGAGCAGATCCCGGGCGAACGCCGATTCCGGGCGGTAGTCGAGGAATCTGCTCCTGCGCGTCGCGGGTTCCACGGCGAACATCTGGGCGTGGGTGTGCCGGGTGGCGGCGTCCACCGACTCCAGCAGATGACGCGCGTGGCCGGCGGTCACCTCGCGCAGCCCGCAGGAGGCCGAAGTGTCACCGTCGTGCCCGTGCGCGAGGCAGCGGGCGCGCAGGGTGTCCGCGAGGAGCGCGGCCGGTTCCACCGCGAGCCCCAGCCGTACGTAGGTGTCGAAGTGCCGGGACGCCTTGGCCACGACGAAGGGCTCCACGTGGAGCAGCAGGTCCTGGAGCGCGAACAGGCCGTCCGCGCCGCCCTGTCGCACGCGTCGCGCGTGCCCGTCGACGATCTCCGTCATCAGCTCCCGCAGGGGCTCCACCGCGGTCACCCGCTTGGTGATCTTCGGGAACGGTGTCAGGGGGTGCCGGGTGACGGTGTACCCCAGGCTGCCCCGCGCGGCGGCGGACAGCTCGGCGCGGATCTGCTCGCGGAACGCGGGATCCCCGAGGACGCTCTCGACGCCGTCCGTGCCCCGCCGCTGGATCCATTGGAGGGCATGAATGCGCTCGTCCTCCTTCGGCGCGTCGAGCGGCATGCCGACCCGCCGGAGCAGGGCGAGCATCCCGAGGTCGGTCCCGACGCGCCGGAAATCGCCCCCGAGCGTCTCGCTCGCGAGCCCGAGCAGCTGCTCCCGGGTCGCACCCGCCGCGCGCATCCGTGCCGCGACCGACGCCACCACAGGCTCCAGACCGGCGACGGGCAGCCGCAGCCCCGCGTACCGCCGCAGGAACAGCGTCAGCCAGTCGTTCGCGGCCTGTGCGGCCTGTGCGGCCTGCGCCGTGCTGGCTGTCGTCTCTGCCGTCCCCGCGCCGCCGGTGACGACCTGCTCCAGTACGCCGAGACGCGTCAGCAGTGCGAGCCATGCCTCGGCGGCCGCGGTCAGCGCCGCGGCCGATGAGCCGCGCGGCGCGGGCTGCTGGCCCCGCAGCCATGTCACCGTGTCCGCGTGTTCCGCCACGTCGCGTGCCAGCGGCGCCTCCCACGCCTCCCAGACCGCCGCCGTCAGCTCCGTCAGCGAGTGGTTGCGTAGCAGCAGATGGAAGATCTCGGTGTTGACGTCGTCGGCGGCGAGCGCGCCCTCGGCGCCCTGCGCCAGCTCCACGGCGAACGACGCGGGCATCTGCCGCAGCCGCATGTGCAGGACCCCGTCCCGCAAGGTGGACGTGGGCATCGCGCTCTCCGCGCGGCACCAGTCGAGCACGAGGCGGCGGTAGCGCTCGTGCGCCTCGCCCGCCGTCGACCGCGCCGCGAGGTCGTCCCGGTACTGTCGGAGCAGTTTCTCGTCGACGACGCCCAGCTCGCGGAACTCCCTTACCAGCTCCCGCAGTTCCTCCTCGTCGATGCCGCCGACGCGCTGCTCGGCGGCCCGCGCCTCGGCGTACAGGGGCCTGGCCATCGCGACACTGCCCGCCGCTGCCACCACCCGCGCGCCCTCGTCCAGGGCGAAGGGAAGAAGCTCGGGGTGCGGTGCGGTCAGCTTCTTCAGGCTCGCCGCGAGCTGGGTGGCGGCCCGGCCGGGCTTGGCCCCCGCCGTCTTCGCGCAAGTGCGCAGCGGCGCGAGCAGCCCCATCGCCGGGCCCGCGAGGTCCGGACGCACCCGGCAGACCCGCGTCAGGAAGTCGAGCGGCCGCAACGGTGCCCTGCCGACCGGCACCGCGTCGTCCGCGTCCGGCTCCAGACCGAGGGCCCGAGCCACCGCGTCCTGCGCCCCGACGGCCCGCGCCACCACCAGGCGTACGAAACGGTCCCCTTCCGCCTCCGCGAGGAGTGACGACCCGTAGCGGCGCGCGGTCAGCGACTCCTCGTCCGCACCGGCGACCGGGCCCGCCAACACCGCGCCCGCGGCCAGGAGTTGAGCGACGTCAGCGGCCTCAGGTGAAGGTGGCGGTGCTGCCGTGGCTGCGTCGCCCGATGCGGCATGCTCGGCGCACTCGACGAGGAAGGACTGGTACGCGGCGGCCGAATCGGCGGCCGAGGGGCCGGACGGACCGCCCGCGACGGCCGCACGCTCGTCGAAGAGGGCGGCCATCGCCCTGATGCCCTCGGACCAGGCGGGCCGTGGCACGGCGTCGTACGTCCCGACGCCCTGCCGCCCCTTGCCGTCGGTGAACCAGAAGTCGTGGACGGTCACCGGGGCCAGGGGGCCCTGGTAGCGCAGGTCGGCGACCATCCCGAACGTACGGCCCCGGTGCCCGAAGCCGAATCCGGCCCGCTCGCCGCCGATGCGCCCGCCGAACCCCGCGACGAGCCGCTCGAAGCGGGCGCCCGACTCGAAGTCGGCGCCGTCGAAAGTGGTGATGCCCTGCCGCACCTTCGTCGGACCCGGCGCGGGCGAGCAGTCCGGCCGTGCGTACACCGCCCGGTCCAGCTGCTCGATGCCCTGCTCCCCGCCGAGTTGGGCGAGGAGCTTGCGCCAGCGCGGGAGCCGTCCGGTGCCGCGCGGGTCGAGCAGCACCGGATGGGGGAGCGCGACGACGGCCTCGGTCAGCTCGTGCTCCCCGTCGAGGCCCGTCACCAGCAGCGCACCGGCCGGAGTGACGTCCGTGAGCACCCCGGCGCGTGCCACGTCCGGATCCGGCGAAGGCGCCGCATTCCCCGCGTCGTCGCAGGGCGCGATCACCGCGTACCGCAGCGCGTGCCGCCAGTACGGGTCGGGCCACACCTGACGGATCAGCTCGGCGGGCACCGGCAGGGACTGCGTCATCCACCGCTCGGCGCTGGTCAGCGCCTCGGCGGCGTGGTCGCCGAGCCACTCGGCCAGCGCGGTCAGCTCCCGCACCGGCGGCTCGGTCCTGAGCGCGGGCGGCAGCTTCTTGAGCTCGCGCCCCGCCGCGGTGCGGCAGCGCAGCGCCGGCTTCGGCGCGGACCAGAGGTCGAGCGCCACCTCGTACTCACCGGCGGCCCGCCAGGCGGTGACCGTATGCATGCTGTGTAACCCCCGTGGCGCAGCCGTCCGCACGGTCCCGTGCGGACGATCACAACCTACTAGGGGCCACTGACAGCGCCGTCCATGGCGCGGGCCAGGTAGGGGGCGGTGCGGCTGCCCTCGGCGCGTGCCACCCGCGCCGGGGTGCCCGCCGCCACGATCTGGCCGCCGCGGTCGCCGCCGCCGGGACCCAGGTCGATCACCCAGTCGGCGCCGGCCACCACCGCCATGTCGTGCTCCACGACCACCACGGAGTTCCCCGCGTCGACCAGCTCGTGCAGGCGGTGGGTGAGGACCTCGACGTCGGCGGGGTGCAGGCCGGTCGTCGGCTCGTCCAGGAGGTAGAGGGTGTGGCCGCGGTGCACCCGCTGCAACTCGCTGGCCAGCTTGATGCGTTGGGCCTCGCCGCCGGAGAGCTCGGTGGCGGGCTGGCCCAGGCGCAGATAGCCGAGGCCCACGTCGAGCAGCGTGCGCAGGCTGCGTACGACGGCCGGGGTGTCGGTGTCCGCGAAGAAGTCCGCCGCCGCCTCCACCGTGAGGTCGAGGACCTGCGCGATGTTCCGCCCGTGGTAGGTCACTTCGAGGGTCTCGGGGTTGTAGCGGGCGCCCGCGCAGTCCGGGCAGGGCGCGTAGGTGCTGGGCAGGAAGAGCAGCTCGACGCTGACGAAGCCCTCGCCCTGACAGGTCTCGCAGCGCCCGCCCGCCACGTTGAAGGAGAACCGGCCCACTCCGTAGCCGCGCTCCTTCGCCGTGCCGGTCGCCGCGAAGACCTTGCGTACGACGTCGAAGAGGCCGGTGTACGTGGCCAGGTTGGAGCGCGGCGTACGGCCGATCGGCTTCTGGTCCACACAGACGAGCCTGCCCACGCCCGCGAGTTCCCCGGTGATCTCGCCGACGAGCGTGGACTTGCCGGAACCGGAGACGCCGGTCACCGCGGTGAAGGCGCCGAGCGGGACCTCCGCCGTCACCTCGCGCAGATTGTGGCGGGTCACCGGGCCCACCTTCAACCAGCCCTGAGGCGTGCGCACTTCACGTTCGGCGGGCGGCTCGTCGGCGAAGAGGAAGCGGGCCGTCGCGGACTCGGCGACCCCCGCGAGATCCGCCACGGGACCGCTGTGCAGCACCTTGCCGCCGTGCTCGCCCGCCTGCGGCCCGACGTCGACGAGCCAGTCCGCGTGGCGCACGACATCGAGGTGGTGCTCCACGACGAAGACGGAGTTGCCCGTGTCCTTGAGGCGGTCGAGGACCGTCAACAGGGCCTCGGTGTCGGCCGGATGGAGCCCCGCCGACGGCTCGTCGAGGACGTACACCACGCCGAACAGGCCCGAGCGGAGCTGTGTCGCGAGGCGCAGGCGCTGGAGCTCGCCCGCCGAGAGGGTGGGGGTCGCGCGGTCCGGGCTCAGATAGCCGAGGCCGAGCTCGGTGACGGTCGCGATCCGGGCCAGCAGGTCCCCGGTCAGGACGCGCGCGGTCTCCGAGGAATCCGCCGCTTCCTCAAGGGTGTTGGCCAGCTCGGACAGCGGCAGCGCAGCGAGGTCCGCGATCGTGCGGCCCGCGAAGGTGACCGCCATCGCCTCCGGGCGCAGCCTGCTGCCGCCGCACGCCGGGCACGGCGCGCTCTCCAGGAACCGTTCGGCCTTCGCGCGCAGCGTCTGGCTCTTGGAGTCCGCGAAGGTCTTCATCACATAGCGTCGGGCGCTCATGTACGTGCCCTGGTAAGGGCGTTGGATGCGGCCCGCCTCGCGCACCGGGTGCACGGTCACCACCGGCTGCTCGTCGGTGAACAGGATCCACTCGCGGTCCCCGGGCGGCAGCTCGCGCCACGGCCGGTCCACGTCATGGCCGAGCGTGTCCAGGACGTCGCGGAGGTTCTTGCCCTGCCAGGCACCGGGCCAGGCCGCGATGGCGCCCTCGCGGATCGACAGCGAGGGGTCGGGGACGAGCAGCTCCTCGGTGGTGCGGTGCACCCGGCCGAGGCCGTGGCACTCGGGGCAGGCACCGGCGGCCGTGTTCGGCGAGAACGCGTCCGAATCGAGCCGCTCGGCGCCCACGGGGTAGGCGCCCGCCCGCGAGAACAACATCCGCAGCGAGTTCGAGAGCGTGGTGACCGTGCCGACGGAGGACCGGGACGTCGGCGCCGAGCGGCGCTGCTGGAGCGAGACCGCGGGCGGCAGCCCGGTGATCTCGCCGACCTTCGGCGCGCCCACCTGGTGGATGAGCCTGCGGGCGTACGGCGCGACGGACTCGAAGTAGCGCCGCTGGGCCTCGGCGTAGATCGTCCCGAAGGCCAGCGAGGACTTGCCGGAGCCGGAGACGCCGGTGAAGACCGCGAGCACGTCGCGCGGAATGTCCACGTCGACGCCCTGGAGATTGTGCTCGCGGGCACCCCGGACACGTACGAACGGATCGTGCGGGCTGTGCATGGGTGGGGCTCCGTACGTGGCTCGGGGACAAACCCCAAGATTCTAGGCCGTGGGCCGTGGTGGGGCACAGAGCCCTGGTGTGGCGCCCCGCATGTCTCCGTGGGGTGCGCTGCGGGCGGCTTCCCCGGTTGGGGGGCGGCTGTGGGTGTTTCGTGGCCGGGCGCGCCGTTCCCCGCGCCCCTTACAGGGGGCTGCGCGCCCCGTATTCGGTCCGCGCGCCTTACGGGGCCCGGACCGTGCGGAGGTTTGCTGCCGCGGGGACGTCGGCGCAGCCTGCCAGGCCCAAGGCGTCCCTGAATTCCTCGGACAGGATGTCGAGCACCTGGCGTACGCCCGGCTCGCCCGCCAGGGCCAGGCCCCAGAGCGGTGGGCGGCCGATGAGTACGCCGGAGGCGCCCAGGGCCAGTGCCCTGAGCACGTCCGTCCCCGTGCGGATGCCGCTGTCCAGGAGCACCTCGCAGCGGCCGGCGACGGCCGCCACCACGGCGGGCAGCGCGAGGACGCTCGGTACGGCGCCGTCGAGCTGGCGGCCCCCGTGGTTGGAGACCACCACGGCGTCGACCCCGCACTCCACGGCGCGCACCGCGTCCTCCGGTGCCAGCACGCCCTTGAGGACCAGCGGGAGCCGGGTGCGTTCGCGCAGCCGGGCCACGGCCGACCAGGTCAGGGCGGGCGAGAACGCCGCGCCCGTGTGGGCGGCGAGCGCCGACCCCGAGCCGGTCGGCCTGTGGTGCGCGGCCGAAGGGCGGTCGTCGAAGTGGGCGGCCCGCACGCGGTCCGGCAGCGCGAAGCGGTTGCGCACGTCGCGCGGTCTGCGCGCCATCCACGGCACGTCCACGGTGAGCAGCACCGCCTCGGCGCCCGCGTCCTCGGCCCGGCCGACCAGATCGAGGGAGCGGCCGGGATCGCGCAGCCAGTACAACTGGAACCAGACGCTCCCGCCGACCGCCGTGAGCTCCTCCACGGGCACGCTGCTCAGCGTGCTCGCGGTGAACGGCACGCCCGCCGCCTTCGCCGCGCGGGCCGCCGCGAGCTCGCCCTCGGGGTGCAGGAGCCGCTGATAGGCGACCGGCGCCAATGCCACCGGAAGGCGGTAGGGGCGGCCGAGCAGCGCGGCGTCCGTCGCGCACGCGGAGACGTCGCCGAGCACCCTCGGGACGACGAACACCCGGTCGAGGGCTGCCCGGTTGGCCGCAAGCGTCGTCTCCGCGCCGCTGCCGCCCGCCACGAAGTCGCGTACGCTCACGGGCAGTACGGCGGCGGCCGCCCGCTCGACGTCGGCCAGGCGCACGAGGTCGGACAGCGCACCGGCGCCGGCCGACGGCACGCCCGCGCCGGTCCTGTCAGCGCTGGTGGAATCCACGCTGCTTCATCCGCTCCACTTCGACCGCCTCGTACAGCGCCTTGATGTTGGCGCTGCCGAAGGTCGCGGAGCCCTGGCGTTCGATGATCTCGAAGAACAGCGTGCCCCGCGCGTGCGCCGAGGCGGTGAAGATCTGGAAGAGCTGGCCGTCGTGGTCCTCGGCGGCGAGCACGTTCGTCGCCCGCAGATCGTCCAGGCGCGCCGTGCTCAGCGCGACCCGGCGGCCGAGCCGGTCGTAGTACGAGGACGGCGTGCGGAGGAAGGAGACGCCGCGGTCGGACAGGGCGCGCACCGAGTCCACCGCGTCGCGTGCGGAGAACGCCAGGTGCTGGACGCCCGCGCCCTGGTGGCTCTTGAGGAAGTCGTCGACCTGGCCGGAGGCGGCCGAGGTGTCGGGCTCGATGAGCGTCAGCGTCACGGTGCCCGACGCGCCCTGCACGGCCGTCGACTCCATCGCCTGGCTGCCGACGACGATGTGCTCCTCGAAGATGTTCCTGAAGCCGAGGGTGTCGCAGTAGTAGTCGACCATCGTGTCGAGGTCGCCCCCGTTCAGGCACACCGCGACGTGGTCGAGCGCGAGGAGGCCCACCTCATTGGTCTGTTCGTCGCCCGCGCCGGGCACCGGTGCGAATCCGGCGGGGAGTCCGGGCTCCTCGGCGGGGTCGCGCTGGACGAGCGTGTGGATGAGGTCTCCGAAGCCGCGGAGGGCGGCGGTGACCCGTCCGTCGGCCGCGTGCGGCTCGGGGCGCCGCTGCGCCAGCGCGCCGCGCGCGAGCGCCGTGTCGAAGGCCGCCCCGACATCGGCGGTGCGCAGCGCGATGTCGGCCACGCCGTCGCCGTGTTCGAGGACGTACGCCGAGGCGGGGTGCTGTTCCGACAGCGCCTCCGTGACGACGAGGGCGATCTCCCCGTGGCGCAGCGCGATGCCGCGATGATCCGCCGACCCACCGGTCCCCACCACCGCGAATCCGTACCGCTCGACCCACGCGGACGCCGCCGCGTCCGCGTCCTCGACGTACAACTCCACATAGTCGATGGAGAGGTCGGCGAGCGCGTCCGTCGATTTCGATAAATCCCGCATGTGTGTCTCCAGAAGCTGCCGGGAAATGAGCACCTGGGACTCTACGGTTCTGATCTCCCATCTGGCCACGGACGATATGGACGGGCCCCGGGAAAAGGCCGGGGTCTGCCGGACGAAAGGCCGGTGGCCTGGTGGTCGGGGCGTCACCTGCATAAAGTCGCAGGGCCTTTCGCTTTATGGCCGACGGCCTTTCGGACGGGGGAAGTTCTTGTGATGCGCACCATGGCCGTCATCGGCACGGGCCTGATCGGCACGTCGGCCGCGCTCGCCGTGCGCGGGCGGGGCGTGACGGTGTTCCTCGCCGACCGCTCCCCGGCCGCCGCGCGGACGGCCGCCGCCCTCGGCGCCGGAGTGGCGGGGAGCCCCGCGGAACCGGTGGACCTGGCCGTCATCGCCGTACCGCCCAGCCAGGTCTGCGCCGTGCTGGTCGAGGCGCAGGAGTGCGGGCTCGCCCGCTGCTACACCGACGTGGCCAGCGTGAAGGCCGCCCCCGAGCGGGCCGCGCTGAGCCGCGCGCCCGCTCCCGACCGCTACATCGGCGGGCATCCGCTGGCCGGACGGGAGCGCTCGGGTCCACTCGCGGCACGCGCCGACCTCTTCCAGGGCCGCAACTGGGTGCTCACCCCCTCCCCGCTGACCTCGGACGAGACCTTTGACCGCGCCCTCGAACTGGTGGACCTGTGCGGCGCCGTGCCCGTCGTGATGAGCGGTCAGGAGCACGACGCCGCCGTCGCCGTGACCTCCCACGTACCGCATCTGATGGCCAGCCTGGTCGCCGCCCGGCTGCGCGAGGGCCCCGCCGCGCTCTCCCTGGTCGCCGGTCAGGGTCTGCGGGACGCCACCCGGATCGCGGGCGGCGACTCCCGGCTCTGGGGCGACATCCTCCGGTCCAACGCCCCCGCCGTCGCGGGCGTCCTCAAGGATCTGCACACCGATCTGTCCCGCCTGGTCCCCGCCCTCGACGCGCTCGCCGGGTCCGGCGGCGGGGACCGCGACCACGGGATGCGGACGCTCGTGGACCTCCTGGACCGGGGGATCTCGGGGCGCGCCGGGATCCCGGGGACCGGGCCGACGGCGTCGGACGACGACCACCGCGTACGGGTGGGCGTCCCCGACCGTCCCGGGGAGCTGGCCAGGCTCCTGGCCGCCGTCACGGAACTCGGCGTCGTCGCGGAGGACGCCGCCGTGGACGCCACGGACGGCGGCGGTGCCGGGCTCGCCGCGCGGTTCACCGTGCCCCCGCCGCTCGCCGAGCGGATGGTGGCCGAACTGCGCGCCGACGGCTGGGAGGCCGTGCGCGAACAGGACGCCGCGCGGCTCTCGTCGCTCCGGGAATGAGGGGACGGGGGAGGGGACCTGGGAGGGGGACAGGGGGCGGAACTGGGCGGCACAGAGGCCCGGTGAATACCTCTGGTCCCGTGTGGTGTCCAGGCGCGTCCGGCGTCGTCCAAGTGCGCGATTCGGACGGTTGGACGGCGTTGTTGGACCGTGGTGATTCATGTGAGTCTGAGCGGCGGATGAAACATTCTTGCTAACTGCCGGGTGGCGGGGGGAAATCCATGGCGGGACAGCGCTTCGACGGCTCCGCGCGGATTGCGCGGGGGCGCGGCGGGAAGAGCGGTAAATCGGATCCCGCGTCCGTTTCCGGCAATTCGACGGCGAGCGGGAATCAGGCGAGCGGGAATC
Source organism: Streptomyces sp. NPDC087300 (assembly GCF_044744425.1). Classification (NCBI taxonomy): domain Bacteria; kingdom Bacillati; phylum Actinomycetota; class Actinomycetes; order Kitasatosporales; family Streptomycetaceae; genus Streptomyces; species Streptomyces sp. NPDC087300. The sequence goes on from NZ_JBIUYI010000005.1 coordinate 165,033, forward strand.
AGGCGAGCGGGAATCAGACGAGCGGGAATCAGGCGAGCGGGAATCAGACGAGCGGGAATCATGGACAGGGCGGGAATCCCGCGCCGAGCCGGCGCCTCGCCGCCCCGAGCCCGCTTCCCGGTCCCGGTTCGCTGCCCGCCCCGAGTCCGCTCACCGGCCCGCTGCCGGGCCGGCGCCCGCCCCCCGCTCCGGGCCCGCAGCGCGGCTCGTACGGCAGCCGTGGCCCGAACGGGACCGGAGACTCCCGCCCGACCGGGAGCGGGACCCGAGACTCCCGCCCGAGCGGGAGCGGGACCGGAGACTCCCTCCCGAACGGGAGCGGGCAGGACCACGTCCCGTCCGCCGAGGCGGACCGCGCCCGCGACGCCAACCGCGAGCTGTTCGAACGCACAGGGCTGCGCCAGCGTCCCCCGAGTGCCCCGCGCAATCCCGGTACGCCCGACACCACCGTGAAGATCCTCGACAGGCCCTGGTCGGCGCCCCTGGTCGTCGGTCCGCTCGACGCCCCGGCGCGGCCGGGCGGCGAGTTCGCCGTCGTGCAGGCCGCGGGCACGGCCGGACTCCCGGCCGTGGTCGGTGCCTTCGCCGAGCGCGCCTTCGCCGAACTCGCCTCGGCCACCGACGCCCCGCTGTGGCTGCGCACCTACGCCTTCGCCGACCGGGACACGGCTCGGCGGCTCGCCGGGCAGGCCGAGGACGCCGGGTTCGGCGCGCTGCTGCTCGCCGTCGGCGACCGCGACGACATCCGTCCGCGGCGCGTCGCCGCCCCCGCCAACCTCGGCCGGCAGGGCCCGGTCGCCGACGTACGCGCCCTGCTCGACGCCCACGCTGACTGGTCCGCCGTGGCCGACCTGCGCGCGGCCACCGGGCTGCCGCTCCTCGTCGCGGGCATCGGTGGCACCGCCGACGCGCTGCGCGCCCTGGAGAGCGGCGCCGACGGGATCGTCGTCGACTCCCTCGGCGCGCTGCCCGAGATCGCGCGGACCGTGGCGGGGCGCTGCCCCGTCCTGCTGAGCGGCGGCGTGCGGCGCGGCGCCGACGTCCTGGCCGCGCTCGCCTCGGGCGCCGACGCGGTGGTCGCGGGGCGCCCGGTCCTCGACGGGCTGCGGGCCGGCGGGCGCGCGGGTGTCGCGGAGGCACTGGACGTGCTCGTACGGGAGTTGGGCGAGGCGATGGCGTTCACGGGGACCGGCACGGTCGCCGACGTCGGGCCCGGCCTGATCAGGACCGCGCACCGGGCGCCGGACGTGCCGCGCCGCGCCGACGCGCGGCCCGTGACGCTGCGCAAGTCCGAACTGCACGCCAGCGTCCGCGATCCCGTCCTGGACACGATGACCTTCCTCAACGAGATCACCTCCCGCCATCCGGACGCGATCTCCTTCGCGCCGGGCCGCCCGTACGACGGGTTCTTCGGCAGCGAGCAGATCTTCAGCCATCTGCGCCGCTACCTCGACCACCTTGCGGAGCAGGGGAGTTCGCCGCAGGACATCCGCACCGCGATGTACCAGTACGGGCCCACCGCGGGGCAGATCCGCGAGATCATCGCCGACTCGCTGCGCGCCGACGAGAACATCGACGTGCCCGCCGAGTCCGTGGTGGTGACGGTCGGCGCCCAGGAGGCCATGCTCCTGGTGCTGCGCGCGCTCATCGGCGGGCCCGACGACGTACTCCTGGTCTCCAGCCCCTGCTACGTGGGGATCGCGGGCGCGGCCCGGCTCCTGGACATCCCCGTCACCCCGGTCGAGGAGCGCGCGGACGGGGTGTCCTGCGCCGACCTGGAGACGGTGATCAGGGCCGAGCAGGCGCGCGGCCGCCGCCCCCGCGCCTTCTACGTCGTACCCGACCACTCCAACCCCTCGGGCACCACGATGGGCGAGGCCGCCCGTGCCGAGCTGCTCGAACTCGCTGCCCGGCACGACCTCCTCGTCCTGGAGGACAGCCCCTATCGCCTGGTCAGCCCGGGGCCGCCGCTGCCGACTCTGAAGTCCATGGACCGCACGCGCTCGGTCGTCCATCTGGGCTCGTTCTCCAAGACGGTGTTCCCCGGCGCCCGGGTCGGCTTCGTCGTCGCCGACCAGCAGGTCGTCGACGACCACGGCCGCACGGGACTGCTCGCCGACGAACTCGCCAAGATCAAGAGCATGGTGACGGTCAACACGTCCTCGCTCAGCCAGGCCGCCGTCGCCGGCACGCTGCTCGCGGCGGGCGGCCGGGTCTCGGAGCTGAACGCGGCCGCGGCCGACTACTACGGCGACGCCATGCGGGCCACGCTCAGGGAACTGGACGCGCGTCTTCCGCGCGAGCGCAGGGAGGCACTCGGCGTGCGGTGGAACGAACCTACGGGCGGCTTCTTCCTGACCGTCCGCGTGCCCTTCCGCGCGGACAACGCGGCGCTGACCCGGTCGGCACAGGACTTCGGCGTCATCTGGACGCCGATGACGTACTTCTATCCCGGTGGCGGCGGCCTGCACGGCATGCGCCTGTCCACCAGCTATCTGACGCCCGCCCAGATCGCGGAGGGCACCGAGCGGCTCGTGCGCTTCATCGAGGCCGAGTCCTCCGAGCAGTCCTGATCTCCAGAAGAGCCTCGGAGAAGGGTCTTCAGGAGATTGCCCAGAAGAAGGGACAAGGCAGTGACCGACATCAACTCCGTCAAACAAGCGCGCAGTCCACGCCGCAGGTGGGGGTGGACCTTCCGATGACAGTCGACACCGTCGAAGCCATCGCGACCATCGACAGGGTGGTCCCCGCGACGGCGCCCCTCAGTCCCCGGATCCTCGGCGTGGGCACGGCCGTCACGGCCACCTCCTACACCCAGCGAGAAGTGCTGGACACGTTCGGGATCACCGACCCCAAGGTGCGTTCCGTCTTCCTGAACAGCGCGATCGAGCGGCGCAATCTGACGCTGCCGCCCCAGGACGCGCACGGCGTCCGCGCCCCCGAGGAACAGGGCGACCTGCTCGACAAGCACAAGGCGCTCGCCTTGGAGATGGGCGGCGAGGCACTGCGCTCCTGCCTCAAGGAGGTCGGGGCCGAACTCGCCGATCTGCGTCACCTGTGCTGTGTGACGTCGACGGGGCTGCTCACACCGGGCATCAGCGCCCTGCTCATCCGCGAGCTGGGCCTCGACCGGCACTGCAGCAGGTCCGACATCGTCGGCATGGGCTGCAACGCGGGCCTCAACGCCCTTGGTGTGGTGGCTGGTTGGGCCACGGCTCACCCGGGTGAACTCGCCGTCGTGCTCTGCGTCGAGGCGTGCTCCGCCGCGTACACGATGGACTCCACCATGCGTACGGCGGTCGTCAACAGCCTCTTCGGTGACGGGGCGGCCGCCGTCGCGCTCCGCGCCGACCCGGACCAGACCCCGGACCCGGAGTTCGAACCGGCCCCCACCGTCCTGAAGTTCGCCAGCTGCGTCATCCCCGAAGCGGTCGACGCCATGCGCTACGACTGGGACCGGGAGCAGGGCAGGTTCAGCTTCTACCTCGACCCGCAGATCCCCTACGTGGTGGGCGCGCACGCCGAGCTCGTCGTCGACCGGCTGCTCGCGGACACCGGACTGCGCAGGAACGACATCCGGCACTGGCTGGTGCACTCCGGCGGGAAGAAGGTCATCGACGCCGTCGTCGTCAACCTCGGCCTGACCCGGCACGACGTGCGGCACACCGTCGGCGTGCTGCGCGACCACGGGAACGTGTCCAGCGGCTCGTTCCTGTTCTCGTACGAACGACTCCTCGAAGAGGGCGTCGCCCGGCCCGGCGAGTACGGAGTGCTCATGACCATGGGGCCGGGCTCCACGATCGAGACCGCGCTGATCCGATGGTGAGGACGGAACGGGTTATGGAACCCCTGCACACACTGGAGATCGACGGCTCCGCGCCGCTGTCGCCCGACACGGTCAAGGCCGTCACCACGCTCTGCGAGAGCACCGAGGACCGGGCGGGCCGCGGCCTCGTGGTCGTCCACGTCGGCGGAGCCCCGGCCGAGGACGCGCCGGACGGGCGCGACGTCACGCTGGTCACCAAGTGGGAGCGCGCCCTGCGGCGCCTGGAGCGGCTGCCCGCGCCCACGGTCGCGGTGGCCCGCGGGGCGTGCGGGGGGACCGCGCTCGACGCGTTCCTCACCGCCGATCTGCGCGTGGTCACGCCGGACACCCGGCTGCTCGTGGAGCGGGGCGCCACCGCCACCTGGCCCGGCCTGGCCGCCTACCGCCTGGTCCAGCTGGCCGGGGTGGCACGGGCCCGCAAGGCCGTACTCTTCGGCCGCCCGATCGAGGCGGCCGAGGCCCTCGCGTTCGGCATCGCCGACGAGATCGCCGACGACCCGGCGACCGCGCTCGCCGACGCCGCCGAGCTGACCGCGGGGCTCGTGGGCCAAGAGGTCGCGATCCGGCGGCAGTTGCTCTTCGACGCGGCGACCACCGGCTTCGAGGACGCGCTCGGCGCGCACCTGGCCGCCTGCGACCGGGCCCTGCGCCAGGGCGCGGCGAAGGAGGCGGCGGCCTCATGACGACGGTGCTGCCCGCGCGGCGCGCCCACGAGGACGTCCAGGACGCCTGGGCGCGGCTCTCCGCCGCGTCCGGCGCGATCGGCCGCGCCGCGGACCTGACGGCGTCGCTGCCGGACCCGCCCGAGCGGACCCCGGGGCAGCGCGCCGCGGCGGCCGCCGCCAAGGACGCGGCCCGCGCGCTGCGCACCCGCTTCATGGACGCGTACGCCGACGCGGTCTACGACAGGCTCACCGCCGACCGCACCCTCGACCCGCGGATCGGCGAACTGCTCGACGCGGCCGCCGCCGAACTCCCCGGCCTGGTACCGGACCCGGCGCGTCTGGCGGCCGAGCGGAGCAGGCCGCAGGCGGCCAAGGAGGGCGACGAGATCGACCAGGGCATCTTCCTGCGCGCGGTGCTCCGCTCGCCGACCGCGGGCCCGCACCTGCTCGACGCCATGCTCAGGCCCACCCCGCGCGCCCTGCGGCTGCTGCCCGGATTCACCAGGACGGGACGGGTGGAGATGGACGCCGTACGCCTGGAGCGCCGCGCGGACGGCGTCGCCCGGATCACCCTGTGCGGGGGCGACCGCCTCAACGCCGAGGACAGCGGACAAGTCGACGACATGGAGACGGCCGTCGATCTGGCGCTGCTCGACCCCGCCGTACGCGTGGGGCTGCTGCGCGGCGGCGAGATGAGCCATCCGCGCTACCGGGGCAGGCGCGTGTTCAGCGCCGGCATCAACCTCAAGAGCCTCAGCGCCGGTGACATCCCGCTGGTCGGCTTCCTGCTCCGCCGCGAACTCGGCTACCTCCACAAGCTCGTCCGTGGCGTGCTCACCGACCACCCCGGGCACTGGCACGCACCGTACGTCGAGAAGCCGTGGGTCGCCGCCGTCGACGGCTTCGCGATCGGCGGCGGCACCCAGGTACTCCTCGTCTGCGACCACGTACTCGCCGCGTCCGACGCCTACTTGAGCCTGCCCGCGGCGAAGGAAGGCATCGTCCCCGGCGTCGCCAACTTCCGGTTCACCCGCTACGCCGGGCCGCGCCGCGCCCGGCAGGTCATCCTGGAGGGCCGCAGGATCCGGGCGGCCGAACCCGACGCGCGGCTCCTGGTCGACGAGGTCGTGGAGCCCGAGGAGATGGACGCGGCCGTCGAACGGAGCCTGGCGCGCCTGGACGGCGACGCGGTGCTGGCCAACCGCCGGATGCTGAACCTCGCCGAGGAACCGCCCGACGCCTTCCGCGCCTACATGGCCGAGTTCGCGCTCCAGCAGGCCCTGCGGATCTACGGCCAGGACGTGATCGCCAAGGTCGGCCGCTTCGGCGCCGCCCAGCCGAAAGGACCCGCGCGGGGCGGACCCGGCGGCGGGTGAGAGGAGACGACGATGCCGGTCGTCAGGACCGACGGGATCAGCCTCGGCTACGAGGAGTACGGCACCGGCGATCCTGTCGTCATGGTGACCGGCACCGGCGCGTCGGGACGGATGTGGCGCACCCACCAGGTGCCCGCCCTCACGGCGGCGGGCCACCGGGTGATCACCCTCGACAACCGGGGGATCCCGCCCAGCGACCCCTGCCCCGACGACTTCACCCTCGTCGACATGGCGGCGGACGTGGCCAGGCTCATCGAGCACGTGGGCGCGGGGCCCTGCCGGGTGGTCGGCTACTCGCTGGGGGCGCTGGCCGTCCAGGAACTCCTGGTGGCCCGCCCCGGTCTCGTACGCCAGGCCGTCCTGATGGCGACCAGCGGCCGTACCGACGCGCTGACCGCCGCGATGACGGCCGCCGACCTCGAACTCGGCCACGAGGGCGGCAAGTTGCCGCCGCGCTTCGCCGCCTATGTGAAGGCGCTGCAGAACCTCTCGCCGCGCACGCTGAACGACGAGGAGCGGCTGCGGGACTGGCTCGCCGTCTTCGAGATGTCCGCCGTGGACCTGGCGGGCATCCGCGGCCAGCTCGGCCTCCAGCTCATTCCCGACCGCCGCCCGGCCTACCGGCGCATCAGCACGCCGTGCCTCGTCATCGGATTCCAGGACGACCTGGTGGTGCGCCCGCACCTGTCCCGCGAGGTCGCCCGCGCCATTCCCGGCAGTTCCTATACCGAGATCCCGGGCTGCGGCCACTACGGATATCTGGAGAACCCGGCCGCGGTGAATGCCGCGATCGTCGAATTCTTCGGTGCCGCTGGACGGCCTTGTCGCCCTTGATGGGCCCCGGCTAGCGTGAAACACGCCCGGCCGAAGGGCAATTGAGCCGACGGAAATTGATCGGAGTTGTTATGCCGAACCCGTTCGACGACGAAAACGGCACCTTCCTGGTTCTCGTCAACGACGAGAACCAGCACTCGCTCTGGCCCTCCTTCGCCGAGGTGCCCGCCGGCTGGAAGGCCGTCTTCGGAGAGGACACCAGGAAGGCCTGCCTCGACTACATCGAGGAGAACTGGACGGACATGCGTCCCAAGAGCCTCATCGAGGAAATGGACAAGTACGAAGCCGCCAGCTAGGCGAACCCCCGACCTGAACGACAACGAAAACAGGAGGTTTTCGTGGCCATGATCGGCGGCCCGGGGCCGATGGTGATACGGGGGATGGGTCCGGACGAGTCGGTGACCAGGCAGAAGATCAAAGCCGGCACGGCGAAACGAATCCTCCCGTACGCAAAGCCGTACCGCGTCAACATAGTTCTACTCGTGATCGTCACCGCGCTGAACGCAGCCAACGTGGTGGCCATGCCCATTCTCTTCAAGTACCTCATCGACGACGGCATCTCCAAGGGCAACACCTCCCTCGTCGTATGGATCTCCGTGGCGGTCGCGGGCCTCGCACTCATCAGTGCGGCCGTGGGCTTCGCGGAGGCCTGGTACTCGGGCCGGATCAGCGAAGGACTCATCTACGACCTGCGCACCAAGATCTTCGACCATGTGCAGCGCCAGCCACTGGCGTTCTTCACCCGCGCCCAGACCGGGTCCCTCGTCAGCAGGCTCAACACCGACGTGGTCGGCGCCCAGCAGGCCGTCACCACCCTGCTGTCCACGGTGGTCTCGGCGGGACTGACCCTGATCCTCGTACTCGGCGCGATGTTCTACCTCTCCTGGGTCGTCACCCTGATCTCCCTGGTGGTCATCCCGCTGTTCATCCTGCCCGGCCGGATCGTCGGCCAGCGGCTCCAGCGCATCATGCGCGAGCACATGCAGGTCAACGCCGAGGTCGGCTCGTTCATGAACGAGCGGTTCAACGTCACGGGCGCGCTGCTCGCCAAGCTCTACGGACGGCCCTCCTCCGAGACGGGCCTGTTCTCCCGCCTCGCCGCCAAGGGACGCGACCTGGGCATCCTGACCTCCGTCTACGGCAGGATGCTCTTCCTGACGATGACGCTGGTCGGCTCGCTCGCCACCGCTCTCGTGTACGGCCTGGGCGGCAGCCTCGTCATCGACGGCACCTTCCAGATCGGCACGCTCGTGGCGCTCGCCGTGCTCCTCACCCGGCTGATGGCGCCGATCAACCAGCTCTCCGGCGCCCACACCAGCCTGGTGACCGCGCTCGTCAGCTTCGACCGGCTCTTCGAGGTCCTCGACCTCAAGCCGCTGATCTCCGAGAAGCCCGACGCGGTGCCGCTCCCCTCGTCCGCCGAGGGCGGCAGGACCGCGCCCGAGATCCAGTTCGACGGGGTCTCCTTCCGCTACCCGAAGGCGTCCGACGTCTCCCTCGCCTCACTGGAGTCGATCGCGCTGCCCTCGCAGGAACGCACCACGAACGCCTGGACCCTGCGCGACCTGAGCTTCACCGCACCGGCCGGCAAACTGACCGCGCTGGTGGGTCCGTCGGGCGCGGGCAAGACGACCATCACCCACCTGGTGCCGCGCCTGTACGACCCGGTCGAGGGCGTCATCCGCATCGGCGGGCACGACATCCGCGACGTCACCCTGAAGTCGCTCAACGACACCGTCGGCATGGTCACCCAGGACGCCCACCTCTTCCACGCGACCATCCGCGACAACCTCACCTACGCACGCCCCGACGCGACCGAGCAGGACCTGATCGACGCGTGCAGGGCCGCCCAGATCTGGCACCTGATCGAGGCGCTGCCCGACGGCTTCGACACGGTCGTCGGCGACCGCGGCTACCGCCTCTCGGGCGGCGAGAAGCAGCGCATCGCGATGGCCAGGCTGCTCCTGAAGGCGCCGCCCATCGTCGTCCTCGACGAGGCCACCGCCCACCTCGACTCGGAGTCCGAGGCCGCCCTCCAGCGCGCCCTGAAGACCGCGCTGCGCGGCCGGACCTCCCTGGTCATCGCCCACCGGCTCTCCACCATCAGGGACGCCGACCAGATCCTGGTCGTCGACAAGGGCCGGGTCCAGGAACGCGGCACCCACGAGGAACTGCTCGCGCTCGACGGGCTCTACGCGGAGCTGTACCGCACGCAGTTCGCCCGTCAGGGCTCGGCCAACGGCGTCGAACCGCGCCCGGAGCCGGTGCCCGAGCCGGTCGGCGGACCCATGCTGCACGGCGGCCCCGACGGGCCCATGCCGGGCGGCCCCGGCGGACCGGGACTCTTCCTGCTCCCGCTGGGCGAGGGCCCGGGACCCGACGGAGGGCCGGGCCCCGGTCCCGGCGGTCCAGGACCGCGGATCATCGGCGGGCCGCCCCCGCCACGGCAGGACTGACCTGTACGTATACGGAATCGCGGCATCCGCACCGTCCTCGGCGACGGCGCGGATGCCGCGCCGCCGTGCGGGGTACCTTGCTGCTGTATGTGCTCCGCACACGGCCGCGGCGGGCTGTGACCGGTACGTGACCCGGGCCCCGGCATCCTGGTCGCCAAGATCCGTGCCGTCGCCCGCTCAGCCCGGTCGCAACGCGCGCTTAGGTGGGGGTGAGCGGTGAGAGTGCTGGTGGTCGAGGACCATGCCGAACTGGCCGAGTCGGTGGCGCGGGTGCTGCGCAGGGAGGGCATGGCGGTCGACGTCGTGTACGACGGCGAGAGCGCCCTGGAACGCACCTCGGTGGTGGACTACGACGTGGTCGTGCTCGACCGCGACCTGCCCGGCATCCACGGCGACGAGGTCTGCGGGGTGCTGGTCGAGGAACCCGCCCGTACACGCGTGCTGATGCTGACGGCGTCGGGGACCATCGCGGACCGCGTGGAGGGCCTCACTCTCGGCGCGGACGACTACCTGCCCAAACCCTTCGCGTACGCCGAACTCGTCGCCCGCATCCGGGCGGTGGCCCGGCGCTCGGCGACGGCGGTCCCGCCGGTCCTGGTCCACGGCGACCTGCGGCTCGACCCCGCGCAGCGCATCGCGACGCGCTCCGAGGAGCGGCTCGCGCTCACCCCCAAGGAATTCGCGGTCCTGGAGTATCTGCTCACCGCCCAGGGGCGCGTGGTGTCGGCCGAGGAACTCCTGGAGCGGGTGTGGGACGAGGCGGCCGACCCGTTCACCACCACGGTCAAGGCCACGATCAACCGTCTGCGGTCGAAACTGGGCGCACCGCCCCTGGTCGAGACCGTGCCGCGCGGCGGGTACCGGATCTGAAGATGTGAGGTGAGATGCCGATGCGTCTGCCCAGCTCGCCCCGGGCCGCCCGGGTCCGCGCCGTGCTCGTCTCCCGGCTGCTGCCGCGCAGGGTCCGGATGCGGCTCACCCTGCTCTACGGGCTGATGTTCGTCCTCTCGGGCGCGGTCCTGCTCACCATCACCTATCTGCTGGCCAACAGGCCCAACGGCTTCTTCCTGTTCAGCCGCGCCAGCGTCCCCGGCGGGAGCACCGGATTCCCCGCGGACGGCGGGATCCACCTCTACCCGGACGGCATGGCGCCCAGCACGGTCGACGCCTTCGCCGAGGCACAGCGGCAGCAGGCGGTGCGCCAGCACGCGGCCGAGATGCACGACCTGCTCATCGAGTCCGGCATCGCGCTGGCCATCATGTCGGTGATCGCCATCGGCCTCGGCTGGCTGGTCGCGGGCCGGGTGCTGCGGCCGCTGCGCACCATGACCTCCAGCATCCAGCGGATCTCCGCGCGCAACGTCCACGAACGCCTCGCCGTCGAGGGCCCCGGCGACGAACTCAAGGACCTCGCGGACACCGTCGACGGGCTGCTCGGGCGCCTGGAGACCGCCCTCGACTCACACAAACGGTTCGTGGCCAACGCGGCACACGAACTACGCACACCACTGACGGTGGAACACGCGCTCCTGGAGGAGTCGCTGATCGACCGCGACGCCACCGTGGACTCGTTCCGGTCCAACTTCGAACGCCTGCTGGTCCTCAGCGAGCAGCAGGCCAGACTCCTGGAGTCCCTGCTGACCCTCTCCAGCAGCGAACGCGGCCCGGACCGCAGGGAAGCGCTCGACCTCGGCGAGGTCACGGACCAGGTGGTGCTCGGCTGGCGCGCGGAGGCGCAGCGACGGGGGCTGCGGGTGGAGGCGGTGACGGGGCGGGCCGACATCTGGGGCGACGGCGCGCTGGTCGAACGGCTGGTGGCCAACCTCGTGGACAACGCCCTCGGCTACAACGTGCCGGGCGGCTGGGTGCGCGTCTTCGCCGGCGTCGAGGGCGGCAACGCCGTCGTACGCGTCTCCAACACGGGCCCCACGATCCCGCGGGACCGGGTGGGCCGGCTCCTCGAACCCTTCCAGCGACTCGACCGCAGCTCCGGCGACGGCCACCACGGCCTGGGGCTTTCGATCGTGCGCTCCATCGCCGTCGCGCACGGCGCAGCGCTGCGCGCGGAGGCCAGGCCCGGGGGCGGCCTCGTCGTCGAGGCGGCCTTCCCGCCACGGGTGGCGGACCAGCCCGCCAGGCACCTCGGCCTGCACAGGCCGCCACCTCCGCCGGTCCCGCCGGCCGCGGTGACCCAGGGGCCGGGGGCGCGTCCGGGCGACCGTCCCGGCGAGCGCGAATTCGGCGCGACCGAAAGCCGATAACGGCGCGATCCGAGAGGCGTCCGTGCGGGTAATCCCGGACGCTCGCGTGGAATACACACCCGCCCTAACCTGGAATGCGCGCAGGCCCGTCCAGGTCTTCGTCCAGGTGTCCAAGTGCGCGGAATGAGCGGTTGGACAGAGCCGGACGTCGCTTGGACATCGCTTGGACGGGCTCGGACGGCCGGGTAATGGGCGGGGCTCCCGGCAATTCATCGCCTTCACGGCGGCCGATGAGTATCGTCCCCCTGCGTGTTCGTCCGAATGGAGTCGAGGAAACAGCCGACGCGGATAGCGCGGCTAGGGGGATATATGAACGGCACGGCTGGTCGCGCTCTGCCCCTGTTCGACTCCCAGGAAGGAATCTGGCTCGCGCAACGCGTGGCGGGCTCACGCCGCCTCTACAGCGTCGGCCAGTACGTCGAAATCCTCGGCCCTGTCGATGCGAAGACATTTCAGCGCGCACTGCGGCAGGTCGTCGCCGAGACGGAAATCCTGCATGTACGGGGCGTGGAATACGGCGACCAGGGGCAAGTGGCCCAGATCCTGGCCCCTTTCCGGGATTCCGGCGCGGTCGATCTCGGTGCCATCGGCCCCGGTGCCATCGACACCGAATCCGTTGACCTCGGCTTCACCGATCTCAGCGTCATCGACCTCAGCGCCGAGGACGAGCCGAAGGCGGCCGCCGAGGCGTGGATGCGGGCGGAACTCCGCATGGAGAAGGGCGCCGACGCCGACCGGCTCTTCTCCTACACCCTTTTCCGTCTCGCCCACGACCACTACCTCTGGTTCCAGCGCTACGACCACCTCCTGATGGACGCGTTCGGCTGCTCCCTGGTGGCCCGCCGCGTCGCGCACCTCTACACGGCACTGCTGACCGGGACCGACCCTGAGCCCGCGCAACAGGCCTCCCTGAGCGCCTTGTTGGGGCAGGAGGCCGCCTATCGCGACTCGGAGCGGGCCGAACGTGACCGCCGCTACTGGCTCGACCGCTTCGCGGACCGCCCCGAGTCGGCGGGGGTACCGGGACACGTCGCACCGGTCAGCGGCGCGGCGAGCCGGAGCGGTGCGAGCGGCGGGAGCGGCAGTGACACACCCGGTGGCGTCACGCTCGAAGTCCTGTGTCAGGCAGGAGAGTTACCGCTCTCCGCCGTGGCGGCCCTGCGTGCGGCGGCGGCCCGCGCCGGAGTCAGCTGGCCGAGGCTCGTCGTCGGGGCCTTCGCGGCCTTCACGGGCCGGATGGCCGGAGCGGACGAGACGGTCCTGAGCCTCCCGGTCGCCGGACGCACCACGCACGAGGCGCGGCGCACGCCCTGCACGATGGCGAACATCCTGCCCCTGCGCCTGCCCACGCCCCCCGCCCTGAGCCTGCTCGACCTGGCGCGGACGGCGGGCCGCGAGGTCGGCGACCTCCTGGACCACCAGGCGTTCCGCGGCGAGCGCCTGCGCCGCGAACTCACCTGGCCCACCGGCGACCGCTGGCACTTCGGCCCGTACGTGAACGTGATGCCGATGGCCGGCGAAACCCTCCGCTTCGGCGCGCACCGGGGCGTCGTACGCGATGTGTCGAGCCGCCGCGTCGAGGACTTCGGCGTACTGGTGAGCGGCTGGTCGGAGAACGAGGGCATGCGCGTCACCTTCGAGGCCAACCCCACGCTCCACGACGGCGACTGGCTCGGCGCGGCCCACCGCTCGTTCCTCGCGTTCCTCGAACACGCCGTGTCCGAACCGGCGTCGCCGGTGGGCCGCCTGGACACGGTGAACGGCGCGGAGCGGCTGCGCGTGGTGCGCGGCTGGAACGACACGGCCCGGCCGGTGGCGGCCGTCTCGGTGCTCGGGGCATTCGAGGGCTGGGCGGACCGGTCACCGGACGCGACCGCGGTGACGGCCGGTGAACACCGGCTCTCCTACGCCGAGTTGGAATCACGCTCGAACCGCCTTGCCCGGTATCTGCGGGGTCTGGGTGTGGGGTGTGAGTCGCGGGTGGGTCTGTGTCTGCCGCGTGGGGTGGACGTGGTGGTGGCGGAGTTGGCGGTGTGGAAGGCGGGCGGTGCGTTCGTCCCGTTGGATCCGGAGTACCCGACGGACCGCCTCGGGTTCATGGTGGCCGACAGTGGTGCGGAGGTCGTGGTCGGCCTTGCCGGGTCGCTGACCGGGGTGCCCGTTGGTTCGGCGCGGACAGTCCTCCTCGACGAGGCGCGGACCGCGCGGACGGTCGCTGCCGAGTCCGACGCTCGGCTGGGCATGGCCCCTCTGCCCGACCAACTCGCGTACGTCATCTACACGTCGGGGTCGACGGGTCGCCCGAAGGGCGTCGCGGTGGCGCATGGCGGTGTGGTGAACCTGGCCGAGGTGATGCGGCCGGTGCTCGGGGTTGCCGAGGGTGTGGTGGTGTTGCAGTTCGCGTCGTTCAGCTTCGACGCGGCGGTGCTCGATGTCGCGGTGACGCTGGCGGGTGGGGGGACGCTGGCGGTCGCGTCGGCGCAGGAGCGGGCGGAGCCGTCGGCGCTGGCGGCGATGTTGCGGCGCACGGGTGTGAGCACGGCGAGTGTGGTGCCCTCTCTCCTTGGCGTGCTGGATCCGGCGACGGTGGAGGGTGTCGGGAACTGGGTCCTGGGTGCGGAGTTGCTGACGGCTGATCTGGCGGGCCGGTGGACCGGCCAGGCCCGGGTGTGGAACACGTACGGCCCCACCGAGGCGACCGTGATCACCACGGCGGGACCGGTGGCGGGAGACATCCGCCCGCAGGACGCTCCGCCGCCGATCGGGCGCCCGCTGGGCAATGTCAAGACGTACGTCCTGGACGCGCACCTGCGGCCCGTGCCCGCGGGGGTGACCGGCGAGCTGTATGTGGCGGGTCCGGGTGTGGCGCGGGGATACGTGGGTCGGCCCGGTCTGACGTCGGAGCGCTTCGTGGCCTGCCCCTTCAGTGGTGACGGTGGCCGGATGTACCGGACGGGTGACCTGGCCCGGTGGACGGCGGACGGCGAGTTGGTGTTCGCGGGGCGGGCCGACGAGCAGGTCAAGATACGTGGCTTCCGCGTGGAGCCGGGTGAGGTGGAGGCCGTCCTCGCCGCGCATCCGGCCGTGCGGCAGGCCGCCGTGGTCGTACGCGAGGACCGGCCCGGCGACAAACGCCTGATCGGCTACGTGGTCTCCGAAGGCGCGGTCACCGCGACCCCGCACGAGCTGCGCGCGCACCTGGCCGGGGCCCTGCCGGAGTACATGGTGCCCGCCGCGGTCCTCGACCTGGACGCGCTCCCGCTCACCGCCAACGGAAAACTGGACCGCGTTGCCCTTCCCGCACCGGATTTCGCCGGTACGGGAAGCGGCCGAGGCCCCGCGACGTCCGTGGAAGAGGTGCTGTGCGGGCTGTTCGGCGAGGTGCTCGGGCTGGGGCGGGTCGGTGCGGACGTGTCGTTCTTCGACCTGGGCGGGGATTCGCTGTCGGGGATGCGGCTGGTCGGCCGCGTACGTGCGGTGCTCGATGTCGACCTGGGGATAGGGGAGTTGTTCGGCGCGCCGACGGTGGAGGGCCTGGCGCGGCTCGTCGGCGAGGGCATGAGCCCGGGGCGGGTGGCGTTGCGGCCGTATGTGCGTCCCGATGTGCTGCCGTTGTCGTTCGCGCAGCAGCGGATGTGGTTCCTGAACCGGCTTGAGGAGACGGTGCCGGGGGCGGCGGCCGCGTACAACTTGCCGCTCGTGCTGCGGATTTCGGGTGACCTTGACGTGGCGGCCCTGGAGGCGGCGCTCGGGGATGTCGCCGACCGGCACGAGAGCCTGCGCACGGTTTTCCCCGACCTCAACGGTGTACCCCGTCAGCGGGTGCTCGACGGCGAGGCGGGCCGGCCGCGCCTCGCGCTGGCGGAGCCCGGTGCGGACCAGGCGGACGAAATGCTGGCGGAACACGAGGCCAGGGGCTTCGACCTGCGAGTAGAACTGCCCTGGCGTGCAGCTCTGTTGAAACTCGGCGCCACGGATTCCGTGCTGTCGCTGGTGGCGCACCACGTGGCTGTGGACGGCTGGTCCATGGGGGTCATCGCGCGCGACCTCGAAACGGCGTACGCGGCGCGGTGCGACGAGGGCCGGGCGCCGGAGTGGACACCCTTGCCCGTGCAGTACGCCGACTACGCGCTCTGGCAGCGGGAGCTCCTGGGGGAACTGGACGACCCGGGCAGCGTGCTGAGCGGCCAACTGTCCTACTGGCGACAGACCTTGGCAGGTGTGCCGCAGGAGATCGCGCTCCCGGTGGACCGGGCGCGGCCCGCCGTGCCGTCCTTCCAAGGGCGCCGGGTGCCGGTCGACGCCGACGCGGAGACACATGCGCGGCTCGTGGACCTGGCGGGGGAGGGCCGGGCGACGATGTTCATGGTCGTGCACGCGGCGATGAGCGTGCTCCTGTCGCGCCTGGGTGCGGGCGACGACATCGTGCTCGGCACGCCGACCGCAGGACGCGGGGACGCCGCCCTTGAGGAGCTGGCCGGGTTCTTCGTCAACACCCTCGTACTGCGTACGGACTTGGGCGGCGACCCCACCTTCGTGGAAATCCTGGAGCGGGTGCGGGCCGCGGACCTGGCGGCGTACGCGCATCAGGACGTCCCCTTCGAGCGCCTGGTCGACGAGGTCAATCCCGCGCGTTCGGTGTCCCGAAATCCGCTGTTCCAGGTGATGCTGGCCCTGGAGAACGTGCCCGATCCCGAGTGGCGGCTGCGGGGTGCGCGGGTCACATCGGCGTCGATGGCGGCGCCCGCCGCACGGTTCGACCTGGCGGTGACGTTCACGGAGCGGCGTGACGTTGACGGCGAGCCCGGCGGTCTCGACGGCGACATCCTCTACGCCACGGACCTCTTCGACGAGGGCACGGCCCACACCTTGGCGGAGCGCCTCACACGCGTCCTCGAACAGGTCGCCGCCCACCCGGACATCCGCCTCAGCGAGGTGGACGTCCTGACCGAGGCCGAGCGGTCCCGGGTCGTGGAGCAGTGGAACGACACGGACCGGCCCGTGGTGTCGGGTTCCGTGCCGGCGGCGTTCGAGGCGCGGGCGGCTTCCTCGCCCCACGTGACGGCCGTCGTATCCGGTGAACGCACCCTCACCTACGGCCAGTTGAACACCGAGGCGAATCGTTTGGCTCGGCGCCTGGTGGGTCTGGGTGTGGGGTGTGAGTCGCGGGTGGGTCTGTGTCTGCCGCGTGGGGTGGACATGGTGGTGGCGGAGTTGGCGGTGTGGAAGGCGGGCGGTGCGTTCGTGCCGTTGGATCCGGAGTATCCGGTGGACCGGCTCGGGTTCATGGTCGCGGACAGTGGTGCGGAGGTCGTGGTCGGCCTTGCCGGGTCTCTGACCGGGGTACCGGTCGGGGCGGCGCGGGTGGTGCTCCTCGATGAGGAAGAGGAGGAACGCGAGGAACACGAGGCGGCAGACACGGCATACGTCGCAGCCGGGCCTCTGGCGACACGCACCACACCGGATCAACTCGCCTATGTCATCTACACGTCGGGGTCGACGGGTCGCCCGAAGGGCGTCGCGGTGGCGCACGGCGGCCTGGCGAACCTGGCCGAGGCGATGCGGCCGGTACTCGGGGTCGCCGAGGGTGTGGTCGTCCTGCAGTTCGCGTCGTTCAGCTTCGACGCGGCGGTGCTCGATGTCGCGGTGACGCTGGCGGGCGGCGGGACGCTGGCGGTCGCGTCGGCCGAGGAACGGGCGGAGCCGTCGGCGCTGGCGGCGATGTTGCGGCGTACGCGTGTGAGTACGGCGAGTGTGGTGCCTTCCCTCCTTGGCGTGCTGGATCCGGCGACGGTCGACGGGGTCGGGAACTGGGTCCTGGGCGCGGAGTTGCTGACCGCCGACCTGGCGGCTCGATGGTCCGGGCAGGCCCGGGTGTGGAACACGTATGGGCCCACGGAGGCGACCGTCATGGCGACGGCGGGTCCAGTGGATGCGGGGATCGGCCCGGGGGACGCCTCGCCGCCCATCGGGCGTCCGCTGGGCAACGTACGCACGTATGTCCTGGACGATTTCCTGAAGCCGGTTCCGGTCGGTGCGACGGGGGAGCTGTATGTCGCGGGTCCGGGTGTGGCGCGCGGATACGTGGGACGCCCTGGCCTGACCTCCGAGCGCTTCGTGGCCTGCCCCTTCGGCGGTGACGGTGGCCGGATGTACCGGACGGGTGACCTGGCCCGATGGGCCCCGGACGGGCAGTTGCTGTTCGCGGGGCGGGCCGACGGGCAGGTCAAGATACGTGGCTTCCGCGTGGAGCCGGGTGAGGTGGAGGCCGTCCTCGCCGCGCATCCGGCCGTGCGGCAGGCCGCCGTGGTCGTACGCGAGGACCGGCCCGGCGACAAACGCCTGATCGGCTACGTCGTGTCCGAAGACGCGGCCCCTGAGGACGTGCGGCGTCATGTGGCCGCCCATCTCCCGGAGTTCATGGTGCCCGCGGCGGTCCTCGTCCTGGACGCGCTGCCGCTCACGGTGAACGGGAAGCTCGACCGTGCCGCCCTGCCCGCGCCGGACTTCGCCGCCCGGGTTAGCGGCCGCGAGCCGCGTACGCAGTCCGAGGAGATCCTGTGCGGGCTCTTCGCCGAGGTGCTCGGGCTCGAATGGGTGGGGATCGACGACGGGTTCTTCGACCTCGGAGGTGACTCGCTCCTCGGGATGCGGCTGGTCGCCCGCGTACGTGCGGTGCTCGATGTCGACCTGGGGATAGGGGAGTTGTTCGGCGCGCCGACGGTGGAGGGCCTGGCGCGGCTCGTCGGCGAGGGCATGAGCCCGGGGCGGGTGGCGTTGCGGCCGTACGTGCGTCCCGATGTGCTGCCGTTGTCGTTCGCGCAGCAGCGGATGTGGTTCCTGAACCGGCTTGAGGAGACGGTGCCGGGGGCCGCTGCCGCGTACAACTTGCCGCTCGTGCTGCGGATTTCGGGTGACCTTGACGTGGCGGCGCTTGAGGCGGCGTTCGGGGATGTCGCCGACCGGCACGAGAGTCTGCGCACGGTCTTCCCCGACGTGGAGGGCGTGCCCCACCAGCGGGTGCTCGACGGCGACGCGGGACGGCCGCCGCTGACCCTCGTGCGTGCCGACGAGGACCAGGTCGCGGGGCTGCTCGCCGACCAGCTGGCCGGCGGCTTCGACCTGGGCGCGGACCTGCCGTGGCGGGCCTGGCTGCTCACCGTGGGGCCGGGGGAATTCGTGCTGTCGGTGGTGGCGCACCACGTGGCCGCCGACGGCTGGTCGATGGGGGTCCTCGCGCGCGATCTGGAAGCGGCGTACACGGCGCGGCGCACCGGTGGCCGGTCGTCGTCCCTGGCGCCCCTGGCGGTCCAGTACGCCGACTACGCCCTGTGGGAGCGGGAAGTCCTGGGAGACCCCGGCGACCCGGACAGCGTGATCAGTAGCCAACTCGCCTACTGGCGGGCCGCGTTGGCGGACGCACCGCAGGAGCTCGCCCTCCCCGTCGACCGGGCGCGGCCCGCCCTGCCCTCGTTCCTCGGACGGCTGGTGCCGGTCGGCGCCGACGCGGAGACCCACGCGCGGCTCGTGGACCTGGCGGGACAGGGCCGGGCGACGATGTTCATGGTCGTGCACGCGGCGATGAGCGTGCTCCTGTCGCGCCTGGGTGCGGGCGACGACATCGTGCTCGGCACGCCGACCGCGGGACGCGGGGACGCCGCGCTTGAGGAGCTGGCCGGGTTCTTCGTCAACACCCTCGTACTGCGTACGGACTTGGGCGGCGACCCCACCTTCGTGGAACTCCTGGAGCGGGTGCGGTCCGCCGACCTGGCGGCGTACGCGCACCAGGACGTCCCCTTCGAACGGCTCGTCGACGAGCTGAGCTCGTCGCGCTCGCTCTCCCGCAACCCGCTGTTCCAGGTGATGCTCGCCCTCCAGAACGTGCCGGAGTTCGAGTGGGGGCTGCCGGGCGTCGAGGTGCGGCCCGCGCCCCTGCCGCCCGAGCTCGCCGCCCGGTTCGACCTGGCGCTCTCGGTCGTCGAGCGGCGTGACGAGCGCGGGGCGCCTGCCGGGCTCGACGGCGAGATCCTGTACGCCACGGACCTCTTCGACGACGGCACGGCCCGCGCCCTCGCCGAGCGCCTCGCGCATGTGCTCCAGCAGGTGGCCGCCGACCCCGAGTTGCGGATCGGCGAGATCGACGTCCTGACGTCGGCCGAGCGCGCCCGGCTCCTGGGGCACTGGAACGACACGACGACCGCGGAGCCGGATGCCCTCGCGCCCGAGCTGTTCGGCCGCCAGGCGGAACGGACGCCGGGCGCCGCGGCGCTCATTTCCGGCGCGGACGGAGTGGGAACACGGCCCGAACAGGCGCTGTCGTACGCCGAGTTGGCTTCCGACGCGGGCCGCCTCGCGCGTCACCTCATCCGGGTCGGCGTCGGCCCCGAGTGCCGGGTGGCCGTGCTCGGCGAGCGGTCCGTGGAGCTGGTGGTGTCGCTCCTCGCGGTGTCGATGGCGGGCGGCGTGTACGTCCCGGTCGACGCGGGCTACCCGCCGGAGCGGATCGCCTACGTGCTGGGCGACGCCGCGCCCGACGTGGTGCTGTGCACCGGGGCGACCCGGGGCGTGGTGCCGACCGGGTTCACCGGACGTGTCGTCGTCATGGACGATCCGGAGGTGGCGGACGCGGTGGCGCGGTGCGCGGGAGGCCCCGTCGGCGACGCGGAGCGGCTGGCTCCGCTGCGGGCCGACCACGCGGCGTACGTCATCTACACCTCGGGCTCGACCGGGGCGCCCAAGGGCGTGGCGGTGTCGCACGGCGGGCTGCGCAACCTCGTCGCGGAGAACGTGCGACGGTACGAGGTCGGCGCGGACAGCAGCGTCCTGCAACTCGTGTCACCCAGCTTCGACGTCTCCATGGCGGACATCTGGCCGACGTTGTGCGCGGGCGGCCGCCTCGTCCTCGCCCCCGCGCGTCTCGACGTCACCGGGGCGGAGCTCGGCGGCCTGATCCGCGACCGCCGGGTCACGCACGCGGCGATCCCCCCGGCTTTCCTGTCGCAGATGCTCGCGGAGGAACTGCCGGAGCTGCGGGTGCTCATCACCGGAGGCGAGGCCATGCCCGCCGAGGTGCGCAGGCGCTGGTCGTCGGGGCGGTCCATGTTCAACCAGTACGGCGTCACGGAGTCGACGGTCATCTCCACGGTCAACCTCGTGGACGACGTCGAGGCCGTCCCGTCGATCGGCCGCCCCATCGCCAACACCCAGGTGTACGTCCTGGACGCGGCCCTGCGGCCGGTGCCGGTGGGCGTCGCGGGCGAGCTGTACGTCGCGGGGGCCGGGCTCGCCCGCGGGTACCTGCGGCGCGCGGGCCTGTCCGCCCAGCGGTTCGTGGCCTGCCCGTTCGGCCCCGGCGAGCGGATGTACCGGACCGGTGACGTGGTGCGGTGGACCGGGCGCGGGGAACTCGTCTTCGCCGGGCGGGCGGACGAACAGCTCAAGATCCACGGTCACCGGGTCGAACCCGGCGAGATCGAGGCGGCGCTCGCGGGCTGCCCCGGAGTGCGCCAGGCGGCCGTCGTCGTCAGGGAGGACAGGCCGGGCGAGCGGCGGCTCGTCGGCTACGCGGCCGCCGACGCGGGGGCGGTGGACGGCCGGACGGTGCGCGCCCACGCGGCCGGGGTGCTGCCCGAGTACATGGTGCCCGCGGCGGTCGTCGTCCTCGACGCACTGCCCCGTACGGCGAACGGCAAGGTGGACCGGGCCGCGCTGCCCGCGCCCGACTTCGCCGAACGCGTCGCGGGACGGGCGCCGCGCACACCGGCAGAGGAGATCCTGTGCACCCTCTTCGCCGAGATGCTCGGCCTGGAACGGGTCGGCGCCGACGACAGCTTCTTCGAACTGGGCGGCGACTCCATCAGCTCCATGCAACTGGTGTCGCGGGCCCGGCGGGCCGGCCTGGTCGTGACGCCCCGACAGGTGTTCGAGGAGAAGACCTCCGAACGGCTCGCCGAGGTGGCGGAGGTCGCCGCGGACACGGGCGTCATGTCGGGCGGCGGCGTCGGCGAGGTGCCGTGGACGCCGGTCATGCGGTCCTTCGGCGAACGGGTCGCCGACCCCGCATTCACCCAGTGGATGACGGTGGGAGCCCCGGCGGGGCTCGGCCTCGACGTGCTGAGCGCGGGCCTGGCGGCCGTGCTGGACGCGCACGACATGCTGCGGGCGCGGACCGTGCCGGGGGAGCCGAAGCTGATCGTCGGCGAGCGGGGGGTGGTGGATGCGGCGGGGCTCCTGTCGGCAGGGCTCGTGTCGCGGGTGGACGCGGCTGCGGCCGCCGATTCCACCGTGGCCGCCGATTCCGTAGCCGTCGCCGATTCCACCATGGCCGCCGGTTCCGCAGCCGTCGCCGGTTCCGCCGCGGTCGCCGCTTCCGCAGCGGAGCCCTTGACCGATGACGCACTCGACGAGATCGCCGGACGCGCCGCGCGCGAGGCGGCGGCAGGACTCGACCCCGCGGCCGGTGTGATGATGCGCGCCGTGTGGGTCGACGCGGGCCCCGGCCGCACCGGCCGTATCGTGCTGGTGGTCCACCACCTGGTGGTCGACGGAGTGTCCTGGCGGATCCTCGTACCCGATCTGCGCGCCGCCTGCGAGGCGGTGGCCGAAGGACGCACACCCGGCCTCGACCCGATCGGGACATCCTTCAGGCGCTGGGCGGAACTGCTCGCCGCGGAAGCCGCCGACGAGAGCCGCGTCGCGGAGCTCACGGAGTGGCTCGCCCTGCTCGGACAGCCCCAACGCCCGCTGGGGCGCCATCCGTTGGACCGGGACGTCGACACGGCGGACACGCTGCGCCGCCGCTCCTGGGTGGTGCCGCCGCACCAGGCGGCCACCCTGGTGGGCCGGACCCCGGCCGCGTTCCACTGCGGCGTGGACGACGTGCTGCTCGCCACCCTCGCGGGCGCCGTCGCGCACTGGCGGCCAGGGACCGGCACCGGACTCCTGGTCACCGTCGAGGGACACGGCCGCGAGCAGCTCGGGGACGTGGACCTGTCGCGCACGGTCGGCTGGTTCACCGGCGCGCACCCCGTACGCCTGGAGGTGACCGGCGCCGACCTGGACGCCGCTATGGTCGGGGGAGGGGCGGCCGGTACGTTGGTGAAGGCCGTCAAGGAGCAGGCCAGGGCGGTGCCCGGTGACGGACTCGGCTACGAACTCCTGCGCCACCTCAACCCCGGGACCGGCACCGTCCTGGACGCCGCACCGGCCGCGCAGATCGGCTTCAACTACCTGGGCCGGTTCGCCTCGGGAGCGGGAGCGGGAGCGGGAGCGGGTGCGGGCGCTGGATCCGGTGCCGGTATGGGTACCGGTACCGGTACTCGTGTCGGCAGCGCGAACCACGCCGACCGCACCGGCCCCTGGCAGCTCGCCGGCGCGGCGGGCACCGGCGGCTCGGCCGGCCGTGACCTGCCCGCGATGCACGTCCTGGAAGGCATCGCGGTCGTCCGGGACACCCCGGAGGGCCCCGAGCTCACCGTCACGCTCAGCTGGCCCGAACGCCTCCTGTCGCCCGACGACGTGGAGCACCTCGGCCACACGTGGGTGCGGCTGCTCGGCGGGCTCGCCGCGCACACCGACGAACCGGACGCGGGCGGTCACACCCCCTCCGACTTCCGTCTGCTCGACCTCGAACAGGACGAGATCGACCAATTCCAAGCCATCGCCGCGAAACTAGAGGGAGGCCTGTCCCGGTGAAGTCCTCAACCGCCGCCCACGGCTCGGCCCTGACCGAAGTGTGGCCGCTGTCGCCGTTGCAGGAAGGACTCCTGTTCCACTCCGACTTCGACGACCGGGGCCCCGACGTCTACGCCGTCCAGTTCATGCTGGCCGTCGAAGGACCCCTGGACGCGGCCCGGTTGCGGACCTCCTGGGAGCGGCTCCTCGACCGGCACGCGGCGCTGCGGGCGAGCTTCCACCGCCGTAGGACCGGCGAGGCCGTGCAGCTCATCACGCGGAACGTGACCCTGCCCTGGCGCGAGGTCGACCTGTCCGGACTCGCCGAACCCGACATCTCCGACCAGGCGGCGAAGCTGGCCGCGCAGGAACGGGACGAACGCCTCGACCTCGCGGTCCCGCCGCTGCTGCGCCTGCTGCTCGTCCGCCTCGGCACACACCGGCACCGCCTCGTCGTGACGTCCCATCACCTCCTGATGGACGGCTGGTCGATGCCGGTGCTCCTCGACGAACTCGCGGCCGTGTACGAGGCGGGCGGCGACGCCTCCGTGCTGCGCCGCGCGGCCTCGTACGGCGAGTACCTCGCGTGGCTGGGCCGGCAGGACAAGGAGGCGGCACGGGCCGCCTGGCGCACGGAACTCGCGGGCGCCGACCAGCCCACGCTCGTGGCACCGGCGGACCGCGGCACGGCCCCCGTGCTGCCCGACGAGAGCGTCGTGCAGCTCCCCGAGGAATCGACCCGCGCCCTGGTCGAACTGGCCCGCGCGCACGGACTGACGGTGAACACGCTGGTCCAGGGCGCGTGGGCGCTCGTGCTCGCGCGGCTCGCCGGTCGTACGGACGTGGTGTTCGGCGCCACCGTCGCGGGCAGGCCCACGGATCTGCCCGGCGCGGAGTCGATGGTCGGGCTGCTCATCAACACCCTGCCCGTACGGGTGCCGCTCGACGGCGCGCAGCCGGTCACCGAGATGCTCACGCGCCTCCAGGAACGCCAGTCCGCTCTCTTCGCCCACCAGCACCTGGGCCTCGCCGAGATCCAGCGGCTCGCGGGCCCCGGCGCCGTCTTCGACACGCTCATGGTGTTCGAGAACTACCCCCAGCCCCCGGCGGCACCGACCACCCCCGACCGCCCCACGTTCACCGCTTCGGCGGGCCACCAGGCCACCAACTACCCGCTCACTCTCGGCATCCTCGTGACCGACCGCGTCATGGTCCGCGTCACCTCCCGCCCCGACCTCATCGGCCGCAGGGAGTCGGCGGAGGCGGGGCAACGGCTGCTCCGCGTCCTGGAACAGTTCGTCGCCGACCCGACGGCGCCGGTCGCCCAGGTCGACGTGCTGACCGAGTCCGAGCGCCTGCGGGTCGTGGAGCGCTGGAACGACACGGGCCGGCCGGTGGCGGCGGGTTCGGTGGTGGAGGCGTTCGAGGAGCGGGTGGGGTTGTCGCCGGGTGCGGTGGCGGTGGTCTCGGGTGAACGGGCTTTGTCGTACGGGGAGGTGGAGGTTCGTGCGAATCGGCTTGCCCGGTATCTGCGGGGTCTGGGTGTGGGGTGTGAGTCGCGGGTGGGTCTGTGTCTGCCGCGTGGGGTGGACATGGTGGTGGCGGAGCTGGCGGTGTGGAAGGCGGGTGGCGCGTTCGTCCCGCTGGACCCGGAGTATCCGGCGGACCGCCTCGCGTTCGTGATCGCCGACAGCGGGGCCGAGGTGGTGCTCGGCTCGGACGGGACGCTGAGCGGGGTGCCTGTCGGCGTCGCGCGGAGCGTGCTGCTCGACGACGTGGCGACCGCGCGGGCCGTGTCGGCGGAATCCGCCGTAGCCCTGGGCACGCGGCCCGCCGGGGACCAACTCGCCTATGTCATCTACACGTCCGGTTCGACCGGGCGCCCCAAGGGTGTGGCGGTGGCGCATGGCGGCCTGGTGAATCTGGCGGAGGCGATGCGGCCGGTCCTGGGGATCGAGGAGGACGTCGTCGCGCTGCAATTCGCGTCGTTCAGCTTCGACGCGGCGGTGCTGGACGTGGCCGTGACACTCGCGGGCGGCGGCACCCTGGCGATCGCGACATCTGAACAGCGCGCCGACGGAGCTGAGTTGGCCTCCATGATTCGTGGAGCCGGAGTGCGTACGGCGAGTGTGGTGCCGTCGTTGCTGGGCGTGCTGGATCCGACGGCGGTGGAGGGTGTCGGGAACTGGGTCCTGGGCGCGGAGTTGCTGACCGCCGACCTGGCGGCTCGGTGGTCCGGGCAGGCCCGGGTGTGGAACACGTACGGGCCGACCGAGGCGACCGTCATGGCGACGGCGGGCCCCGTGGATGCGGGTCTCCGGTCGGGTGACGCTTCGCCGCCGATCGGGCGTCCGCTGGGCAACGTACGCACCTATGTCCTGGACGATTTCCTGAAACCGGTTCCGGTCGGCGCGACGGGTGAGCTGTACGTCGCGGGTCCGGGTGTGGCGCGCGGGTATGTCGGCCGCTCCGGTCTGACGTCCGAACGTTTCGTAGCTTGCCCCTTCGGTGGCCGGATGTACCGGACGGGTGACCTGGCTCGTTGGACCGACGACGGCGAGCTGGTGTTCGCGGGACGTGCCGACGAGCAGGTCAAGATACGTGGCTTCCGCGTGGAGCCCGGTGAGGTGGAAGCGGTGCTCGCCGCGCATCCGGACGTGCGGCAGGCCGCCGTGGTCGTACGCGAGGACCGGCCCGGCGACAAGCGGCTCGTCGGGTATGTGGTCGCAAACCACGGCACGGACGGAGAGGCGATCCGTACGTTCGCCGCGACCCGCCTGCCCGAGTTCATGGTCCCCGCGACCGTCCTCGTCCTGGACGCGCTGCCGCTCACCGTGAACGGGAAGGTGGACCGATCCGCGCTGCCCGCCCCCGACTTCGAGGCGCGGGTGTCGGGTCGGGCTCCTGCCACGCCTGCCGAAGAGACCTTGTGCGCGCTGTTCGCGGAGGTGCTGGGTCTGGATCGGGTCGGTGTCGAGGACGGCTTCTTCGAGCTGGGCGGCGACTCGATCAGTTCGATGCAGTTGGCCTCGCGGGCGCGCAGGGCGGGGCTCGTCCTGACGCCCCGGCAGGTCTTCGAGGAGAAGACGCCGGAACGGCTGGCGAGCGTCGCGGAGGCCGCGGGGCAGGAGCGCGCGGCCGACGTGGTGGGGGTCGGCGAGGTGCCGTGGACGCCCGTGATGCGGGTGCTGGGGGAGCGGGCCGCTCGCCCGGGGTTCGCGCAGTGGGTGACGGTGGGTGCTCCGGCCGGTCTAGGCCTGGACGTGCTGAGTGCCGGACTCGCCGCCGTGCTCGATGCCCACGACATGCTGCGGGCGCGTGCCGTGCCCGGTGAGCCGAAGCTGCTCGTCGGCGAGCGCGGCACGGTCGAAGCGGGTCGCCTCGTCACCCGGATCGAGGCCGCACCCGGCGACATCGGCGCGACGGCCGCGCGGGCCGCCCGGGAGGCCGTCGGGCGCCTCGACCCGGCCTCCGGGGTGATGGTGCAGGCGGCCTGGGTGGACGCGGGTCCCGACCGGACCGGCCAACTGGTCATCGCCGCGCACCACTTGGTGGTCGACGGCGTCTCCTGGCGGGTCCTCGTACCGGACCTGCGCGCGGCCTGCGAGGCGGTCGCCGCAGGACGGGATCCCGAACTGGACCCGGTGGGTGTGTCGTTCAGGCGCTGGGCGGAGCTCCTCTCCGCCGAGGCGGCAGGCGAACGGCGGATCGCGGAGCTCGCGGGCTGGCTTGAGCTGCTCGGCGCGACGCGGCCGCGGCTCGGGCTGCGGGAGGTCGACAAGGACGTCGACACCGTACGCATCCTGCGCCATCGCTCCTGGATGCTGCCGCGGGCGCAGGTCGGCACGTTGCTCGGCCGGACGACCGCCGCGTTCCACTGCGGGGTCGACGACGTGCTGCTCGCCGCCCTAGGCGGTGCCGTGGCGCACTGGCGGCCGGACGCCGCGGACCGCGTCCTGGTGGACGTGGAGGGGCACGGCCGTGAGCCGATCGGGGACGTCGATCTGTCACGCACGGTCGGCTGGTTCGCCAGTACGCACCCGGTGCGGCTCGACGTGAGCGGTGTCGACCTGCCGCAGGTCCTCGCCGGAGGGCCGGCCGCCGGTGTCCTCGTGAAGACGGTCAAGGAACAGGTGCGTGCGATACCCGGCGACGGGCTCGGCTACGAGCTGCTCCGGCACCTCAACCCGGAGACGGGGCGCGTCCTCGCGGCCGCGCCCGCCCCGGAGATCGGCTTCACCTACATGGGCCGGTTCGCCACCGGCAGCGGCGGCGCAGGCGCTGAAGGACCGGGGCCGGTGGCCCCCTGGCAGCTGACCGGCGACGCCGCGATCGGCGGAGCCGCCGACCCTGACACGCCGCTGCTCCACCTCCTCGACGCGGGCGCCATGGTCCGGGACACCCCGGCGGGCCCCGAACTGGAGATCACCCTGAGCTGGCCGGCGGCCCTCGTCGACGAGGCGGCGGCCGAGCGGCTCGGGCGCACCTGGCTGGAGATGCTCGGCGGGCTCGCCGACCACACCACCGACCCCGGCGCGGGCGGGCGGACGCCCTCCGACTTCCCCCTGCTCGACCTGGCACAGGACGAGGTCGACGCATTCGAGACCGGTCTCGACGGAGACCACTTCTGACCCGCACAAGACCGTCGCCGCTCTGAGGAGACCGAACGATGAACCGATCCCTTGTCGAGGACGTGTGGCCCCTGTCGCCCTTGCAGGAAGGGCTGCTGTTCCACGCCGCCTTCGACGACCGGGGCCCGGACGTCTACCAGGGGCAGCGGATGCTGGAGCTGGTGGGGCCGCTGGACGCGGAGCGGCTGCGGGCCACGTGGCAGGCGCTGACCGCGCGGCACGGCGCGCTGCGGGCGGGCTTCCGAGGCCGCAAGTCGGGTGAGGCCGTGCAGGTCGTCGCCCGTGCCGCTGAGCTGCCGTGGCGCGTGGAGGACCTTTCCGGACTGGCGGAGGACGACGCGCTCGCCGAGGTGGACCGGCTGGCAGCCCGTGAGCGGGCCGAGCGGTTCGATCCCGCCGTCCCGCCGCTGCTGCGGCTGCTCCTCGTCCGGCTGGCCGACGAACGGCACCGCCTCGTGGTCACCAGCCACCACCTCGTCATGGACGGCTGGTCGATGGCGGTGGTGTTCAGCGAGTTCACCGCCGTCTACGCGGCGGGCGGCGACACACGTGTGCTGCCCCGCACGACCTCCTACCGGGAGTACCTGGCGTGGCTGCACCGGCAGGACGGTGACGCGGCACGGACCGCCTGGCGTGCCGAGCTGGCCGGAACCGACGAGCCCACCCTCGTGGCACCGGCCGACCCGGACCGCACACCCGTCGCCCCCGAGAGCCTGATCCACCACATCTCTGAAGAACTGACCCTGGGGCTTGGCCAGTTGGCCCGCTCCCAGGGCCTGACGGTCAACACGCTCGTGCAGGGCGCGTGGGCGCTCGTGCTCGCCCGCCTCTCCGGGCGTACGGACGTGGTGTTCGGCGCCACCGCCGCGGGGCGGCCCACGGACCTGCCCGGCGCGGAGTCGATGGTCGGCCTGTTCATCAACACCCTGCCGGTGCGCGTACGGCTGAACGGCGCGGAGCCCGTCGCGGAGCTCCTCGCCGACCTCCAGCGGCGGCAGTCCGCACTCATGGCACACCAGCACCTCGGCCTTCCGGAGATCCAGCGGCTCGCGGGACCCGGCGCGGTCTTCGACACGATCGTGGTCTACGAGAACTACCCCCGGCCCCCGGAGGAGAGCCCCGCCCCCGGCACCTTCGCCGTCCGCTTCATCGGCGGCGAGGAGGCCGCGCACTATCCGCTGACGCTGGTCGTGGCGCCCGAGGGCGAGCGGATGGGCTTCAAGCTCGACCACCGCACCGACGTGTTCGGGGCCGCGGAGGCGCGTTCCGTCCTGGACCGCCTGGTGCGCGTGCTCGAACAGATCGTGGCGGACCCGCACGTGCCGGTCGGCCGTGTCGACGTACTGGACGACACCGAGCGCCGGCTCGTGGTGGAGGAGTGGAACGCGACGGCGGCACCCGTGCCGGGCGCGTCCGTCCCCGCGCTGTTCGCCGGGCAGGCGGCGCGGACACCGGAGGCGGTGGCCGTCGTCGACGGTGAACAGGCCCTCACGTACGCCGAGTTGGACGCCGCGTCCGGACGGCTCGCCGCCCATCTGGCGCACGTCGGAGTCGGCCGCGGCGACCGGGTCGCGGTGGCCACGGGCAGGTCGGCCGAGCTGATCGTGGCGCTGCTCGGGGTGTGGAAGGCGGGCGCCGTCCACGTGCCCGTCGACCCGGAGTACCCGGCGGAGCGGATCGCGTTCCTGCTGGCGGACTCCGCGCCGGTCGCACTGCTCTGCACCCGCGCGACGCGCGACGTCGTCCCCAAGGAGGCGACGGTCCCCACGCTGGTGCTCGACGACCCGGCCGTGGCGTCGGCGATCGCGGGCTGCCGCACGCGGGACACCGCCGCCCCGGTGGGCGCCGACGACCTGGCGTACGTGATGTACACCAGCGGGTCGACCGGTGTGCCCAAGGGTGTGGCGGTGCCGCACGGGAGCGTGGCGGGGCTCGCCGGGGATCCGGGCTGGTCGCTCGGCGACGGGGGCGCGGTGCTGATGCACGCGCCGCACGCCTTCGACGTGTCGCTGTTCGAGGTGTGGGTGCCGCTCGTCGCGGGCGGGCGCGTGGTGATCGCGGCACCCGGCGCGGTGGACGCCAGGCGGGTGCGCGACGCGGTCGCCGCGGGCGTCACGGCGGTCCATGTCACCGCCGGGCTCTTCCGGGTGTTCGCGGAGGAGTCCCCGGACTGCTTCACCGGCCTGCGCGAGGTCCTGACCGGCGGCGACGTGGTGCCCGCCGGGGCGGTGGCACGGGTGCGCGAAGCGTGCCCCGACGTCTCCGTACGGCACCTGTACGGGCCGACCGAGATCACGCTGTGCGCGACCTGGCACGTGCTCCCGGTGGGCACGGCGGCCGGTCCCGCGCTGCCGATCGGCCGGCCGCTCGGCAACCGGCGGGTGTACGTGCTCGACGCCTTCCTCCGCCCCGTGCCGCCCGGGTGCGTCGGTGAGGTGTACGTCGCGGGGACCGGCCTGGCCCGCGGCTACCTGCACCGCTCCGGGCCGACCGGCGAGCGGTTCGTGGCCTGCCCGTTCGGCGACGGCGGCCGGATGTACCGCACCGGCGACCTGGCGCGCAGGACCCCCGAGGGGCAGCTCCTCTTCGCGGGCCGCGCGGACGAACAGGTCAAGGTCCGCGGGTTCCGGGTCGAGCCGGGCGAGATCGAGGCGGTGCTCGCCGGGCACCCGGAGGTCGCCCAGGCGGTGGTCGTCGCACGCAGGGACGGTCCGGGCGAGACCCGGCTGATCGGGTACGTGGTGGCCGACGGCGACGGCCACGGAGATGGCGTGGAAGCGGCGGCCCAGGCCGAGGCCGTCCGTGCGTACGTGGCCGAGCGGTTGCCCGAGTTCATGGTCCCGGCGACGGTGCTCGTCCTGGACGCGCTGCCTCTGACGGTGAACGGGAAGGTGGACCGGGGCGCGCTGCCCGCCCCCGACTTCGCGGCACGGGTGACCGGCCGGGCGCCGAGCACGCCCACCGAGGAGACGCTGTGCGCGCTGTTCGCCGAGGTGCTGGGTCTGGACCGGGTCGGTGTCGAGGACGGCTTCTTCGAGCTGGGCGGCGACTCGATCAGCTCGATGCAGCTGGCCTCGCGGGCGCGCAGGGCGGGGCTCGTCCTGACGCCACGGCAGGTCTTCACGGAGCGGACGCCGGAACGGCTCGCGTCCGTCGTGGACGCGGCGGGCGCGGCCGAACGCGCCGCCGAGGTCGAGGACGTGGGGATCGGCGAGGTCCCGTGGACGCCCGTGATGCGGGCGCTCGGAGAGCGGGCAGCGTCGCCGGGCTTCGCCCAGTGGGTGACGGTGGGCGCTCCGGCCGGGCTCGGCATGGACGTGCTGACTGCCGGACTCGCCGCCGTGCTCGACGCGCACGACATGCTGCGGGCGCGTGCCGTGCCCGGTGAGCGGAAGCTGCTCGTCGGCGAGCGCGGCACGGTCGACGCGGCCCGCCTGGTCACCCGTGTCGAGGCCACCGACGGCGACCTCGACGAGGTCGCCGCACAGGCGGCCCAGAACGTGGCCCAGCACCTCGATCCGCTCTCCGGGGCGATGGTGCGGGCGGTCTGGGTGGACGCGGGGCCCGGCCGGACCGGCCGACTCGTCCTCGCGGCCCACCACTTGGTGGTCGACGGGGTGTCCTGGCGTGTCCTGGTGCCGGACCTGCGGGCGGCCTGCGAGGCGGTCGCAGCGGGCCGCGCACCCGAACTGGACCCCGTGGGCACGTCCTTCAGGTGCTGGTCCGAGCTGCTCGCCACCGAAGCGACCGCCGAGAGCCGCGTCGCCGAACTCGACGCTTGGAAGACGCTGCTCGGTGAAGCGGAACAGCCCCTGGGGTCAAGGGAATTGGACCCGTCCGTCGACACCGCGCACACCTTGCGCCAGCGGACCTGGACCGTCCCCGCCGCACACGGGGAACCCCTGCTGAACCGGATGACCACCGCGTTCCACTGCGGGGTCGACGACGTCCTGCTCGCCGCGCTCGCCGGTGCCGTCGCGCACTGGCGGGCCGACGGCGGAACCGGGGTCCTGATCGACATCGAGGGACACGGTCGCGAGCAGCTCGGGGACGTGGACCTGTCGCGCACGGTCGGCTGGTTCACCGGCTCCCGGCCGGTCCGGGCGGACGTCGCGGGGATCGATCTGCCCCGGGTCCTCGCGGGTGACGGTGCCGCGGGCGCGCTCCTGAAGACGGTCAAGGAACAGCTGCGCTCGGTGCCGGGCGACGGACTCGGCCACGAGTTGCTTCGCCACCTCAACCCCGGGACGGGACCGGTGCTCGCGGCCGCGCCGAGTCCGCAGATCGGCTTCAACTACATGGGCCGGTTCTCGGGCGCGGGCACGGGCGCGGGCTCGGACTCCGGCCCGGTGGGCCCCTGGCAGACGGCGGGCGCGGCGGCGATCGGCGGCTCGGTCGCCCCGGACCTGCCCCTGCCGCACGCCCTTGAGGCCAACGCCACCGTGCGCGAGACCCCCGACGGTCCCGAGCTGGAGCTCAGGCTCAACTGGCCCGCCGCGGTCCTGGACGAAGCGGACGCGGCACGGCTCGGCGACATCTGGGCGAAGATGCTCCGCGGTCTCGCCGCCCACGCCACCGACCCGGGAGCGGGCGGGCACACCCCTGCCGACTTCCCGCTCGTCGGCGACGCACTGACGCAACAAGGGGTCGAGCAACTGGAAGCGTCCGTCGCCGAGTTGGAGGACGTCTGGCCCCTGTCCCCGTTGCAGGAAGGCATGCTCTTCCACGCCACGTTCGACGAGAGCGGCCCCGACGTCTACCGGAGCCAGCGCATGCTCGCGCTCGACGGACCGCTCGACGCCGGCAGGCTGCGCGCGTCGTGGCAGGCGCTCGTGGCGCGGCACCCCGCGCTGCGGGCGAGCTTCCACCGCCTCAGCTCCGGCGAGGCCGTCCAGGTCGTGGCGCGCGAGGCCGTCCTTCCCTGGCGCGAGGCCGACCTGTCGGGGCGCACGGAGGCCGACGCGCACGCCGCACTCGACCGGCTCGCCGCGAGCGAGCGGGCGGCCCGCATGGACGTGACGACGGCCCCGCTGCTGCGCCTGCTGCTCGTCCGCCTCGGCGCCGAACGGCACCGCCTCGTCGTCACCAGCCACCACATCGTGGCGGACGGCTGGTCGACACCCGTCATGTTCAACGAGGTCTCCGAGTTGTACGCGGCAGGGGCCGACGCCTCCGTACTCAGGCGCGCGGCCTCCTACGGCGACTACCTGGCCTGGCTGGCCCGGCAGGACAAGGGCGCGGCCCTTGCCGCCTGGCGCGCCGAGCTGGCCGGGACCGACGAGTCGACGCTCGTGGCGCCCGCGGACCCGGCGGACCGCGCCCAGACGGTGTCGGAGGAGACCGCCCTACGGCTCTCCGGGGAGTCCACCGCCGCCTTGACCGAACTGGCCCGCACCCGGGGCCTGACCATGAACACGCTGGTCCAGGGCGCGTGGGCGCTCGTGCTCGCGCGGCTCGCCGGTCGTACGGATGTGGTGTTCGGCGCCACCGTCGCCGGGCGGCCCGCCGAACTGCCGGGCGTGGAGTCGATGGTCGGCCTGTTCATCAACACCGTGCCGGTACGGGTCCGGCTCGACGGCGCGCAGCCGGTCGCCGACCTGCTCACGGGGTTGCAGCAGCGCCAGTCCGACCTGATGGCCCACCAGCACGTGGGCCTCGCGGAGATCCAGGCCGCCGCCGGTCCCTGCGCGGTCTTCGACACCATGCTGATGTTCGAGAACTACCCGCGCGACGCGGCCGCCCCCACCGGACCCGGCGGCGCGGACGGCATCGCGATGGCCCAGGTCGGCACGGAGGCGGGCACCCACTACCCGCTCGCCGTGAGCGTCGTCCCCGACGACCGTCTCCAGGTACGTGTGACCTACCGCCCCGACCTCTTCGACCGCTCGGAGGCCCGGCGCGTGGGGGAGTGGCTCGTACGGGTCCTGGAGCGGATGGCCGCCGACCCGCTGACGCCCGTCGGGCGCATCGCCTTCCTCGACCCGGCGGAGCGGGCCGTCGTCGTGGAGCGCTGGAACGACACGGGCCGGCCGGTGGCGGCGGGTTCGGTGGTGGAGGCGTTCGAGGAGCGGGTGGGCTTGTCGCCGGGTGCGGTGGCGGTGGTCTCGGGTGAACGGGCTTTGTCGTACGGGGAGTTGGAGGTTCGTGCGAATCGGCTTGCCCGGTATCTGCGGGGTCTGGGTGTGGGGTGTGAGTCGCGGGTGGGTCTGTGTCTGCCGCGTGGGGTGGACATGGTGGTGGCGGAGCTGGCGGTGTGGAAGGCGGGTGGTGCGTTCGTCCCGCTGGACCCGGAGTATCCGGCGGACCGGCTCGCGTTCGTGATCGCCGACAGTGACCCGGTGGTCGTACTCGGCGGCGGGGGAACGCTGGCCGGGGTGCCGGTGGGGTCGGCGCGGGTGGTGCTGCTCGACGACGAGGAGACCGCGCGGGCGATCACCGTCCGATCCTCCCTGCCGCTCGGCGCACACGCCGGACCCGACCAACTCGCCTATGTCATCTACACGTCCGGCTCGACCGGGCGCCCCAAGGGTGTGACGGTGGCGCATGGCGGCCTGGTGAATCTGGCGGAGGCGATGCGGCCGGTCCTGGGGATCGAGGAGGACGTCGTCGCGCTGCAATTCGCGTCGTTCAGCTTCGACGCGGCGGTGCTGGACGTGGCCGTGACACTCGCGGGCGGCGGCACCCTGGCGATCGCGTCGCCCGAGGAGCGCGCACAGCCGGCCGCCCTTGCCGCGATGATCCAGGACCTCGGCGTGAGCACGGCGAGTGTGGTGCCGTCCTTGCTCGGTGTGCTGGATCCAGCGGCGGTGGAGGGTGTCGGGAACTGGGTCCTGGGCGCGGAGTTGCTGACGGCTGATCTGGCGGCTCGGTGGACCGGTCAGGCCCGGGTGTGGAACACGTACGGGCCCACGGAAGCGACCGTCATGGCGACGGCGGGGCCGGTGGATGCCCGTATCCGGCCGGGGGATGCCGCGCCCCCGATCGGTCGCCCCTTGGGCAACGTACGCACCTACGTCCTGGACGGGTTCTTGCAGCCGGTGCCGGAGGGTGTGACGGGCGAGCTGTACCTGGCGGGTCCGGGTGTGGCGCGGGGATATGTAGGGCGGCCGGATCTGACGGCGGAGCGCTTCGTGGCGTGCCCGTTCGGTGGTGCGGGTCGCCGGATGTACCGGACCGGGGACCTGGCGCGCTGGACCGCTGACGGTGAGCTGGTGTTCGCGGGGCGTGCGGACGAGCAGGTGAAGATCCGTGGGTTCCGGGTGGAGTTGGGCGAGGTCGAGTCGGTGCTCGCCGCGCATTCGGACGTGCGACAGGCCGCCGTGGTCGTACGCGAGGACCGGCCCGGCGACAAGCGGCTCGTCGGGTATGTGGTCGCGGACCACGGCACGGATGCGGAGGCGATCCGTACGTTCGCCGCTACCCGTGTGCCCGAGTTCATGGTCCCCGCGACCGTCCTCGTCCTGGACGCGCTGCCGCTCACGGTGAACGGGAAGGTGGACCGATCCGCTTTGCCCGCACCCGACTTCGCGGGGAAGGCCGGTTCGCGCGAGCCCCGGACGGGCACGGAGGAGACGCTGTGCGCGCTGTTCGCCGAGGTGCTGGGGCTGGACCGGGTCGGTGTCGAGGACGGCTTCTTCGAGCTCGGTGGCGATTCCATCAGCTCGATGCAGCTCGCCTCGCGGGCCCGCACGGCCGGGCTGATCCTCACCCCGCGCCAGGTCTTCGAGGAGAAGACACCGGAACGGCTGGCGGTGGTGGTGGACGCGGCGGGCGCCGATGACCAGGTCGTCGCCGAGGACGTGGGGGTCGGCGAGGTCCCCTGGACGCCGACCATGCTGGCCGCCGGGGAACGCGCGACGCGGCCGGGCTTCGCCCAGTGGGTGACCCTGGGCGCCCCGGCCGGTCTCGGCCTGGACGTGCTGAGCGCCGGTCTTGCCGTCGTCATCGACACGCACGACATGCTGCGGGCGATGACCGTGCCCGGCGAGCGGAAGCTGTTCGTCGGCGAGCGCGGGTCGGTCGACGCGGCGGGGCTCGTGACCCGGGTCGCCGCCCCCGCGGGTGAGCTCGACGAGGTCGCCGCACAGGCGGCCCGCGATGCCGTCGAGCGGCTCGACCCGGCTTCCGGGGTGATGGTCCAGGCGGTCTGGGTGGATGCCGGACCCGGCCGGATCGGCCGACTCGTCCTCGTGCTGCACCACTTGGTGGCAGACGGCGTCTCCTGGCGCGTCCTGACTCCGGACCTGCGAGCGGCCTGCGAGGCGGTCGCCGACGGGCGC
This sequence comes from Streptomyces sp. NPDC087300, assembly GCF_044744425.1. Lineage (NCBI taxonomy): Bacteria > Bacillati > Actinomycetota > Actinomycetes > Kitasatosporales > Streptomycetaceae > Streptomyces > Streptomyces sp. NPDC087300. Next base: position 201,034 of record NZ_JBIUYI010000005.1, read on the forward strand.
ACACCCGAACTCGCCCCCGTGGGAACGTCCTTCAGGCGCTGGTCCGAACTGCTCACAGCCGAAGCGACCGCCGAGAGCCGCGTCGCCGAAATGGACGACTGGACGACACTGCTCGGGGGCACGCAAAGCCCGCTGGGCGCGAGGCAGTTGGACCCCGCGATCGACACGGCGCGGACGCTGCGCCGCCGGTCCTGGGTGGTGCCGCCCCGGCAGGCCGCCGCGCTGGTGCGCAGGACCCCGGCCGCGTACCACTGCGGGATCGACGACGTGCTCCTCGCGACCCTGGCGGGCGCGATCGGCCACTGGAGGCCGGGTACCGCAGACCGGGTCCTGGTGGACGTGGAGGGGCACGGCCGCGACTCGCTCGGCGACGCCGACCTGTCGCGCACGGTCGGCTGGTTCACCGGCGCGCACCCCGTGCGGCTCGACGTGACCGGCGTCGACCTGCCGCAGGTCCTCGCCGGAGGCCCGGCCGCCGGTGCCCTCGTCAAGGCGGTCAAGGAGCAGGCGCGGGCCGTGCCCGGCGACGGGCGCGGCCATGAGCTGCTGCGCCACCTCAACCCCACGACCGGCCCGGTCCTCGCGGCCCGGCCCGCCCCGGAGGTCGGCTTCAACTACATGGGCCGGTTCACGGGCGCGGGTACGGCCGACGGCCCGGTGGGTCCCTGGCAACTGACCGGCGAGACCGCGATCGGCGGCTCGGTCGACCCGGAGACCCCCGTGCCGCACGCCCTGGACGTCGGGGCGACGGTGAGGGACACCCCGGCGGGCCCTGAGCTGGAGATCACCCTGAGCTGGCCGGGTGCCCTCGTCGAGGAAGCCGACGCCGAGCGGCTCGGGCGCACCTGGCTGGAGATGCTCGGCGGTCTCGCGCGCCACACCACCGACCCCGATGCGGGCGGCCGGACGCCCTCCGACTTCCCGCTGCTCGGCGTACTGACGCAGCGGGGCGTGGAGGAACTGGAGGCCGCGGTGCCCACGCTGGAGGACGTGTGGCCGCTGTCGCCGCTCCAGGAGGGCATGCTGTTCCACGCCACATACGACGAGGACGGCAGTAGCCCCGACCTCTACGAGAGCCAGCGCATGCTGGCCCTGGACGGGCCGCTCGACGCGGCACGGCTGCGCACCGCCTGCGCGGCGCTGCTGCGCCGGCACCCGATCCTGCGGGCGGGCTTCCACCGCGTCGCGTCCGGCGAGGCCGTCCAGGTCGTCGCGCGCGATGTGGCGCTGCCCTGGCGCGAGGCCGACCTGACCGGGCGTACGGAGGCCGACGCGCTCGCCGAGCTCGACCGGCTCGCCGAGCGCGAGCGGGCCGAGCGGATCGACGTGAGCGCGGCGCCGCTGCTGCGGCTGCTGCTCGTCAGGCTCGGTGCGCGCCGCCACCGGCTCGTCCTCACCAGCCACCACATCGTCATGGACGGCTGGTCCCTGCCGATCCTCATCGGCGACCTCTCGGCGGCGTACGAGGCGGACGGCGCCGACCACGAACTCCCGCCCGCCGCCTCCTACGGCGCGTACCTGGCCTGGCTGGCCCGCCAGGACGGCGCGGCCGCGCGGGACGCCTGGCGCGCCGAACTCGCCGGGCTCGACGCGCCGACGCTCGTGCTGCCCGCCGACGCGGCGGGCACGCCCGTGGTGCCCGAACGCGTCCGGTTCGAGTTCCCCGCCGAGCTGTCGCGGGGGCTCGCCGAGCTGGCCAGGGCCCGGGGGCTGACGCTGAACACCGTGGTGCAGGGCGCGTGGGCGCTGCTCCTCGCGCGTCTCGTGGGCCGTACGGACGTGGTGTTCGGCGCCACCGTCGCGGGCCGGCCCACCGACCTGCCGGGCGCGGACACGGCGATCGGCCTGTTCATCAACACGCTGCCGGTGCGCGTGCCCCTGGCGGCGGGACAGCCCGTCGGCGAGATGCTCACCTCGCTCCAGGAGCGCCAGGTCTCACTCCTCGGCCACCAGCACGTGGGCCTCGCCGAGATCCACCAACTCGCCGGCCCCGGCGCCGTGTTCGACACGCTGGTGGTCTACGAGAACTATCCGCGGCCGCCCGAGGGCGCGCCGGACCCCGACGCCTTGGCGGTCCGCCCGGTCGGCGTGCCGCGCGACATGGGCCACTACCCGCTGACGCTCGTCGTGTCGCCGGGCGAGCGGATGCGCGGCGACTTCGTCTTCCGCCCTGACGTCTTCACACGCGGCCGCGCCGAGGAGATGGTCGCCTCGCTGGTCCGGATCCTCGAAGGGTTCGTCGCCGATCCTGCCGTGCCCGTCGGCCGCGTCGACGTGGTCGGCGCGGACGGGCGGGACCTGGTCGTACGCGAGTGGAACCGGACGCGTGCGGCCGTCGACGCCGCACCGCTGCCCGACCTCTTCGCGGCCCAGGCGGCCCACACGCCGCACGCGGTGGCCTTGACCGACGGTGAACAGGAGCTGTCCTACGCGGAGTTGGCGACCGGCGTCGCGCGGCTCGCCCGCCATCTGGTCGGTGCGGGCGTGGGTCCCGAACGCCGGGTCGCGGTCCTCATGGAGCGGTCCGCGCCACTGGTGGTCGCGCTGCTCGCGGTCTCGACGGCGGGCGGGGCCTTCGTCCCGGTGGACCCGGCCTACCCCGCCGAACGGATCGCGTACGTACTCGCCGACGCCGATCCGGCGGTCCTGGTGTGCACACGGTCGACACGCGGCGCGGTGCCCGACGTCTTCACGGGACACGTCGTCGTGGTCGACGACCCCGAGACGGCGGAGCGGATCGCCGCCCGCGCCGAAGGCCCGGTCGGGGACGGTGAACGCCCCTCGCCGCTGGCCGCATCGCATGCCGCGTACGTCATCTACACCTCCGGCTCGACGGGCCGTCCCAAGGGCGTCGTGGTGACGCACGGAGGCCTCGGCAACCTGGCGCGCGCGCAGATCGAGCGGTTCGGGGTCGGCGCCGCGTCGCGGGTGCTCCAGTTCGCGTCGCCGAGCTTCGACGCGGCGGTCTCCGAGCTGTGCATGGCGCTCCTGTCCGGCGGCTCGGTGGTCCTCGCGCCGCCGGAGGCCCTGCCGCCCCGCGTCTCCCTCGGCGAGGCGCTGCACCGGACCCGCGCCACCCATGTGACCGTGCCGCCGAGCGTCCTCGCCGCGGAGGACGAACTGCCCGGCGCCCTAAGGACGTTGGTGGTCGCGGGCGAGGCCTGCCCGGTGGGTCTGGTGGACCGCTGGTCGTCGGGACGACGCATGGTGAACGCGTACGGGCCCACCGAGACGACCGTCTGCGCGGCGATGAGCGCGCCCCTGACCCCTGGCAGGGGTGAGGTGCCCATCGGCGGCCCGATGGCGAACGTGCGGGCGTTCGTGCTCGACGACTTCCTGCTGCCCGTCCCCGCCGGTGTGGCGGGCGAGCTGTACGTGGCGGGGGCCGGGCTCGCGCGCGGCTATCTGGGACGCGCGGGCCTGTCCGCCGAACGTTTCGTGGCCTGCCCGTTCGGCACGGACGAGCGCATGTACCGGACCGGCGACGTGGTGCGCTGGACCGACGGCGGCGAACTCGTCTTCGCGGGACGCGCCGACGACCAGGTCAAGGTCCGCGGCTACCGCATCGAGCCGGGCGAGATCGAGGCGGTGCTCGCCGCGCACCCGGACGTCACCCAGGCCGTGGTCGTGGCGCGCGCGGACGGCGCGGGTGAGGACCGAGCCGGTGGCGGGCGCCTGATCGCCTACGTCGTGACGGACGCGGCCGGGAGCGCGACGGACACACCGGGCGCCTCCGAACTATCCGGTGCCATAAGAGAGTTCGTGGCCGCGCGGCTCCCCGAGTACATGGTGCCCACGGCGGTGGTGCCGCTCGACCGGCTGCCGCTCACCCCGCACGGGAAGGTGGACAGGGCCGCGCTGCCCGCGCCCGACTTCGCGGGCCGCGCGGGTGGCCGTCCGCCGCGCACCGAACGCGAGGCCCTGGTGTGCGACCTCTTCGCCGAGGTGCTCGGCGTCGACCGGGTCGGCGTCGACGACAGCTTCTTCGAGCTGGGCGGCGACTCGATCATGTCGATGCAGCTGGCGTCGCGGGCCCGGCGCGCCGGACTCCTGCTGACCTCGCGCCAGGTCTTCGAGGAGAAGACACCGGAGCGCGTCGCGGCCGTGGTCGAGCTCGCGGGGGAGCGGTCGGGGCCCGCCGACGTCGGCGTAGGCGAGGTGCCGTGGACACCGGTGATGCGGGCGTTCGGCGAACGGGCCGCCCGCCCCGGCTTCGCGCAGTGGATGACCCTCGGCGCCCCCGCCGGGCTCGGCGTCGAGGTGCTCACGGCCGGTCTTGCCGCCGTCCTCGACACCCACGACATGCTGCGCGCGAGGAACGTGCCGGGCGAGCGGAAGCTGCTCGTCGGCGAGCCAGGGTCGGTCGACGCGGCGGGGCTCGTGGCCCGGGTCCCCGCCGCCGCGGGCGAGGTCGACGAGGTCGCGGCGCAGGCCGCCCGCGACGCCGTCGAACGCCTCGACCCCGACTCAGGGGTGATGGTCCAGGCGGTCTGGGTCGACGCCGGGCCCAGTCAGATCGGGCGACTCGTGCTCGTGGTACACCACTTGGTGGTCGACGGCGTCTCGTGGCGCGTACTCGCCCCCGACCTGCGAGCGGCCTGCGAGGCCGTCGCCGCCGGCGGCGAGCCCGCCCTCGACCCGGTCGGCACGTCCTTCCGGCGCTGGTCGGAGATCCTCTCCGCGCAGGCCGACGACGAGCGGCGGGTCGCCGAACTCGACGACTGGAAGGAACTGCTCGCCACCCCCGAACGGCCACTCGCCGAGCGGGCGTTGGACCCGGCCGTGGACGTCGCGAGCACCCTGCTCCACCAGACGTGGACGGTGCCGCCCGAGCAGTCGGCGATCCTGGTGGGCAGGACGCCCGCCGCGTACCACTGCGGGGTGCACGAGGTGCTGCTCGCCGCTCTCGCGGGCGCCGTCGCGCACTGGCGGCCGGGCGGCGGCACCGGCGTCCTGGTGGACATCGAGGGACACGGCCGCGAACCGCTCGAAGAGGCCGAACTGTCGCGCACCGTCGGCTGGTTCACCAGCGTGCGGCCGGTCCGTCTCGACGTGACGGGCGCCGACCTGGACAGCGCTATGGCGGGCGGCGGGGCTGCCGGTACGTTGGTCAAGGCCGTGAAGGAACAGGTGCGGTCGGTGCCCGGCGACGGGCTCGGCCACGAACTGCTGCGCCACCTCAACTCCCGCACGGGCCCGGTCCTGGAGGCCTCCCCGGCTCCGCAGATCGGCTTCAACTACCTCGGACGTTTCGCCACCGGCACGCGTACGGGCCCCGCGGGGCCCTGGCAGCCGGCCGGCGAGACGGCGGTCGGCGGCTCGGCCGCGCCCGACATGCCGGTGACCCATGTCGTGTCGGCGGGCGCCGTCGTCAGGGACACCCCGGAAGGACCCGCGCTCGACATCACCCTGAGCTGGCCCGGTCAGCTCCTGGCAGAGGTCGCGGCCGAGCGGCTCGGCCGGGCCTGGCTCACGGTGCTCGCCGGTCTCGCCGCCCACACCGCGGACCCGGGAGCGGGCGGGCACACCCCCTCCGACTTCCCCCTGCTCGACCTCGCACAGAACCAGATCGAGGAACTCGAAGCGGCACTCGCCGAGGGCAACCGTTCCCGATAGGCATCAACCGTAATGAGGAGAAGGAGCGATGACCCGATCCCTTGTCGAGGACGTGTGGCCGCTTTCACCGCTGCAGGAGGGGCTGCTGTTCCACGCCGGCCTCGCCGACCAGGGGCCCGACGTCTACACCGTGCAGTCCGCGCTCGACATCGAAGGCCCGCTCGACGCGGCCAGGCTGCGCGCGTCGTGGCAGGCCCTCGTGGCCCGGCACGCGGCGCTGCGCGCCTGCTTCCGCGCGGTGAGCGGGGCGCAGATGGTGCAGGTCGTGGTGCGCGACGTGACGCTGCCGTGGACCGAGGCGGACGTCTCGGGTCTCGCGGCGGCCGAGGCGCGGCAGGAGACACGGCGCCTCGCCGAGGGCGAACTCGCCCGGCGCTTCGACCTGGCGGCGGCACCCCTGCTGCGACTGCTCCTCGTCAAGGTCGGCGAGGACCGGCACCAGCTGGTCATGACGCTGCACCACATCCTGATGGACGGCTGGTCGATGCCGGTCCTGCTCGGCGAGCTCTCCGCCGTGTACGCGGCGGGCGGCGACGCCTCCGGGCTGAAGAGGGCCGCCTCGTACGGGGACTACGTCGCCTGGGTCGCCCGGCAGGACAAGGAGGCGGCGCGCACCGCCTGGCGCACCGAGCTGGCGGGCGCCGACGAGCCGACCCTCGTGGTGCCCGCGGACCCGACCCGGATCCCCGAGTTCCCCGAACACGTCATCGCCGATCTGCCCGAGGACCTCTCGCGGGGCGTGACCGCACTCGCCAGGCGTGAGGGGCTGACGGCGAACACCGTCATCCAGGGCGCGTGGGCGCTGGTCCTCGCGCGTCTTGCGGGCCGCACCGACGTGGTGTTCGGCAGCACCACGGCGGGCCGTCCCGCCGAACTGCCCGGCGTGGAGTCCATGGTGGGGCTCCTCATCAACACGCTCCCGGTGCGCGTACGCCTCGACGGCGCCGAGTCCGTGGCCGCCCTGCTCACCCGGCTCCAGGAGCGGCAGACCGCGCTGATCGGCCACCAGCACGTCGGGATCCTGGAGATCCAGAAGCTCGCGGGACCCGGCGCCGTCTTCGACACGCTGGTCCTCTACGAGTCCTTCCCGCACCCGCCCGGCGGCGCCCCCGGCGTCGACGCGCTCACCATGCGGCCCTCCGGGATGTCCCGTGACGCCTCGCACTACCCGCTCACCCTGGTCGTCACCCCGGGCGAGCGGATGCGCTTCAAACTGGACTACCGCCCCGACCTGTTCGACCGCGACACCGCACACGCGATCTTCGACCGGGTGGTGCGGGTCATCGGACAGATGGTGGCCGACCCGACGGCGCGGGTCGGCGACATCGACGTCCTGGCGCCGCACGAGCGCGCCACGATCGTCGACCGGTGGAACGACACCGCCCGCGCCCTGCCGCCCGGCACCTGGGTGGACGCCTTCGACGAGCGGGCCAGGTGGGCGCCGGACGCCGTCGCCGTGCGGTGCGGGCCGGACACGCTCTCGTACGCCGAACTCGACCGCCGCGCAAACCAGTTGGCCCACCACCTGACGGGCTCAGGGGTGCGCCGCGAGACCCGCGTGGGCCTGTGCCTGCCGCGCGGGACCGGCATGGTGGTCGCGCTGCTCGCCGTGTGGAAGGCCGGGGGAGCGTTCGTCCCGCTGGACCCGGGCCACCCGGCGGACCGGCTCGCCTACATGATCGACGACAGCGGCGCCGAGGTGGTGCTCGGCACCAAGAGCACCCTCGCCGCGGTGGAGGCGGGCGTGGAGGCGGGCAAGGCGTGCGTGATCGCCGTCGACGAGGCCGAGCAGGCGATCGCCGCCGAACCCGCGGGACCGCCGACCGTACTCACCGAGCCCGGCCAACTGGCGTACGTCATCTACACGTCGGGGTCGACGGGGCGCCCCAAGGGCGTGGCGGTCCCGCACCACGGCGTGGTCAACCTCGCCGAGGCGATGCGGCCCTTCCTCGCCATGGACGAAGGCGTCACCGCCCTTCAGTTCGCCTCCTTCAGCTTCGACGCGGCCGTCCTGGACGTCGCCACCACTCTCGCCGCCGGCGGCACCCTCGCCATCGCCACCGAGGACGAACGCACCGACCCCGCAGCCCTCGCGCGGATGATCGACACGGCCGGGGTCACCACCGCGAGCGTCGTCCCCTCGCTGCTCGCCCTTCTGGACCCGGCCGACGTGCCGGGCGTACGCAACTGGGTGCTCGGCGCCGAACGCCTCACCGCCGACCTGGCGAGCCGCTGGACCGGCCGGGCCCGCGTGTGCAACACCTACGGCCCCACCGAAGCCACCGTCATCTCTACCGCCATCCCTCTCGACGACAGCAACTCGCCCTCAGGACAAGCCCCTTCGATCGGCCGTCCCCTCGGGAACACCCGCGTCTACGTCCTGGACGGCTTCCTGAAGCCGGTGCCCGCGGGCGCCACCGGCGAGGTGTACCTGGCCGGGGCGGGCGTGGCCCGCGGCTACACGGGGCGGCCGGGGATGACCGCCGAACGCTTCGTGGCCTGCCCCTTCGCCGACGGCACCCGGATGTACCGGTCGGGGGACCTTGCGCGCTGGACGCCGGACGGCGAGCTGCTGTTCGCGGGCCGCGCCGACGCCCAGGTCAAGATCCGCGGCCTGCGGATCGAACCGGGCGAGGTCGAGGCCGTCCTCACCACCCACCCCGCGGTCGCCCAGGCCGCCGTCGTGGTCAGGGAGGACCGGCCGGGCGACCGGCGCCTGACCGCCTACGTCGTGCCCGACGAGCGGGACGGCGGGAAGGCGGACCTGGGGGAGATCCGCGAGCACGCGGCGGGACTCCTGCCCGAGTACATGGTGCCGTCCGCGGTGACGGTCCTCGACGCGCTGCCCCTCACCCGCAACGGCAAGGTCGACCACCGCGCGCTGCCCGCACCGGACTTCGCCGAGCGGGTCTCCGACCGGACGCCGCAGGGCGAGACCGAGACGGCCCTGTGCGCCCTGTTCGCCGAGATCCTCGGCCTCGAACGGGTCGGCGTCGACGACAACTTCTTCGACCTCGGCGGCGACTCCGGCCTCGCGATGCGCCTCGTCGCCCGGGTCCGCGAGGAGTTCGGCGTCGAACTCAGCATGCGGCGGCTCTTCGGCGAGTCGACGCCGATGGGCGTGGCCCGCATGCTGACCGCCAAGGCACGCCCGGTCCTCGAACCCGCCGACGACATGCCCGACGAAGTGCCCGTATCGGCCGGCCAGTTGCGCACCTGGCTGCTGGACCGGCTCAACGGCGACACCGCGGCGCACCAGAGCTCGGTGGCGCTGCGGCTGCGCGGCGAACTCGACCGGGAGGCGCTGCGGGCCGCGCTCGCGGACGTCGCCGCACGGCACGACATCCTGCGCACCACCTTCGGCGGCGACCGCGGCGACGCTCTGCACCAGCGCGTCCTGGACACCGAGGCCGCCCGCCCGGTGCCGACCGAACAGCACGTCACCGAGGCGGAGTTGCCCGACCTGGTCACCGCCCGTGCGGCCCACACCTTCGACCTGGCCCACCAACCGCCCTGGACGCAGCACCTGTTCACGCTCTCCGCCGACGAACACGTGCTGCTGCTCGTGGTGCACCGGATCGCCGCGGACGACCTGTCCCTGGACATCCTCGTACGCGACCTGGGAGCCGCCTACGGAGCACGCCGCGACGGACGCGCTCCGCAACGGGCCCCGCTTCCCCTCCAGTTCACCGACTACGCCCTGTGGGAGCGGGAACTCCTCAAGAGCGAGCAGGAGCCGGACGGCCTCATCGGCGAGGAACTCGCCTACTGGAAGAACGCGCTGGCCGACGCGGACCCGGAGACCGACCTGCCCTTCGACCGCGAGCGCCCCGCGCTCGCGTCCCACCGGGCCGACTCCGTGCCGCTGCGCCTGGACGCCGACACCCACCAGCGGCTGACCGAGGCCGCCGAACCCGCGGGCGCCCCCGCCTTCGCCGTGCTGCACGCCGCCCTCGCGCTGCTGCTCACCCGGCTCGGCGCGGGCGACGACATCCTGCTCGGCACCGTGCTGCCGCGCCGCGACAACGAGGGCGACCTGGAGGGCGTCGTCGGCCCCTTCGCCGGGCCGCTGGTCCTGCGGACGGACACCTCGGGCAACCCCACCTTCCGGGAACTGCTCGACCGGGTGACCGAGGTGGGGCGCGAGGCCCGACGGCACGAGGAAGTGCCCTTCGCCCGCCTGGTGGACGCCCTGGCGCCGCCGCCTTCGGCCGCCCGCCATCCCGTGTTCCAGGTGCTGCTCGACGTGCGCGACGACGGCACCGAGGAGTGGGACCCCTCCGAACTGCCCGGCCTCCAGACCACCCGCGTCGCCACGGGAGCGGAGGCCAGCGAACTCGACCTGACGTTCAGCTTCACCGAGCGCCACCTGGCCGACGGCACCCCGGCGGGCATCGAAGGGCGGCTGCGGTACGCCACCGAGCTCTTCGACCCGGAGACCGCCACCGCGCTCGCCCAGCGCCTCGTCCGCGTCCTCGAACAGGTCGCCGCGGAACCCGAGGCCCGCGTCGGCGACATCGACGTACTCCTCGGCGACGACGAACTGCGCGCGATCCTCGCCGCGGCGGGCGACACCACGGCCGCGCGGCTCCCGGAGCGCACCGTGGTCGACCTCATCGCCGAGCGCGCCGCCGTCACCCCCGACGCCGTGGCCGTGGCCGATCCGCACACCACCCTCACCTACGCCCAACTTGCCGCAACAGCAGGGGCGTTCCAGCGCAGGCTGACCGCGGTCGGCGCGGGACCCGAGGACGTCGTCGTGGTGGCCCTCGCGCCCTCCACCGGGCTCGCCGCCGCACTGCTCGGCGTGCTCGCCTGCGGCGCCGCCTGCCTGCCCGCCGCCCCCGAAGGGCCGCTGGACGCCATCGGCGTCCTCGGCCGCGAGGGCAGGGCCGCCGCGCTGATCTGCGCCTCGGACACCGCGGCCCGCCTGCCCGTCGACGCGGGCGCCCCGGTGCTCCGCGCCGACGCGCCCGCACCGGCCGGGCAGCCCACCGGGCCCCTGGGCGCCGGCACGGCGCCACGCCCCGGCCACGCCGCGCTCGTCCTGCCCCTGAACGACCGGAGCGGCGCCGCGGTGATCGAACACCGGGCGCTGGCCCACCACACCGCGCACCGGACACCCGCCACCGAGGCCGGGGACGACGTGTTCCTGGACGTCCGCGCGCCCGCAGTCACGCTGGCCACGCCGCTGCTCTCCGCGCTCCGCGCGGGCGGCACGGTCCGGCTCGGCACCGGGCAGCACGCCGTGCCGGTCGACGCCGACGCCCCCGTCGAGACCGTGGGCGCCTGGCTCGACCGGCGCACCCCCGCGGGCGAGCCCACACCGGCGGTGCCCGTCTCGGGGACGCCGATCGCCGGTACCCGCGTCTTCGTCCTGGACGACTTCCTGCGCCCGGTCCCGCCCGGCGTGGTCGGTGACGTGTACCTCGCGGGGACCGCCCTGGCCCGGGGCTACGCCGACGGGGCCGCGCCGACCGGCGAACGGTTCGTCGCCTGCCCCTTCGGCAGCGGCGGGGAACGGATGCTGCGCACCGGCGAACGCGCCAGGCGCACCGCCACCGGCCTGCTCACCCTGCGGGACGCGGCCGCCGACCGGGACCGGAAGACCACCGGCACGCCGCGCCGCACCGGCGGCGGACACGGCGACCTCGCGGTGCTGCTTCCGCTGCGCGAGGAGGGCGAACGTCCGCCGCTGTTCTGCGTGCACCCGGCCATGGGACTCAGCTGGAGCTACGGCAACCTGCTGCGCCACCTGCCGTCCGACCAGCCCGTCTACGGACTCCAGGCCCGCGGGCTCGGGGCGCCCGAGCCGATGCCGGGCAGCGTCGAGGACATGGTGGTGGACTACCTGGAGCAGATCAGGTCCGTCCAGCCCACCGGCCCCTACCACCTGCTCGGTTCCTCGCTCGGCGGTCTGATCGCCCAGGCCATCGCCGCCCGCCTGGAGGAACAGGGCGAAGAGGTCGGCCTGCTCGCGGTGCTCGACGCCTACCCCGGGAACGTCGGCAGGGTCGTCTCCTCGGACGGCCGGCCTCCCGAGGACGGTGCCGGAGGCCGCCCCGCCGCCGGCGGGGCGGACGAGACCGACCGCGCGATGCCCGGCGACATCGACGCCGTCCGGATGGGCGTGGGCGGCGCACTCCTGAAGAAGATGCAGAAGGTCATCCGCAACGCGGCGGCGTTCGCACCGGACCACACACCGCCCCGCTACGGCGGCGACCTGCTCCTCTTCATCGCCACCGGGGACCGGCCCGCCGAGCTCCCGACCGACGCGGCCGCCGCCACCTGGGTGCCCTACATCGGGGGCGCCGTCGAGACCCACGACGTCGACGCGGGCCACTACGACCTGTTCCAGCCCGCCGCCGCCGCGCACATCGGGCGCGTCGTCGCCGACAAGCTCCGCGCCGCGGCCGCCGCGGGCACCAGGGGGAAGTGAGACCACCATGCCCAAGCTGTCCCAAGTACCGCTGCACGAACAACGCGACGGGATCGACCCCATCCCCGAACTGGCCCTGATGAGCAGGGACACCCCGCTCGTCGAGTTCGACGTCCCCGGCACCTCGGAGCGCACCTGGCTCGCCGTCGGCCACGACGTCGTACGGGCGGTCCTCGGCGACGCGGACCGGTTCAGCTCCCTGCCGCCCGCGGACACCGACGCCGACTCCCGGCGGCTCGTCCAGCCGGGCAACCTGCTCCAGTACGACCCGCCCGACCACACCAGGCTCCGCAAGATGCAGACGCCGGAGTTCACCAACCGGCGGATGCGCAGGCTGGAACCGATGATCACGGAGATCGTGGCGGACCACCTGGACGCCCTGGCACGGGCCGGGCAGCCCGCCGACCTCATCAGGCACTTCGCGGCGCCCATCCCGAGCCTGGTCGGCTGCCTCCTCTTCGACATCCCCCGCGACGACCACGCCGAACTCGCCCGCAACCTCGACATCAGCCGCACCGAGGTGCACTCCAGGGAACGGCGGATGGCGGCGGGCAAGGCCTACATGGCGTACATGGGCACGTTCATCAAGCGAAAGCGCCGCCGCCCCGGCGACGACCTGATCAGCGCGCTGATCAAGGAGCACGGCGCGGAGCTGACCGACGACGAACTGGCCGGCACGGTGGCCACGCTGCTCGCGCCCTCCGTCCTGAACGTCGGCGGCACCCTCGGCCTCGCGATCCTCGCGCTGCTGCGCCACCCCGACCAGCTCGCCCTGTTCACCGAGCGGCCGGAGCTGACCGACGCGGCGGTGGAGGAGCTGACCCGGTACACCTCGGTCACCGCCGCCTCACCGCGCACCGCCCTGGAGGACGTGTCCCTCGCCGGGCAGCAGATCAAGGCGGGTGACGTCGTGATCTGTTCGCTGTTCGCGGCCAACCGCGCCCGCTGCCCCGGCGGCCCGACGGACGACCTCGACATCACCCGCGAGGACACCAGCCACGTCGCCTACGGGCACGGCATCCACCACTGCCTCGGCGCGCCGCTGGCCAGGCTGACGCTGCGGATCGCGCTGCCCGCGCTGCTGCGCCGCTTCCCCGGACTGCGCCTCGCCGTACCCCCGGAGGAACTCCGCTACAAGGCGCCGACCGGCATCTACGGCGTCGAGACGCTGCCCGTGGCCTGGTAGGAGACGACATGGCACAGGACCGCGCGGCCATCCCCGTGCACACCCGCAGGACGGGCTTCGACCCGGCGGACGAGCTGCGCACGCTCACCGCGGGGCAGCCCGTCATCAGGATCGAGGACGACCCGCGCGGCGAGGGCGGCACCGTCTGGCTGGTGACGGGCTATCACGAGGTGCGCCAGGTCCTCGGCGACCACGTCCGCTTCTCCACCCGCCGCCGCGTCGGCTCGCGGGCCCCCGGCACCGACGACCACCGGCCCGACGAGGCCGTCGGGCAGCTCATGGACTACGACCCGCCCGACCACACCCGGCTGCGCAAGATGCTCACCCCGGAGTTCACCCACCGGCGGATGCGCAGGCTCGAACCGCGCATCGAGGCGCTGGTCGCCGAGCGCCTCGATCTCGTCGAGCGCGCGGGGCCGCCCGCCGACCTGGTGGCGCAGTTCGCCGCGCCGATCGCGGGCGCCGTCCTGTGCGAGCTGATCGGGGTGCCCCGCGACGACCGCAACGACTTCCTGCGCCGCTGCCACACCCACCTCGCCGAAGGACAGCGGCAGCGGCGCGCGGCGGCGGGCAGCGCGTTCACCCGCTATCTCGCGGCCCTGGTGGCACGCCAGCGCACGGACCCCGACGAGGGCTTCATCGGCATGCTCGTGCGCGACCACGGCGAGGAGTTCACCGACAAGGAACTGCGCGGCGTCTGCGTCCTGTTGATGCTCGCGGGACTCGACAACATCTCGGGGATGATCGGCCTGGGCACGCTGGCCCTGCTCGACCACCCCGACCAGCTCGCGGCCCTGCGCCGCGACCCGGCGGAACTGGACCGGGCGGTCGACGAACTGCTCCGCTACCTGTCCGTGCCGCACGCCCCCACGCCCCGTACCGCCCTGGAGGACGTCACCGTCGCGGGCCGGCACGTCAAGGCGGGGGACACCGTCGTCTGTTCGATCCCGATGGCCAATCGCGACCCGGCGCTCACCGCGCTGCCCGACCGACTCGACCTCACGCGCGAGCCGGTCGCCCACGTCGCCTTCGGCCACGGCATCCACCACTGCCTGGGCGCCGCCCTCGCCCGGCAGGAACTGCGGATCGCCTTCGCGGCGCTGCTGCGCCGCTTCCCCGCGCTCCGCCTCGCGGAACCCGCGCGGGAGGTGGCGTTCCGGATCAGGTCCACCGCGTACGGCGTGGAGAGCCTGCCGGTGGCCTGGTGACAGAAGAGGGCGCGCACCACCGAGGAGATCGTCGTGCTCAACAGGGAGACAGGGGTGGGGACATCATGAACGGCTCAGCGACCAACGGCACACGGACACAGGACCCGGCGTCCGCCGTGCGCGACGTCGTCATCGTCGGCGGCGGCACGGCGGGCTGGATGACCGCCGCGTATCTGACGGCGGCGTTCGGCAACCGCGTCAAGATCACGCTGGTGGAGTCGGCGGACGTCGGCACCATCGGCGTCGGCGAGGCCACCTTCAGCGACATCAGGCACTTCTTCGAGTTCCTCGGCCTGGCCGAACAGGACTGGATGCCCGCCTGCAACGCGACGTACAAGCTCGCGGTCCGCTTCGAGAACTGGCGCGAACCGGGGCACCACTTCTACCACCCCTTCGAACAGCTGCGGTCGGTCAAGGGATTCCCGCTGACCGACTGGTGGCTGCGCTACCCGACCAGCAAGCGGTTCGACACCGACTGCTTCGTGATGGCCTCGCTGATCGACGCCAACCGCAGCCCGCGCTACCTCGACAACCGGCTCCTGGAGCAGGAGTTCGTCGAGTCCGACGACCTGCCGAACACCATCGCCGAGTACCAGGGCGCCCAATTCCCCTACGCCTACCACTTCGAGGCGCATCTGCTCGCCAAGTACCTGACCAAGTACGCCACGGAGCGCGGCGTGCGGCACGTGGTCGACAACGTCGTGGACGTCGGCCAGGACGAGCGCGGCTGGCTCACCCACGTGACCACCGCCGAACACGGCCGCCTCGGCGGTGACCTCTTCGTCGACTGCACGGGATTCCGCGGACTGCTCCTCAACAAGGCGCTCGCCGAGCCCTTCGTGTCCTACCAGGACACGCTGCCCAACGACAGCGCGGTCGCCCTCCAGGTGCCCATGGACATGGACAAGGACCCGCTGCGGCCGTGCACCACCGCCACCGCCCAGGACGCGGGCTGGATCTGGACCATCCCGCTGATCAGCAGGCTCGGCACCGGCTACGTCTACGCACGGGACTACATCGACCCCGAGGAGGCCGAACGCACCCTGCGCGAGTTCGTCGGACCCGCCGCGGCCGACGTGCCCGCCAACCACATCAGGATGCGCATCGGCCGCAGCCGCCGCTCCTGGGTCAACAACTGCGTCGCCATCGGCCTGTCCAGCGGCTTCGTCGAGCCGCTGGAGTCCACCGGGATCTTCTTCATCCACTACGCGATCGAGCAGCTGGTCAAGTACTACCCGGCGGCCGACTGGGACCGATCCCTGCGCGAGCAGTACAACGGCGCCCTGATGAACGTCATGGACGGCGTACGGGAGTTCCTGTGCCTGCACTACCGGGGCGCCAAGCGGGCCGACAACAAGTACTGGCGGGACACCAAGACCCGCGCCGTGCCCGACGCGCTGGCCGAGCGCCTGGAGCAGTGGGAGAGCAAGGTCCCCGACGCGGGCACCGTGTACCCGCGCTACCACGGCCTGCCGCCCTACTCGTACAACTGCATCCTGCTCGGCACCGGCGCCATCGACGTACGTCCCTCGCCCGCCCTCGACCTCATCGACGAGAAGGACGCGCTCGCCGAGTTCCAGGCGGTGCGGGACAAGGCGCGGCACCTGGTGCGGACGCTGCCCACCCAGAACGAGTACTTCCGCCGGATGCGCGACGGGGTGTGACCGAGGGGCATGACCGGTCCGGTGGTCGAGGGGAAGGAACGGGAACGGATGGACACCGAGTTCCGCGAGATGATGGCATCGTTCCCCACCGGCGTCTCGGTGGTGACCGCGAGGGACGGCAGCGCCGCGCCCCGGGGCATGACGTGCTCGTCGCTGTGCAGCCTCAGCGTGGACCCGCCGACGCTCCTGACGTGTCTGCGCACGGAGAGCCCCACGCTGCGCGCGGTGCTCGCCAGCGGGGCGTTCGCGGTGAACCTGCTGCACGGCGAGGCCGACTGGGTCGCCGCGCTGTTCGCATCGGGCGCGCCCGACCGCTTCGAGAAGGTCGCCTGGCGGCCCGTGGGACACACCCGCAGCCCCGCCCTGATCGAGGCCGCGCACGCCGTCGCCGAGTGCACCGTGGCCCGCACCCATCCTTCGGGCGACCACGTGATCGTCGTGGGGACGGTGCGCGCCGTCGAGCGCTTCCGCGGCTTCGGGCGCGAGAGCGCCCTGCTCTACGGCTTCCGTAGGTACGGCGAGTGGCCACCAGGGGTCCCCGCGGCCGTCGGTGACTCCCGGGCGGGCCGGGAAAGGGAGCGGTGAGGGTGGTACCGGACTCCGCAGGGGCGACGGGCCACCCGGCGACGGCGGGCGACGTGCTCGCCGCCGCCCCCGTCGCGCCGATCGCCGCGCACCCGCTGCTCGTCTTCCTGCTCCAGGTCGGCGTCCTGCTGCTGCTCGCCATCCTGCTGGGCAGACTGGCCGCCCGCTGCGGGCTCCCCGCGATCGTCGGCGAGCTGGGCGCGGGCGTGCTGCTCGGGCCCTCGCTCTTCGGCTGGCTCGCGCCCGGCGCCAGCGCCTGGCTGCTGCCCGCTGACCCCGCCCAGGTCCACCTCCTGGACGCCGTCGGGCAGATCGCGGTGCTGCTCCTGGTCGGGCTCACCGGCATCGAGATGGACCTGCGGATGATCCGCCGCAGGGGCGCCACCGCGCTGCGCGTCAGCCTCGCCGGTCTCCTCGTGCCCCTGGCGCTCGGCATAGGCCTCGGCTATCCACTGGCCCGGATGCTGGACATCGGCTCGTCCGACCGGCAGCTGTTCGCGCTCTACATGGGCGTGGCCATGTGCGTCAGTGCCATCCCGGTCATCGCCAAGACGCTGATGGACATGAACCTCATGCACCGCGACGTCGGCCAGCTCACCCTGGCCGCCGGGATGATCGACGACACCTTCGGCTGGCTCATGCTCTCCGTCGTCTCCGCGATGACCGTGGGCGGCCTGACCGCGGGGGTGTTCGGGCACGCCATCGGCTCCCTCGCGCTCGTCCTGGTCGTCGCGGTGCTGCTTGGCCGGCCGCTAGTACGGCGTGCCCTGCGGCTCTGCAAGGGCTCCGAGGAGCGGACGGTCTCCACGGCCGCGGCGATGATCGTCCTCGCGGCAGCGGGCACCCAGGCACTCGGCCTCGAAGCGGTGTTCGGCGCGTACCTCTGCGGGATGCTCATCGGCTCCAGCGGGGAGTTCGACCGGTCCCGTACGGCGTCGCTGCGCATGGTCGTCCTCGCCGTCCTCGCCCCCGTCTTCTTCGCCACGGCGGGGCTGCGGATCGACCTGCGGGCCCTGGCGGAGCCCGCGGTGCTCGGGGCCGCCCTGATCGTGCTCACCGTCGCGATCGTCGGGAAGTTCGTGGGCGCCTACATCGGCGCGCGGCTGAGCAGGCTGAGCCGCTGGGAGGCGCTCGCGCTCGGCGCGGGGATGAACGCCCGGGGCGTCATCGAGGTCATCGTGGCCATGGTCGGGCTGCGGCTCGGCATCCTCGACACCAGGACGTACACGATCGTCGTCCTGGTCGCGGTGGTCACCTCCGTGATGGCACCACCGCTCCTGAAGGCCGCGATGCGGCGCATCGACTGCACGCGCGAGGAGGAGCTGCGGCTCGTCGAGTGGCGCGGGACGCCGGCGCGCGGGAGCCCGGAGCGGGCCAGGCCCTGACGGGGCGGGTGCCCGGCGCCGCGCCGCCGGGCACCGGGAAACGGAACTGCCGCGCTGCCGTCGGCACGCGGCAGTTCGGTCTGCCCGGGACTGGCCGGGGACCCCTTGGGAGCACTGTGTGGACGCCCGGTTCTGTGCCCGCCGTGTGACCGCCCGATGCGTAGAACTTGGGCTCATGTTCACCACACACAAGCGAGCCGTCGCACAGTCGCTCCTGGCGGTATCGGCTCTGTTCGCAGGATCACTGCTCACGGCGTGCTCGGGCGATTCGTCGGCCGCGTCGTCCAGCAAGAGCTCGACCCCCGCCGACCCGGCACTGGCGTACTCCAAGTGCATGCGCGCCAACGGGGTCCCCAAGTTCCCCGACCCGCAGCCCAACGGCGGCGGCCTCCGGCTGAGCCCGGACGACGGGGTCGACCCGAACTCCCAGGCGTTCAAGGAAGCGGCCAAGGCTTGCCAGGACAAGGCCCCGCAGGGCAACGGTCCCGGCGGCGGTGGCGGTGGAGGGGGCGGCGCCGCCCTCGACTCGGCCAAGGTCGCGTCCTGGGCGAAGTGCATCCGCTCGAACGGGGTGCCGAAGTTCCCGGACCCGGAGGTCAACGGCTCCAGCATGGTCATCGACATCATGGGCGCTGGCGTCGACCCCGGTGACCCGAAGTTCCGCGAGGCCATGCAGAAGTGCCAGAGCAAGTACCCGGGCGGCGCCGTGCAGTTCGGTGGCGGAGGAGGCCCGCAGTGACGACTCCGGACGGGACCGAGTCCCCGCAGCGCCACGGCGATCCGGCGGGCTCTCTGGAACGGCACGGCTCGGGCGAGGCGGCGAACGCGCGCACCGGCGTGCTCACCACCACGTCGAGCAACGGCGAACGGCCCGAAGCCGCGCTCGCCAAGCGCTCCGAGGCGAACGTCGCCGAACGCCAGGAAGGGACGGCGGCCGAACGCCCCGAAGAGGCCGTGCCCGAACTCGCCGCGGGCGGTGCGGGCGACGACGGGGACAGCGGAGAAGAGACGTCCGACGGCGGCCGCAGGCGCCGCCCGCTGCGCACCTCGCTGATCGTGCTCGCCGCGATAGCCGTCGCCGCGGCGGCCGGCATCGCGGCCACCGGATCGCTCGGCGGCGACAGCGGCGGCGCGAGCGCCGCGCCCTCCGGGCCGCCCGCCACGGCCAAGGTGCAGCGCACCACGCTGACCGACTCCGAGACCGTGGACGGCAACCTCGGCTTCGGCGACGCCACGACCGTGCAGGCCCCCGCCGCCTCCGGCGACACGGGGGGCGGCGGCCAGAACGGGCAGGGCGGCGCGACGGGCGCCGGCACGAGCGCGGGCACGATCACCTGGCTGCCCGAGGACGGCAAGGTCATCCGGCGCGGCGACCCCGTCTACCGCGTCGACCAGCGTCAAGTCGCGCTGCTGTACGGCTCGTTCCCGCTCTACCGCACCCTCAAGGACGGCAGTGAGGGCGCCGACGTCAGGATGCTGGAGAAGAACCTCCGCGCCCTCGGCTACACCGGCTTCACGGTCGACGACACCTACACCTCCGACACGGCCGACGCCGTCAAGAAGTGGCAGGACGACCTGAACCGCGACGAGACGGGCACGGTGGCGCCCGGCGACGCCCTGGTGGCCGACGGCGCCCGGCGCGTCGCCGACGTCAAGACCACCGCGGGCGCCGCCCTCAGCGGCAGCCTCCTCACCTGGACCGGCACCGAACGGATCGTCGGCGTCGACCTGGACGTGCAGTTCGAGGACCTGGTGCAGAAGGGCACCAAGGCCACCGTGAAGCTGCCGGACAACACCACCGTCGAGGCCGAGGTCACCGACATCGGGACGCCCACCAACGGGCAGCAGGACTCCAGCGGCAACGGGGACTCCGGCAGCGGCTCGGGCTCGGGCTCGAACAACAACGACCAGGTCACCCTGCCCGTCGAGCTGACCGTGAAGGACCAGAAGGGCCTCGGCCGCTACCAGGCCGCAGCCGTCGACGTCACGCTCAAGGCCGAGTCCCACAAGGACGTCCTCGCGGTCCCCGTCAACGCCCTGGTCGCCAAGCGCGGCGGCGGCTACGCGGTGGAGGTCGTCACGGCGGACGGCACGAAGCTCGTCCCCGTCAAGCTCGGCATGTTCGCGGACAGCAAGGTCGAGGTGTCGGGCACCGGCATCAAGGAAGGCACCGTCGTGGGGGTCCCCAAGTGACCTCGCAGACACCGGAAACACCCCGGAACCGGCCGGTGGTCGAGCTGGCCGGGGTGTCCAAGACCTACGGGGACGTGGCCGCGCTGCGCGGCGCCGACCTGGTCATCCGGCGCGGTGAACTCCTCGCCATCGTCGGCCCCTCGGGGTCCGGCAAGTCCACGATGCTCAACATCATGGGCACCCTGGACCGCCCGTCGGCCGGCCTGGTGCGCATCGACGGGCACGACGTCGCCGACCTGAGCGACCGCGAGCTGTCCGCGCTGCGGGCGGGCACCATCGGCTTCGTCTTCCAGCAGTTCCATCTGGCCTTCGGCGTACCGGCGTTGGACAGCGTCGCGGACGGGCTCCTGTACAGCGGCCGCCCGCGCGCCGAGCGGCGGCGCCTGGCCGAGCGCGCACTGCGCAGGGTGGGCCTGGGGCACCGGCTCTACCACGAGCCGCACCAGCTCTCCGGTGGCGAGAAGCAGCGCGTCGCCATCGCCCGCGCGGTCCTCGGCGACCCGCCGCTGCTGCTCGCCGACGAACCGACGGGCGCGCTCGACTCGCGCTCGGGCGCCGTCGTGATCGAGCTGCTGCACGAACTCCACGAGGCGGGCACGACGGTGGTCGTCATCACCCACGACCGGGACATCGCCGCGACCCTGCCCCGCGAGGTGCGGGTCAAGGACGGCCGGATCGAACATGACTCCGACAGCGGGGCCGAGGCGGCCGCGGCGCGCGGCACGGACCTGGTCCCCGAGGGGGCACTGCGATGAGCACGGCGAACGCGACCAAGGAACTGGAGCCCGCGGCGGGTTCGGCGCCACCACCCCGGCGGCCGAGGCCCGCCCGGATGAACCCGGCCGACGTCCTGCGCGTCGGCGGCTCGGGGCTGCGCTCGCGCCCCATGCGGGTCTTCCTCTCGGCGCTCGGCATCGCGATCGGCATCGCCGCCATGGTCGGCGTGGTCGGCATCTCCACCTCGTCGTCCGAGGACCTCAGCCGCCGGCTCGCCTCGCTCGGCACCAACCTGCTGACCGTGACCCCCGGCACCTCCTTCAGCGGCGACGACGCCCATCTGCCCGCGGAATCCGTGCAGATGATCGGCAACGTCGACCACGTCCAGTCGGTCTCCGCCATCGGCAGGACGGACGCCAAGGTCTACCGCAACAACTACACGCCCAAGCAGGAGACCGGCGGGCTCACCGTCGCCGCCGCCCGCACCGACCTGCCCAAGTCGGTCGGCGCCGAAGTCGTCGACGGCCGCTGGCTGAACACCGCCAACAGCCGCTATCCGGCCGTGGTGCTCGGCCCCAAGGCCGCCGAACAGCTAGGCGTGCACCGGGCGGGCGCCGACGTCAAGGTGTGGCTCGACGGGCAGTGGTTCACCGTCGTCGGACTGCTCGCGCCCAACGAGCTGATCCCCACGCTCGACTCCACGGCCCTGGTCGGCTGGAACGTCGCGGAGCGCGAACTGAGCTTCGACGGCTACCCGACCACGATCTACACCCGCGCCGAGGAGTCCTCCGTCGGCGACGTGCAGTCCGTGCTCGGCGCCACCGCCAACCCCGAGACGCCCAGCGAGGTCGAGGTCTCCAGGCCGTCGGACGCGCTGGCCGCCAAGGAGGCCACCGACGACACCCTCAGCGGACTGCTGCTCGGCCTCGGCGGAGTGGCCCTGCTCGTGGGCGGCGTCGGCGTCGCCAACACGATGGTGATCTCCGTCCTGGAACGCCGCTCGGAGATCGGCCTGCGCCGCTCGCTCGGCGCCACCCGGGGCCAGATCCGCACCCAGTTCCTGGCCGAGGCGCTGCTCCTGTCCGCACTCGGCGGGCTCGGCGGCGTCCTCCTCGGCATCGGCGTCACCGGCGGCTACGCCGCCTACCAGGGCTGGCCGTCCGTCGTGCCGGTCTGGGCGATGGCGGGCGGCGTCGGCGCCACCCTGGTCATCGGCGGCCTCGCCGGCTTCTACCCGGCCGTGCGGGCGGCGCGGCTGCCCCCGACCGAGGCCCTTGCCACCACCTGAGACCGCGGTGCTCCTGCTGGATTCGTCCCCCGTGCCACGGGGGCGCCGCGCCCGCCCGCGCCACCTCCGGGCCGATCCCGGGGGACGTCGCGGGCGGGACCTCGGGGTGCGTGGCGCCCGGCCGGTGTCAGGAAGGGCGCACAGGGCTCTGTACGGGGCTCGGCAGGGCGCTCCGGGCGGTGCTCGGTACGGCGCTCCGGGCGGGCGAGAGACCGGCCACGCGGGCCAGGCGGCCGAAGGAGTCCAGGAGGCCCGCACGGTCGTACGTGCTGGTCGTCACGAGCACCTCTTGTGCGCCGCTCTCCTTGATCACCCGCGTCAGCTCGTCGGCCACCTGCTCCTCCGTGCCGTACACATGGCCGCGCAGCCCCGACTCGTAGAACCCGCGCTCCTTCTCCGTCATGGTCAGCTCCGCGACCCGCTCGGCGGGCGGCAGCGGCGGGAAGGTGCCGTGGGTGCGGGAGTACACCATCGACCAGGCCTCGGGCACGAGCAGACGACGGGCCGCCTCCTCGGTCTCCGCGACGGCGACGTTCCCCGCGATCACGACGTACGGCTCCGACGACCAGGACGACGGCCGGAAGGACGCCCGGTACTCGTCGATGCCGCGCAGCATCTTCTCGCGGCCCCTGATGTCCCCGATGACCAGCGGAAGCCCCGCCTCCGCGGCGATCCGCGCGCCCTCGCCGACGGCCAGCACGAACGGCGGCACGGTGAGGCCCTCGGCGGGCCTGGCCCGCACCCCGGTCTCCGAGGTGCCGCGGAACCAGCCGAGCAGCTCGGTGAGCCGCGCCGCGAAGTCGTCCGCGTCGTGCTTGTCCCTGCCCAGCGCCTTGCGCACGCCGTCGGTGAAGCCGACGGACCGTCCCAGGCCCATGTCGATCCGGCCGGGGAAGAGCGCTTCGAGGACCCCGAACTGCTCGGCCACCACGAGCGACTGATGATTGGGCAGCATCACGCCGCCGGTGCCGACCCGGATAGTGCTCGTCGCCCCCGCGACCGCCGCCGCCAGGACCGTGGGCGCGGAGCCCGCGACGCCCGGCACGCCGTGGTGCTCGGAGACCCAGAACCTCGCGTAGCCGAGCGCTTCGAGCTGCTGCGCGAGGCGCACGGTGTCGCGCAGCGCGGCGGGCCCGTCGTGCCCCTCCCGGGTGCGCGAACGGTCGAGTACGGAGAAGCGGGTTTCCGCGATCACTGAGCTCACGTCGGTTACAACGCGTGGGCGCCGCCCGCATTCCTTACGCTGGCGACGTGACACAGGACAACAGGCCACTGGCCGTCTTCGACCTCGACGGAACCCTCGCGGACACCGCGCACCGCCAGCGCTTCCTGGAGCGCAAGCCGCGCGACTGGGACGCGTTCTTCGCGGCGGCCCCCCATGACCCGCCCTTGGCGCGGGGCGTCGAGCTGGCCCTGGGGAGCACGGCGGAGTGCGAGGTCGTCTACCTGACGGGCCGCCCCGAACGCTGCCGCAGGGACACCGAGGAGTGGCTGACCCGCCAGGGCCTCCCGGCGGGCCGCATCTGGATGCGCCGCGACGACGACCGGCGCCCGGCCCGGCGCACCAAGCTGGAGATCCTCCGCGACCTCGCCCGTGAGCGGGAGATCCGCATGCTCGTGGACGACGACGAACTGGTCTGCGACGAGGCGGAACGAGCGGGCTTCACGGTCGTACGGGCCCGCTGGGCGATCCCGTCGGAATCCCTGAAGACGGCCCAGGAGCAGGAGGGCAGGACCTGAGGAGGCCGCGCGGACCGTACTCGTCGCCGCGCGGACGCTACTCGTCGTCGAGGCGGAATCCGACCTTGAGCCCCACCTGGTAGTGCTGGATCTCCCCGTCCTCGATGTGCCCCCTCACCTGGGTGACCTCGAACCAGTCAAGGGACCGGAGTGTCTGCGAGGCCCGCGCGATGCCGTTGCGGATGGCCTGGTCGACGCCCTCCTGCGAGGTGCCGACGATCTCGGTGACGCGGTACGTGTGATCCGACATGAGGGGATTCCTCCCGGCAGTGGAATGACGTCATGGAATGCCGCCACTCCACCGTGCCCCAGCCCGCGCCGACGCGCGAGATGGCACACACCCCTTGACCGACTCATTGGTACAGACCAAAATCCAGCCATACCCGTTCGAGTTTCGTGCTCACCCCCCGCGTCGGGCCAGCCCTTCCCTGTCCGCAGGCAGAAAGTGACCCACGTGAAGCCCCGCCGCCGTCCCGTCGCGCCCCTCGTCGTCGTCCTCGCCTCCTCTACCCTGCTCGCCGGATGCGGGGTGCTGCCCGGGGGAGACGGGCGCAAGACCGTGACCCTCTGGCTGATGAAGGGCAGCGCGTCACCGGAGTTCGTCGAGCGGTTCACCGAGGACTTCGAGAAGCAGCACGACGACATCGACCTGGACGTGCGCATCCAGGAATGGACCGGCATCGGCGCCAAGGTGAAGAAGGCGCTCAAGGACGACAGCGGCGAAGGACCCGACGTGATCGAGGTCGGCAACACCCAGGTCGCCCAGTACGTCGACGAGGGCGGCCTGTACGACCTGACCCTGGAGTCGGCGCGCGACCTCGGCATGGACGACTGGCTGCCGGGCCTCGCCGAGCCCGGCCGCTTCGACAACGCCCAGTACGGCATCCCCTGGTACGCGGCGAACCGCGTGGTGATCTACCACAAGGACCTGTTCGACGCGGCGGGGATCAAGCGCCCGCCGCGCACCCGCGCCGAGTGGCTCGCCGACACCGAGAAGCTCAACACGGGCGGCAAGCAGGGCATCTACCTCGCGGGCCAGGACTGGTACACCCTCTCCGGGTTCATCTGGGACGAGGGCGGCGACCTCGCGAAGGAGCACCGCGGCACCTGGAAGGGCAGCCTGCACGCGCCCGCCGCGCTGCGCGGCATGGAGTTCTACCGGCAGTTGCAGGCGCTCGGCCAGGGGCCGCGCGACGCCGACGAGGAGCACCCGGCGCAGACCGGCGTGTTCGCGGAGGGCGACGTGGCGCAGATCATCGCCGTGCCGGGCGCGGCCCGCGCCATCGAGGAGAAGAACCCCGGGCTGAAGGGCAAGCTCGGCTACTTCCCCATCCCCGGCAAGACGGCGGGCAAGCCCGGCTCGGTCTTCACCGGCGGCTCCGACCTCGTGGTGCCCGAACGCAGCGACGACCACAAGGGAGCGGTCCAGCTGATCGAGGCCCTCGCGGGCAAGAAGTGGCAGACCGAACTGGCCCGGACGATGAACTACGTGCCGAACAAGGCGAAGCTGGCCCCCGCGGTCGCGGGCGAGGAGGGCGTCGCGGCGATGGCGGTCGGCGCGGCCAACGGCCGGGCGACCCCGAACTCGCCCCGCTGGGCCGGGGTCGAGGCGAAGAACCCCATCAAGGGCTATATGACCAAGGTCCTCAACGGCGGCGATCCGGCGGCCGAGGCGCGCAAGGCATCGGGCCGGATCACCGACACGCTGAACGTGGTGGCGGGCCCGTGAGCTGACGGCGGTGGCCGGGTGCGCACGTCCGCACCCGGCCACCGCCCCGCGCCGGAGCGCGAACGCCCCGGCCCCGCCCTACGCCGCCGTGCTGAGCGACAGCGCGAAGCGCCCTCTCTCGTCCGTCCACCAGTGGCTCAGCTTCAGGTCGGCGGCGGCGAGTTCGGACCGTACGCCGACCTCCCTGAACTTCGCGGAGACCTCCGTGCGCAGCTCCTCGCCCTCGGCGAAGTCGACCGTCATGTCGAGCGCGGGGATCTTCACCGTCTGGCCGGTCAGCGAGCGCAGCCGCATCTCGATCCACTCGTGCGCGGGGTCCCAGACGGCCACGTGCGCGAAGGCGGCGGGGTCGAAGTCGGCGCCCAGTTCGCGGTTCATCACGGTCAGGACGTTCTTGTTGAAGGCGCCGGTCACGCCGGACCTGTCGTCGTACGCGGAGACGAGCACCGACTCGTCCTTCACCAGGTCGGTGCCGAGCAGCAGCATGTCGCCGGGGGACAGGAGCGTGCGCACGGAGGAGAGGAACGCCGCGCGTTCGGCGGGCAGCAGATTGCCGATCGTGCCGCCGAGGAAGGCGACCAGGCGCGGCCCCGGGGTGCCGGGCAGCGCCAGACCACGGGTGAAGTCGGCGATCAGGGCGTGCACGGAGAGCGCGGGACGCTGGGCGAGCAGCGCGTTCGCGGCGCCGGTCAGCGCGCTCTCGCTGACGTCCACGGGGACGTAGGTGTCCAGGGTGGCCATCGCGTCGATGAGGTGGCGGGTCTTCTCCGAGGAGCCCGAGCCCAGTTCGATCAGCGTCCGGGCGCCGCTCACCCCGGCGATCTCGGCGGCGCGCGCGACGAGGATCTCGCGTTCGGCGCGGGTCGGGTAGTACTCGGGCAGGGTGGTGATCTCCTCGAAGAGGGCGCTGCCGCGCGCGTCGTAGAACCACTTGGGCGGCAGCGTCTTGGGGCTGTGGGTCAGGCCGTGCAGGACGTCGGCGCGCAGCGCGGCGTCGGTGGCGTCCTCGGGCAGGGTCCTGGTCAGCAGGAACGGGCTCACGCGGTGGGCTCCTTGAGCGGGGTCAGCAGTACGTCGGTGCGGCTGGCGGCGAGCAGGGTGCGGTCGGGCACCTCGCGCCAGTGCGGATCGTCGTCGTAGGGCTCGGAGGCGACGACGGTGCGGCGGTCGGGCTCCGCGAGGTACCAGAGGGTGTCGCCCCAGGCGGTCGCGGCGATCGTGTCGCCGTTGGTGAGCAGGAGGTTGAGGCGCGATCCGGGGGCCACGGCGGCGATCTCGGCGACGGTGTCGGCGAGGGCCTGGCCCTCCTCGTCGCCGGCCCGCAGCCGGTGCAGGACGAGCGCCCACACCAGCGCGGAGTCGCAGCGCGCCTCCATCGAGAGCAGCTCGGCGGCGGGCAGCCGGGCGGCGAGCGGTGCCAGGGAGCGCGGCCAGCCGGCGATCGCGCCGTTGTGGCTGAACAGCCAGGGCCCGGCGGTGAACGGGGCCGCCGCTGCCTCCCCGTCCGCGCCCCCGAGGGTGGCGTCGCGCACCGCGCCGAGCAGCGCCCCGGTGCGTACGACCCTGGCCAGGTCGGCGAACGACTGGTCGCCCCAGACCGGCCCCGCGCGCCGGTAGCGGGCGGGCACCGGATCGTCCTCGGCGTACCAGCCCACGCCGAAGCCGTCGGCGTTGACGGTGCCGTGCCGCTGGTGCCGGGGCGCCCAGGACTGGCGGTACAGGCTGTGCGCGGGCTCCACGAGGAGGCTCCCCAGCGGTTCGGGCGGGCCGAGGAACGCGAGATGACGGCACATCAGGCGGCCCCGCAGGGACCGGCGTCGCGTGCCGTGCGGAACCCGGAGAAGATCTGCCGGCGCACCGGATGGTCCCAGTTGCGGAAGGTGCCGCGGCAGGCCACCGCGTCGACGGAGAAGGCGCCGCCGCGCAGGACCTTGTAGTCGCCGCCGAAGAACACGTCCGAGTACTCGCGGTAGGGGAACGCGGTGAAGCCCGGGTAGGGCAGGAAGCCGCTGGACGTCCACTCCCACACGTCGCCGATCAACTGGCGTACGCCGAGCGGGGATTCACCCGCCGGATAGCTTCCCGCGGGGGCGGGGCGCAGATGGCGCTGGCCGAGGTTGGCGTGCTCGGGCGTGGGGTCCGCGTCGCCCCACGGGTAGCGCGTGGAGCGGTCGGACACCGGGTCGTACCTGGCCGCCTTCTCCCACTCCTCCTCGCTGGGCAGGCGCCGCCCCGTCCAGCGCGCGTAGGCGTCGGCCTCGTACCAGCTGACGTGCAGGACCGGTTCGTCGAGCGGCACCCGCTCCACCGTCCCGAAGTGCTTGCGCAGCCACTGGCCGCCCTCATGGCGCCAGAACAGCGGTGCGCTGAGCCGGTTCTGACGGACCATCGCCCAGCCCGCCGGGTCCCACCAGCGCTCCTCGTCGTAGCCGCCGTCCTCGATGAAACGCAGATAGGCGGCGTTCGTCACCGGGGTGGTGTCGATGAAGAAGGGCGGTACGAGACGGTGGTGGGCCGGCCGCTCGTTGTCCAGGGCCCAAGGCTCGGTGGAGGTGCCCATGGTGAACGGGCCGCCGGGGACCAGGACTTCGGCGGGGCCGGTGAAGGGCGGGTCGAGCGGCGCCGGGTCGGGCGCGGTGAGCGCCGTCGGGCCGGTGCGCAGCTGGTGCGTGATCAGCATCGTCTCGTCGTGCTGCTGCTCGTGCTGCGCGATCATGCCGAACGCGAACCCCGCGTCGGTGAGCGGGGTGCCGTGCAGCGGCGTCCTCTCCAGGATGTCGAGCGCGCGCCCGCGCACCTCGGCCGCGTAGTGGCGGGCCTCGGCGGGCGCGAGCAGCGGCAGGGCGGGGCGTGCGGCCCTGGGGTGCTCGAAGGCGTCGTACAGCGGGTCGATCTCGGGGCGCATGGCGTCGCGCCCGGCGACCGCGCGCAGCAGCCACTGCTCCTCCTGGTTGCCGATGTGCGCCAGGTCCCAGACCAGTGGCGACATCAACGGGGAGTGCTGCGCGGTGAGTTCGCCGTCCTCGACGCAGCTGGTGAGCAGGGTGGTGCGGTCCCTGGCGGCGAGCAGCGCGGCGTGCGCGCGCTCCCGCAGGGCTTCGGGGTCGGCGGTGGGCCCTGTCATCGGCGGGCGTCCTTCCCGGGGGTGTCGTCAAGGATGTGGGGGCCGGGCGCGCCGCTCTCGCGCAGCCCGTCCAGGAGGTCGTCGGCGGGGCAGCGGCCGCGCGCGACGTACTGGGCGCCGTACGTGACCACGGCGTCCCGCACGGCCGTGCTCACGCCCATGCGGGGCAGCGCGTCGGCGGCCGCGGCGAAGCAGGCGACGGCGGCCTCGCGCAGCTCGGCGTCGGCCGGGCCGTGGCGCGCCGCGTCCAGCCACAGCGGGCTGTGCGGCGCGGCGGGCGAGCCCGGCGGCCCGGCCCGCTCCGCGAGCGGCTTGACCACGCGGTAGGCCGTCTCGGCAGCCTCCGCGTCGTCGAACAGCGCGGCGGTGACGGCGAGCGGCACGATCCAGCCGTCCTCGCCGGGCTGCGCGTCGACCATGCGCAGCTCCAGGTGGCCGCGGGGGCGCACCGGCGGGAACAGCGTGGTCAGGTGGTAGTCCAGATCCTCGCGGGTGGGCGCTCTCGGCGCCTTGGAGCGCGTCCAGGCGCGGAAGGTGAGGCCCTCGGGCACGGGCCAGGGGGACGTCCCCGCGCTGTCCCCGAGGTCCCTGACGCACATGACGGGTGCGTCGAGGGCGTGCCGGGTCCAGGTCTCGCGGGGCTCCCCTTCGAGGGGCGGCGCGCCCGACCTGTCGGGGGCGATGCCCGCCCAGATGGCCTGCCGGGTGGAGCGCCAGCCGGTGCTGCGGCCGTCCTGGAGCGGCGAGTTGGCGAACGCGGCGACCAGGACGGGACCGAGCAGGTGCGCGAGGCGCCAGCGTCGCGCGTAGCCGAGCGGACCCGGCTCCTCGTGCCCGGCGTCCAGGCAGATCTGCACGGACGCGGTCGAGCACATCATGCGGCGGC
Source organism: Streptomyces sp. NPDC087300 (assembly GCF_044744425.1). Classification (NCBI taxonomy): domain Bacteria; kingdom Bacillati; phylum Actinomycetota; class Actinomycetes; order Kitasatosporales; family Streptomycetaceae; genus Streptomyces; species Streptomyces sp. NPDC087300. The sequence goes on from NZ_JBIUYI010000005.1 coordinate 230,794, forward strand.
CCGAGGGGCCCGCCCGGTCGAAGCAGCACTCCATGGCGTCGTAGCGCGGCTCGTGCAGGATTCTGGCCGGTGGCCGCCACGGGTCGGCGCCGACGCCGCTGAGCGTGAGGTGGTGGGAACGTAACGCGTCACGTACGACGCGGAGATCGGCCCGCATGGCCGAGATGCACTCCGTCAGGGACGCGGCGGGCAGCGAGCTGAGCTCCAGCTGGCCGCCGGGTTCGACGGTGATGAGCGAGTGCAGGGGCAGGGCCCGCAGTGCGGCGTAGGCCGCTTCGAGGCGGGGGGTGGGAACGGGTTCGTGGGGCAGACCCGGTTCGTGGACGAGCCATTCCAGTTCGACGCCGGTGGTGCGGGGCGGCCCTGTCTTGAAGCAGATGCCGCGGACCAGCGCCTCCACCTCCGCCTCGGTCACCGTGTCCAGGGCCCTGGTACGCGGTGGGATGTCGTGCTGCGTACAGTCTCCCTCGGGCATGACGGGGATCCTTCCTGTCGATGGTGCTCGTAACACCCAAAACCCTCAAGGGCGTTCGCACAAGAGTGCCCCTAAGGTCGTTTCCGCACCGGGAATCGAGTTGTGCCGCCCGTCGTGCGGAGCTCACCATGCGTTCATGAACGACACGGGGGCGCGGCCATGAGCGCCCGGCTGCGCGCACAGGCGCAGGAGACGGAAGAGATCGTCGCGGCGGGGGAGTACGCCACGGGGAGCGGACGCACGGTGGCGATCGGCGCCGCCGTGGCCGCCGCCCGCGAGGGCACCCGGATCTTCGGCCCCGACCCGGTGGACGTGCCGCCCCGCCCGCCGGTGCCCACGCGGTTCGAGGTCACCGGCGAGGGCAGCACGGAGGCGGCCCGCAGGCTCGTCGGCGCCGGCCGGGACGCGGCCGGATCCCCGGTGGCGGTGCTCAACTTCGCCTCCGCGCGCAATCCCGGCGGCGGCTATCTGAACGGCGCCCAGGCCCAGGAGGAGGCCCTGTGCCGGGCCTCCGCGCTCTACACCTGCCTGCTGGAGGCCCGCGCCTACTACGACCACCACCGCGCGGAACGCGATCCCTTCTACAGCGACCGCGTCGTCCACTCGCCCGGCGTCCCGGTCTTCCGTGACGACCGGGGACGCCTGCTCGACACGCCGTACACGGCCGGCTTCCTCACCTCCGCCGCGCCGAACGCCGGGGTGATCCGGCGTCAGGCGCCCGAGCGCGCCGCGCTGATCCCTGCGGCGCTCGCGGCGCGCGCGGAGCGCGTCCTGGAGACGGCCGCCGCCTGCGGATACGACCGTCTGGTGCTCGGCGCGTGGGGCTGCGGCGTCTTCATGAACGACCCGGCCGGGGTCGCCACCGCGTTCAGGGAGCTGCTCGGCGCGGGCGGTCGCTTCCACGGACGCTTCACGCACGTCGTGTTCGGGGTGCTCGACCGCACGAAGGGCGCGGTGACCCGCGGCGCCTTCGAGACGGTGTTCGCCCACGAGACCGGGGCTCAGCGCCAGCCGTAACGCTCCCGCAGCCGGAGCACGACGAGGTTGAACCGCATCCGGTCGAGCGCGCACGCCTCGCGCCGCATGCCCCGCTCGTGCACCCGCAGCACCCGGTCGATGTCCACCCACGACTCGCGCCCCTCCCGGTCCCAGGGCCCGCTGCCGATCGGCACCCACTCCCTCTCCCCGTCGTGCCGCTTGCTGGAGAGCTGCACGGCCAGGAGCGTGCCGGAGGCCTCGCGGGCGACCACGAGAACCGGACGGTCCTTGCCGCGCCCGTCGTTCTCCTCGAAGGGTACGAACGTCCAGACGATTTCCCCCGGATCGGGGTCGCCGTCGTGCTCCGGGGCGTACTCGGTGCGGACCCGGCCCACCTCGCGCGGCTCGGCCTCGGTGGTCGCGGTGGCGCCGGAGCGGCCCGGCGACGCGGACAGGTGCGGGTCATCGATCGAAGCAGTCACACGGGTCACCGTAGGACCTGTCCGGCCCAATCCACAGCGCGGGTCCGCCGGATGCCACGCAGGCTCGGTGCATGCTGCTTCGACACACGCGCCACGCCCGGGTCCTCGTCGTCCTCGCCGTCGCGGGCTCCGCGCTCGCCGCCGTACCCGCCGCCACCGGCTCCTCCCCGCCCTCGCCGCCGCCCGCGCATGCCGCCCCGCCCCTGCGCACTGCCTCCGCCTGGCTGCCGTACTGGAACCAGGAAGCCGCCTTCAAGAGCGCACTGCGCCACAAGGACCAGCTGCACACCGTCAGCCCCTTCTGGTTCCAGACGAAGTCCGCCGGGCGTGTCGCGCCGCACACCGGAGCGGGGGACCGGCGTGTCGTGGACGGGCTGCACCGGGCGGGCATCAAGGTCGTGCCGACCGTCATGGAGACCATGGCACCCGGCGCCCTCGCCGCCGTCGTCACCGACCCGGGCAACCGCGCCACCCACATCAAGGCACTGCTGCGGACCGTGCGCTCCGGCGCCTACGACGGCCTCGACCTCGACTACGAGACCATCGCGCCGACCGGCGACGCTGCGTACAAGAAGGTCCGCGACGGCTACGCCACGATGGTCACCGACCTCTGCCGCCAGCTGCACGCCCTGCGCAAACAGTGCGTCATCACGGTCTCTCCGAAGACCGCGGGCACCGGTCGCGTGTGGGACTACAAGCGGCTCGGCGCGGCCGCCGACCGGCTGCGCGTCATGGCGTACAACCTGCACTGGGCCGAGGGCGCGCCAGGCCCCCTCTCCACGCCCGACTGGTACGAGGACATCCTGCGCCGCGCCACGGCCGAAGTCCCGCGCCGCAAGCTGGAGATGGGGCTGCCCGCCTACGGCTGGGACTGGGCCGTCGGCAAGAGCGGCCGGGCCAAGCACGTCACCTCCGTCGAGGCGGAGGCGCTGCGCCGCAAGGTCGGCGCGCCCTACCGCATCGACCCCGCGTCCAAGACGCCCCACTTCACGTACAAGGACGGCACGACACGCCGCACCGTCTGGTACCAGGACGCGCGCGGCACCGCGGCGCACCTGCCCGCGCTGCGCAGGCACCGGGTCACCAACACCGTCCTGTGGGCACTCGGCTTCGAGGACCCCGGGCTCTGGAAGGTGCTCGCCCGCGGCTGAGCCGCCTCACGGCGCCGGTGCCGCGTCGGGCACCGGCGCGGGCCACCGCTCGTACCAGCGCCGGTCGGCCTCCAACTGCGCGGCCAGCGAGATCAGGAGCGGCTCGCTGCCCGCGGGCCCGAGCAGCTGCGCGCCGACCGGGAGGCCGCCGGGGGTGTGCCCCGCGGGCACGTTGACGCCGGGCCAGCCGAGGACGTTCCACGGCCACGCGTACGGGCAGGCGGCGATCATCGCCCGGTCGGTGCGCCAGCCGTTCATCGCCGCCAGCGTGCCGATCCGCGGCGGGGGAGTGGCCGTCGTCGGCGCGATCACCACGTCGTACGTCGCGAAGATGCCGCCCACCCTGCGGTGCAGCGCCGCCTCCGCGCGCCGGGCCAGCTTCAGCGGGACACCGCCCAACAGCCGCCCCATACGGGCGGCTGCACGGGTGCGCGGGTCCAGGAGCGCCGGGTCGGGGACGTGCCGCGTCCACTCCGCGATGCCCGCCGTGGCGCGCGGCACGAAGGCCAGCCCGATCTGGCCGTAGCGCGGATCGGCCGCCGCCACGTCGTGCCCGAGCGCGGCGAGCCGCTCCGCGAGCGCCACCACCCGGTCCCGCACCACCGGGTGCAGCGCCTTGGGCGTCGCCGTGAACGGCATCCGCAGGGAGAGCGCGATGCGCAGCCGCCCCGGATCGCGCGTCGCCGCCTGCGCGGCGCGCACGGCGGCAGGCCGGTGCAGATCGCCCGCGTGGCTGCCGCTCGCCGCGTCCAGGAGGAGCGCGGCGTCCGCGACGGTCCTGGCCAGCGGGCCGTTGACGGTGATGCCCTGGAACGCCTCGGCCCACGGCCACGTCGATATCCGCCCGCGCTGCGGCTTGATGCCGACCAGATGCGTCCAGGCCGCCGGGATGCGCACCGAGCCCGCGCCGTCCGAGCCGAGCGCGGCGGGCACGAGTCCCGCGGCCACCGCGGCCGCCGAGCCGCCCGAGGAACCGCCGGGCGTGTGACCGGAGTTCCACGGATTGCGCGTGTCGCCGAACCCGGGCCCCTCGGTGAACGGCCACTGCCCCAGCTCGCAGCTGTTCGTCTTGCCCACGAGGACCGCCCCGGCCGCGCGCAGCCGGCGCACCGCCTCGGAGTCCTCGGACTTCGGCGGAAACTCGCCCCTGCAACCGAACGCCGTCGGCTCGCCCGCGATGTCCATGTCGTCCTTCACGGCCAGCGGCACCCCGAGCAGCGGCCGCCCGGGGAAGGGGCCGCCGGCCGCCAACTGCCGGTCGGCGGCGTCCGCTTCGGCGAGCGCGGCCTCGGCCCGCAGCAGCTTGAAGGCGTTCAGCGTGGGCTGCGCCGCCTCGATCCTGGCCAGCGTCCGCTCGGTCAGCTCGCGTGCGGACACCTCTCCTTCGGCCAGCGCGCGGGCGGTGCGCGCCAGGCCGTCGGCACGGTCGGCAGTCATGTGGGGGGCACCTTCGGTCGACGACGGGTGCCCGCACGTTAACCGGCGAGTAGGTCGCCGGGGAATGCGCGAAGGGAACAATGGCGCGTGCCCGTGCGGAAGTTGTGTGCAAGGGGCCCGGCCGCCGTCCGGCCGTGCCGCGCGCCGCGGGACGGGTCCGCGCCTCCGGTTCCACCCGTCCGCGCCCCGCCGCCCGCCTGCGGGCGCCCCCGCACGGTCTGCGAGGATGCCCATGTCATGGTGCAGATACCGAACCAGCAGCCACCGCAGCGCTCCGTGCCGACGAGCGCCGACGTCGCCCGCCTCGCGGGGGTCTCCCGCGCCACCGTCTCGTACGTCCTCAACAACACCAGCGCCGTCCGCATCAGCGAGCCCACCCGCCGCCGCGTCCACGACGCCGCGAGGGAACTGGGCTACGTCCCGCACGCCGCGGCGCGCAGCCTGCGCGCCGGGCACAGCCGCATGGTGCTCATGCCCACGTCGGAGATCCCGATGGGCCCGCTCTTCAGCCAGTTCTTCAACGAGTTGCAGTGGGCGCTCAGCCGCCTCGACTACACCGTCGTCCAGTACGCGAGCCTCGGCCTGACCGGCGAGGACGCCGCGCGCGCCTGGGCCGAACTGCGCCCGGTCGCCGTGCTCGCGCCCGACGCCTCCGCGCTCGGCCCCCGGGGCGTGACCGTGCTCAAGCGGTCGGGCGCCAAGGCCGTCTTCACGCTCGGACCGCAGCAGGTGGAGGGCGCGCACGCGCTCCTGATGGACGGACGCAGGGTGGGCGAGGCCGCCGCCCTGCACTTCCTCGCGCGCGGCCGGCGCCGCATCGGCGCGATCGTCCCGACGGAACCGGGCCTGGAGATGTTCTGGGAGCCACGCGTGGCGGGCCTGCGCGAGACGGTCGGCGCCACCGGCACCGCGGGCGCCACGGTCACCGAGATCCCCCTCGGCTACACCGAGGAGTCCGCCGCACTGCTCGCGGCGCGCTGGCGCGACCTCGGGGTCGACGCCGTCTTCGCGTACAACGACGAGTACGCGATGCTGCTGATGCGTGCCTTGCAGGACGAAGGCATCGACGTTCCCGGCGACACGGCCGTCATCGGCTCCGACGACCTCATGCTCGGCAGACTGCTGCGGCCCCGGCTCAGCACCGTCCGCATCGAACTGCCCTCCGGGCCCACCCTGGCCGAGCTCGTCGACCGCGTGGTGCGCGACCCTGGGGCGGAACCCGAAGTGCACGACGTCCTCGGTGCGGACGTCGTGCACCGCGAGTCCAGCTGATCCAAACGAAAGACCCTAGCCCGCGGCCGCTCCCGGGCCCCGGCAGGGCCCGGGGTGCGGCTCACTGCTCCTGCTGCTTGGCCTGCTCCTCGGCGACCTGGCGGCGGACCTCTTCCATGTCCAGCTTCCTGGCCTGGCCGATGACGTCCGTCAGGGCGGCCTCGGGCAGCGCGCCGGGCTGGGCGAACACCGCGACCTGGTCACGGATGATCATCAGCGTCGGAATCGACTGGATGTTGAACGCGGCGGCCAGCTCCGGCTGGGCCTCCGTGTCGACCTTGGCGAAGACCAGGTCGGGGTTGGCCTCCGCGGCCTTCTCGTAGACCGGGGCGAACTGACGGCACGGCCCGCACCACGACGCCCAGAAGTCGATCAGGACGAATCCGTTGTCCGTGACCGTCTGGTCGAAGTTCTCCTTGGTGAGCTCCACGGTCGAGCTGCTCATGGTGTTCCCTACTTCCTGATATCGGGCGTAGCCGCTGTGCACAACCGCCGGTGGGACGGACGTATTCCGACCGTCCCCGCGCGCGAGACTCCCGCGCGCGACACCGGGGCGTTCCGCGCGCGTACCCGTGTGGCCACGGCGCACACCTGCGGAGAGACTGTCCTTATGACGGATGCCATCACGTACGACGTAGTAGTCATCGGAGCGGGCCCCGTGGGGGAGAACGTCGCCGACCGGGCCAGGGCCAACGGGCTCAGCGCCGCGATCGTGGAGAGCGAGCTCGTGGGCGGGGAGTGTTCGTACTGGGCGTGCATGCCGAGCAAGGCGCTGCTGCGCCCCGTCATCGCCCGCGCCGACGCCCGCCGCACCCCGGGACTGCGGCAGGCCGCGCAGGCTCCCCTGGACGCCGCGGAGGTCCTCGCGCACCGCGACGACTACACCTCGCACTGGAAGGACGACGGCCAGGTCGGCTGGCTGGAGGGCGTCGGCGTCGACCTGTACCGCGGGCACGGCCGCATCGCGGGCCCCCGCAAGGTCACGGTCACCGGCCGGGACGGCACCGAACGGACCCTGGAGGCACGCCACGCGGTCGCCGTCTGCACCGGCACCCGCGCGGCCCTTCCCGACCTGCCCGGACTCGCCGATGTCGAGCCCTGGACCAGCCGCGAGGCGACCAGCGCCGACCACGTGCCCGGCCGCCTGATCGTGGTGGGCGGGGGAGTCGTCGCCGTGGAGATGGCCACGGCCTGGCAGGCGCTGGGTTCGGCGGTCACCGTCCTGGTGCGCGGCGGCGGCCTGCTGCCCCGCATGGAGCCGTTCGCCGGCGAGCTGGTGCGCGATGCGCTGACCGAGGCGGGCGCACAGGTGCGCGACGGCGTCTCCGTCACGGCCGTACGCCGCGAGAACGGCACGGTCGTCGCGACCCTGGACAACGGCGAGACGCTCGAAGCCGACGAGATCCTCTTCGCCACGGGACGCGCGCCGCGCACCGACGACATCGGCCTGGAGACGGTGGGCCTCGAACCCGGCTCCTGGCTGTCCGTCGACGAGAGCCTGCGGGTCGAGGGCAGCAGCTGGCTGTACGCGGTGGGCGACGCGAACCACCGGGCGCTCCTCACCCACCAGGGCAAGTACCAGGCCCGCGTCGCGGGCGCCGCGATCGCCGCCCGCGCCCAGGGCGTACCGCTCCTGGAGACCGACCGCTGGGGCGCCCACGCGGCCACCGCCGACCACGACGCGGTCCCCCAGGTGGTCTTCACCGACCCCGAGGCGGCGTCGGCGGGCCTGACGCTCGCGGAGGCGGAGGCGGCGGGCCACCGCGTCCGGGCCGTCGACTACGACATGTCGGGCGTCGCGGGCGCGGGGCTCTACGCCGACGGCTACCGCGGCAAGGCCCGCATGATCGTCGACCTCGACCGCGAGGTGCTCCTCGGCGTCACGTTCGTCGGCCCCGGCGTGGGCGAACTCATCCACTCGGCGACCGTCGCGGTGGCGGGCGAGGTCCCCGTCGACCGGCTCTGGCACGCGGTTCCCTCCTACCCGACGATCAGCGAGGTGTGGCTGCGGCTCCTGGAGACGTACCGGGGCTGAGGGGCCCCGGCTCCGTGGCGCGGCCCCGGCGCGGGCGGCTAGCCTGGACACGGCGGCGCTCTCCACCGGGCACCGCGCGGCGGTGGGGCCCGCCGTACCCGAACCGCGGCACGCACGCCGCCGACGGTCCCTACTTGCGAACGAGTGCGCCCGGTCACGGGCGACGCGAGTAGGAGGCACATGCCCAGGCAAGACCCGCGGCCCGCGGCGGTGGACGCACGCTCTCAGAACACGGCGCACACGGAACCCACGGACCCCGACGTCGACCTGTCCGTGCCCGCGCAGCGGCGTGAGTTCGCGCGCGGGCAGGGCGGCATCCTCGCGGCGGTCGCCGTCGGCGGAGCGCTCGGCGCCACCGCACGCTACGCCGCGACCCTCCTCTGGCCGGCCGCGTCCGGCGGCTTCCCCTGGGCCACGCTCGTGGTGAACGCCCTCGGCTGCGCGCTGATCGGCGTCCTGACGGTCCTCGTCACCGAGGTCTGGACGGTCCACCGGCTGGTGCGGCCCTTCCTCGGCACGGGCGTGCTCGGCGGCTTCACCACGTTCTCGACGTACGCGGTGGACATCGAACGACTCATCAGCGGCGGCTACGCCCGCACGGGCCTCGCCTACCTCGCCCTGACCCTGCTCGCGGCCCTGGCGGCCGTGACGTGCGCGGTGTGGACCACGCGCCGCCTCACCGGCGGGAGGCCGCGATGAACTGGCTGCTCGTCGTCGCGGGCGCGATGATCGGCGCCCCGCTGCGCTATCTGACGGACCGGGCCGTGCAGGCCGGACAGGGCACCGCCTTCCCGTGGGGGACCCTCACCGTGAACGTCGCGGGCTGCCTCGTCCTCGGCGTCGTCACGGGAGCGGTGGCGGCGGGCGCCGTCTCCTCGCAGACCCAGCTGTTCGTCGGCACCGGCCTGTGCGGCGCCCTCACCACGTACTCGACCTTCTCGTACGAGACGCTGCGCCTGGCCGAGGAGGGCGCGGCGTTCTCCGCGGTGGCCAACGCGGTCGGCAGCGTCGTCGCGGGCCTCGGCGCCGCCTTCGTCGGGGTGGCCGTCGCCGAGGCCCTGTGGCTGTGACGCGCGGCTAGCCGGGGAGCGCGTACCGGAGCAGGACGACGCCGTTGCCGAAGGTCCGCGTCTCGGCCAGCCGCAGATCGGCGTGGACGTCCGCGGCCTGGAACATCGCCGTGCCGCGGCCGATGACGACGGGGTGGACGTAGACGCGGATCTCGTCGATCAGGCCCTGGCGCAGGAAGGACGTGGCGAGCCGGGCGCCGCCGAGCCCGATGTCCCCGCCCGGCCGTTCCTTGAGCGCCCGGATCTCCTCGGGCGCGACCTCCCGCAGGATCGTGGTGTTCCAGCCCGCCTCCTCCAGGCTCCGTGAGACCACGTACTTGGGCATGTCGCGCCAGATCGCGGCGAACTCCCGCACGGGCGCGCTGTTCGACGGGTCGGCGTCGGCGTCCGGCCAGAAGCCCGCCATGAGCTCCCAGGTGACCCGGCCGTCGATGAACGCGCCCATCGCCCGGGACTCGTCGTTGAAGTGCTGGTGCAGTTCCTCGTCGACGAGATGCCAGTCGAGATCGCCGCCCGGACCCTCCATGAAGCCGTCGAGGGACATCGACATCATCCAGATGATCTTGCGCATGACGCTCCTTGGTCCGGTGGTCCGTGGTCCGGTGGGTACGGGGCCGTCGCCGCGACTACCTCAGATGCTCCAGCAAGCCGTTGAGCGCCGTGGTCAGGGACGCGGCATTCGAGGCGTCGAACCGCGTGGTGCGGATGCGCTCGTTGCTGCCCTTCGGAGTCTCGTGATCACCCGCGAGCTGCTTCAGTGAGCGGGTGTCGTCGCCCAGGGAGCGCCCGACGCCCTGGAAGAGGCCGCGGACGTAGCGGTCGGCCTCCTTTGCCGGGATGCCCTGTCGCGCCGCCCAGTCGGTGAGCGTGGCCAGGTACCAGTAGTGGGTGGTCAGGGTGCCCGTCAGGGTGGAGAAGACGGCGAAGTCCGCCTCGTCCGCGACGGGCAGCGCCCCGCCGAGGCGGTCGAAGAGGGCGTCGACGGCCGGGTGGGAGGGGCAGGTCACGGTGACGGAGCGGCGCTCGCGCACGGTGGGCAGCGGGATGGTGCGCACCACCGGGGCTTCGGTGCCGAGCGTCCTGCGCAGCTCGTCGATGCCGACCCCGGCCACGGCGCTGACCACGATCTTGTCGGCGTCGACCCGGAGCCCCGCGAGGGCCGCGCGGTCCTGGGGGCGGACCGCGATGATCACCAACTCGGAGCGGTCCACCACGTCCTGGTTGTCGGCGCACACCCGCGCGTTCGGATACCGCTGGGACAGTTCGGCGGCCGCGCGGGCGCCCCTCGGCGAGAGATGAATCTCAGGAGCGTCCTCGACGCCGTCGCTCAGGCCCTCCACGACGGCCCGGCCCAGCTCGCCCACGCCGATGATCCCGATGCTCTCCACTGCGCTGTCCACTGCGTCTCCTCGTCGTCACGGGTGGTGTCGGAGGGGCGCTGGTCAACCCCTCGGCCGGGGTCGCCGGGTGATCCGTGCGTGCGATTCGGCGACCGAACACGATCTTCGTGCCCGCTTCATTTCCTGGTGGTTGCTTCCGCGAGGCGAATGTGTGGGGGATCTCACCTGACGCAACCGGCGAAATACACCCGCAGGGCTCCGATAACATGATCGAACTCACAACGATGGCCCAGATCGCCGTACAGCACTAGAAATCCATGCTATCTAGCGCGAATAGTGAGCTATTTTCCCAAAACCTAACAAATCGGTCATGGAATTGATATCTAGAGCACCGCGGAATCCTTCGCGAAAAGACAGCACGAACATGCTCGCCGCGCTGCGCCGCCCGCGGGTGATCCTGTGGACCGCGGCCGTCGTCGTGGCCCTCGGGTTCATCGTGGCGCTGGAGATCGCCGCGCGGCACTACGGCGTACCCGGGCCGATCACCAACCAGGCGCGCGAGGTGATCTTCGCCCCCAAGTCAGGGCCGCTGCTCTACGCCAGCATGGGGCTGATGATGGTCGTCCTGACCTGGCGCGAACGGTTCATCGCCGTCGGCGTCGCGGTCGGCATAGACCTCGTCTTCTTCCTGGTGCGCTGGCTGGTCGACGCCAGGATGATGTTCGGCAACGGCGCGCTGTGGGTGATCCTGGGCTGCGCGGTCATCGCCGTCACCCGCCGGACGGGCAACGAACGGGTCCTCCTCCTGAAGGGCGTCGGCCTCGGACTGCTGCTCGTGGCGGGCCGCAAGACCGGTGACACCTGGCTGCTCATCACGTCGAAGACCCGCCCCGTGGTGCTCGACCAGTACGTGGCGACCGCCGACCACGCGCTGGGCAACCCGTCGTGGGTGGTGGGCCGGATCATCAGGGCCTCGGGCCCGGTCGGCTCCCACGTCCTGGACTGGGTCTACATCCAGCTCGCGGTGGCCGCGGTCGCCGTCGCGCTGTACCAGCTGCGGCATGTGGCCCGGGACCGCCGCTTCCCCGGCCACCACCTGGTGCGGACCTTCCTGGTCATCGGGCTGCTCGGCCCCGGCATCTACATGATCTTCCCGGTGGTCGGGCCGATCTTCGCGTACGGCGGGGACGGCGGGCAGTGGGCGGTGGCCAACCTGTGGCCGGACACCCCGCCGCCGATGAACCTCCCGCAGCACATGCCGTTCAACGAGATCACCCCGCGCAACTGCATGCCCAGCCTGCACACCGCGTGGGCCACGTCGATCTTCATACACTCCCGCAGAGGCCCGCGCGCGCTGCGGTACGCGGGCACGTTCTGGCTGATCGCCACGCTCGGCGCGACGCTGGGCTTCGGCTACCACTACGGCGCGGACATCGTCGCCGGCGTGGTGTTCACGCTCACCATCGAGTCCGCCCTGCGCGCGTACGACCGCGGCTGGGAGCGGTCCAACGTCCAGCTGGTCGTCCACGGCGCGGTGGTCTTCACCGCGCTCCTGGTGTCGTACCGCTACCTGCCGACGGAGATGGCCGACTACCCCTGGGTGTTCGGACCGCTGATCATCCTCTCGATGGTCTCGGTGATCTACGGCTACATGCGGGTCAACAGGGCGTGGGAGCCGAAGACCGCACCGGTCCTGAAGCCGGAACCGCAGCCCGAACTCGTCTGAGCCGAGGGCCACGCCGCCTCGCGTGAGCGGGGCGGCGCGGCGTCAGGCGGCGGGCGCGCGGCGGGGCAGGACCGACCTGTACGCGCGGCGGGCCGCGCGGACGCGGGCCCCCGCCCACGCCCTGACCCGGGCACGGGCGCGCCGTACCGCGCGCCCGTGCCGCGTCGCCCGCAGTTCGGCGAAGAGGGCCTCGTGCCGCCCGACGATCGGCTCGGGGTCGAACCGGTGGGCGCTGCGCAGGGCGGCCGCGCCCATCGCACGGCGCAGCGGCGCGTCCTCGATCAGCTCCACGATGGCCTTGGCGAGCGCGTGGCCGTCGCCGGTCGGCACGAGACGGCCGTCGTGCCCGTCCTCGATGATCTCCGCGGGTCCCAGCGGGCAGTCGGTGCTGACCACCGGCAGACCGCAGCGCATCGCCTCGACGAGCGTCATCCCGAAGGACTCGGCGTCGGAGGCCGACGCGACCAGGGACGCCTTCCTGAACTCCTTCTCGATCGGTGAGCGCACCCCCATGAGCGTGACGTGCGCACCGAGTCCGAGGCCGTCGATCATCTCCTGAAGGCCCGCCTTGGCGGGGCCGCCGCCGTAGATCCGCAGCTGCCAGTCGGGATGCAGCGCGGCGACCGCGGAGAACGCCTCCACCAGCAGATCGAACCGCTTGCCCGGCACGAGCCGCCCCGCGGCGGCGACCACCTTCGACGAGCCCTCCGCGGGCACCTCCGGGGGAGCGGGGACGATGTTCGGCACCGCGACGACCCTGACCCCGGGCAGCGCCATCCGCGCGCGGTAGACGGCCGCGTCCGCCTCCGTGGTGGTCACCACCGCGTCGAGCCCCCGGTAGTGGCGTGCGAGGACGGCCCGCAGCCGCTTGCTGTGCGCGTCGTGGCGCAGATGCTCCTGGGCGATGCGCAGCGCCCCGCGCCTTCCGAACAGGGCGAGATACACGTTGAGCCCCGGCCGGGTGCCGATGACGACGTCCGCGTCGCAGCCGCGCAGGAACTCCGCCACGCGTACGTCATGGAGGCGGGTGTACTGGTGGTGGCGCCGGTCGGCCTCGGGAAAATCCCGCGCGGGCTCGGCGAACAGTGGGTCGGCCATGTCCGTGCCGCCCACCCGGGTGTCCACGAGCGGCACCAGGGTGATGCGCGGATCCACCGTGAAGCGCGGCGCCTCGCGGTGCCGCGACAGCGACACCACCTGGACCTCGTGCCGGTCGGCGAGCGCGGCCGCGAGGTTCAGGGTGGTGCGGATGGTGCCGCCGACGCCGTAGGCGTTGTGCAGCAGGAACACGACCTTCATGTGGTGCTTTCCCCTGGTGGAATGGGCGAACTGGGCAGAAAGGGCGGGAGGGACGGAAGAGGCGGGGCGGAACGGGGCCTCACCCTGGCACCGCGGGGTAAGCCGAAGGACCGCCGATGGTGAGAGGCGGGTAAGAACGCGGGTGAGAGCCGGGTGAGAAGAACCGCCCCCGGCCCCCGGGGGACGGCAGGAGCGGGCCGGCTTGGCAGACTGGCCGGATGCCCCACACCGTGCTGCTCGCCGAGGACGACCGCGCCATCCGCCATGCCGTCGAGCGCGCGCTGACCCTTGAGGGGTACGAGGTCACGGCCGTCGCCGACGGCATCCAGGCGCTCGCCACCGCCCATCGGCGGCCGCCGGACATCCTCGTGCTCGACGTGATGATGCCCGGCATCGACGGCCTCCAGGTCTGCCAGGTGCTGCGCGCCGAGGGCGACCGCACGCCGATCCTGATGCTCACCGCCAGGGTGGAGACCGCCGACCGGATCGCCGGGCTCGACGCGGGGGCCGACGACTACGTGGCCAAGCCGTTCGAGATCGAGGAGGTCTTCGCCCGGCTCCGGGCGCTGCTGCGCAGGGTCGACACCGACGCGCCCTTCGGCAGGGCGGGGACGGGGACGGCCGAGTCGGGCGACGTCCCGGTCGCGGCGGCCGACCTGATCACTGCGGCCGACCTCAGGATCGACCCGCGGGCCCGCCGGGTCTGGCGCGGCGGCGCCGAACTCGACCTCACCCGCACGGAGTTCGACCTCCTTGAGCTGCTCGCCCGCAACAGCGGGATCGTCCTCGACCACACGGCCATCTACGACCGCATCTGGGGCTACGATTTCGGGCCCAGCTCCAAGAACCTCGCGGTGTACGTCGGCTATCTGCGCCGCAAGCTGGACGTCGTCGCCGGCGCGGCGCCACTGATCCACACGGTGCGCGGCGTCGGATATGTCCTCAGGGAGTCCTGAACCAGCACATGCGCACGCCTCGCCCCTTCAGCGTCCCCCGTCTCTTCCGCCTCCTCCGTCTCCCGCGTCGCTCGCGCACCAGTCTGCGCACGACCTTCGCCGCCTCGTTCGCGGCGGTCGCCGCCGCGGTGACGCTCCTCGTCGGCCTGCTCAGCTACGACGCGGCGGCCCAACTCGTGCGCAGGGACCAGCAGTCGGTCTTCGCCGAGGTCGTCGGCGACCTGCGCTCCCAGGTGCGCCACCGCAGCCTGGACGCCGAGGACTACGCCACCGGGGACCTCGACCACGACGGGCTGCGCGACGATCTGACCCGGCCCACCCGGGCCGACGTCCAGGTGCTCGCTGCGGACGGCCGGATCGTCGACCGGGGGAGCCGTGAGCTGCCGGTCGAGGAGACGGAACGCGTGCTCACGACCGACCCGGAGCCCGGCAAGGTGGCGCGCCGTGACATCGAGATCGACGGCGAGGACTACCGGCTCGCGACGGTCGCGCTCGGTGGTGGCAGGGGCGCGGTGCAGGTGGCGCAGCAGTTCAGCGACACCGAGGACCTCCTGGAGGACCTCCAGGACCGCACGCTCCTGTTCGCCCTCCTGGTGGTGGTCGCCGCGGGCCTGTTCGGCTGGTGGCTGGCCCGCCGCATCACCGGCCGTCTCGTACGGCTCGCGCACGCGGCGGAAGGCGTCGCCGCCACCGGCCGCGTCGACATCCAGGTGCCGGTCGTCGGGCGCGACGAGGTGGGCAGGCTCGGCCGGTCCTTCGACCACATGCTCGGCCGGCTCGCCAGGGCCGAGGACGACCAGCGCCGCCTGGTCCAGGACGCGGGCCACGAACTGCGCACCCCGCTCACCTCGCTGCGTACGAACATCTCGCTGCTGCACCGCATCGACGAACTGCCGCCCGGCGCGCGGGCCGAACTGGTCGCCGACCTCGCCGAGGAGTCCCGCGAACTGACCGATCTGGTCAACGAGTTGGTCGATCTGGCCGCGGGCAGGCCGGACGACGAGCGGACCGAGGAGCTGACGCTCGCCGACGTGGCGCGGGAGGCGGCGGCCGTGGCCAGGCGCCGCACCGGCCGCACGATCACCCTGCGGGCCGAGGAGCCGCAGGTCTTCGAGGGGCGGCCCGCCGCGCTCCAGCGGGCCGTCACCAACCTCCTGGAGAACGCGGCCAAGTTCGACCGGGAGGGCACCGAGCCCATCGAGATCGTCGTCGAGGGGCGCCGTCTCGCGGTCCTCGACCGCGGCCCCGGCATCGCCGCGGCGGATCTGGACCACGTCTTCGACCGCTTCTACCGCGCCCCGGGCGCCCGCAGCCTGCCGGGTTCGGGCCTCGGCCTCTCCATCGTGCGGGAGGTGGCCACCACCCACGGCGGCACGGTCTTCGCCGAGGCGCGCGACGGCGGTGGAGCGGCGATCGGTTTCCTGGTGGGGGACGCGGAAGGGGCCTCCGGCGGAGGCTGAGGCGTCACCGCCCCGCTCTCCACCGAAGGCCCCGACGGGCTCACCGGCCCTTCAGGCCTGGACCGCGTCCCCGGTCAGCGCCGCCGCCATCCGGAGATGCGGCGCCGCGTCCGCCTGCCGGCCCTGGCGCTCCAGGGTGCGGCCCAGCATCAGCCGCGCGTAGCTCTCGACCGGGTCGAGCGCGACGACCTTGAGCAACTCGGTCTCGGCGCGCAGCAGTTGAGCCGAGTGGTAGTAGGCGCGCGCCAGGAGCAGACGCGGGGCGACCTGCTCGGGCACCTCGTCGGCCAGGGCGTGGAGGATCCGCGCCGCCGTGGCGTACTCCTTGGCGTCGAAGAACTGCCGCGCGCGCTCCCAGCGCTCCGCCGCGGTTCCGTGGTCGTAGTAGGTCATTCCCCTGTTCTGCTCCACTGTCTGCCTCCTTCAGTGGGCTCCAACGACCTCGGGTAATTGAATATTCCACCACTGGGTGGGGGCGGGTCACCGCGACATATGTACAAGACCGGCCCTCGGCGGGCCGCGCATCATCCCGTCATGAGTGAACACGACACCGCGTACGCGCACCCGATGCACGTGGTCCACGACGGACCGCGCAAGGCGCCCCCGCTGCTCCTGATCCACGGCTCCGGGGCCTCGGGCGCCACCTGGAACCCGATGGTCGCGGCTCTCGCCGACCGTCATCACGTCGTCCGGGTCGACCTGCCGGGCTGCGGGAACTCCCCGCCCGCCCCTTCGTTCGACGTGCCCGCACAGGCCGAGCGGGTGGCGGCGGTGCTCGACGGACTCGGGCTCGGGCCCGTCGTCGTCGCCGGGCACTCCAGCGGCGGCTACGTCGCCACCGCGCTCGCCGAACAGCGCCCCGACCTGGTCCGCTCGCTCGCGCTGATCAGCACGGGCCCGAGCCCCGGCGCGCTCCTCGGCCAGCCGCTCCTGCTGCGGGTCCTGCTGGCCCCGCCGCTCGGCCCGCTGCTGTGGGCGAGGCGCTCGGACGCGATGATCCGCAAGGGGCTGAGCGTGACGGCCGCGCGCCCGGTCGACATCCCCGACGACGTGGTCGCCGACCTGCGGAGCACCACGTACCGCACGACCAGGGCCGTGCTGAACCGCAACGGCGCCTACCTCGCCGAGCGCGGCGTGCCCGAGCGCCTCGCCGGCCTCGGCATTCCGCTGCTGGTGGTCTTCGGCGCGGCCGATCCGCGCTGGGACCCGAAGTCGGCACACGAGTACGCGGTGGTGCCGAACGCGCGGATCGAACTGCTGCCGGGTATCGGGCACTTGACCATGCTCGAGGAACCGGCGAGGACCGGTGAACTGCTCCTGGACTTCACGGCCACTGGCGCCGGCCTGCCGCCGGTACGTCCCTGAGATCTAGAGTGGTCAGATGCTGCCGACGGGGGCACCGCCCGACTGGACGAGCGTGGAGATCGCCACTCCGCGCCCGTCACTCCGGCTGCCGGGGATCAGCATGGCCGGATTCCGCGCGTGCGCTCCTTCGCCCGTGGACATCGCCATGGTCGCGCATCCCTGCCTCACCCTGCTCTTCGATCTGGGCGGGAGCGCGGGAGAGGGGCTCGTCCACGAGGCGCGCGAGTGGCACGGGCGCGGCAGCATCGCCGTCGGGCTCCTGCCCGGCGAACTCCGGCTGGGCGGCCGGGTGGGCGAGTGCCTCCAGATCCGTGTCGACCCGGTGGTGGCCGCCGCCGCGTTCGGTGCCGCCGCCGAGCTGGGCGGGACGGTGGCGTCCTTCGAGGACGTCTGGGGCCGGGGCGCCGGGCGGGCCGAGGGCCGGCTGCGCGCCGCCGGGTCGTGGGACGAGCGGTTCACGATCGCGGTGGACCTGCTCGGCCGACGCCTCGACGCCCGGCCCGGGGCCGATCCGGAGGTCGCCGAGGCCTGGCGGCGTACGCGCGGCCGTCGGGGTCTCGTACGGGTCGACGGCCTGGCGGACGAGCTCGGCTGGAGCCGCAAGCGCCTGTCGGCCCGGTTCCGCTCCCAGCTCGGCATCGCCCCCAAGCGCGCCGCGCGGCTGGTGCGCTTCGACCACGCGGTCCATCTGCTCGCGGCGGGCCGGGACGTCGCGCGCGTGGCCGCCGAGAGCGGCTACGTCGACCAGCCCCATCTCCACCGCGAGGTCAAGGCGTTCACCGGGCTCACGCCCACGGCAGCGGCACTCGCGCCGTGGCTCGCGATCGACGACATCGCGTGGCCGCCGCCGCCCCGCGACTCCGTGGCGGGCGTCTGACACGTCCTCGTCTCGCGCTGAACGGCCTGCCGGGGCCGGCGAGTTTGCGATCAGCCACGCGCCGGTCGTTCAAGTGCGGTAGGCGTCCGGCGTCTTGACGGTACGAGGTCCCGCCCTGCTCACACCGGCAGCCGTACGCCTCCCGTACTCCTGGTCCCGTCGGGGCCGCATCGCCGACTGTGCGGCCCCGACCACCGCTCTCCCGTGGGGCCCGGCGCGCGACTTCCGCGCCAGGCCGAACGGCGGAGGGCGCCCCGCGCGAGAGCCATGAGGGAGCCGTGCCCCTCGCGCACCGACGGCCGTCATCACCTGGGTGAGGGCGACCGTCCCCTGCCGGGGCCACACCTTCAGCACCGGCCACGGCCCCTGTCGCGAAATTACCGCCGACGGGCGGCCGCGCCCGCGTTCTTGACGCAACGCGCTTCCTCTCCATGCCTGCGCATTGCCATGTGCCGCCGGGGGAGGGAGCGGTCAGCCGGTCGCGCGGGCCCCGGCAAGGAGCGCCGAGATCCCGTGCCGGGGCCGGTAGCCGAGCACCGACTCGGCCCGCTCCGACACGTACACCCGGTCGATCGAGGCGGGCAGCTCCCATCCCGACCGCGCGAATCCGGCCGCCACTTGGGGAAGCCGCCGGGTGATGAGCGTGGCCGGATCGAGCCACAGCTCCTTCCGGTCCGCCGCCCGCCACGGATACGGCCCGGCGATGTTCAGCACCCCGTCCGCCCCCTCGGGGGCGTGGACGGCGAGTAGATGGGCCTCGGTCACGTCGGCCAGATCCACACCCCGGTACAGGCGGTGCCTGGCGAGCACCGCAGGCGGCTCCGGGAAGCTCCGGGCGATGCGCAGACACAGCGTGCTCATCGTGACCGGCGTGCGCGTGCCCGCCGCGCCGCTCGTGCCGCTCGCGGAGAGCGCCAGGTGTTCGGCCGCGAGCTTCGTCTCGTCGTAGATGTCACGCGGACGGCAGGTGACGTCCTCGGTGACCCGGACCGCGCCGTCCTTCGGCACGAGCGCGTGCCCGTACACCGAGGTCGAGCTCGTGTACACGAAACGGCTCACCCCCGCAGCGGCCGACGGCAGGCGGTCGACGCCGACGACCGGGCGGCCCAGGGCCCGCAGCCCGCGCACGACCGCCGAACCGACCAGCCCCGCGGACCCGGTCACCACGACATGCCTCGACGATCTCTCCGACGGCACTGACGCGCATGGCGTGAACGACATGAACACCCTCCCCGGTGCGAAACGGACGCCCCAACTCCCGTGCTCCGACCCCATGGTGCGATGCGGCATGCGTAGGAATTGTGAAGATCTCTCGCTTGATTCTCCAGATTCGGTCAGGTGAGCGGAAAACTCTGAGGGCTCACTCGGCGCTTTCGAAACAGGTCGGGCGCCGACCCATGCGATGGGAGAACGATCAACGATGTTCACTCTGGTACGGAGCAGAGTGCGGGTGGCCGCGCTCGCGCTCTCGGCCGTCGCGGCCCTCGCCTTCGGCACGACCGCAACGACCGCCACGGCCGACGCGGCAGCCGCCCCCGCTCCCGCGCCCGCGAAACAGGGACCGACCTCGGTGGCGTACGTCGAGGTGAACAACAACAGCATGCTCAACGTCGGCAAGTACACCCTCGCCAACGGCGGCGGCAACGTGTTCGACGTCGCCGTGATCTTCGCGGCGAACATCAACTACGACACGAGCAAGAAGGCGGCGTACCTGCACTTCAACGAGAACGTGCAGCGCGTTCTCGACAACGCCGCCACCCAGATACGCCCGCTCCAGCAGAAGGGCATCAAGGTCGTCCTCTCGGTGCTCGGCAACCACCAGGGCGCGGGCTTCGCCAACTTCCCCTCCCAGCAGGCGGCTTCGACGTTCGCGAAGCAGCTGTCGGACACCGTGACCAAGTACGGCCTGGACGGCATCGACTTCGACGACGAGTACGCCGAGTACGGCAACAACGGCACGGGCCAGCCCAACGCCAGTTCCTTCGTGCACCTGGTGTCGGCGCTGCGCGCGAACATGCCGAACAAGATCATCAGCCTCTACAACATCGGCCCGGCCGCGTCGCGCCTCTCCTACGGCGGCGTCGACGTCTCCTCCAAGTTCGACTACGCCTGGAACCCGTACTACGGGAGCTGGCAGGTCCCCGGCATCGCGCTGCCCAAGTCGAAGCTGTCGCCCGCGGCCGTCGAGATCGGCGGGACCTCGCAGAGCACGTCGGCCAGCCTCGCCCGCCGCACCGTCAGCGAGGGCTACGGCGTCTATCTGACGTACAACCTCGACGGCACCGACCGCAGCGCCGACGTCTCCGCGTTCACCAAGGAGCTGTACGGCAGCAACGCCGTCTACAAGCCGTGAGGTGACCGTGCGATCCGCACCTTCGACAACGATGTCGGGGCGCGCTCGCCCGTGATCCCGGCGCCTGGTGAGGGGCCGCCCCGGAGGGTTCCGGGGCGGCCCCGATCCATGGCTACTTCAGGCCGCGGTCCAGGGCGTTGAACAGGATGTTGTTCGAGGTGTCTCCGGACATCTCCCAGATCATGCCGCCGAGCAGACCCTTGGACTTGATGTACTGGGTCTTCTTCTCGATGGACCAGGCGTCGTCGAAGGACCACCACTGGCCGTTCGCCCCGGTGTAGCCGTACGTGGAGACGGACTGCTCGTCGTGGTAGACGGTCAGGTTCGGGAAGCTCGCGACGAGGTTGTCGTAGCCGCGGGTGCCCGCCTCCTCCTGGAACTGGCCGGGCGCGGCGCCGTTGGCGCTCTGCCACTCGCCGTGCGCGCCGCCGTCGGCGACCTGCTGCCAGCCGCGCCCGTAGAACGGGAAGCCGATGGTCAGCTTGCGCGGCTTGATGCCCTGGTCGGTGTACACCTTGACCGCGTCGTCGATGCTGAAGTCGGTCGGGTACGGGCTCTGCGCGTCCTTGTACAGGTTGGCCTGGTGTCCCGTGCGGTTGGGTTCCCAGGAGTTGTCGCTGCCCGCGCCGTGGAAGTCGTAGCCCTGGACATTGCCGAAGTCCAGGTACTTGAAGACCTCCTTGAGGTCCCAGCCGTCGTTGATCTTCTTGGCGTCGGCCGGGGTGAAGGCGGTGAGCAGGCGGTGGCTGCCGCCGAGCGCGTCGAGCTGCTTGCGGAACTCGGCGATCAGCGCGGTGTTGTTGGCCTTGTCGTCCGTGCTCCAGTGGTTGCCGGGGTGGCCGTCCGGCGATCCGGGCCACTCCCAGTCCAGGTCGAAGCCGTCGAAGATCCCTGCGGCGACGCCGTCACCGCCCGCGCCGTTGTACGCGGGCAGGTTGCCCTTGATGTACATGTCGATGCAGGACTTGACGAACTTCTTCCGCGAGTCGTCCGTCTTGGCGACGTCGGAGAAGTACTTGGAGTACGTCCAGCCGCCGAGGGAGACGACCACCTTGAGGTTCGGGTGCTTGGCCTTGAGCTTCTTCAGCTGGTTGAAGTTGCCGCGCAGCTTGCCCCAGCCGTCGTCGGCGACGCCGTCCACGGACTGCCCGGCGGGGAAGGCCCTGCCGTAGTCCGCCTCCGCGTCCCCCGCCCCGTCGCCCTGGTTGGGGTCCTGTGGGTTCTGCGTGGTGCCCTTGGTGACGCCGTTGAGGCAGGTGAGGTTCTTGGGGTCGACGTTGGCGAAGGCGTAGTTGATGACGTCGAGCTTGCCGGCGGCGCCGGACGTCTCCAGATCCCTGACGAAGTACTGCCGCCCGTAGATGCCCCACTGCACGAAGTAGCCGACCTTGGCGTAACCGCCCTGGCCGACGGCCTCCTTGGTGGTGACGGACAGGGTGTTGCTCGCGGGCGATGCGTTGTCCGCGGCGTCCCTGGCCTTGACGGTGAAGGAGTACTCCGTGTCGGGCGTGAGCCCGGTAACGGAGCTGGTCAGGGTGTCGGCGGGCAGGCTCTCCAGGAGCGTCGTGCCGCGGTAGACGTCGTACGCCGCGACGCGCTGGTTGTCGGTCGCCGCGTCCCAGGAGAGCTTGACGGTGCTCGAAGTGACGTCACCGGCACGGAGGTTGCGGGGCGCGGTGGGCGGCACGGTGTCGGTGGCCGGGTCCACCGTGGTCGCGGTGACCGGGGCACTGGCCTCGCCGGTGTTGCCGCGCGAATCCTTGGCCCGGACGCTGAACTGGTAGGCGGTCGCCGGTTCCAGACCGCGCACGGTGGCCTGCGTGGTGGCGCTCGCCGCGACGACGGTGGTGCCGCGAAGGACCTCGTAGGAGGCGACGGGGAAGTCGCCCTGCGCGGCCGCCGTCCACTTCAGGCTGACCGTACGGGCGGTGGTGTCGGCGACGCCGAGCCCGGTGGGTGCCTTCGGAGGCACGGCCGCGGTGCCGTCGCACTTGTCGCCGTTGATGAGACAGCCGGTCGGTGCCTTGAGCGGGCCGCTGCCGCGGAAGGTGTAGCTGTACGGCTCGGTGTCGCGGCCCGCGGGGACCCGGGCGTTGTAGTACGCGGGCGTCACGACCACGTGCCTGCCCTTGATCTCGGCGGTGCCGTGGGTGTGGTCGCTGATGGTGACGCCGTCGGGCAGGTCGAATTCGAGGGACCAGGTGTCGACGGCGGTGTCGCCGCTGTTCTTCACGACGAACTTGCCGGTCCAGGACGAGCCGCTGCCCTCGCTGCTGAAGGTGGCGGTGAGCTTGGCGGCCGCGATGGCGGGTGCCGCGAACGAGGTGAGTCCGCCCAGCGCCAGCGCGAGGACGGCGAGGACGGCCATGAGGCGTCGGGGTAAGGCCAGGACCTCGCGAGGTCTGGCCGCTGATCTGAGTGGGGACACGGCTCTCCTTGGGGAGGTGAGGCGTCCGTCCGTGCCGGGCCTGCCGAGGCCGGGGTGCGGGGGCTTGTCGGGAGGCTCTCCTTCGGTTCGCGTCCGTGTGTCCGGGGCTGCCCCGGTGTACGAGGGCGGCGGCGGATGCGGGAACGGTCCGATGGTGCGGGGGTCGGACGCGCTTCCTGCGGTACAGACCTCTTAGAGAACCACCCTCCGTGAGCATGTCAACGCGGGTGATGAGGGCGGAGGACCGTACCAATGCGGGGTGCGCGACCCCTCTGCCGCGCTCCCGCGTCCGTAAAGGACTGGACCAATTCGGTGAGATTTTGCTTCACCTTGACTCGGTGTCAAGTCGATTCAGGTCTCAAGCCGCTGTGGCGAGGCATGAGTTGCCGAAGCGCCCGGCGTGCGCCAGGGCGCGGGAAGCGACAGGGCAACCGGTGTGCGTGCCACCGGAGTTGTGAGGGGGCGGTCAGGGGTACCAGGCGCGCCCATGTTCGACCGTTCATGCACTGGCCTGCGGGTATTCACCGTACGTCGGGATCTTATGTGTGTGGCGTCACAGAGAATCCTCAGATTCCTCGGGCATGCTTCCCGGCAACCGAGCGAGAGGAGCGAAGGATGGCGAAGGGCGCACGGCTGAAGTGGGTACGGCCGAAGCACGGACATCTGCGGGCACTGCTCGCCGTGGGTGCCCTGTTCTCGTGCCTCGCGCTCGCGGACAGCGACGCGCTGCCCCACTCCGCCACCGCCACCGTGCGGCCCACGTCGCCCGCCGGTGCGGCACGGGTCGGCGCCCTCTTCGACGGCGGCCTGGACGGGCACCACTTCTGCACCGCGTCCGTGGTGCACAGCAAGGGCCACGACCTCATCGTCACCGCGGGCCACTGCCTCAGTGACGGCAAGGGCGTCACCTTCGCCCCCGGCTACCACGACGGCAAGGCCCCCCACGGCCTGTGGAAGATCGACCGCGTCTACTCCGACGAGCACTGGTCGCACGACGAGGACGAGGACCACGACCTGGCCTTCGCCGTCCTCGAACCGCTGCACGGGCGCCGGATCGAGGACGTGACGGGGGCCAACATCCTGGACACGGCGGCGGGCACCGACCACCGCGTCACCGTCACCGGCTACCCCTCCGACGAGCAGACCCCGCGCACCTGCACCAGCACCGCGAACCGCTTCCGCGCGGGCCAGCAGCGCATCGGCTGCCCCGGCTTCAGCAGCGGCACCAGCGGCAGCCCGTGGGTCACCGCCGACGGCCATCTGATCGGCGTGCTCGGCGGCTACCACGGGGGCGGTGACACCCCCGACGTGTCGTACAGCGTGATCTTCGACGTCGAGGCGGCGGCCCTCTACGCCAAGGCCGTGCACAGCTGACGTGACACCCGGCGCGGCGCGCCGCTGACGCCGCCTCAGTCGGCCCACCTCGGTCTCCAGGTCCCGCTGTCCCTGCCGGGGTACGCGGCGCTGAGGTGGTCGCGCAGCGTGCTGAGGGCGGGGTGCGGATTGTCCGTGCGCCAGATCAGCGAGTGGGGGTAGACGGGAGTCGGATCGCGCAGCGGGATGCGCCGCAGGTCGTGCCCGGCGGGCCAGACCAGGGGAGTCTGCTCGCTGATGAACGTCGACAGCGTCGAGGAGTCCGCGATCGTGTCGAGGAGGTGCTCGACGCCGAAGTTCGGCCCTGTCGACTCCACGATCAGGCCGAACGCGGCGGCGAGTTCGTCGTAGTAGGCGGCCCACTCGGTGCCGGGCAGGTTGCCCGGCATCCAGATCCGGTGCCCGATGAGCTGGGCGGGGGCGACCGCGCGGGCGGTGGCGAACTCGTGCGCCGGTCCGGTGAACAGGTGCAGCGGTTCGTCGAAGACCGGTGTCGCCTCGACGCCTTCGGGGAGCCGGCGACCCGGCATCGTCACCGCGCGGAAGGTCGCGTCGATCGTCCCGGACAGGACGGCGGCGATCGCCGTGTCCCAGTCGAACAGGGTGACGACATCGAGCTCGGTCCCGGGATGGGCCCGGTGGAAGCCGCGCAGGAGCCCCGCCACCGAGAGGCGACGCCCGATCACGTCGACGCGCAGCGCCCGGTGTCCTGGCCGGACGGAGGCGATGGCCCGTTCCTCGGCCTGGAGGAGGAGCCGGGCGTACGGCAGGAACGCCTGCCCGTCGATGGTGAGCTCGGTGCGCCGCCCCCCACGGCTGAACAACGGCACGCCGAGCTGTCTCTCCAGCAGGGCGATGCGCTTGGAGACGGCCTGCTGTGTGATCGACAGGCTGACGGCGGCCTCCTGGAACTGCTCAGCCTCCACGACGGCGATGAAGGTGTGCACGGTGGTGAGGTCCATGCGGGCCAGGCTAAGGGAACAACCATTGGTTGTGTCATGCCGCCCAAATGGTTGTTTGATTCCGGCCGCTCCCGATCGCTTGGATGGCCGTGGCTGCCACGGGGACACCATCGCGGGCCGCTGAACCGCGCCGCCACCACGCCTCTGGACGGGTGGGGCCGTCCGCCCACTCGCTCCGGAGGTATCGCGCACGTGCCGGATTCCTTTGTCCACCTGCACAACCACACCGAGTACTCGATGCTCGACGGCGCGCAGAAGCTGACGCCGATGTTCGCCGAGGTGGCCCGCCAGGGGATGCCCGCCATCGCCATGAGCGATCACGGCAACATGTTCGGGGCCTACGAGTTCGCCCGGGTCGCGAAGGGCTTCGACGGCGTGCGGCCGATCATCGGCATCGAGGCGTACGTGGCGCCTTCCTCGCGGTTCGTCCGCAAGCAGGAGTTCTGGGGGCCGGGCGGCCGCCGCGCCGTGAGCGAGGACGGTGAGGGCTCCAAGGACGTCTCCGGCGGCGGCCGCTTCACGCACATGACCATGTGGGCGCGGAACGTCCAGGGCCTGCGGAACCTGTTCCGGCTCAGCACCCAGGCCAGCTACGAGGGCCAGTTCCCGTCCGGCAAGCCGCGGATGGACAGGGAGCTCATCGCCGAACGGCCCGACGGGATCATCGCCACCACCGGCTGCCCCTCCGGCGAGATCCAGACCCGCCTGCGGCTCCACCAGTACGCGGAGGCCAGGGCCGCCGCCGCGGCCTACCAGGACATCTTCGGGCCCGAGAACTACTTCCTGGAGCTGATGGACCACGGCCTCGACATCGAACGCGCGGTACGGGAGGGTCTGCTGCGCCTGGCCGAGGACCTGAACATCCCGCTCCTGGCGACCAACGACGCGCACTACGTCACCGAGGACCAGGCCGACGCCCACGACAGCCTGCTCTGCATCGGCGTCGGCAAGAACAAGGACGATCCCGGACGCTTCCGCTTCAACGGCTCCGGCTACTACCTCAAGACGGCCGCCGAGATGCGCGGACTGTTCTCGGAGCTCCCGGCGGCCTGCGACAACACCCTGCTGATCGCCGAACGCGTCGAGTCCTACGACGAGGTCTTCGACCACGTCGACGAGATGCCGCAGTTCCCCGACGTCCCCGCGGGCGAGACCCAGGAGTCCTGGCTGCGCAAGGAGACCCTCAAGGGGCTCGCGATGCGCTACGGGGACCCGGTCCCGCAGCACGTCCTGGACCGGTTCGAGACCGAGATGACGGTCATCGGCCCCATGGGCTTCAGCTCCTACTTCCTCGTCGTGGCGGACATCTGCCGCCACGCCAGGACCAACCGGATCCCCCTCGGCCCCGGACGAGGCTCGTGCACCGGCTCGATCGTCGCGTACGCCACCCGCATCACCGAACTCTGCCCCCTGGAGCACGGCCTCCTCTTCGAACGGTTCCTGAACCCCGAACGCATCAACCCTCCCGACGTGGACCTCGACTTCGACGACCGGCAGCGCGACCGGATGGTCCGCTACGTCACGGAGAAGTACGGCGAGGAGTACACCGCCATGGTGAACACGTTCGGCAGGATCAAGGCCAAGAACGCGATCAAGGACTCCTCACGCATCCTCGGCTACCCCTACGCGCACGGCGAGCGGATCACCAAGGCGCTGCCGCCGGACCAGAACGGCAAGCCCGCCCCGCTGGCCGCCCTCTTCGACACCTCCCACGAGCGGTACGACGAGGCCGGCGAGATCCGGCAGATGTACGAGAACGAACCGGACGTGCGGCGCGTCATCGACACCGCCCGCGGCGTGGAGGGCCTCACCCGCGGAACCGGCGTGCACGCCGCGGCGGTGATCCTCTCCAAGACACGGCTGACCGACCGCATCCCGCTGCACATGCGCGCCGCGGACGGAGTGAAGATCACCGGCTTCGACTACCCGTCCTGCGAGGACATGGGCCTGGTCAAGATGGACTTCCTGGGACTGCGGAACCTGGGCGTCATCGACCAGGCCATCGAGAACATCCGCGAGAACCGGGGCGTCAGCCTCGCCACGGTGGACCCGCTGGACGGTGACACCTCCGCCGCCGTCATCCCGCTGGACGACGCCAGGACGTACCGGCTGCTGGCCGAGGGCAATACGTTCGGTGTCTTCCAGCTCGACGGCGGCGGCATGCGCGTGCTCCTGAAGCAGATGGAACCCACCCGGTTCGAGGACATCGCCGCGGTCAACGCCCTGTACCGGCCCGGCCCCATGGCCGCCAACGCGCACACCAACTACGCGTTCCGCAAGACGGGCCGCCAGGAGATCACCCCGATCCACCCCGAACTCCGCGAAGCCCTGGAGCCGATCCTCGGCAACACGTTCCATCTGCTCGTCTACCAGGAGCAGATCATGGGCATCGCCAGGTCACTGGCCGGATACACCCTGGGCGGCGCCGACCTGCTGCGCCGCGCGATGGGCAAGAAGAAGCCGGAGGTGCTGGCCGCGGAGTGGGACAAGTTCCACGACGGCATGCGCGGCAACGGATTCGGCGAGGAGGCCGTCAAGGCCCTGTGGGACGTCATGCTCCCGTTCTCCGGCTACGCGTTCAACAAGTCCCACACCGCCGGATACGGCCTCGTCTCGTACTGGACCGCCTACCTCAAGGCCAACTATCCGGCCGAATACATGGCGGCCCTGCTCACCTCGGTAGGCGACGACAAGGACAAGGCGGCGGTCTACCTCGCCGACGCCCGCAAGAACGGCGTGCGCGTCCTTCAGCCGGACGTGAACGAATCCGCCGCCGAGTTCACCGCTGTCGGCGACGACGTGCGCTTCGGGCTGCGATCCGTACGCAATGTCGGTGACCACGTCATCGGGGCCGTCATCGAAGCGCGCCGCCGCAAAGGGGAATTCACCACGTTCGCCGACTTCCTCGACAAGGCGGACCTGCCCGCACTGAACAAGAGGGCCGTCGAATCCCTCATCAAGGCGGGCTCCTTCGACTCCCTGAACCATTCACGCAAGGGCCTCACGGCCATTCACGAGGCAGCGATCGACGCGGTCATCCCCGTGAAGAAGGCGGCGAGTTACGGGCAGGACGATCTCTTCGCCGATCTCGCCGCACCGGGCGACGGAGGAATGGGCGAACCGGCGCCGCCCTTCGGCCTGGACTTCCCCGTCGACGAGACGGAGTGGCCCCGCAGGCAACTCCTGGCGACCGAACGCGACATGCTCGGCCTCTACGTCTCCGCCCACCCGCTGGACGGCGCCGAGCACATCCTCTCCGGCGCCAGGGACTGCTCGATCGCCGAACTGCTCGCGTCGGGACGCACTCACGGGGACGTCAGACTCTCCGGGCTGATCACCGGCATCCAGCTCAAGATGACCAAACAGGGCAATGCCTGGGCCATCGTGAACCTGACGGACCGCGACGCGGGCATCGAGGTCCTCTTCTTCCCCGCCTCCTACCAACTGGTGCGGCATGCGCTGGCCGAGGACAACGTCATCTCCGTCAAGGGGAAGATCGAGGACCGCGAGGGCACGGTGAACATCTTCGGCAGGGAACTCGTGGTCCTCGACGTCTCCTCCGCCGAGCACGGGGGAAAACCTCCGGTGCGGCTCAACCTCCCCCTCCACCGCATCACCGAGGAATCCGTGAAAGAGCTGAAACGCATCCTCTCGGACCACCCCGGCGACAGCCCGGTGCACCTCGCGGTCCGAGGCGCGCGCAAGACGACGGTCTACGCCCTCCAGGCCACGGTGGACGCCGCGTCCGCCGCCTCCGACGTGAAGGGCGCGTTCGGGGCCGATGCCTGGTCGGGTTGAATGGGCACACGCCACGAGATGAATGCCTGAATGAATGAAGGACGAGGATGAATTCGCCCCCTGTTCCGCTTGCCCCCGCGACATCGCGGAGCAGCCTCGCCCGTGCCGTCACCGATCTCCTCCAGCCTCGCAACGTGCTCGTGGCCGGGATGCTCGGGATCGGCGCCGTCGCGGGTGGGATCGCCGGTCTCGCGTGGGGACTTCTCGGTGCGCTCTGCGCGGGGCTCGTGCCCGCCGCCTATATCGAGTTCGAGCGGAAAAGGGGGACATGGGGCGACCGCCACGTGGTGGACCGGACGAAGCGGGCGCCCATCTTCCTCGTCATCCTGGCGTCCGTCGGAACCGGCGCGCTCCTGATGACGCTGGGGCACGCCCCCGCGGACGTGATCAGGGCCATGGTCGCGCTGTGGCTGATGACCGTCGTCCTGCTGAGCGTCAACACCGTCTGGAAGATCTCCGTCGACTCGGCCGTCGCCTCCGCGGTGGTCGCGCTGCTCGCCGTCGTGCACAGCCCGTGGTGGCTGGTCGCGTACGGCATGACCGTGGTCGTGTGCTGGTCGCGCGTGGCGCTGCGCTATCACAGCGTGTGGCAGACCGTGGCGGGCGCGACTTTGGGGGCGCTGACCACGGTCGCGTGGATCGGAACCTGACGTACTCCTGAAAGCGTCCCCGTTGTCGCGGTCATGCTCATAATGGCGGGACCGGAGACGGCACGGGGGACCGGGGACGGCAGGGGGGACCGGCATGAACGCACCCGACCTGGCGGCGATGGCCGCGCAGGCGCTCACCGCCGCGGCGTCGGGCGCCGCGAACACGGCGGCGTCGGAGCTCGTACGCGACAGGCTCGGCCGTTCCGCGCGCGGGCGGGCCGCCCTGGACGCGGTGGCAGAGGCACCGGATGACCCCGAGGCGAGCGGCAGCGCACGGGCAGCCCTCGCCGACGAGATCGACGCCGACGCCGAGTTCGCCGGACGGCTCGCCGTGCTGCTGCACGCGCCCTCGCACCAGTACACCGGCAGCGTCGTCATGACCGGCAGCAAGGTGACCCGCAGCCAGATAGCGCTCGGCCCGGTGACCATCAACAACACCCGTACCGGACGGCTGGCTCTGGTCACGGGCGTCCTGCTGGTGGTGCTGGTCGTCGGGATCGCCGTCTACGGAGCCGTGCGGCTGTTCGGCACCACGGACGGCGACGCCGACGATCCGCCGCGCGGTGGATCGTCGGCGAGCGCCGGGGAGCGATCCGGCGCCGGTGGCCGTACCGCCGCTCTCCCGCCCACGACCGAGACCGTCCGCCGGATCCTGCCGGACCGCGCCAGCATGGACACCACGGAGTTCCCCTGGGCGGGCGCACCCGAGGTCAGGACGTCGGCGGCCGGCCTCCCCCTCTGCCGGGCGGCACCCGCGTGCGAGAAGGGCGCCACCGCGGCGGGCGCGGTGGAGTTCGGCCGGGGCGAGGACAAGGGGGAGAACAAGGCCGAGTTCCTCGTCCTCGCGTTCCCGGACGAGGCCACCGCCCGCCTGGCGTACACCGACATCGTGCGGGACGTCGAAGAGGCCGACCGTGGCCACAACAACTTCCGCAAGACGGAGCTGGAGCGCAGGGGCGAGGAGAGCCAGGGCCTCGAAGGGGGCGGCCTCGACGCCGAGCGCGACCCGACCCCCTCGTTCGTCAACCGCGCCCTGATCTTCCGTCAGGGAGCCTTCATCGGCCTGGCGCACCAGCTGGACGATCCGACCGCACGGCGGGGCACGCGCATCCTCGACCTGTCCGCCGTACTCGCCGAGCGGGTCGCGAAGGCGGACGCGGGCAAGAACCCGTAGCGACGCGACGGCATTTGCCGTACCAGCAACCTCAATTGCCGTAATGCGTAAGGCTGGAGCACGCTGGATCCGGTCGGGCCGACACGGGGGAAGAGCCGGAGACGGCAGTCCTCCGCACGGTCGGGGAATCGGAATCGAGAGGCTGCACGATGAGTTTTCAGGACGGCGTCGGGACCGCACCGGGCCCCGACGGCAGCGCGCCGCTGAACAACCGTGTCCACCACGTCCGCACCGGCGAACTGGACGGCTTCGCCGCGATCAGCGGCAGCACGGTGGGCTCGAAGAAGCTGTGGATGGGCATGGTGGAGAACCCGCCGATGAGCTCGACGGACAACCACCACCACGGGGCCTCGGAGGCGGGGATCTACGTGGTCAGCGGCCACCCCGTGTTCGTCTACCACGACGGAACCCAGGAAGTACGCGTCGCCGCGGGCCCCGGCGACTTCTTCCTCGTGCCGCCGTTCGTCCCGCACCGGGAGGAGAACCCGGACCCGGAGGAGCCCGCGGTCGTCGTGATCGCCCGGACCACACAGGAGCCGATCAAGGTATCCGTGCCGGAGCTCTACCAGCTCACGGAGGCGAACGGGGCATAGCGGGGGCGGTGTTCCGGCCGGCGGTGCGGTGATCCGGCCTCCTGGACGTGAGGGAGCGTTTCGTAATCTGGGCGGGCGGGCCGGTCCCTTCGGACCGCCCGCCCAGCCGGAGGAGACGCATGTCCAGGAACGAGAGCAGAGGCGCCGTGCCGAACATCGAGAAGATCGCCACCACGCCGGACTGGTACGCGCCGTACCGCATATCGCAGGCCGTGCGGGCCGGTGGCGTCGTGTACGTGTCGGGGCAGGCGGGCTTCGAGGAGGACGGGACGACCGTCGAAGGCGGCTTCCTGGAGCAGGGGCGGCAGGCGTTCCGCAACGTCGGCCGGGTGCTGGAGGCCGCCGGTCTCACCTTCGCGGACGTGGTGAAGGTCGGGATCTTCGTACGGGACATGGCGGCGAACCTGCCGCACGTGATCACGCTGCGCGGCGAGTTCCTCGCCGAGCCCTACCCCGCCGACACCCTCACCGAGGTCGTCGCACTGGCGCAGCCGGACTGGCAGATCGAGGTCGAGGTCATCGCGCTGGACCGCCACGCGGCGTGAGCGCCTAGGGCGTCCCGCACGGCATCGTGCCGGCGATTCGGCCTCTTTCGGGGGGGAATGCACGGAAGAGGTGTCGTGCGGGGCGGCGGACCCTACGGTGAACGTGGTGGCCGGTGGTCACCGGCGTGTCGCGTCGAATCCGCTTCCACGTACCGGGGAGGTTGTGCGTGGACAGGGAACCGAGTGTCGAGAAGTTGCTGGACGACCTGGGCGCGACGACCGAGCGCCGTGCCGATGCGGCTGCGCCAGGACAGCATCGGCAGCCTGCTGCTCCTGCACACCGTCGACCGCGAACTGAAGGCCGATGACCTGCTCCTGGCCCAGGCACTCGCGGACGCGGCCACCATCGGCCTGCTGCACGCCCGCACCATCAGCCAGCAGGAGGCCGTCAACACACAACTGCACACCGCCCTGCACAGCCGCATCATCATCGAACAGGCCAAGGGCGTCCTCGCGGCCCGTCGGCGCATCCCCCTCAACCAGGCCTTCGATGCCATGCGCCGCCACGCGCGCCAACCGCATCCTGCTCGGCCAGGTCGCCCAGGACGTCATCAACGCGGGCCTGCTGCCCGCTGTCCCGCCCGCCGTCCCGCCCGGCGGACGCGTCGGACCGGCGCCCCGCCCCGCGCTCTACTCTGACGCCCGTACCGCCCCGGCCAGGAGCCGCAGGCCCTCGGTGATCCGGGCCGGCGACAGGTGGGCGTAGCCGAGGACCAGGTGCACCCCGTCCTCGGCGGCTGTTGCACCGGTGGCGGACACGCCGTAGTCGGCCAGTGGCCGGACCGCGACGCCGGCCGCCGCGGCCCGCGCCAGGAAGACGTCCTGCGGTCCCCAACGGCCGGGCAGTCGGGCGATGACGTGCAGGCCGGCCGCGATCCCGGTGACCCGGACACCGGGGAAGTGTGCGTGCAACGCGGTCACCAGGGTGTCCCGCCGTTCGCGGTAGGCGCGCTGGCAGCGGCGCAACTGCCGGTCGTAGTCGCCCCGTTCGACGAAGTGGGCCAAGAGCTCCTGGTCGAGGGCCGGATTGCCCAGGTCCATCACCCGCTTGCGCTCGACCACTTCGTCGGCGAGCCCGTCGGGCACCAGCAGCCAGCCGAGCCGCAGTCCCGGAGCGAGCGACTTGCTGACCGAGCCGGTGTACGCGACGTGTTCGGGGTCGAGCCCTTGCAGCGCGCCGACGGGAGCGCGGTCGTAACGGAAGTCCCCGTCGTAGTCGTCCTCGACGATCAGACCGTCGACGGACCGGGCCCAGCCGAGGAGTTCGGCACGCCGCCGTGCCGAGTAGGCGATGCCCGAAGGGAATTGGTGGGCGGGAGTGGTGACGACGGCGCGCACTCCCTGCTCCCGGAGGGCCGTGACGTCCACGCCCTCGACGTCCACCGCGATCCCCTTCGGGGTGATGCCCGCGGCGGTGAGCAGCGTCCCGTGCTCGGGGCTGCCAGGATCTTCGACGCCGATCGTCGTATGCCCCCGTGCGCGGAGCGCCAACGCCAGCAGCGTCGTGGCCTGGGCGACCCCGGAACAGACGATCACCCGCTCCGGCTCGGCGACCACGCCCCTGCGCCGCGCCAGCAGATCGGCCAGGACCGTACGCAGCCGGGGCAGCCCGCGCGGGTCCGGGTAGCCGAGCGTGTGGTGCGGCAGTTCGGCGAGCACCTGGCGGTGGGCGGTGGCCCAGGTGGCACGGGGGAACAGCGACAGGTCGGGGAGGCCGGGCAGGAAGTCCACGCGCGCGTGACCGTCGCGCGGCGCGAGATCGCGCACGGCGGGCGACGCGGCCCGTACGGCGTCCCCCACCCATGTCCCCGAGCCACGACCGCTGCGCAGATAGCCCTCCGCCGTCAACTGCTCGTACGTCTCGGTGATCAGCCCGCGGGACACCCCCAGGTCCGCCGCGAGCTCACGGCTCGCGGGCAGCCGGGTGCCCGCCGTGAGCCGTCCCGACCTGACGGCGTCGCGCAGGGCGGACGCCAGGCTGCGGCCACGGCTGCGCGCGGGGGCGGACGCGGCGGGCAGGAGCAGTTCCCAGGCGGCGCTGCCTACGGGGCGGCCGCCGTCGGCGCGCTGTGCGGTCAAGGTGAAGCACCTCTTCGGGAGGGTGGGCGGGGGAGGGTGCCGGTACGCGGCATTGGGCGCCGCCGGACAAGTGGTCCTCGAAACAGCCGTGGAAGTGGACCTTAATGGGGACCGCTCCCTCTTCCTAACGTCGGGGCATGAACGCGAACTCCTCACGCGGGGCGCTCCTCGCGGGCCTCGCCTGTCTCCTCGTCGGAGGCTCCTTCACGGCCAACAGCCTGCTGGGCGACTACCCCTACGCGGGCGGCCAGTTCCTCCGCTACGGCGTGGCCTGTCTGCTCCTCCTGCTCTGGCTCGGCAGGGGCTCGACGGCAGCGCTGCGCGATCTCTCGCGGCTCCAGTGGGGGCGGCTCGCGCTCCTCGCGGCCGTGGGCATGGTCGGCTTCAACATGGCGATCCTCGCGGCGGAACGCACGGCGGAACCAGCCGTACCGGGTGTCTTCGTAGGATGCGCCCCGGTCGCCGTGGCTATCCTGGTGCCGCTCTCCGCGCGACGCAGGCCTCAACGGGCGGTCCTCTACGGCGCGTTGCTCGTGGCCGCGGGTGCGTTCGTCGTCCAGGGATGGGGCCGGGCGGACGGTCCAGGGCTCCTCTTCTCGGCCGCCGCGCTCGCGGGCGAGGTCGGCTTCGCGGTGCTCGCCGTACCCGTGCTGCGGCCCCTCGGACCCCGACTGCTCGCGGCGACCGTGTGCGGCGTCGCCGCCGTCGAGTCGGCCGCGCTGGGACTGCTCGCCGACGGCGGCGACTTCGTGCGGATGCCGGACCGCACCGAGGGCGCGGCCCTGCTGTGGCAGGCGGCGATCGTCACCGTCATCGGTTTCGTGCTCTGGTACACGGGCCTCCAGCGCATCGGCGCCGAACGGGCCACCCTCTTCTCGGGCCTCATCCCGGTGGCGGCCGCCTGCACGGCCCCGCTGGTGGGCACGGGCAGCTACGGGGCGCCCCAGGCCTTCGGCAGCGCACTCGTCGGCGCCGGGGTGGCCCTGGGGTCAGGGGTCTTCGCCCGGCGCTCCCCGGCGGTGACGGGTACGGGACGGCCCGCCGGTGGAGCGTCGGTAGAGTCGGTCCGAGCAGAGCAGTGATCTTGGGGGAGGGGCTCATGCCGACAGAGGACGCACCGCCCATCGTCTTCGTGCACGGGACGCGGTTCAGCGCGGGACAGTGGAGTGCCCAACTCGACGCACTCCAGAAGGACTTCGACGTGGCAGCCGTCGACCTGCCGGGCCACGGGGCGCGCTCCGCCGAGCCGTGGAGCCTGGACGCGGCCACGGAGATCATCACTTCCGCGGTGGACGCGCTCGACCGCGGACCGGCCCTGGTCGTCGGTCACTCGCTCGGTGGGTACGCCTCGCTGGAGTTCGCGCGGCGCCGCCCCGAACGGCTGCGGGGGCTGGTTCTCGCCGGGGCCAGCGCCTCGACGCGCGGCCCGTGGGCCAGGCCGTACCGGTGGGCCGCCGAACTGGTGCCCCGCCTGCCCGCGCACCGGCTGGAGCGGATGAACGACCGGTTGTTGCGCCGGCTCTACCCTCCGGAGGTGGTGGAGGCGACCATCGCCTCCGGTTACGCCTTCCACACCCTGCCGGCGGCCTGGGGCGAGGTGCTCGGCCGCTTCGACGCCGGTGCGATGCGCGATGTGAAGGTGCCCGCGCTCATCCTCAACGGCGAGAAGGACACGGTCTTCCGGTCGGGCGAACGGGACTTCGCCCGCGCGCACCCGCGCGGGCAGGCCCGCGTCGAGCTGATCCCGAGGGCACGGCATCTCGCGAACTTCGACGACCCGGACGCCTTCACCGACGCGGTCCGCCGTTTCGCCCGGCAGCTGTCCGCGCGCGACTGAGCGGAGCGGAGCGGGCGAGGGGCGGGATCGGCCGGCGCGGCAGCTGGTATCCAATGGATGGATGGAGAACACCCTGATCTCGGACGCCCCGCACGACGACCCGTGGCTCGCGTACTTCACCGGCCGCGGGCACACCGGTGTCCGGCGGATCGGTGCGGGCGTGGAGGGCGTCGTCTACCGGCTGGGCGAGGGCCGGGCCGCCAAGGTGTGGAGCGGTCGGCCGCCCGCTGATTTCGCTCTCACCCGCCAGGTGTACGCGGACATCGCGCGGCATCCGCTGCCGTTCTCCACCCCCGAGATCCTTGACGTGGAGGACGACGAGGGCGTACTCGTGACGTACGAGCGGGAGCTGCCAGGGGCCCCGATGCGCGCAGACTCCGCACACACGGACTACGAGCGCGAGCTGCCAACTCGGCAAAATGAAGCGCTACTTGCTGTCCTGCGCGGCCTGGGCTCCGTGCCTGGAACCGACGCCATGCGGGAGCTGACCGTCCAGGGCGACGACCGCCCGCTGTGGCAGGACCACGACCGCTTCCGGGACGCGCTCGCGGCCCTGGTCGGCAGGGCCGCAGCCCGGCACGGCGCCGCGCTGGCTGCCTGTGTGCCGGACTTCGAGGCGGGCGTCGAGCGCACCCGAATGGCGCTGCGCGCGCTCCCCGACGCCCCGGTGACGGCGATCCACGGCGACCTCGTCCCGCCCAACATCCACGTCGACTCGGCGGGCCGACCCGTCGCGGTGCTCGACTTCGGCTTCTACACGACCGCGGGCGACCCGGCCTTCGAGGCCGCCGTCACCGCCGCCTGCTGGGACATGTACGGGCCCTACGCGCAGGAGCACACCACGGAACTGACCCAGCTCTTCGTCCGCGAACTCGGCTACGCTACAGCGACTCTGACGACCTATCAGGCCGCCTACGCCCTCACGACGTACGACCTCTTCGGCGCGGACGACAGCGACGGGCACTTCCGCTGGTGCGCGGAACTGCTGTGCCGCAACGCCGTGTTCAGCTCCTGAGGCGCGCGCTCCTCACTCCGAACCCGCGGCCACCAGCTTCGCGGTGATGGGTTCGAGCGCGGCGGTCAACTCGTCGAGTTCGGCGGGGGAGAGGGCATCGTACGGCGGGGCGGCGAGCTCGTCGGTGAGCTCTTCGACGCGTTGCTTGGTGGCGCGGCCCGCGTCGGTGAACCGGCCTTCGGCGTCGACGAGTCCGCGCTCGCGCAGGCCGTCCATGACCGCGGCAAGGCGTTCCTTCGGCAGGTGATGGATGCGCCCGAACGACTCCGGCGGATGGATGCCCATCTCCAGCGCGGACAGGACGTGTGCCTCCGTACCGCCGATGCGCGCGCCGACGAGAGCGGCGATGTGCCCGTCGGCGCGGTGCTCACGCAGCATGTTCGCGGAATGCCACAGCCGGGCGACGGGCTCGCTCGGCACCGGAAGGGCGCGCAGCCCCGCGTACATCACCCGGCCTGCCATGGGCGCGCTCGTCGCGGCCTTGGTGGTGAGGTCGGCGGCGCGCACCAGGCCGGGGGAGTCCGCGAGCTCGGCGCCGATGATCCGCCGCACGGACGCCGTGCTGCCCCGCTCCCGTGCGGCGAGGGACGCCTCGGGCGGGATCGTCTCCCACGCGCTCGGAATGTGCCGCGCGGCCTCCCCGTCGGCGAAGCTGTAGAAGGCCGCGTGCACGACCTGCGCGGGTACCCGGCCCAGGGGCGCGGCCCTGCTGGCGAAGTAGCCGTCCCAGTAGGTGCGGTGGCCGAGCGCGGCCAGCTCCTCGTTGCACTCGTCCGCCAGGTAGGTGACCAGGCAGATCGGCTCCAGGAGCTCGAACATACGACGGGCGATGCGGGGCATGGTTCCCATCATGCCAGCGGGCACGGCACAGCCGCAGGTCGTCGACCCGCGCAGGCGGTGAGGCCGTCTTCCGGGGCGGTGGCGTCGGCGAGTAGATTCCTGCCCGCTCCCGGCCGACCGTACGGACAGGACATCGCGCGCTCGCCCGGGAAGCCTCCGGCCTGAAGCCTCCGACCTCAAGCCCATGACCTGTCACCAGGCGAAGCATGCTCGGGAGACCTCTATGACCAACGACCCGTCCGCGCAGCCCACCGCCCCCTCGTCACCGGACGTCGAGCGACCGTACGACGAACCGACCGTGACCGAGACCGAGACCGTGGACGGCGCGACCGTCGACGGGAACATCCACGTCGGCTACTGGGAGAGCGACGCGGACGACCGCTCGCTCGACCGGGCCACCGACCGGCTCACCGACCTCGTGGCGGAGCGGCTGGCCGGCGCGTCCGGCCGGCACCTGCTGGACGTGGGCTGCGGAACCGGACGGCCCGCCCTGCGCATCGCCCGTGCCACCGGCGCCCGCGTCTCCGGAATCTCGGTGAGCGACCAGGACATCGAGCTCGCCAGGACCCGGGCGGACGCCACCGCGCTCGCCGACCGGGTCGACTTCCGGTACGCCGACGCCTGTGCGCTGCCCTTCGAAGCCGCGTCCTTCGACGGCGCCTGGGCGATCGAGTCCATGATGCACATCCCCGACCGGACCGCCGCCCTCACCGAGATCGCCCGGACCCTGCGACCGGGCAGCCCGTTGGTCATCACCGATGTGCTGCTCCGGTCGCCGGTGACCGGGGACGCCGCGGAGATCGTCCGCCGTACGTGCCGGGCGTTCCAGTCACCGTCGCTGCCCGGACCGGACGAGCTCCGCACGGCGCTCGGCCGCGCGGGTCTTGAGGTGGTGGAGTTCACCGACATCGGAGACCGGGTCCGGCGCACCTACCAGGCGTTCGCCGATGCCTTCGAGGATGTCGCGCCCGCCGAGGACGATCCGCATCGCGAGTTCTTCAACTCCACGCGCTCCCTGCCCCTGTTCGGCGCGCTCCCGCAGATCGGCTACGCCTTCCTGGTGGCCCGCCGTCTGTGACCGGCGGGCTTCGGATGACTCGTACGCGCTCTCGAAGCGTGGGGCGCTTGTGGGTGGCGGCCACTCCCGGTGGACGGCCGATCCGGCCAACATATTTCACCGTGCGTCGGCGAGCGGTGGCAAGAAGTAATCGTTCGACGTGAGCGTGCGGGGTGGCGACCGCTCGCTCGCGGCGTAAGGGGATCGGGTTGACGGCGGCCCGCGGATCAGCGCGGGCCGCCCGAACGCCGTGTCCGGACCGATGTGCGACACTCGCCGGACATACCCCTTGAGCATATGAGCCCGAGATGTGTCAAGGAGTAGTTTAGGCGTCCGGAGGATTTCGTAAACGCATTCGCCTTCCGGAATGCAAGGTACTGTTACAGGGCGGAAAATTATGTCCGCCGAAACCGCTGGACTTCACGGTCCGGCAGCAATTCGAGCTTCTTTCGTCCCTTCGTGTTCCTTTTGCCTTTCGACCTGTTCGGCTCTGTGAATATTTTGCCCGGATGTGTGACGCACGTGAATCTCTGTGTGCAGGTGAAATGAGGGAAGAATGGTCAGCTGGTGGCGTGGAAGAAGGCATGTGGCTCCAGGTGCGGCCGGGGGAGTCCCCCGCTCCGCGAGCCGTCGGCCGGGCAGGGTGAACG
This sequence comes from Streptomyces sp. NPDC087300, assembly GCF_044744425.1. Lineage (NCBI taxonomy): Bacteria > Bacillati > Actinomycetota > Actinomycetes > Kitasatosporales > Streptomycetaceae > Streptomyces > Streptomyces sp. NPDC087300. The sequence goes on from NZ_JBIUYI010000005.1 coordinate 270,072, forward strand.
GCTGACGTGGCCGGCCGGACCGACGTGACCGGGGCGGCCGAACCCCGACTGGTGGTGGGCGCGCTGATCCGCGACCCGTACGACCGGATCTTCGTCCAGCGCCGCTCGCCCGGCCGCCGCCTGTTCCCCGACTGCTGGGACGTCGTCGGCGGAGCCGTGGAGGACGGGGAGGCCCTGCTCGACGCGCTCGGCAGGGAGATAGCCGAGGAGACCGGGTGGCGGCTGCGCCGCGTCCTCGCCAGGGTGGCGCACGAGGAGTGGACGGCGGACGGAGTACGGCACATCGAGTCGGACTACGTCGTGGAGGTGGAAGGAAACCTCGCGGTGCCCGCACTCGAACGGGACAAGCACACCGAGTTCGCCTGGATAGCGGCCGACGAAGTCTCGCTGCTCGACGAGAACACGCGACGCAGCGGAAGCACCTTTATCAAGGACGTCGTGACCGCGGCACACGCCTGGCTCGCCGATTCCTCCGGTGAGAGCCGCAGAGCTCTCTGAAACGTTCGCGGCCAAGGGGGTCGGGCCGTCGTTCCGCGCGCCCGGTCCGGATATCCGCGAGCCTTTCCCGGGCGCCCCGCGCCATCCTCATATATCGCTCCGCGAGGGGATATTCTGCATGCCCAGCGACAGTTCGAATAAGGTGCGCCCGCAGCGGCTGCGCGTATTGACGGTCGGATTCGCCGGACACCAAGGAAAAGAATATCTGCCGATCGTGCGGGAGAGCGCGGACATCGTCGGTGGCGTCGACCCCGCCCCGGCGGCCCCCTCGCTCGCCGACTCCTGGGGATTCCGGCATTTCGATCTCCTCGGCGAGGCGCTCGCACAGGTCGACTTCGACGCCGCCGTGGTCACCGTGCCGCACAGCGAACACTTCCCGGTCTGCACGGAACTCCTGGCGCACGGCAGGCACGTCATCAAGGAGAAGCCGTTCGCCGTCACCGAGCAGGAAGCCCGGCAACTGATCCAGTCGGCGCAACGGGCCGACCGCAGCGTCTTCACGCTGCTGCAGCGGAACTTCAACCCCGTCTTCCAGTTCGCCCGGAAGAATCTCGCGCGGATCGGTGAGCCCTACTGGTTCTCCTACGACTACCACTTCAACTTGGCCCATCCGACCACGGGTTGGCGCGCCTCCAGGGAACAGGCGATGGGCGGTGTGCTCCTCGACATGGGCTACCACCTCATCGACGTACTCAGCGGAATGTTCCCCGAACCCCCGCGGGTGCACGCCGCCTTCGTGCACCAGTACCAGGAGATGCGCGACCGCCGGCTGGAGGATCTCGTCAGCCTCATGTGCAGCTATCCCACGACGGGGCTCGCCGGCTCGCTGCGCATCTCGCGCCACAACCACGAGAAGATCGAGCACCTCTGCGTACTCGGTACGGAGGGTGCGCTGAACGTCGGGCCCAGGGCCGCCACGCTGCACTCCATCGGCGGGCTGCAGTTGGAGCGCCACACCTGGGACGGTCCCAAGACCGACGCCGTGCGTGCCATGTTCGCCCACCACCTGGGCCACTTGGACGACCGCTACTACCGCCAGGACCACCTCCAGCGCCAACTCGCCGCCGTACGCACGATCGACGGGATCTACCGGGACCGGTTACGCGAGCAGAACGCGCTCGCGGACCGGTGCGCCTGACACCAGCGGTCCGGTGCGCCTGACCTCAGCGGCCGTACGCGCATCGCCCCGACCCGACCGACGTGCCGGGCCCGACCCGTTCCACCCCCGAAAGCAGGAAGGACACATGGCCACCGCCGAACCACTCGCCCTCCTCGGAGGCGCGCCCGCCATCGAAAAGCCGCTGCCGCACGAGATCTGGCCGCCCCCCGCCGACCAGGCGGAGCTGTCCGAACTGGCCGAGCAGCGGAACACCGACATCTCCATCAAGGGCAACAGCGGGCCCATCGGCTGGCTGGAGGCCGACTTCCTCGCCTTCCTGGACGGCGGAGCCCGCTTCGCCGTCACCTTCAACTCCGGTACCAGCGCGCTGTTCGCGGCCTACTTCGCGCTCGGCGTACGCGAGGGCGTCGACGTCGTGGGCCCGGCCCTCACCTACCACGCCGCGCTGAGCCCCGTCTTCGCACTCCGCGGGGACGTGGTCCTCGCCGACATCGACCCCGACACCCGAGGTCTCGACCCCAAAGCCCTTCAGGACGCGCTCACCGAGCACACCAAGGTCATCACCGTCGTCCACCAGTGGGGCCACCCCTGCGACATGGACGCGATCCTGCGGATCGCCGAGCAACACGGGCTGCGCGTCCTGGAGGACTGCTCCCACGCCCACGGCAGCCGCTACAAGGGCAAGCCGGTCGGCACCTTCGGTGACGCCGCGGTCTTCTCCCTCCAGGCCAACAAGGCCGTGTACGCGGGGGAGGGCGGCATCCTCGTCACGAGCAACTCCCGGGTGCACGACCGCGCCACCCTCCTCGGGCACTACCGCGACCGCTCCAGGGACGCCGTCCTCGACGACGAGCTGCGCGAACACTGGGTCACGGGCTTCGGCCTGAAGCTGCGGATGTCGCCGTTCAACGCCATCGTCGCCCGGCACGCGCTCGCCGCGTTCCCGGCGCGCAAGGAGGCCAGGCACCGGTGTCTGCGCCACTTCGGCGAGCAACTCGGTGACGTGGCCTACCTGGAGCCGGTGCACGTGGCCGACCACGTCGACATGGGCGCCTGGTACGGCTACAAACCGCTCTACCGGCCCGCGGAGTTGGGCGGCGTCCCCCGCGCCGTGCTCATCCGGGCGCTGCGCGCCGAGGGCATGGAAGTGGGCGCACCCTCCGGCCCACGCCTCTCGACCCTGCCGCTTTACGCCCGCCCGGAGAACCCCCTCTTTCCCGGCACGCCGAAGAAGGGCATCGCACGGGAGGCCGGCTCACACGCCGAGTACGTCGAACGGCACGCGCTGTCGTTGCCGACCTTCACCAACTGGCCCGAGGACACGGCGCTCATCGACCAGTACGCCGAGGCCTTCCGCAAGATCGGGCGGCACCGCGAAGCGCTCGTACGGTACGCGGCCGACCACCCTGGATGACCGACCCGCCCCGATGACCGGCCTGTCCCGGCGACCGACGTCTGACACCACCCCCACCGAAGAGGTAGACACCATGACTGTCAAGGAGTCCCCCGAGGCCGTGGCCCAGGTCCTGCGGCACGCCCTCGTCGGTGACGACCTACCCGACGCCTTCACTTTGCTGGGGCGGGAATGGAGCCTGCACCGAGGCGTCTTCCCCAGCACGCTGAGCGCCGCGACCGAGGTGCTGGCCTCGATCGTGCCCTACCCCGAGGGCGGCTCGTTCCTGGAGGTCGGCTGCGGCACGGGCGTCATCGCCGTGACCGCCGCACTCGAAGGCTGTGCCTCCGTCACCGCGCTCGACATCAACGAGAAGGCGGTGGCCAACACGGTCGCCAACGCCGAGCGGCACGGTGTGAGCGACCGGGTGCGCGTCCTCCACAGCGACATGTACGCGGCGCTCGACCCCATGGACCGCTTCGACACCATCTTCTGGAACGTGCCCTGGACCTACGTGGAGGACGACTTCGCACTCTCCACCGACCTGCACACCGCCGTCTTCGACCCGGGCTACCAGGGCCAGGCCCGCTACATGGCGGGAGCCCGTGAACACCTCGCCGCCGGCGGCAGGTTGCTGCTCGGCACGGCCGACCTCGGGGACCGCGAACGACTCGACGCCCTGGCCGAGGAAGCCGGACTTCGGGTCGAACTGCTGCACCGCGTACGGCGGATCGAGGAAGTACGGGTCATGGAGTACCACATGCTCGAACTGCACCCGAAGTGATCCGGTCGAGCCCCCGAAGCCCACGACGTGTGCAGTGAGGCGCCCCATGGCACTACAGGCCGATCTCGACCTTGCCCTGCAACTGGCCGCTGTCGCCGATGACATCACCAACCGCCGCTTCCGCGCCCGCGACCTCCGCGTCCGGCAGAAGCCGGACCGTACGCCCGTGACGGACGCGGACACCGCCGTCGAGACGGCCGTACGCGAGGCGCTGAAGTCCGCCCGCCCGGACGACTCCTTCGCGGGGGAGGAGACCGGCGGCTCGGTCACGGCCGGGCGTACCTGGATGGTCGACCCCATCGACGGCACCAAGAACTTCCTGCGCGGAGTGCCGGTCTGGGCCACCTTGATCGCGCTCCTGGAGGACGGCAGACCCACCGTCGGCGTCATCAGCGCCCCGGCCCTGCGCAGCCGTTGGTGGGCGGCGGCCGGGCAGGGCGCCTGGCTGCGGCGCGGGGACGCCGACAGCGCGCCCCAGCGCCTGTACGTCTCCGACAACGCCCTCCTCGCCCATGCCTACGTGTCCACCACCAGCACACGTACCTGGGACACCTTCCACTCGCGGGCGGCGTATCTGCGCCTGGCCGAAGCGTGCTGGGAGGACCGGGCCTTCGGTGACTTCCTCCAGCACTGCATGGTCGCCGAGGGCACGATCGACATCGCGGCCGAACCGGTCGTGAACCCCTGGGACATCACCGCCGTGCAGATCCTCGTGGCGGAAGCGGGCGGTGTCTGCACCGATCTCCTGGGCGCCTCGCCCCAAGGCGGCACCGGCGCCCTGTCCGCCAACCCGCGACTGCACCAACTCGCCCTGAAGGTCCTCGCGGCCCCGCCTCCGCTACGGGCGGCACCCGAACCCGGGCCGCTCTGATCGATCCACAGAGAATCGCGAATCCACAGAGAAACGGACCATGATGCTGATTCTTTCCCTGAAGGAAGGCCACGACGGGGCGATCGCAGCCGTCGAGGACGGCAAGCTGCTCTTCTCCCTGGAGGCGGAGAAGGACTCGTTCGTCCGCTACAGCGGCCTGACCGCCGAGGCGTTCGCCGTCGCGTCGGACCGGCTGGACAAACAGCCCGACGTCGTCGCGATGAGCGGCTGGATCAAGGGGACCCAGGCCACCGACCAGCCCTCGCGCGCCGGGTACTACGGAGTGGGCGAGTCCGCGATCTCGGACGAGGCGGGCCGGTTCTTCGGGAAGTCCGTGCGGGTCTTCTCCTCGACGCACGAGCGCTCCCACATCATGACGTCCTACGGGATGTCGGCGTTCCGGCGCGACCAGCCCTTCTACAGCCTGGTGTGGGAAGGGAACATCGGCTCGTTCTACCGCATCGACGAGCACGGCAAGGTCACCCATCTCCAGGAGGTGCTCAACTACCCGGGCAACAAGTACTCCTACGGCTTCGCGCTCGCGGACCCCAAGTACAGCCCGCACGAGGAGTTCGTGCGTTTCCAGGACGCGGGCAAGCAGATGGCACTGGCAGGCTTCGCCGAGAACCGGCCGACGACCCGGGCGGAACGAGAAGTGATCGACTTCATCCTCGGCCAGAGGGAGGTCATCACCGGCCGCCTCAAGGACCGGATGACCGATTCCCCGTTCCACGACATCGGCGTGGAGACGGACGCGTACAAGAGCCTCGCCGCCCGCCTGTCGGACGCCATCTTCGACCGGTTCCACGCATACGCCAGGGAGAACCTGACGGAGGGCCTCCCCCTGCTCATCTCGGGCGGCTGCGGGCTCAACTGCGAGTGGAACCGCCGCTGGCGCGAGTGCGGACTCTTCCCCGCGGTCTTCGTCCCGCCGTGCCCCAACGACAGCGGCTCCGCGATCGGGACCGCCATCGACGCCCAGCACTTCTACACCGGTTCGGCCGATCTGGACTGGGACGTCTACGCGGGCGGCGAATTCGTGGAGGACACGGCATTCGACCCGCAGCGCTACGAGATCCGTCCGGTGCGCTACGACGAGATCGCCCGCTATCTCCGCGACGGAAACATCATCGGCTGGGCGCGCGGCCGCTGGGAGATCGGCCCCCGCGCGCTCGGGAACCGCTCGATCCTGGCGGCGCCCTTCACCGTGGAGACGACGGCCAGGCTCAACAAGATCAAGCAGCGCGAGGGCTACCGTCCCATCGCCCCGATCTGTCTGGAGCAGGACGCGGGCCGATGGTTCGGCGGCGGGGTCCCCGATCCCTACATGCTGTACTTCAGCCAGGTCGACTCCGGCGAACTCCGCGCGGTGACGCACGTCGACGGAACGGCACGCACCCAGACGGTCGACCCGAAGGCGAACCCCGAAATGGCCGCGCTGCTCACGTCCTTCGGGGAGCTGACCGGCTTCAGCGTCCTGTGCAACACCTCGCTCAACTACTCGGGACGCGGCTTCATCAACCGCACCAGCGACCTGATGACGTACGGCGAACTGCACGGCCTGGACGGCTACGTGGTGAACGACGCCTTCATCACGCCGCGCCGCTAGGCCGCCCGCCCGTGACGCTGCCCGCATCGGGCCCGCGAGCGCCGCGCGGGCTGGGCAGGATCCCGGGGCGGCCCGATACTCGCCGGCATGGAAGTGCTCGTGGCGCTGATCGGTGTCGCCGGAGGGCTCTGCGGAGCCCTCCTGGGGGCCCGGCTGGGGCTGCGTCAGGCGACCAAGGTCGCGCGCATCGATCCTCGACGGGCCGCCTGTGAGAACTTCCTCGCCAAGGCGGAGAACGAGGCGAGGGCGATGTACCGCAACGCGACGGCCCTCAACGATCCGAGTGTGGCGCGGGAGCGGCTGGACGAGGCCGGCGAGCGCGTCAACGAGGCTTCGTGGGAGCTCGGGTTCGCGATCGTCAGACTGCGCATGCACGTCCGCGGCCCGGAACTGGACGACCACCTCGGCCTGCTCTTCAGAGAGCGGGAACAGGCGGGACGGCTCCTGCTCGACTGGGAGGCCGCGCTCCGCGGCGACGACCGGGCCGCCGCCGAGCACTGCTACGACTGGTGGCCCAGCTACGCGCAGGAGGTCATCGCCCATCTCCACCTGATGGGCACCTGGTTCAACGAACTCCTGGACGAGTAGCCGGCACCCGCGGCGGCGGAAGGCGCATCCGAAAGGCGCTGAGGGAAGGGGCCGAGAGTCCGGACAAGTGGCGACCTTGGGCCCTGTCGAATCTGCCAGCCTGGAGCTCGGATCCGCCTGGTGGATGCGATGGCCTCACAAACGGATGTTTGCGGACGTATTACCTTCGGGGGCATGGCGGGTCGCCCTTACGGGCTGCCCCGCTTCCCGCCCCCTTCCCCCGTTCCCCCGATTCCGTGAGGCGCCACCCCATGAGCCTGAGCATCCGCAACCAGATCCCCGGCACCGTCGCGTCCGTCACCACCGGCGAAGCCATGGCGACCGTGAAGGTCCGCCTCGCGGGCGGTCAGGACGTCACCGCCGCGATCACCACCGAGTCCGTCAAGGAGCTCGGTTTCGCCGAGGGCTCCGAGGTGAAGATCCTCGTGAAGTCCACCGAGGTCTCGCTCGCCACCGGTCCGGTCCAGGGCCTGTCGATCCGCAACCAGATCGCGGGCACCGTCACCGACATCGCCTCCGGTGGTGCGATGGCCTCCGTCAAGGTCGACGTCGAGGGCGGCGCGCTCACCGCGGCCATCACCAACGACGCCGTCGCCGACCTGGGCCTCGCGGCCGGCTCCTCGGTCGTCGCGCTGATCAAGTCGACCGAGGTCTCGCTCGCCACCGTCTGATCGAGCACCGCACGGCGGGCCCGCACTCCTCCGGGGGTGCGGGCCCGCCGTCGTCCGACGGTCCCGGTGCCCCCTGCGAGGTGCCGTCAGTCCCGCAGCAGGTTCGACACGAGCTCGCGCGTCCACTCGGGGGTCAGGGGCAGGCTGGTGAAGACGGCGCGGTAGTAGAGGGGGGCGAGTACGGCGTCCGTGGCGCGTTCGAGCGTCGGGGGCAGCTGCCCCCGGGCCCGCTCCCGTTCCAGGACGGCGTCGAGGGTCTGCTGACGCTCCCCGCTGCACACCGCGGCGCCCTGTCCGCCGCCCGCGCTGATGGTGGCGCGTACCAGCGCCAGGGTGTCCGGGTCGCCGAGGTCCTTGGCGAGGTCGGACGCGTAGCGCTCCAGGTCGCCGCGGAGGCTGCCGGTGTCGGGCACCACGAGGTCGCCGGTGAAGCGGCTCGACGCCACGTCGGCGAGCAGGTCGGCGACCGAGCCCCAGCGGCGGTAGACGGTGGTGGCGTGCACGCCGGCGCGGGCCGCCACGACGGGGATCGTGAGCGGTTCCCCGTCCCCGTCGGCGACCAGGTCCCCGACGGCCCCGTGCACGGCCGCGCGGATGCGGGCGGAGCGGCCTCCTGGGCGGCTCCCGGACTGGGGCGAGGGCGATGTCTGGCCGGGCATGTGGCCACTATTTCATTGATCGCTGCTTTTTTGATGCAGCGATCACTGCGTTTGTGCTACCTTCCGATCGCTAACGCAGTGATCGCTGCGAGTGCGTTCGCTGGGGACGCCGCGGTCACCTCGGGAAGTGGGACAAGTGAGTACACCTGTTGTCGTTCCGGAGTCGGCGTCAGCCGTGATGCGCCCTCTCCGGTTGCGGGACGTCACGGTCGCGAATCGCGTGTGGATGTCGCCGATGGCTCAGTACGCCGCGGGGGCGGACGGGCGGCCGACCGACTGGCACCTGGTGCACTACGGGGCCCGCGCGGTCGGCGGGGTGGGCCTGATCATGGTCGAGGCCACCGCCGTGGGCCCCTCCTACCGCACCACGTCGGCCGACCTCGGGCTCTGGAACGAGGAGCAGGCCGTCGCGCACCGGCGTCTGACCTCGTTCCTCGCCGAGCGCGGCACCGTCCCCGCCGTGCAGTTGCAGGCCGCGGGCCGCAAGGGGTCGCATCAGCTGCCCTGGGAAGGCGCGGGGCAGAACGGGTCCGTGCGCGGGTCCGCCGGAGGCTGGGAGACGACCGGCGCGTCCGCGGACCCCTTCGGTGAACTCCAGGCCCCCAGGGAAGCGAGCGGCGCCGACGTCGACGAGGTGGTCGAGTCCTTCGCCCACGCGGCCCGGATGGCCGATCTGGCGGGGTATCAGGCCGTCGAGATCCAGGGCGCGCACGGATACCTGCTGCACGAGTTCCTCTCCCCGCTGGCCAATCGGCGCACCGACGAGTACGGCGGGGACCCGCAGGGCCGGATGCGCATGCCGCTGCGGGTCGCGCGGGCCGTCCGGGAGGCGTTCCCCGCGCACGAGCCCGTCTTCTTCCGCATCACCGCCACGGACTGGATCGAGGGCGGACTGACCCTCGACGACGCCGCGTCGTTCGCCAAGGAACTGGCGGCCGCGGGCATCGATCTCCTCGACGTCTCCTCCGGCCTCGTGGTGCGCGACACGCAGGCCCGCGCGCCGGTACGGGAGGCGGTCCATGCCGGGTACGCCGAGGCGCTCAAGGAGGCATCGGGCCTCGCGGTCGCCCCGACCGGCCAGATCGGCGATCTGGCCCTGGCCGACGAACTGGTGGCGGGCGACCGGGTCGACGCGGTGATGATCGGGCGCGCGCTGCTCCGCGACCCCTACTTCGCCCTGCGCGCCCCCGCCACGGCCCCGGCCGCCTGGCCCGCCCCGTACCGCCGCGCGGTGTGACGGCGCGACGGCCGCCGCACGCCAGGCCAACACACTTCATCGCGAGAGGACATGACGACATGACCACTGCATCCAGGACCGCCGACCACCGTGCGGTCCGGCGCGAGGGCGACACGACGATCCGCTACACGGCGAGCGGCCCGGCCGACGGGCCCGCGCTGGTCCTCCTCCACGGATGGGGGTGCCACCGGGGCGACTTCGACGCGCTGACGCTCCAACTGCCCGATGACGTAAGGGTCCTGGCGGTCGACCTGGCCGAGCACGGCGAGTCGCGGTCCGCGCGGACGGTGTGGACGATGGCGGAGTTCGCCCGCGACGTGGCGGCCGTGCTGGCGGCCGAGTCGGTCGGCTCGGCCGTCGTGGCCGGGCACTCGATGGGCGGAGCGGTCGCCGTCGAGGTCGGGCGCCTGCTGCCGGAGACGGTCTCCCACGTGGTCGCGCTGGAGGCGCTGCACTACCTGGCCCTCTTCCCCGCGCAGCCGGCCGCGCGGGCGGAGGGAGTGCTGAGGGCGTTCCGGGATGACTTCCCCGCGGCGGTGCGCGGCCTGGTCGAGGGCGGCACACCGCAGGGCGCCGACCCGGCCCTCGCCGAGACCTACACGGCGAAGATGAGCGGCGTGCGGCAGCCGGCCGGACTGCGCTCCATGGAGGGCCTGTTGCACTGGGACATGGACGAGGCGCTGGGCGAGACCAGCCAGCCGATCACCGTGTTCGCGATTCGCGACCTGACCCACCAGGACGCCGTCGACCGCTACGGCGACCGCTTCGACATCGTCCTCGTCGACCTGGGTACCCACCACTTCCCGGTCGAGTCCCCCGCGGCCACCGCCACACTCCTCACGGAGATACTCAGCCGCTGAGACCGCCCCCACGCACGGGCTGCGCCCCCGAAACCCCCACGCTCACGCCCACTGGAGCAAGGCTCACGGGGCCTGGCAGGAATCCCTGCCAGGCCCCGCCCCCGTCCCCCGCGCAGTGGTCTGTCGTTCCTGTGGGGCTGGCTAGCCGGTACCACTTGGTACAGGCGTGAGCCGCTGGCGCTCGTTCATGTGGCGATCCCCCTCCGTTGTCTGCCTGACCTCGACGTTTCCGGCTGGCGGGTTGAATGGGGAGCCGGGTTCGCCACTCGGATCAATGGCCTTGCACCGCAACGCACTTGGTAGGAGGAGCCGGTCGGGGTGTTGACCGAAGAACGTGCCTGTCGCTTGCCCCGGCCGGTCGGTGTGCGTACGTTCTCGGGCCGCGTGCCGCGTCCACGGGGGAAGCGGGCCGACCGGAGGAGCCGTCGATGCCGGGGCGTCCGGAGAATCCGCTGGATCCGAGCGCGGGGGCGGTGGCGCGGTTCGCCGCGGACTTGCGCAAGCTGCGGGCCGAGGCGGGCGGTCCGACCTATCGCGTGATGGCGCGGCGGGCGGCCCAGGGCGCGAGCACCCTGTCGCAGGCGGCGGCGGGCGCGCGGCTGCCCACGCTGCCGGTCGCGCTCGCCTACGTACGCGCCTGCGGCGGTGAGCCGGTCGAGTGGGAGGCGCGCTGGCGGGAGGCGGCCGCGGAGACGGCGGCCGCACCACGCGCCGACGACGAGGACGCCGAGTCGCCCTACCGGGGCCTGGCCCGCTTCGAACCGGCCGACGCTCATCTCTTCTTCGGCCGCGACGAGCTCACCGAACAACTGCTCCAGGCCGCCACCGCACACCGCTTCACCGCGGTGTTCGGCCCCTCGGGCAGCGGCAAGTCGTCCCTGCTGCGCGCCGGGCTCATCCCACGTCTGCGCACCTGGGACGCGGCGGCTCTTCCCCGTCCCGCCGCGCTGCGCGTCCTCACCCCGGGCGAGCACCCCGTACGCACCCACGACCGGGCCCTGGTGCCGAAGGACGCGGACGGGGACACCTGGCTGATCGTCGACCAATTCGAAGAGCTCTACACCTTGTGCGCCGACCGGGCGGAGCGGGACCGCTTCATCGACCGGCTCCTCACGTGCCTCGATCCCACGAGCCGACTGTGCGTCGTCATCTGCGTACGGGCCGACTTCCTCGGCCACTGCTCCCAACACCCGGCGCTCACCGCCGCGTTGCGGCACGCGACCGTGCTGGCCGGGCCCATGAACCCCGAGGAACTGCGGGCGGCCGTCGTGCGACCCGCCCAGGCGGCCGGACTGATCGTGGAGCGCTCGCTCACCGCCCGGATGCTCGACGAGGCCGGTGGCGAACCCGGCGCCCTGCCGCTGCTGTCGCACGCCCTCCTGGAGACCTGGCGCCGCCGCAAAGGGCGAGCACTGACCGAGGAGGCGTACGAGGCGGCGGGCGGCCTGCACGGCGCGATCGCCCGCACGGCCGAATCCGTCCACTGCCAACTGACGCCGGATCAAGCCATGTTGGCGCGCCGGATCCTGCTACGACTCATCGCGCCCGGTGACGGCACGCAGGACACCCGTCGCCCCGTCGCCCGCGCGGAGCTGGAGCCGGACCGTTCCGCCGACGTCCGCACCGTCCTCGAACGGCTCGCGCACGCGCGGCTGATCACCCTGGACCACGACACCGTCGACCTCGCCCACGAGGCCCTCATCGCGGGCTGGCCCCGGCTGCGCGGCTGGATCGACGCCGACCGCGAGCGCCTTCGCACGCACCGCGGGCTGACCGAGGCGGCACAGGTGTGGCACGCGCTCGACCGGGACCCCGGCGCGCTCTACCGCGGCACGCGCCTGGCGGTGGCCGAGGAGACATTCACCGACCAGGGCGAACTGACCGCGCTGGAAGCCCAGTTCCTCGGCGCGGGCACGGCGGCGCGCGACAGCGAGCAGCGGGCGGCCGCACGTGCCACCCGGCGGCTGCGCACGCTCGTGGCCGGTCTGACCGCGCTGGTCCTCGTGGTCTGCGCCGCGGCGACGTTCGCCTTCCAACAGCGGGCGACGGCCCGCGCCCAGCACTCCGTCGCGGTGGCCCGGCAAATCGCCGCCGAGGCCGACCAGTTGCGGGGCACCGGGCTGCCCGCTCGGGTCCAGAACGCCTCTCTCGCGGCCCAACTCGACATCGCCTCCTACCGGATGCGCAGGTCGCCGGGGACCCTGACGAGCCTGCTCGGCGCGGGGAATTCCACGCTGTTCTCCGAGACCCCTGACCAGAGCCGCCGCACGCCCGATACCGAGGGCGACATCAGCTCCTTCGGCAACGGCCCGATCACCGACACCCGTGGGCGTCTGCTGGTCCTCGTCGGGCCCGACCGCCTCGTACGCCTGTGGGACATCCGGGACGTCACCCGCCCCCGCCGCGTGGGACCCGCCCTGCGCGGATCCGCCGTGTCCCTCAGCGCCGACGGGCGCCTCCTGGCCACCGGGGACGACCGCGACGGCAGGATCAGGATCTGGCGCACCGCCGACCCGCGCCATCCGACCGCCCTCGCCTCGCTGGCCCTGCCCGACGACACCGTGGGCAACGGGGTGGCGCTCAGCCCCGACGGGCGGCTGCTCGCCGCGGGCGGTCAGCGGACGTTCGTATGGGATCTGCGCGATCCCCGGCACCCCGAACGGTCCGGCCGCGCCCTGCCAGGTGATCTGCCCGTCTTCAGCCCGGTCGGACACGTCCTTGCCACGGCGGGCAGCGACGACGGTGTCGTACGGCTGTGGGACACGGCCCGCCCGGCGCACCTGGCGTCGCTGAGCACCCTCCGGCTCGGCGCGGACGGGGCGGAGGACGTCGTGTTCAGTCCGGACGCGCGGACACTGGCCACCGACGGCGGCGGCCAACGGGTCAGGCTCTGGGACATCGGCGACCTCGGACACCCGAAGCGGCTGCCTATCCCGCTCGACAGTCTGGAAGGATCCGATGTCGCCGCGGCGGCCTTCAGCCCGGACGGCCGCACCCTCGCGGTCGTGGAGGACGCGGGAGTCCAGCTGTGGAACACCGCGGACCCGCGCTTGCCCGCCCGTATCGGAGAACCGCTCGGCCAGGCCGTGCACGAGGGGCTCTCCGTGGCTTTCGGCCGCGACGGCCGGAGCCTGATCACGGACGACCGGGTCATCCGGGTGTGGAGTCCGACTCCGTTGCTGACGGGGTGCCCGGACGCCGCCGTCGGCGGCGTCAGTCCCGACGGGCGGACGCTGGTCGCCGGTTGTGACGCGGGGGAGAAGGTGCGGCTGTGGGACACCGCCGACCCCAGCCGCCCCGAAGAGCTGGGCGAACTGCGCGGTGCCAGTGCCGTTTTCGCGCCCCGCGGCCACCTGCTCGCGGTCGCGGACCCGGACGGCGGCACGCACCTGTGGGACGCCGGAGATCCGGCACACCCGCGCCGACTGGGCCGTACCTCCCTCAGGCGCGACCACACGATCACCGCCCTGTCCTTCAGCGGGGACGGGCGCACCATGGCGGAGTACGAGCAGCGTCGGATCAAGTCGGTTTCCGTCAGCGGGTCTTGGGGCGACGCGGCCGACATCGGTGAACCGGGCGCGTCGGACCGCATCCGCCTGTGGGACGTACGCGACGCCCACCACCCCCGCCTCCTCGGCACCGCCGCGGCCACGGGCGCGGACGTCGACTCCTCCTTCGCGTTCAGCGCCGACGGACGGGTCCTGGCCCTGGCGGACGACACCGGAAGGGTCAGGTTCTGGGACACCCGCGACCCCACCCGCCCGGCCCGAGTGGCCCGCACCCTGCGCGGCGACGCGGTCGGCTTCGCCCCGCGAGGACACACCCTCGCCGTGGCCACCGACGAAGGAGAGCTACGCCTCTGGGACGTCACCGCGCCCGCCCGCCCCAAGCCGCTCGGCGCCCCGGCCGACGCCAACGGCCCCGTATCCGCACTCGCCTTCGGCCCCGCCGCGCAAACCCTCGTCACCGGCACGACGGACGGCACGTTCACGCTGTGGGACGTCACCGATCCTGCCCACCCCGCCGTCACGGGCAACGCGCTGGTCGGCCATGCGGGACCGGTCACACGTGCCGTGCTGGGCCCCGGCGGCCGGACCCTGGCGACGTCGGGCGACGACGGCACGGCCCGGCTGTGGGACCTGGACGTCGAACGGGTCGTCGACCACGTGTGTGCCGTGACGGGGCACGTGCTGACGCGGGCGAGGTGGCGCGACCATCTGGGGGAGCTGCCGTACCACTCGCCGTGCCCGTGAGACAGGCATGGCCGGATCGGACTCACCGTCCTCGTACGGGACTGCGTAAAGCCGTCGTACGGGACTGCATAAAGTTCGCAAAGAAGCAGCTCAGAGGGGCAGTCTCGGCTCTGCCGAGTGGATCACGTCCGGTAGCGTCACGTCCGCATTCGACCAGGTACGCGACGGGGGAGACCAACCATGGGCGGCTTGCTGTTCAACGTGACCACGGCGGCGCTGATGGTGCTGATGTTCAAGGCGGGCCTGGCGCTGCTCGGTCCGGATTCGGTCCCGCGGCGGCGCATACCCTGGGCCGCCGCGGCAGTCCTCGCGGTGGCCCTCGCCGGTGTCGTGACCCAGCTCAGCTGGTCCGGGGCCATGGCTGCCCTCGACGCGGACCCGGACAGATCCGGCTGGTGGCGCGTGGTCACCTCGGTATTCATGCAGAACGGCGGCTTCCTGGGCGGCGCTTGGAACATCGCGACGCTCGCGGTCGTCTCGGCCCTCGCGGAGTGGTTCTGGGGCGGCGCCTTGATGCTCGGTCTGCTCGCGGCGGGAATCCTCCTCCCTCAGCACATCGACTCGCTCTTCATGGAAGCGAGCCGCAGCACCGACCCGCGCAACTTCGCGGGCAGTTCGGGCGCCACGTACTTCCTCGCCGCGACCCTCGCCGCGGGCCTGCTGCTGCGCACCAAGGACCAGAAGGAGCGGCTGCTCGCCCTCGCCGCACCCGCACTCGGGCTGGTGATGTGGTTCGCCCAGGAGAACGGGCACGGCCTGGTCGTCGTGTACGGCTTCGTGCTGGGCGCCCTGGTGTGGGGCCTCGGTCACCGGATGATCCACCCCGACCGCGATCGGCGGAAGGCGCCGCACCGCACGGTGGGTTCACTGACGGCCGCGTTTCGGCGATAGCGCGAGGCTCCGAGGACGGGCTGGTCGGGCGCCGGGCGCCAGGGGGCAGCGCCAATGGTTGTTGCTGGTGTGGTCGCCGGCGAGCCAGCGGGCGAGGTCGGCGTGTGCCGTGGTGCGCTTCTCGGCGTCGATCTTCGCCACGTCGGGGTGGTCGACGACGAACTCCAGGATCAGCCCGTTGGGGTCGGTGACGTACAGCGAGACGCAGAACCCGTGGTCGATCACGTGGGTGTTCGCTCCCGCGGGGTCTGCCGCGGTGACCCGCTCGCGCAGGACCTCCTGGGCCTCCGCCTCGACCTTGAAGGCGAGGTGGCGCAGGGGAGTGGTGTTGATGTCGGTCTTGAACTCCTTCTGGTCCTCGGGGTCGGCGAACTGGAAGAAGGCGAGCGCGCTGCCGGCGGCCAGGCCGCAGAGGGTATGGTTGAACGTTAAATCAATTCAGGCCAATGTCCGCGGGCGGGGCGCCGGGCGCCGATTTCCGGACGTGGGAGGGCTGTGGCCCGGTACTCGGGCGCGGCTCGCTCCCGTCCGCTGTGTGGGATTCTTTTGGCTGCTCAGGGGGCTTGTGAGTGGCTTGACGAAGGGGGTCCCGCACGCGAGATTGACCCTGACTCGTATCGGAACCCAGAGCCCATAGTGGAGTTGCGGAGTGAATGATCCTCAGAAGGCCGAGCGGACCGCGGACACGGTCTCCGGCCTTGTGGAGCAGGTCGATCAGTTAAGACAGGCAGTGGACTCCCACGCCTCGATCGACCAGGCTATCGGCATCGTCGTCGCCTTGGGGCAGGTCGCTCCCGAGCAGGGTTGGGAGGTGCTGCGGGAAGTGTCGCAGCACACCAACATCAAGCTCCGTGCCGTCGCGGACCTCATCCTGGCGTGGGGGCAGAACGGCGACCTTCCCGCCGAGGTGCGCGACGAGCTGGGCGCGAGCCTGGCCCGGCGCGCGGGCCCGCCTCCCGCCGAGGGCCCCGTCACGTGACATCCGCAGGGCGGGTGCCTGACGTGAGGGCCCCCTCCGTCTCGTGCGGAGGGGGCCCGCGCTGTTGTGATCGACGTCCCCGTCCCGGCCGTGGCGCCAACGGCACATGACACGGGGACATCTCTCAACTCACTTGAGGCATAGGCTGGTTGGTGGAGATAGGGGGTTCGGATTGTGACGCCTGGTGCGAAGATCCTGATCGTCGACGACGACGCGGACACCCTGTTCGCGCTCGAAAGCGCGTTGGTGCATCTGCGGTACGAGCTGATCAGCGCCACCAACGGAGAGGACGCACTGAGGCACCTGCTCCGTGGCGAGATCGGTCTCGTGCTGCTCGATGTGCGCATGCCCGGCACCGACGGTCTCGACGTGGTCCGCTTCATGCGGCGCCTGGAGCAGACGCAGCACATCCCCGTCGTGCTGCTCACCGGCTTCGGCGTGGACCACGAACTGGCCTCGTCGGCCTTCGCCCTCGGCGTCGCCGACGTGGTCCGCAAGCCGGTCGACCCTTGGATGTTGCCCACCAAGGTCCGCTACCTCTACGAGTCCCACGAGTACATGCGCGCCCTCCGCCGGGAACTAGCCGCCCTCCGAGCCGACCGCTCCACGGACCCTCCCCGAGGACACCGCTCCTCCGCCTCCCCGGAACGGACGGCTCCGCAGGTCCCCGAACAGCCGACGGCGACCTCGCGCCCGGGTTCGGTTCTGCACGAGTGACGGTTTGCTGATCCCGGACCCACGCCTTCCCGGTCGCGCGCCCGCGCGGGACGGACCGTCGCGGCCGTCAGGACAGGAGGCCGCGGCCCGTGTGGTAGAGGAACTGGGCGAGGCCGTCCGTGGAATGCCGCATGAGGGTGTCCGTCAGCCCTTCCAGTGCCCGGCGTACGCGGCTTGGCGGGGGCCGGTCCGGTGCTCTCCTCTTCGAGGTAGGAGGCGTCGCGGACGATCTGGGCGCGCAGTTCGTCGGAGGTCTCCACGCGGGGTGCGGCGCTGAGGACCTGGCGGGCGAAGTCGGCGAACTGGGAGGGGTCGAAGCCGAACGATTTGTTCTGCACGTTGTGGGAGCCGAGGTGGCGAGGCCTTGTTCCGCCAGATAGGCCGCTGCCGCGCGTACTTCCCCGAGGGTCAGAGGATCGCCGTACGTCAGCGAGTGTGGTGTCGCGAGGAACGCCTCCAGGCCGGTGGTGGGGCTGTAGGGCGCGTGTGCGGCCACGGACACCAGGCCGTTGCGGGCGAACTGTTGGCGCCCTTCGGGGTCGCGCCGCAGATGCGGGAGTCGCTGTGCCTCCAGTTCGCCGCTGTGGGTGAGGTGGTACAGGTTGCCCTTGCCCAGCGCGAACGTCCGCTGCAACTGGCCTCGCCGGACAAGTTCCTTGAGGTCGCTGTGGAGTCGAAAGCGGGCGTTGCGCCGCCATTCCTCGGGAAAGTCCTCCGGGCCCGCCGGACCCGAGTGCCCCCGCGTGCGACGTTCGTTCATCCAGACCAGTAGGTGGGCATCCGCCCCGACTCCCGTCATGGGGCGACACTACGAGCCCGCCCGGCCAGTTTCCCTGCCGTCGCAGGGATACGGCTGGGACCCGGGCCGCCAGAGGGAGCCCAGGCCGCGAGAGGACACCTAGAGCCAACTGGCCCGCAGACTGGTCACCGTCCCCGACTCCAGATCGCCCCCGGCTCCGCCGAGTTCGCCGGACCACACCCGCTCCAGCAACTGGCCGACGGTGCGCACGATTTCGGGTGCCGAGGTTCGCAGACCGTCCGCGTCCGTCTCCGAGATCTCGTACGCAGGGATGCCCGCCTCATCAAGGAGGCTGGAGAGGTCGGTGAGTTTGGCGGTGAGCCACGACAGCGGGTCGGCGGACAGTTCCTCGACGAAGGTCCGCGGGCCGGGTTCCCAGCCGACGATGGAGGGGTGGTGGTGCGTGCGGTCGAACGTGTTCGGGGCGGCGTCCACGTCCTGGAGGAGATCCACCCGCCACAGCGGGCGGCCGATCGTGATCGGGCGTGCCGAGTAGATGGAGCCGGGCAGCTCGCCGGTTTCGAAGACCCGTAGTTCGAGCCGCACGCCGCGCTCGGGCGTCTCCTGCCCGTGCAGCGGATTCGGGTTGAGGAAGTGGAGGTCGCTCACCACGACGCCGACCCGCTCGAAGGCGAATGCGTACAACACGCCGACCTCCAGGGTTACTTGAGACACGCGCATCCTGTGCGGTTGAGCCTACGGAGACCCAGCACCGTCACACGATCCAGAACCAGCCAACGAACGAACGGCCGGGGAGGCCGACTTCGCGGTCGGCTCAGTGTCCCCCGGCCCGCCCCTCCTACTCGAACGCCTGGGCCACGGCAAGGCTGTCTTCGTAGACGTGGTGCCGGGTGATGAGGCCGTCCTCGGCGGTGAGGTGCAGCGCGAACCGGGCGCGGTAGGCACGTCCGGTGGCGCGCGCCGTCTGGCGGATCTCGCCGAGCACGACCGCGTCGTCGCCATCGACGAGGATGCGCTCGATCTCCGTCGCCGCCTGCCCGTGCACATGGTGCTCGGCGAGTTCGCGGTAGTGGGCGGCGGCATCTGCCCGGGTGGCACGGTGCCGGATCCACGGAGTCGCGGCGCGACCGTGCTCCGCCTCCGGCCAGTCCAGCTTCCAATCGCCCCGTTCGGCGTACATCTCGGCGATGCGCTCGGGATCGCCCTCACCGATGCGGCGCAGCAGCTCCTCCACCACGGCGCGGGTCGTTCTGGGTGCGGCTGAGGACATGGCTCATCACTCCGATCCGGGAGCCGCGTCCGGCCGACGCGGCGAGATCACCATTCTGGCCAGTCCGCCGGACCGGTTCCATTACCTCGCGGGTAAGGCAACGGCGAGCGCGAGGCCCCGCCCGTCGCCGCGCCGGCCAGGCCCTTGGTGAACGTGTATGTATTTCCGGCTTCGCCGGTCCGCTTCGCACCGTTTCGAACTCCGGCGTGCGCCCGCTAATCGCCGCCTCGGGCGCGTGACAGAAAGAAACGAAACGTCAACGGACCGCCCCCGCCTCGGTTTCCCGCGCACCATTCGAATCCGCTGAATCATGTAAAACGGAGCTCAATGTTCTGCGCCGCCGACCGGCCCCCGGAGTTCGCCACCGGCCCCCTGGCCTGAATGATTCGCTTTTCCCGGTGCCCACAGCTTGACCGGGTAGGCTGCCGTTCTTGTCATGGAAGCGAAACGAGCACATCTCCTGCCGACGACGTGGGGAGCTGGTCATGCGGCCGGACGAGCGGATCGGGGGCCTCGTTCAGTCCCTCTCGGAACATCTCGTCAAACATGTCGAGCAACACCGACTGGAGGCCGCGCGCCGCGATTTCCTCCAGTGCGGATTCACGACTTTACCCTTCCTCGTTCCTGACCACGTCAAATCATGCGTGGCGGACGAAATTGAGGACCTCGTAGCGGAGCACGGCGTCCGCAGGACAATCAGCTTCGAGGAAACAGACCACTCGCCCCGGCTGATGCGCAATGTGCGCCACCGGGAAATCAGCGAGCACGGCTCCGTCATCCCACGGGTGTACGACGCGGCGGCCCTGCTCGACGCGCTGGGCAAGGTCGCGGGCGAGCCCGTGCTCCCCTGCCCCTACGAGCCGGAGCGGTACGTGATCACCGAGCTGGAGCAGTCCGGTGACACGCACGGCTGGCACTGGGACGACTACAGCTTCGCGCTCGTCTGGGTCGTCGCCTGCCCGCCCGCCGAGCACGGCGGCTTCGTGCAGTGCGTACCTCGTACGTACTGGAACAAGAAGGATCCCCAGCTGCACCGACAGTTCCTCGCGCAGCCCATCCACTCCTTCGAACTCCTCCCCGGCGACCTGTACTTGATGCGCACCGACACCACCCTGCACCGCGTCTATCCACTGACCGGCGGGCGGCGCCTCATCATCAATATGGGTTACGCGTCCCAGGGAGACCTGCACAAACAGATCAGCCACGAGACGATGGACGGACTCTGGCGCGGATCGCGCGCGGAGCAGCCCGAACAGCCCGAGCAGGCACAGCGGGCAGCAGACGCACGGCAGGCCGAGCAGTCGAGGCAGACCGTATGACATCAGTGGAGGGGGCCGTCTCGAAGGCAACAGCGCCCCCTCAACTGCCCCGCAGGCTGGGCACATCAGGGCTCGTCGCCCACTACGTCACCTCGGTGATGGGCGCGGGCGTCCTGCTCATCCCCTCCCTCGCCTGGGCCGAGGCGGGACCCCTGTCCCTGGTCGCCTGGGCACTCCTCATCCTCTACAGCTACCCCTTCGCCCTGATCTTCGCGACGCTGTCCGTGCGGCACCCCACGAGCAAGGGCGTCGCCCAGTTCGTGGAGGCGGCGTTCGGCGCCAGGGCGGGCCGGGTCGCCGCCGTCTTCCTCCTCATCACGCTGCTCGCGGGCAATCCCGTCCTGGGGCTCGCGGCCGGCCGCTACCTGCTCGCCGCGGTCGACCCCACTGCCTCGAACCGGGCGGCCCTGCTCGCGGGCGCCGCGGTCATCGTGTTCTGCGTCGTACTCAACCTGTGCGGCATCAAGGTGAGCACGCGCGCGCAGCTCCTGGTGCTCGGCGCCGTGGTGCTGCTGCTGGTCCTCGTCATCTGCCTGGCGCTGCCCGAGGCGGACTACACCCGTCTCCAGCCGTTCGCCCCGCACGGCTGGAGCGCCCTCGGCAGCACCGTACTGATCTGCTTCTTCGGATTCATCGGCTGGGAGAACGCGGCCCCGGTGGCCGAGGAGGTGCGCGACCCCGCGCGTACGTTTCCCAAGGGCATCCTCTACGCCGTCACCTGTGTCGGCGTCCTCTACTTCGCGATGGCGTTCACGGTCTCCGTGGCGCTGCCCGAGGCGCCCGCGGGCCAGTCGGACCTGACCGCGTTCGTACGACTCCTGGAGGTCGCCACCGGCTCCGGCCTGCAGAGCGTCGGATACCTGGTCGCGGGGATCCTGCTGCTGCTCACCACCAACGCCTGGTGTCTGGGCACGTCGCGCGTCGTCTTCGCCCTCGCCCGCGACGGGATCCTGCCGACCTCCCTCAGCAAGCTCTCGCGCGGGCTGGTGCCCACGCGCGCGGTCCTCGCGCTCCTGCCCGGGTACGCCGTGTCGGTCGTCCTCCTCCTGGTCACCGACTCCAGCGAGTCCACGCTGATCAAGGCGTCGTCCGCCACCTACCTGCTCATCTTCCTGATGGCCTTTCTCTCCGCCGCCCGTCTGCTTCCCCGTGGCCGCACCGCCCGCCTGAACCTGGCGGTCATCACGGTCACCGTCGGCATACTGCCGTTCTTCGGCGTCAGCGTCGTCATCGCCCTGGCGATGCTGCTGGTCTCCGTCGGCGCCGAGCGGTGGCTGCGCAAGCGCGTACCCCATCCCCCGAGACAGGAGTACTGACGTGACCGCGCGACACATCCTGCGGATCCAGGACCTCACAGCCAAGGAAGTGGGCTCCCTCCTCGACCTCGCCGAAGCCATGAAACGCGGCGACGACACCCGCGCCCACCTCGCGGGCCGCTGCATCGGGCTGCTCTTCCACGTGCCCTCGACCCGGACCAGGGTCTCCTTCCAGGTCGCCGCGTCCCAGCTCGGC
This sequence comes from Streptomyces sp. NPDC087300, assembly GCF_044744425.1. Lineage (NCBI taxonomy): Bacteria > Bacillati > Actinomycetota > Actinomycetes > Kitasatosporales > Streptomycetaceae > Streptomyces > Streptomyces sp. NPDC087300. Next base: position 292,063 of record NZ_JBIUYI010000005.1, read on the forward strand.
GCCGACAGCTTCCCGTACGGCGTCGAGGAACTGCGGCTCGCCAACCGCGAGTCGATCGAGGACACCATCGGCGTGCTCAACCGCTACCTCGACGCCCTCGTCGTGCGCTGGTACGACATGAACGAGTACGGCGCGGGTCACCGTCGACTGCGGGCGATGGCGGAACAGGCGACCATCCCCGTCATCAACGCGCTCGACGACGAGGAACACCCCTGCCAGGTCCTCGCCGACCTCCTGACGCTGCGCGAGCTCTTCGGGGCAGGACAGGTGCCGGAGAAGCGGGTCGTGTACGCCTGGTCGTACTCACCGCGGCAGAAGACGCCCGGCGTGCTGCACTCCTCGATGATGGCCGCGGCACTGCTCGGGCACCGCGTCACGGTCGCGCATCCGCCCGGCTTCGCGCCGGAGGAGCGCGTGACCCGCGCGGCCAGGGACGTCGCCGCCCGCACCGGCGCGAGCGTCGAGCTCACCCACGACCTGGAGGAGGCGGTGCGGGACTGCGCCGCCGTGTACACGCTGAGCTGGAAGTCACCGACGCTGGAGGGCCAGGAGGAGATCCAGGCACGGACGCGGCTCGCGGACCGGTGGCGGATCACCGAACCGCTGATGCGGCTCGCGGGCGACGACGCGGTGTTCCTCGACTGCATGCCGACCAACCGGGGCGAGGAGGTCGACGCCGAGGTGAAGGACGGCCCGCGGTCGAAGATCTTCCAACAGGCGGAGAACCGGCTGCACACCCAGAAGGCGCTCCTCACCCAGCTGTTCGACGGCACGCTCAGCGGAAACCCGGGATAGCGGAAACCCGGGACAAGGGCGGAAGGGCCCGCCGCCGGGCCCTTCCGCTTCGGCCCGCGGTGATGGCCGCGCACCCGGCGTGGCTGCTCCGCGCAAGAGGGCACACATGTTTACCCGTTCGCCCGTCGCGGTGATTCCCCTCCTCGTGTGCATGACGAGAAGCTGATCGGTGGCATCGCCAACGGCGCCTGGGTGGCGCACGGCCTTCTTGGGGAGAGTCACCGTGAGGACCATCGAGCACGTCGTGTCCAGGCACCACCCCGCGTTCGACGTCCCGGCCCTGCGCCTGGGGCTCGGCCGGGACGACAACGTCTATCTGGTGATCGGCGGCCGCGCGGACGGCCAGGCGCTGCGGCTCGCGCCGGACGGCTCGGCGCAGCGGTTCGGGCGGGTCGGGTACGCGGCGCTGGCGATCACGGCCGACGCCCAGGGGGTGATCGCGACCGCCGAGACCCACTTCCCGCACCGGATCGACTTCTGGGACAAGGAGTTCAACCGGCTCGGCAGCATCGACGACTTCACCGCCAACGACACGGACGGCTACTTCGCGCCCTCGGCCGTCGAAGCCACCAGGTCGGGCTGGTTCTACGCCATCGACCAGCACCGCAGGCAAGTGCTCAGGCTGAAGCCCGGCACCGTGGACAAGCGCATCACCCTCACCGGGCTCGACGAGAACGCCACCTCCAAGAAGGGCCCCGCGGGGTTGCGCGTGGCCGAGGAGCTGGGGCTGCTCTACACCGCCTGGCCCACGACGGCCGCGACAGGAATCGTCGCCGTCTCGACGCTCGACGGGGCATGGGTGCGCAACATCCCGGTGCGCCCCGCGGGCTTCGCCTTCGGCGGCTACGACGTCGACGACGACGGCCGGGTCCACGTCTCCACCGGCCTGCCGAAGGAACCGCTCCGGCGGCAGGTCAGCGTCTACGACCCGCAAGGCCAGTTGGAGCGCAGCGTCACCCTCGCCCTGCCCGACGACCCGTACGTGGTGCAGGACCTCAGGGTGCGCGGCCGCCGCTACTACGTGAAGCGCAACGACCCCAAGTACCTTTTCGAGGTCTATGAGTTCACCGGCGCGCTCGTGCGCAGGGTCGGCGCGGACGTCGAGCGGCTTTCCGTGACGTACGAGGCCGACGAGTGGACGGCCGGCCGCAAGATGCCGCTGACGATCACTCACGACCGGGGGCGGTGGTCCGACGACCCGTGCTTCCGAGTGTGGCTGCGGCCCCTGGGCGTACCGGAGTTCACCGAACTCCCGCTGGCCGACGGGGCGGTCACCCCGCCCGCCGACGCCCGGGGCCTCTACAACGTGCGGGTGTCGCCCGACGTCGCCGGACGGCTCAGCGAATACGTCGTGGACGGCATCGTCGAGATCCGCACGCCCGACAGCACCAAGGGCTCGCTGTCCCTGATGACCTGCCGCGTCGGCACCGGCACGGGCGGCGCCGAGACGTTCACCGCTCTCAACCGCTTCTCCTACGGCCGCGGCGAACCCGTCACCGTACGCGTCGTGGCCCGCGTGGCCGACGGCACGCCGCTGCCGGGCAGCGCGCGCGTGCGGTTGCTGCGCGACGGGGTGGAGGTCCACGCCGAGAACGTCACCCTGACGAACGGCAACGGCCGCCTCGAACTCACCGGGCAGTACACCGGCACGCTGGCGCCCGGACGCTACGTCATCGACGCCGAGCAGCCGCCCGGCTTCACCGTCGCCCCGCACCACCTCGACCTCGGCCCCGGCCTCGTACGACGGCCGGACTTCCACCTCACCTGGTACAGCGACATCTACGCCAACAACCACGCCAGCATCCCCTCCGACCCCCGGGACACCGTCAAGAACCCCTCGACACAGCGCCTGCCGCTCTTCGCGGACCTCCCTGACACCGTCGAGGCCCATGTCGCCAGGACCGCGAAGCTCGGGCTCAACCTCTTCGTCGACCGCCTCGGCTTCGCCTGGACCGATGCGTTCAAGGACGCCGCCGCCGACTCCGCCGTCGTCGACCGGCTGAAGCTGTCACGGACCGCCGTCCACTGGGACAAGGCCGTCTTCGAGGATCCAGGGCGCCGCACCATCGCCGGATACGGTGCCCGCGGCATGGAGGAGCAGGCGGTCCTCCTCGCCAACGACGCGTTGCTGCCGCTCAGTTGGCCCGGCAATCCGGAGTCCCGCGACCAGGCGGCGCTGGAACGCGACCTGCTGAAGGTGACCGATAGCCTGCGCACCTACGCGGCGTTCCGCGGCTGGACCTGGGGCGCGAACTGGTGGGTGGCCGTGATCGGCGCCGGAGCGGCGCAGGGCCCGGACGAGCGCAAGAAGTACGACGAGGCGCTGCGACTGGTCGAGCAGCCCGGTGGCTGGGCGCCGATCCTCGACACCGTCACCGACCGCTCGATCGCTCTGAAGACCAACGCCGGGGCCCGGTTCCGCGACGTACTGAACCAGCAGTTCCCCGGCAAGAGCAGCGCGATGACAGGACCCTACCGCGCACCGCAGACCCTGCCCCCGACCGTGTTCGCCGCCGCGGACGAGATCGACCTGCACTACCAGGGCGAGCAGCTCCAACTCCTGAACTCCACCGCCCACATGGTCGACTACTACCGGCGTCCCGGCAGGCCGGCCTGGGGCCACCCGGAGCTCTTCAACGACGACGGCACCGGCGGCATGATCCTGCCGACCCTGCTGCAACAGGTCATGCGGGGCGCGAACGGCACCGGCATGACCGGCGACCAGGGCGCCTACCACCTGGAGGGCATCACCGTCCTCGACGAACGCGGCGGCGGCAGCGGCGGCAGGCCCGGCGACCCCCGCTCCGGCGGCGCGGGCCGCACCTCGATGCTGCGCGCCGCCTTCGACCTGTGCAGCCGCCTGGGCTCCGCGACCGCCGCCGCCCGCAACGCCGACCGCGTCGCGATCGTCGTCTCCACCCGCATGCAGCGCCTGGAGACCTCGCAGGGCCTCAGCAGCAAGTACTTCATGCGGCTCTACGAGGCGTACACCACCTGTCTGTACGCCCACCGCCCGGCCACCTTCGTCTTCACCGAGGACGTCAGCGCCGACGTCCTGCGCGGCTACGACGCGGTGCTCCTCATCGGCCAGCGCACCGACCTGGACCCCCGCCTCGAAGCGGCGCTCACCGCGGTGGGCCAAGGACCGGACACCGTCCCCGTCTACGCCGACGACAGCTGCGTCCAGCGCCACAAGGACACCTACCGCCCCCTCGGCACCGCCTTCACCCACGTCGAGAACGACGAGACGCCACAGAGCGACGACGCGTCGTACTACCGGCTGCGCCGCCTCTTCCTCGATCAGGCGGCCAAGGTCACCGCCGCCCTGAAGGACGTCGTCGCCCCGGTCGCCGAGTGCGACAACCCCGAGGTGTGGCTCAGCGAGCGCAAGGCCGGGAAGACCACCTACATCTGGGCGGTCAACAACACGCTCCTCGACTGGGAGCCGGGCCTGGTCTGGCGCGTGGGCCTGCGGTGCGGCCACCGCGTTCCCGTGACGGCGAAGCTGAAGGTGGCGCTGCCCGCGCTGCACCAGGTCGTCGACGTGCTCACGGGGGAGCGGGTCAGCCTGCTCGGCGGCGAGTTCACCGCGGACCTGCGCACCGTCCCCGCCCGGCTCTACGCCGTCGTACCGCTGGCGCACGACCCGCTGCCGCCCCCTGCCGAGTACGCCTTCGGCCCGCATCTGCGCGACATCGCGGTCGCCGCCGACGGCCGCACCGCCGCGCTCACCGCCTTCAACTGGGACCAGAACCTCTACGGCATCGACCTCGCCACCGGCACCACGCGCTGGCGCCGCCGCATCGGCCACCACTTCGCCTACACCCCGAGCGCCCGCGGCGACGGCTTCGCCGCACAGGGCTTCGACCTGCACAGCGCCGAGGGCTACCACCTGTACCTGCTGGGCGCCGACGGTTCGCCCCGGCGCCGGTTCGCCCTCTTCGGCCTGCCCAAGAAGGCCACCGACTGGACGAAGGGCGAGTGGGGCCACGACTACGGCCTGAACAACTTCGCCGCCGCGCCCGGCGGTTCGTGGATCGCCACCTCCGGTGACCTGGGCCTCGCGGTGTGGGACGACGTGGACGGCGAGGCGCGCGAGAGGTGGGCGCACGAGTGGTGGAAGACCGGCGAGCGCGCCCCGCTGCGGCTCCTCGCCCTCGACGACGACACCCTCATCACGTTCGCCGCGCACACGATCACCGGACTCGCTGCCGCGGACGGCCACACCCTGTGGTCGATCCTCACCGGCGAAGGGAGCTTCGGCGGCGGAGTCGTCAGCGGTGACCGTCGTACCGCCGTGATCTGCTCGGACGCCGACGGCGGCCGCGTGTACGTGATCCGCGGCGGCGCCCTCCTCAACACCCTGCCCACCGCGGCCGGTGAGGTCTCCGTCAGCGCCGACGGCTCGTTCCTCGCGGTCACCTTCCGCAACCAGCTCAAGGCGTACGACGCCGAGCACGGACTCCTCTGGACGTACACCGGAGACGATCTGCTGCGCCGCCCCCGGGTCTCGCCGGACGGCACCCGCGTCGCCGTCGGCAGCGAACTCGGCACGCTCGCCGTACTGCGGCGCGACGGCACCCCGCTGAGCACCGCTGACCTCAAGGCGCTGCCGGTCGCGGCCTGGCTGCCCGACGGGGGTCTCCTCGTCGCGACCTGGACGGGTACGGTACTGCGCTACACCGCCGACCTCGACGAACGCTGGCGGACCCGACTCGCCCCGTCCGAGACCGACATCCGGCCCAAGCTGCTCGCCCCTGACCCCGTTCCGGTGGTCCGCCGCTCTGGCTGGGGCAACACCACGGCTCCCAAGGACCTCACACCCAACCTGATCACGACGGCTCCCGCCCTCTTGGACGTACGTCTGGTCAACCCGACCCAGTACATCGACCTCAGCAAGCAGAACCCGGTCGGCCGCCTCTCCGACGGACGCGCCGACCCGCCCGCCGAACCGTGGGTGCCCTGGTCGGTCATCGGCGCCATCGGTGCCGTCGCCGGCCAGGAACTGCTGTTCACCGTCGACACCTTCCGCACGCAGGTCCAGCTGACCGGAGTGACCTTCGCGGAGGACCCCGCCCACCCCGAGTCGTGGCTGCGCGACGTCCAACTCCAGTGGTGGGACACGCGAGCCGGGCTCTGGAAGGACGGCCCGAAGCTGCTCTCCGACGCGGGCGCCGTGCACAGCCACGTGTTCGACCCCCTTGCCTCCTCCCGCTTCCGACTGCGCACCACAGGTGGTGGCATCTGGCCCGTGGGCAACATCCGCCTCGGCGAACTCGTCTTCCACGGCACCGCGTTGGGCAACTCCCACCGGGACGTACTGGCCGACAACGCGCTCGCCGTCCTCTTCGACGACCGGGAGGACGACGTGCGCGACATCGTGGAGGACAGCTCGGCCGCCGACATCCAGATCGGCGGCGCGGCCGTCGGCACGAGCTGCCTGCGGCTGAAGAAGGCGGTGGAGCGCTACCCCACGGCGCGGGCCCCCTTCGGACACGCCATGCACGACTGGGACTTCAGGATCGTGGAGAACCCGAGCGCCCCCGGCCAGTACCGCTACCTCCAGTTCGCCTGGAAGGCCCTCAGCCCCCGAACCACAGGCATCAGCGTCCGCCTCGGCCCCGCGACATCCGCCCCGATCTTCTCGGCATCCATCGGCGACTCACACTGGCCTCCCCAGACCTCCATGGTCGAAAAGCGCTTCGACGGCCCGGTCCCCATGGACTGGACGGTCGTACGCATCGACCTCTGGAAGTTCACCGCGGGAGCGGTCAAGGTCATCGACCAACTCGCCCTGCGCAGCAACGGCGACGGCGCGCTGTTCGACCAGATCGTGCTGGCCCGGACGGAGGGGGATCTGCCGGAGTTGGGGCTGCCGGGGGCGGGGTGAGGGCCCGCGCTCGACGAGGGCGCCGGTGGTGGGAGGAGTTCCCCGATGCCGCGCCCCCCGCAGAGCCCTCTGCACCGATCACGCCCGGGACGCGAGGTCCCGCCACTCGTTCCAGGTGTCCAGCCGTTTCCGGTAGGCCGCTTCGACGATCGGATAGGGGTAGGTGCCGAGGAAGAGGCGTAGCGGTGGTGCGTCGGTGTCGACCAGTTCCAGGATGGCGGTGGCGGTGGTCCGTGGGTCCTGGGGGGTGCGGGCGGAGGCGCCGGCTCGGCGTGCGGCGCGGACGGGTTCGTAGGCGGGGAGCGGTTCGGTGTGTGCCGCGGAGGCGCCCGACCAGTCGGTGCCGTAGGGGCCGGGTTCGATCAGGGTGACGTTGATGCCGAGCGGGCCGACCTCCTGGGCCAGGGCCTCGCTCATGCCCTCCAGGGCCCACTTGGAGGCGTTGTAGAGGCCGAGCGTGGGGAAGGCGGCGAGCCCGCCGAGGCTGGAGACCTGAAGGATGTGACCGCTGCCCTGGGCCCGCAGGTACGGCAGTGCCGCCTGCGTCACCCACAGCGGGCCGAACAGGTTGGTTTCGAGCTGGGCGCGGGCTTGGTCCTCGGTGGTCTCCTCGACCATGCCGAACAGGCCGTAGCCCGCGTTGTTGACGACCACGTCGAGCCGGCCGAATGCCTCGGCGGCCCGCCGCACCGCGTCGGTCGCGGCGGCGCGGTCGGTCACGTCGAGGCGGAGCGGGAGTACGTCGTCGCCGTAGGCGTCCACGAGGGGGCGCAGGGTCTCGGTGTCGCGGGCGGTGGCGGCGACGCGGTCGCCGCGCTGCAGAGCGGCTTCGGCCCAGATGCGGCCGAAGCCGCGGGACGCGCCGGTGATGAACCAGGTCTTCATGCCGTCGAGCCTGCGCCGTTCCCGCGGCGGCAGCCAGCACCCCCACAGGGTTACCCTCGCAGCATGGCGGCCGACAACCTTCTGGGCACCTTCCTCAAGGCCCGACGCGCACGGGTCGACCCGGCGGACGTGGCCCTGCCCGCCACCGGACGACGCCGGGTGGCGGGGCTGCGCCGGGAGGAACTGGCCCGGCTCGCCGGAATCAGCGAGCCGTACCTGGTCCGGCTCGAACAGGGCGTCGACCGGCACCCCTCGCCCCAGGTACTGCACTCCCTGGCGCGGGCGCTGGGCCTGGACGCCGACGCCTCGGCCCATCTGCTCGCCCTCGCGGGCCACGGCACGGGTCCCGGTTCCGGTCCCGGTCCTGGCCTCGACCCCGGCCCTGCGTCGCCGTCGTCGCGGACCGAGGTGTCCGAGGACGTACACCGGCTGCTCGACGCGTGGGAGAACTGCCCCGCGTACCTCCGCGACCGGCGCTTCGACGTACTGGCCTCGAACAAGCGGGCCCGCGCGCTCGCCCCGATGTACGAGCCCGGAAGCAATCTGGCCCGAGCGGTCTTCCTCGACCCGGCGTCCCGCCGGCTCTTTCCCGACTGGGCCGAGGTGGCCGCGCAGACCGCGGCAGCCCTGCGCGCGGAAGCCGACCTCCGCGACCCCAGGATCGCCGGCCTGATCGCCGAGTTGGAGACGGACGAGGAGTTCCGCCGGCTGTGGGCACGCCACGAGACGCGGCCCGCCCGCGACGAACTCAAGCGCTTCGCGCACCCCGTCGTCGGCAGCCTCGCCCTGCGCCGGCAGGCGCTCACGGTCGGCGGCGCCGAACATCAGGTGATCATCGTGTACCAAGCGCCGCCCGGAAGCCCGTCCGAGAGCGCGCTCGCCCGTCTCCTATAACGCGTAACGCGTAACGCGTAACGCGTAACGCGGACGTGCCGGGAGTGTGGATTGGTGCGCGCTCATCACGGTGACTGTGGTCGCGGAAGCGGGCCTCGTGCGCTCGGAGGCCGGTGCCGAGGTGCTCGGCGAGGTCCGCGGTGAGGTCTTCCGGGGAGATGCCGCCGATGCGGCGGATGCCCGAAACGCGGCTGTCGGCGTGGACCGTCTCTACCTCGCGCATCCCTTCTCCGAAGGCCAGATTGCCGCCGAAGTGAACTTGGGCGACGCCGCGATCGAGGCAGGCGCGCGCCGCATCGTCAAACTCGGTGCTCGCAGGTTGACCGGCCAGGGGACCGTCCCGGACGCCGTCACCGGCAACCATGACGTGATCGCCGAGCGGCTACGCAGGGCCGGTGTCCCGGAACTGACCGTCGCTGCCGGAGCTCGCCGACCGCTTCGGCGCCGCCCTCGCCAGGATTTCCGGTCCCGGCCGACTCCTCGGGTACGAGGGACCCGTCCGGACCTTTCCCGGGTGCCCGGGACCCGTCCAGGTTGATGCCGCGGAGTACCGTCACCACGGCAGTTGGATCCAGTCCACGACCGCCCCCTGGAACGGGGAGGGCGGCCGGAAGACGCGATCCACGAGGTTGCCCGCCGCGCCGCCGACCAACAGGCCGAAGACCACACCCCACAGGGGGACGCGGACCCGGCGCGCGAACCAGAGCATCCCGACGGTCACGACGAGCTTGGCCGCGCTGAACAGCCACGTCGAGTCCTCGCCCACCACTTGCCCGCTTTCGACGTACCCATTGATGAGGCCGGAAGTCTCTCGGTCTGCACGGTGCCGCACCTCCCGATCCCGTGTGCACTATCTGTTCCTGGAGCTGAGGTCGGTAGAGGTGACGGCCAGGCGCGGCGGCTCATCGGCGCTCTCGTCGCCGCTCCCCGCCCGCGGCTGCGACACGTCCTCGATGCCCGGGTGGCGACGCGCCGAGAAGACGAGGAAGGCGATGGCGCCGGCGAAGACCAGGGCCGAGGTCCAGTTGTTCAGGCGCAGTCCGAGGAAGGTGGGATGGTACGTCGCCACGTCGAGCATGTCGGACGGCCGGTGCGCGCGGTCGATCTCCAGGCCCCAGGGGAGTGTGGTGGGGCGGCCGTAGAGCTCCTGATTGAACCAGTTGCCCCAGCGGCCGATCGCCTGGGCCAGGACGATGCCGGGGGCGACCGCGTCCGCGTAGGCGGGGAAGGGGACCCCGTGGCGTCGGCAGCCGACCCACGCGCCGACCCCGCCCAGGGCGATGGCACCCCAGATGCCGAGCCCGCCCTCCCACACGTACAACGCCCTTATGGGCTCGCCGTGTTCACCGGCGTCCGAGCGCCGCGCCGAGTACGGCGACCCAGATCAGCAGCAACGGCAGGGAGAGGAAGGACATCGGCGACAGCGTGCCGTGGCGCGAGGCCGCACAGGCCGCCGCAGCGAGTGCCGCGAGCGCGAGCATCTTGACGCCGTCCAGACGCTGGACCACCTCAAACAGCGTGCCGGTACTGCGTGGTGACGCTGGATCAGCGCCCGCTATCGCGATCAGTTCGAGGACGAGCTGCACGCCTGCGAGCGCCCCGCCGATCCTGCCGGCCCAACCGGCCCAACGTGCAGTCGAGTTACTGGTACGGCGGCACCGGCCGGTCAGCGTACGCGGCGGCGAGCACGAGGATCCATGCCGCGGCGTGCACCTGTCCGGCGGCCCGCGCGGTGACTCGGGCAGCGGGAGCGTGCTCCTTAGTGAGGATGGTCATTTGGTGTCTCCCCGCTTGTCGTTCCGGATCTGCCCGGCCACTGCGGCCCTTGTGTATGGCGGCTCGTTCGGCGACTCGCATGACGACCGACCACCGTGGCTAACGGTGGTAGCCACACCGATCAAGTTGCGGCTACCGGTGTTATCCGTCAAGGAGGCGAAGTCAGGTCAGGGGTAGGCGGGGGGGGGTGAGCGATATGACGCTGGTGTTCGACCCCCTGGCAGGGCAAGATCGGGCCCATGCCCAGTCAACATGAGATCGTTCTGCCGCCAAGCATTCGGTTGTCAGGAGACGGGATTCTGCTGAGGGAGTGGGTCGAGTCCGACCTGCCCGCGCTGGTCGAGGTCTACGACGATCCAGAGATCTACCGTTGGACTCCGGTGCCCTCTCCCTTCGATGTCGGAGCGGCGCGAAAGTACCTGGCCAAGGCTCTCGAGGGCCGCGAAGAGGGCCGCAGGGCAGCGCAGTTGGCGATCACCACCGACGGTGGGCAGGCGCGCGGCGAGGGCATCCTCTTTCACAGCGCGCACGACGCGCGCGACATCGAGCTCGCCTATGGGGTGGGTAGCCGACATCGGCGGCGAGGCCTGGCCTCGCGAGCCGTCAAGTTGATGGCTGACTACGCCGACCGCCAACTGGCAGCGAGACGCGTGCTGCTGCGCATCGAGGCCGAGAACGCTCCGAGCGTTGCGGTCGCTCACGCAACTGGCTTCCAGCTCACCGACGACGATCCCATCACGCGCGAGTCCAAGGGCCACCAGGTGACGTTGCTGACCTGGTGCTACCAGGGCGAAGGATCGGCGGGTTCGTAACGCGCGGCCACGCCCGCCACTTGGTACGACAATGTCTCCTTCCGCGAGTTCTGGCGCACTTCGTGCGATCCGTCCGGGTCGAGATCTCTGAGACAGAACCCGGACATTCTCAGGATCACTTAAGGATCAACGCGACCCTAGTGTCCTCGGTGTCAGCAGAAGACACCGCTACGGCCACCAGGTCCTGGAGTTCCTCATGAGTTCGCGTCGAGCCGCCCGTTCCACCCGCCTCGTCCTGGCCGCCGCCGCGGTGACGGCTCTGGCCGCCACCGCCACCGCGTGCGGTCCCGACGACACCACGGGCGCCGGCGCCTCTCAGGCCTCCTCGGCCGGGAGCGGCGAGAACGAGGGCTCGGCGAAGGACGGCTCGTCCAGCGGTTCCGGCTCCAACTCCGGTGGCACCGGCGGCAAGTCCGACTCCGGCTCCGGTGCCGAGGCCGGTGCCGGTAAGGGTGGCGACGGCAAGAAGGACGGTTACGGGCAGTCGTGTGGGACAAACGATGTGAGTCTCACGCTCACCTCCGAGTCCCAGGCGGGTGGCTACTACCTGGTCACGGCCAAGGCGAAGTCCGGGATCACCTGCTACCTGGATGTCAACACGCCGAGTGTGTCGTTCGGTTCCGGTGCGGAGGGTGTGGCGTCCCCGGTCGGGCAGGGTGGTGAGGACCCGATCAAGCTCGGTGGTTCCGCGGTCGCGTACACCGGTATCAGCCCCAAGTCGACGGACGCGGACGGCGGTGTCGAGTTCAACAGCGTGATAGTCGCCCTGACCGAGGACGACTCGAACCCCGCCGAGCTGAAGCTGCCCGAGCCGGCCACCGTCGACAAGCCCATCGTCACCAACTGGTCGACCAACAGCGCCGAGACCGTCCCCGTCATCCCGTAGCGGATTCAGGGCACCCTGTGGGCTCTGGTCTACGGATGTGACTCCGTGAGCCGCGGTGTTCCGCTGCGGCACGGAGTCGCCGGCGCGTTCACCCGCATCCTTGGGAGCGGCATCCGTGTACGGAGTCGAGGGGCGTGAAGCGCAGTGACGATCTTGGTGACCGGTGCGACGGGGAACGTGGGCCGACGGGTGGTCGGGGAGATACTGAGGGCCGGTGCGGACGTGCGGCGCTGACCCGCAGGCCGGACAGTCGCGGGCTGGGACACCGAGTACCACCTGCCCGTCGAGCGGGCCGTTGAGGCGTCCGGCATGGAGTGGACCCATGTCAGGCCCGGCGAGTTCGCTGTCAACTCCCCGCACATGTGGGGGCCTTCGGTCCGTGCGCGCCGCACTGTCGTCGAACCGTACCCAGACAGCGTCAGCGTTCCGATCCACGAGTGGGACATCGCCGACGTCGCGTCCGCTGCGCTCGTCGAGGACGGGCACGTCGGCACCGCTTACACCCTCTCCGGGCCGGTGCCGGTCACTCCCCGCGAGCAGGTGTCCGGAACGTCGACTTCCTCTTCGGCTACGAGGACTACTCCGGCGCCGGGTCGGCCCTCGACGGGCCCGGCGCTGCGGATGAGGCGGAGCAGGCGGAAACAGGGGTGGGTCCGGGTGCCGTCGCCGCCGACGCGGTCACGGGCCGGCCCCTGCGCTCGTACCTCACCTGGGCGTACGACCACGCCGACGACTTCCGCTGAGCCTGAGCCCGCCCGTGAGGCACTCCCTTACTCTCGCCCGTACTCGATCAACACCGGCCGCTCCGTGACGAGTTGGTCGTCCTCAGGGCGTACTCGCTGTGCGGAGCCGTCGAGGTGGCGGACGCGTTCGGCGCCGGGGCCGTTGGGTACCTCGGCCGTGCCGGTGTGGGTCCAGCGGATGCGGGCCGTGCGCGGGTGGCCGTCGGAGTCGGGGATGCGGAATTCGCACTGCCAGACGTTGTCCGGCAGGGAGGCCCGCGTGCCGGTGCCGCAGCCGCGCAGTCGCGCGCCGGTCAGCCACTCCTGGAGGCGCCCCACGAACTTGCCTGCCTTCGTGGGTGGTTGGCCCTCTGCCTGGAGCACGAGGGGGATCTTGCCGTTGCCCCAGGCGTAGAAGTACAGGCGGGCCACGCCGCGGTTCCTGGCGTACAGGCCGGTCAGATAGAAGCGGACCGCGTAGTCGGCCGCCGTTTCCTCGTCCAGCGGATCGTTGAGCGGCAGCGACTGTGTGGTGCCCGTGCTCCACACCGGCAGGTGGTATCCGGCGCGCTGAAAGGTCCGCTCGATCCCCAGGACCGCGTCCAGCATCGTCTCCGGAGGGTCGATGACGCGGCGTTGGTAGAGCTTGACGCCCGCCGCGTCGCAGTACTGGTAGCCGCCCGCCTCGGCGAAGCGCAGCAGGTAGTCGTGCGCCTTCCGGTCCCACAGCTCGGTGACCGAGGGGCAGACCAGGGTCGCGCCGGGGTCGGCCGCCCGGATGACGGCGCTCGCCCGGCGGGTCATCTCCACCAGGGTCCGCACGTCGCGGTTGTAGTGGTGCGGATGGTTGGCCACGACCCACAGTTCGTACGCGTCGATCCGGTCGCCCGCGTGCCGTACCACGGCGCGGACGAAGGCGTCCCAGTCGGCGAGGTCGTCCGGCGGGGCCGCCCGCGAACCGTCCGGGTAGGCGGCCCTGCGGGCGTCGGGCGCGGCCCAGGCGGGGGTGCCGCCGAAGGTGAACAGAGTCGGTAGCTTCTCGCGTTCGGCGGCGTTCAGCAGCCGGTCGAGGGTGGACCAGTCGAACTTGTCCTGCTTGGGCTCCAGTTGGGCCCAGCGCGTCTCGCTGTCCCACAGGCGCAGGGAGCCGACCCGGAAGGACGGTGTCGCCCCGCTGGAACTGTTCATCGTCACCCCGAACATCTCCGGCCCGACCGCCTTCGGAGCCCCCGCCCAACTCGCCGCGGCCCCGGCCGACGGAGCGGGCACGCGCACGGCCGCGTCCCGGCCCGGCGCGCTGGCCGCGGCGCCGCCGAGGACGAACAGGGTGACCACGGCGGCGAGGACGAGTCGCACGGGTGGTGCGTGGGGTCGCGGCGCTGCGGCTACCGGTTCTCCGGTTTCCAGTTCCCCGGTTTCCGGTTTTCCGGTCTCCGGTCCTCCGGTCTCCGGCGAACCGGCGGACGACTGCTCACGTCCGGTGGCCGTCCGCCAGTGCCGCAGCAATACGTTGAGTTCCTCCGGTCCCGCGCCGCACTCCTCGGCGATGCGGACCAGCAGGCCGTACTCGCCCGGCACCGCGCGGCCGGTGCAGTAGCGGTGCAGCGTGGAGCGGCTGGTGAACACCCGGCGGCCCAACTCCTGGTAGCTGAGTCCGCTGCGCTCCTTCAGGTCCGCGAGCGTCGCGGCCAACTCCCGTACGCCCGCTGTCCTTGCCTCTGTCTCCGCCTCTGCCACATCCCCACCCCTCGACGGGCCCCAGCGGCTCGTCCTCGCGTTCTCCGGCCGTCCCGTTCGATGTATGAAAGCGCAGTTCAGCGGGGGAGCGCGCGTCCCGTGACGATGTGGGACGCGAATCCGCGGGCTGGTGGGCGGCCGAGGCCGGATAGTAGGGCTCGCCGGGCCGACGGCTGAAGTCGGCTCGCTCACTGTCCGAGAACACGGGGGGAACGACTGTGACCAAGGGGAACAGCGCGAGCAAGGTGAACAAGGCGAGCGAAGCGAACAAGGCGACGAAGTCGGGCACGAGGAACACGAGGAACACGGGGAACATGGGCACGGGGAACACGGGGATCTGGGTGGAGAAGGCGACGCCGCGGCGGACGGCCCGCCGTACCGCCGTCGGCATCGCGGTGCCGTTGGCCGCCGTGGCGAGCCTCCTGGTGCTGACGCCGAGCGGCACCGCCGCGGCGAACCCGGGTGGGGAGTCCGGCGCGGCCCCGGCCGCCGCCTACGGGGAGGTCCGCAACAACACTCGCTGGACCATGGAGTACGCCTCCTTCAGCGGTTCCGGCCGGGTACACCGGTGCGACGTGTGGAACAACAGCGCGTCGGCGCGCAAGGACCACTGGACGAACCTGAGTTGCAAGCAGGTCGAGCTGAAGGCGGGGAAGAAGGCGGGCGGTCCCGGGAACGACGTCGACGGCTTCACCTTCGAGGACCGCGCCTACGACCTGTACATGCAGTTCGGCAGCGGCGCGAACAAGGAGATGAAGTACATGGGGGGCTTCAAGAAGGGGGTCTGGACGAAGATCACCGACATCGACGACGCACGCTGCGAGACCCTGGGGTCGGTGGCGAGGTGTTACGTGACCTTCCCGTAGGGGATGCCTCGTCGGGGCGCTCACCGACCTGAGCGCGTGCCGCCGTCGACGCGCTGACATGACGAAGCCGTCCGCCACCGCTGCGTACTCACGGAGTCGGTGGCGCCCTCCGTGCCGAAGTTGTCCGCCACGGCGCCGTCGGGCACGAGGCAGCCGGCGCACACATGACCACCCCATTTTTGGCTTGAAGTCGGTGAGCCTGCGCCCATGTTGGAGTCGTCTCCTTGGATGACTGGCGTCACGCCCCGTCGCGGGCACTGAGCGGCCAACGGGAGCGGTCATGGACCAGCTGGGACAGGAGCAGGGCGAGACACGGCTTCAGGCCGAAGATCCCCTCGCCGACCGTCCCGACGGCCGCGACGAGTGGGCGCTCGCCCCGGTCATGCTGCTGCGGCACGCCGGATTTCCCTGCTCTCTCCTGCAAGAGGTCGCCGATTCGGCGGCCGCGCAAGCCGCGGACGCCGTACTCACCCGCTGCGATGCGGCGCTTCAGCTCGGGCAGCAGGTCAAAGCGTTGTTGCGCGAGGAACGCGTGGGCACGAAGGGGGACATCGCCTCCGGGGTGGGCATGCTGCGTCCCTTTCCGCCGCGGGATCTCGCGCGGTTGGAGGGGGACCTCGGCCCGGCGTCCATGGAGGTGGTCGAGCGTTACCAGGACGCGGTGCTGGCCCTGGACGGCGTGTGGACCGCGTTCGAAAGGGATCATGCCGCCGGGCTGGCGCGCGGACGGGAGACCGTCGTACGCCTCTTTCGAGACCCCGCACTCCAACAGGTGCTGCTCCTGTCGAACGACGCGCGCTTCGAGGAGTTCGTCGGCTGGATCGACGGTGGGGGAGAGGGCTCGGACGGGCACGTCAAACGCATGACCGACCTGCTCGCCATGTACCTCCAGCGGGTCACGACGAAGAACGAGACCCACTCGCACTTCGGCCCTCTCGCGGTGGCCCGAGTGGCACCCGGGACCACGGGGATCTCCTGGTCCACCGGTCCACTGCGGCGGGTCGCCTTCCTGAGCCACTGGGCAGGCGAAGCGATCGCGGAGGCGTTCAGCGGCCGCCCCGAGCTCTTCGAGACCGTACGTCCCCGGCGGCGCCCGCTCGTCTTCGGTGCGGGCCCGCACATCCGGCTGTACGCGTTCGAGACGCGGACGGGCATGCCGGACGACTGGCGCTTCGTCGAGGTGGCGGCCGGAACGCTCGACGACGACCAGTCGTGGGTGTGGGAGCGGTGTGACGGCGAGCGCACGGTGGCCCAACTCCGTGCCGCATGGCGGCGACGCGGCGGCGCTCCACCCCGCCGTACCTTCGACGAGGTGCTGCACCAACTGGTGTGCAATGACTGGCTGTTGGCGCGCTGGGAGATCCCTGTCGGGGCCGCCGATCCCCTCCAGGCCCTGAAGGGACACCTGGCGGAGGGAACGGCCGAGCTGACCGCGGTGCGGTGGTTCGCCGACACGTTGCGGGAGTTCGCCGACGGTCCGGTCGAAGAGCGTGCGGCACTGCTCGGCCGTCTCAAGAAGTCCTTCGAGGAGATCTCCGGGACCGCGGCCAACCGTTCCCAGGGGCTGCACTACGCCGATCGCAGCGTCCTCTACGAGGAGGCCTACAGCCAGGTCAGGAACATGGCCATCGGCCGGGACGTCGAGAACGTCATCGGGCGCGAGCTGTCCGTGGTCTACGATCTGACGCTCCTCGCGCCCCGGCTCCGGGTCCGCCGCGAGCAGGACATCCTGCACCGCTGGTTCAAGGAGCGTTTTGGTCTGGGGAAGCGCGTCGCTCTCCAGGACTTCTACGCCGGTTTCTTCGAGGACGAGCCGCGGCTGGTCCGAGAGTGCGAGGAAGTGGATCGGGACATCGCGACCCTCGACCGCGAGATCACTGCCGTACTGCTGGCGGGGACCAGCGGCGATCAGCGTGAAGTGGTCGTGGATCGTGGTCAGTTGGAGGCCTTGCTCGCGCGTCATCCTGCCGCGCCGCCGGCGCTGTGCAATCCGGACGTCATGCTCGCCGCACGGGACACCGACGTGCTCGCGCGGGGCGACTTCCTCGCCGTGGTGGGCGACTGCCATGCCGTCCGCGAGGCGCTCACCCACTCCAGTTTCGCCCCGCTGATGCAGGCCGAGGCCCCGGACCTGCTGGACGAGGTATACGCGCGATATCAGACCCTCCTCGACGAGGACGAGGTGCTGATCGACCTCTCCCGCGCGCATCCTGACAAGACCGCGGCCCAACTGACCTACCCCTGCCCGGACCTGGAGGTGCACGGGCTCTCCCCGAAGAGCCGGGACGCCGTCCTCCAGCCGCATCAGCTGTACGTCGTGGCGACCGCCGCGCGGCTGGAGCTCCGCGCCCGGGGAGTCGAAGGCAGGCTGAAGCTGATCGCCCCGCTCGCGGGCGGACCCAGCATCCGCCAGGACCCGTTGTCCCCGTTCGCCTTTCCCCGGCACTTCGGCGGCGTCGGCCTACGTGCTTTCGGCCATGACCATCTGCCGCGCATCCGCTGCGGTCGCATCGTGCTGCACCGGGAGCGCTGGCGCATACCCGCCGACGTCTTTCGTGGCTGGAGCCCAGGGACGCGCCCCGCGAAAGGGGACGCGGCCGAGTTCGCCGCCGCGCGCAAGCTCCGTCGCCGACTGAGCCTGCCCCGCCACGGCTTCCTGAAGATCCCCGGCGAGCCGAAACCGGTGTACGTCGACTGGGAGTCCCCTCTCCTGGTCAGACAGATATTCCGGCTCGCCAGGAGACCGAGCCCTCCTCTGGATTCCCCCCAGAACTCTCCGCAGCAATCCCCCCTGAACTCCCCCTTGGAATTCAGCGAGATGCTCCCGTCGCCGGACCAGCTCTGGCTCGACATCGACGGAGAGCGTCGTACGAGCGAACTGCGCTGTGCGGTCTTCTCCCGCGGTTCCAGCTGACCCCTCCACTTCGAGGATGCCCCATCATCATCGAGCAAAGGGACGACCATGCCCAAGAGCTGCATAGTCCAACTTCCTTTTCCCTCCAGCCATGACCCGGACCCCCACCTGTCGAGCTACTACGACGACTACGACCGGCGATTCCGGGAGATGCTCCCCGAATACTTCATCCCGTCCGACGGGTTATGGGAGATGCCGCTGTGGGTCGCCCATCTGACGGCCCTGCTGGACACCGCGGGCATCGAATCCGTCTTCCGTGACCTGTCGAAAACGCCGGCGGAACCGGACGTCTGCTGCGAACCGCTGAGGGAGGCGACGGAACCCGGCGATCTGATCCTCATGTCGCCCCTGGCGCAGAACTTCCGCCTCGCGCTGGACGTGGCCAAACACCTGGAGCACGCGGGGCGCCATGTCGTACTCGGCGGGAACATGGCTCCACTCGCCCCGAGCGGTTCCGTCCACGCGGTGCACCGCGGCCAGCTCGACGCCACGTTCGTGCGCACCCTCGTGGGCCTCGCCTCCGGAGAGGGCGGGGACCTGGAGAAGCCCCTGCTGCCCGGCCTCGTGGCCGAGCGGATCACCTGGGCGCCGGACTACCGTCATCTCGGCGGGTACGAGGGGCGGGTTCCGCTGCTGCGGCTCAACGCAAGCCACGGTTGCCTGTACCAGTGTTCTTTCTGCGGAGACGCGTGGAGCAAGCAGCTCACCCTCGTCGAGAAGGACGTCCTCAAGCAGGAAGTGGACGAACTCACCGCACGGTTCCCGGATACGCGGCTCTTCTACATCGGCGACAAGACATTCGGCCAGTCACGCGAAGCGGTCGCCAATCTGTTGGACGTCTTCCGCGACCGGCCGGGCTACCGGTTCATCGTGCAGACACATGTGATGCAGGTGAAGGACTGGATCGTGGACGCCATGCGGGAACTCGGCGTCGTCACCGTGGAACTCGGCTTCGAATCGGCCGACTCACAGATGCTGAAACGCCTCAACAAACTCTCACGTGGACTCGACGACTACACCACGAAGATCCACAAGTTGAGCGACGCCGGTCTGAAGGTCGTGCTCAACATGATGGGCGGCCTGGACGAGGAGACGGAAGCCGCACACGGTCAGACCGTGGACTGGATGCGGGCGAACAGCTCGGCGCTGTGGCTCTTCAACCTCTACAACTTCGTTCCCTATCCGCTCACCCCGGACTTCCCGAGGCTGCGCGAGCGGATATTCAACTGGGACTTCGCCGACTGGCGGGAGGACCTGCCCGTCGTCTACCGGCCGCAGCACCTGACTCCCGAAGCGAGTTGGGACCTGTTCCGGGAGAAGATCGCCGCCGCGCACGACATCATCCGCACCCCGACGACCGTTCCCACGCGCCCCACATCCCCTACGTGCTCCACGTCCCCCACATCCCCCACGTCCGCTGCGCAGGAGAAGTGACATGACCGAACTCCCCGACTTCGAAGCGCTGCGGAACAGCGTCAAGGCCGAGGACTTCGAGGAGGACCCGCTGCCGGGCTGGGCCGGGGTCGCGACGCTCTTCGGAACCCCCACCACGCACGCCGACCGGGTGGACGTGGGGGAGGACGGCTGGGTGGCGTCCGGCGTCGCCTTCGACGCCACCGCAAGCTCCCGCCCGGGAGCCGCGGAGGGGCCCAGGGCCATCCGTCAGGCGAGCCTGGTCTTCTCCAGCTATCTGACGAGTCTGGGCCAGTGGCGGATGCTGGACACCCGCACGGGCCAGGCGTTCCGCTACCGCGCTCCCCAGGTCGCGGACGCCGGTGACCTGCACGTCTATCCGACGGACACCGTGCGGACCTTCCAGGCCGTCGCGGCGGAGAGCCGCCGGCTCAGCCGGTCGGCGCCGCGACTGATCTTCCTCAACGGTGACCACTCGTGCACGTTCCCCACGTTCGCCGGTTTCCGCGCCGGGCGGCTCGAACGCGGCGCGGGCCGCGTGGGGTTCATCAACATC
This sequence comes from Streptomyces sp. NPDC087300, assembly GCF_044744425.1. Lineage (NCBI taxonomy): Bacteria > Bacillati > Actinomycetota > Actinomycetes > Kitasatosporales > Streptomycetaceae > Streptomyces > Streptomyces sp. NPDC087300. Next base: position 312,209 of record NZ_JBIUYI010000005.1, read on the forward strand.
GACCACCACTTCGACTTCGGCAACTGGAGCACGCTGCACGGGCCGCTGTACCACGGCTCCAACTCCCGCAGGATCAGCGAGATCCCCGAGATGCGCCCGGAGGACATGGCCTTCGTCGGCGTCGGCGACGTGACCAAGTACGACCAGTACCGAGGACTGATCGAGCGCGGCTTCCACATCGTGCCGGGCTCCCAGATCGTCAGGGACGGCGCCGCCGCCGCGCTGCACCCCCTCATCGAGGAACTCGGCTCGCGGTGCGACACGGTCTACGTCTCGCTGGACATCGACGTGCTCGACAGCGCCGCGGCGACCGGCACCGGGCACGTGACCATGGGCGGCATCTCCAGTGGAGACCTCCTCGACGTGTACGAGGAGCTCCGCGCGCTGCCCGTCGGCGCCGTCGACGTGGCGGAGGTCGCCCCTCGCTACGACCCGTCCGGCGGTACCGCGCAGATCGCCGCGCGCCTGCTCTTCGAGTTCCTGTTCCGCACCGAGTGCGTCCCCTCCCAGTTCGCGCCCTGGTCCGACGGCACTCCCGGCGACCCCCTGGAGCACCAGTGAAATTCACCCCCACCGAGGCCCAGTTCGACTGCACGGCTCTCGTCTCCGGGCCGCGGGACCGGCGCGAGCGGGCCCTTGAGGACCTGGCCGGCGCGGCCGTCCACGTCATCCACCGGGTCGGCTTCGCGGTGTTCCGCATCGGCCGGCTGCGCCTGGGCGTCGAGGAGAGCCGCCGGCTGTCGACGGCCCTGGCCGAACGGATCCGCGCGGCGCTGCTCGCCCGTGGCGCCCCCGCCGAACTGCGGCTGGAGATCGACCGACCGCAGCAGACGTACGTACCCGAGGGCTTCTCCACCCGGACCCTGCTGCCCCACCACGACGGACAGCACTGTTCGTACCTGACGCCCAGCCTCCATGACGCGCCCGAATGGCAGCCCGCCTGGCGGGAGTTCGGCAGCTCCGGTTACACGACGACTCCCGCGCACAAGATGTACCAGGGCATCTTCCTGCCCGACGTGGGGGAGGGCCTGAGCGTCACGACGTACTACGACTGGCTCGGTGTCATCGACGACGTGCTCGACCGGCGCGGAATCGACGCCGGGGACGATCGGCCGGCCTCGGCGGCACGCTGGATCGGCGACAACCTGCGCCGGGGCCTTGAGCGCCAGCCGGAGCACGGCTGCGCCTACCCGTCGTTCGGGGCCATGCTCGGGCTGGTGGAACCCCTGTGGCACGGCCTGTCCTTCCACCACGGTGAGGCCGTGCTCACGAAGGAGGAACGGGTCCGCTACCCCGCTGCCGTGCCGCTGGCCCGGAGCTGTGCCTGTGGGACGTGCGAGGGCGAGGCGGCACGTCTCTTCTGCCACCAGGTGCTCATGGCCACAGGCCTGACCTGGGCGCAGTTCCGTCGCCGCTGGGAGGTGTGCGCACCGGGCGAGCAGTGCGACCTGCTGTTCGGCCACAACCTCACCCTGCTCCACGGCGGTCTGGCCGGCGGCCCGGGGCGCGTGATCGAGCCGCTGTGCCTGGTCGTGGACACCCCGGCCGGTCCCGCTTACGAGCGATGGCTGGCCGCGTCCTGGCGGCGTGCCCTGCCAGGGGCGCATTGATGCGGGGGACGTCCGCCACGCTCGCCACGCCGGTCGACCTGCATCTGCACACGCGGCACTCCGACGGGGACGAAGCCCCCGCCGAGCTGGCGCGGCGCTGTGTCGACGCGGGGCTGCGCGTGGCCGCCGTGACGGACCACGACACCGTGGCCGGCATCGCCGCGTTCGAGCAGGCCGTCGCCGGACACCTCGGCGTGATACCGGCCTGCGAGATCACCACCACCTGGCGCGGCGAGGAAACCCACTGCCTCGCCTACTTCGTCGACCCCCATGACCTGCGGTTCCAGCAACGGATCGGTGGCATCCGCGACGCCGAACTGACGTGGTGGCGCACCTGGACCGACCGCGCGCAAGCCATCGGAGTCCCACTCACCTGGGACGACGTCGTACGACGCCTCGGCGGCCACCGGGTGGCCTACGTGGGCGACTATCTCGCCCTGCTCCTGGAAGCGGCGCACGGCGATCCGAGGTTCGCCGACTACACGACAGCGGCGTACGACCGGCTCGTGGCCGACTGGTGCCGTCCCGGACGGCCGCTCCACGTGGAGCATCCCGAGATGCCCGACGTGGTCGACGTCCTGTCGTGGATCGAGCAGGCGGGCGGGGTCGCCGTCCTCGCCCACCCCGGTCGGTTCGTGACGGGCCTGGACGGTGCCGCGTGCGAGGCGCTCCTCGCGCCGCTGCGGGCAGCAGGACTCGCCGGGCTCGAAGTGTGGACGAGCTGGCACACGCCGGCCGACAGCGGCCGGCTCGCCGAAGTGTGCGAACGGCTCGACCTCGTCGCGACCGCCGGGTCCGACTACCACGGGGTGCGGGTCAAACCCTGGGCGCCGCGGCCCGGCCTGCTGCCCGCGCTGCCCGCGGACCCCCTGGCCGTCATCGACGCGCTGCACGACCGCCGTCCCGTCCACACGACCACGGAGGCAGGGCTGTGACGAGCGTCAACGAATCCCGGACCGGCACGAACCCGCTCACCGGCGGGGCATGGAGACTCGTACCGATCGTCGTACTCCGCCAGGCGGGCTTCCCGATGGAGGTGCTCGACCCCCTGGTGGACACCGCCTCCGTCGACGAGGCCCGCGCCCTCCTGGAGAGCAGGGCGCGGCTGAGTTCGTCGGCGCGGGACCTCAAGCCGGTGCTGCGGCAGCACCGGCTCCCCGGCTGCCCCCAATCGGCGTCGCGCGTGGGCCAGTTGCGGCCGCTGCCCGGACGTGAACTGCGGCGTGCCACCGGGGCCCTGCCCGAGGAAGCGGCGCGCACCCTGCACACCTACCAGGCGTACGCGGAGGAGTTCGTCAGGGAACAGGGCGCCTTCGCCGCCCGGCACCGCACCCGTCTGGACCGCGCGAGAACCGCCGTGGCCGAGGCGTTCGGCGACGAGCGCCTGCGGCAAGTGCTGCTGCTGTCCAACGATGCCGCATATCCGGAGTTCGCCGCATGGCTCGACACCTTCCGGGGAGAGCCGGGTCGGCACACCCGCAGAATGACCGACCTGCTCGCGATGTACCTCCAGCGGGTGGCGACGAAGAACGAGACCCACTCCCACTTCGGACCGTTCACCGTGGGCCGGGTCGGGGCCGCGCCGGGCATCGCCTGGGCCGCGGAACGGGAGCTGGAGCGCCGCACGCTCTTCAGCCACTGGGCCGCGGAGAAGCTCGCCCAGAGCGCCGCCGCGATGCCGGGCCTGCTCGACTTCGTACGTCCGCGCAGGCGCCCGCTGTCCTTCCTGCGCGACGGCCGCATCGACCTCTACGCGTTCACCACCCGGGACGGCCTGGACACCGAATGGAACTTCCAGCACCTCGGCGGCAGGACGGCGACAGCACACGAGCAATGGCTGTGGCGGCGCTGCGACGGCGAACGGACCCTTCGCGAGCTGCGCGCGGAGTGGCACGCCGAACTCGGTTCCCCCACCCCCGTCCCCTTCGAACAGGTGCTGAAGGAGATGGTCGCGCGTGAATGGGTGGTCGCCGAGTTCGAGATCCCCGTCGGCGACCATGAGCCCCTGGCCGCCCTGCGCCGCCAACTGCTCTCCGCGCCACCGGAACAGGCCGCACCGATGCTCTCGGCCATCGGACACTTCGAGGAGGACCTGGCCCGCTTCGCGACGCTGCCCCTCGCCGAGCGTCCCGCCGCGCTCGCCGCGACCAAAGCCAGGTTCGAGAAGCTGACGGGAACCGCCGCGAACCGCAACAGCGGCCTGCACTACGCCGACCGGAGCATCCTGTTCGAGGAGGCCCACGGCGAACCGGCCGGCCTGACCATCGGCCCGGACATCGCCCGCTTCATCACGGACGAACTCTCCATCGTGTACGAGACCGTGCTCGCACGGCCACGGCTGCGCATGCGACGCGAACTCGCTCTGCTCACACGCTGGGCGGCGGAGCGCTTCGGCACCGGAGTCGAAATCCCCCTGGACCGGCTCTACTCGGAGTTCTTCCGGGACCGGGGCGCCCTCGCGGAGAAGTGCGCGGCCGTCGAGGCCGAACTGGCCGCGCTCGACCGGGTGATCGCCGACGCCCTGCTGGGGGCGGGGGACCTGGACCGGCCCGAGGTCGTCGTGGCACGGGACCGGATGGAGGCGATCCTCGCGGCCCGGCCCCGTACACCTGCGGCGGTCGTCGATCCGGACGTGCTGTTCGCCGCCGCGAGCCGACGGGATCTGCGCGAGGGCCGGTTCACCGCGGTGATCGGAGACTGCCACGCCGTCCGGGAGGTCATGACCCACACCAGCTTCGGCCCCCTGGTCCAGGAACGCGCCCCGGAGCTGCTGCCGGAGGTCTACGAGGGCTATCAGTCGCTGCTCGACGACGGCGAGGTCCTCGCCAACCTGTCACGCGGCCACCCGGACAAGTCCTCCACCCAACTCATCTATCCCTGCTACGACTTGGAGGTCTACGGACGCTCCGGGCAGTCGCGTGACCGGGTGGTGCAGCCCTCCCAGCTGTACGTCGTGCTGCGTGCCGGACGGCTGGAGCTGCGCGCCCACGGTGTCGAGGGCAGGCTGCGCCTCATGGCGCCCCCGGCCGGCGGACCGAGCATCCGGCAGGACCCGCTCTCCCCGTTCGCCTTCCCGCGCCACTTCGGCGGGGCGGGACTCGACGCCCCCACCCTGAGGCACATCCCCCGCATCCGGTGCGGTCGCGTCGTCCTTCAGCGTGAGACCTGGCGTGTCCCCGCCGCCCGGCTGCGCGGCGCGGCCGCCTTCGACGGCCCGGCGGGGCCGACGGGCGGGGAGGAGGCCGCGGAGTTCGTCGCGGCCTGTCGGCTGCGCGCCGACCTCGGCCTGCCCCGGCACGTCTTCGTCAAGGTCCCCGGCGAGCCGAAGCCGATCTACGTAGACTGGCAAGCTCCGCTCCTGGTACGGCAGTTGTGCCGACTGGCCGGACGGGAGGATGGCACGCTGGAGATCTCCGAAATGCTCCCGACGCCCGACCAACGCTGGTTGCGCGTGCGCGGTCAGCGCTACACCAGCGAGCTGCGGTGTGCCGTCTTCTCGCCGGGGGGCCCGAGGTGAGCGCACACACCACGTCCCGCTTCAGCTCCGGCTACCACCGGGTGATCGGCGCCGCGGCCTCGTCGGCGGTCGGCGACGGCATGCGTTTCGCCGCCCTGCCGCTGCTGTCCGCCGCCCTCCTGGACGACGCGTTCCAGGTGTCCGCGGTCACCGCGGCGACGACGGTGCCCTGGCTGCTCTTCGGCCTGCCCGCCGGGGCGTACGCCGACCGGTTCGAACGCGCTCGCCTGATGGTCGCCGCCGACCTGCTGCGCGCCCTGACGCTGATCGTCACGGTGGTGCTGCTCGCCTGCGACTGGCTGACGTTCTGGCCGCTGCTGACCGCGGCGTTCCTGCTGGGCGTCGGGGAGGTGCTGTTCGACTGCGCGTCCTTCGCGCTGCTGCCCAGCATCGTCCCCAAGGAGCGCCTTGAGGCGGCGAACGGCCGGCTCTTCGCGGTCCAGACGGGGGGCCGTGATCTGCTGGGACATGTGCTCGGCGGGGTGCTCTTCGTGGCGGGCAGGGCGATACCCCTGCTGCTCGACGCACTCTCCTTCCTGACGTCGGCGGTGCTGCTGACCGGCGTGCGCGGGCCGCGCCCCGAACGGTCCACGGCCAGGCCGCGGCTCCTGACCGACATTCGCGAGGGCCTGGTCCACGTGCTGCGTGACCCCCTGCTGCGCGCCCTGACCGTGTCCGCGGGCGTCATCAACGCCGTCTACCTGGGGCAGATCGCCGTCTTCGTCATCCTGGTGCGCGACGTGCTCGAACTCCCGGACGCCGCGTACGGCGTACTGCTGGCCGCCGGAGCCGCCGGGGGAGTGGTCGGCAGCATGGCCGCGAGCCGTATGACCGCGGCGCTGGGCCGGGTCCCCACCTTGATCGGCAACCTGGCCCTGATGGGCGTCGGCGGCCTGGCGGTAGGGGCGACCGACAGCGTGTACGTCGTCGCCGTCGGATACTGCGCCGGCGGATTCGGCCTCATGGTCTGGAACGTCGTGGCCGTCTCCCTGCGGCAGGAACTCATCCCGGACCGCCTCCTCGGCCGCGCGACGGGCGTGTACCGGCTGTTCGCCTGGGGGACGATGCCCCTCGGCGCGCTGATCTTCGGCTGGCTGAGTACGTCGACGGGGCCACGGACGGCCTTCGTGGCCGGCGGCGCGGTCACCCTGGTGATGTGCCTGCCCATCGCTCTCACCCTGATGAAGGACAGCAGAGTGGCGGACAGCGGAGCCAAGGACGAAAGACTCACCGACGACCCCAAGACCCCCGAAGGTGCGCATGACGAGTGAGCGGTTCGCCGAGTTGGACAGCCTGGCCGAACGGTGGGGCCTGAGCGGCCTCGAACTGGTCGGCAAGGGCCTTGAGTTCTCCGTCTACCGGGCGCAGGGGCGCGACGGCCTCCCCGTCGCGGTACGTCTCGCGCACCGGCGATTCGACTCGAACGCCAACGACCCCCATGTGGACACCCGGGCCCTGCTCCTCCAGGAGTACGAGATCGCGCGCCACCTGGCCGCCCACGGCCTGCCGGTCGCGGAGGCGAAGGAACTCGTCCTCGCGGACGGGCCGTCATCTCCCGACGTACTGCTGTCGGCCTACGTTTCCGACGACGGTTCGGACCTCGACTCCTTCGCCCTCGGGCAGCTCCTCGCGCGGCTTCATCAGGTGCCGCCGCCTCGCCTTACACCGGTCGCGTCGGAGGGAGTGCCCACGGCGAGCGCGCTCACCGCACGCATCGGCCGCCGCTGGACCGAGATCGGCCGCTTGGTCGACGACTGGCCCGACCCGCCGCCCGTGCCCCTCATCGCCGCACACCTCACCGACCGCACCGAGGAGCACCTCCTCCACCTCGACGTACGCAGCGCGAACATCCGACGCCGCGAGGGCCGGGCGGTGGCCCTGCTGGACTGGTCGAACGCGCTGCTCGGACCCCCCACGCTGGAGTTCGGCCGCCTGATCGAGTACGCCCGGTACCCGGAGAACGAACTCGACATGACAGCGATCCGCAGCGGCTACGAGACAACGACAACGCTCCCGCCCGACAGCGATCCGGCCCTGTACGTCTACCGACTGGATGCCGCACTGATGCTGGCTCTGGTCTTCCTCTCGGAGGCGCCGGACGCGAGCAGGGGTGGGGCGGCGGCTGACCATGTGCGGGAGTTGGCGGGGAGGGTGGGGGAGCGGTGGGGGTGAGGGGGGTGTTGAGCAGCACCGCGCCAACATCCATCGCCGAACCCTAGAGGCTCCTTGAGGTCACCAGGAGGACGGGGGCGAGGTGCGGGTGACTACGGCAGGGAGCCGTCCGCTCTCGATCAGCTGCCGTGGTAGCGAAAGCCCGAAGTGCTCACCGGCGACGATCAACACGCGGCGCTTCTGTTCGAGCGGCGACGTCTCTTCGTCGTCGCCGAGCAGGTCGTCGATGGTGTCCTCCGGCGGGGTGATGCCAGCCGCTTCCAGCGCGGGGCGCAGCAGGTCGGGCCGGGCTCCGGCGGGGTCGTAGCCGAACCCCAACTCGAAGTGCAACCGCACTTGGCCGTCGGCGAGGTAGGTGAAGAAGGAGGGCGGGTCGTCCGGCCGCGGGTCGAGGATCAGTACCTCGGCGCCGCGGGACGTCGCCGGGTCCAGGGTCCAGCCTTCGCTGCCGCCGCACTCCACGATGAATGACCAGTCGCCGCTCTGGCCGATGCGGCCCACGCAGTAGATCTGCGAGAGGTCGACCATGCCGCGGGCTTCCTGGCTGGTGAGGGCGGGGCCGACCTCGACAGGCTCATGGTCGGCCATGCGCTCGGCCAGCTGTTCAGGGCCGAGGCCGCGGGCGCAGGTGATGTACAGATCGGGGGCGCTCGGGCTCGTGCCGCTCCAGGCGTCGGCGATCCACGCCAAGCCATCGGACATCGCTGCCTTCTCCTTCCGGTTACGGGTACGTGACTTCCGTGCGGGTTACGGGTACGCGACGCGGCCGGATCAGCCGCCGGCTGGCGAGTATCCGCCGCCCTCAAAGGCGGCAGCTGATCTCCATGCCGTCGTCGACCGGGAACGTGACGCTCTGGTACCCGTTCCGCGGGTCGCGTACGTAGTCGAGGCACGGGGCCAGGGCCGGCAGGTCCACGTCGTCGGTCACTACGAGGGTGCCCGGTGCGAGGCGCGGTTCGAGCAGGCGCAGTACGGGCAGGCACAGGTCCTTCCAGCCGTCCAGCAGCAGGAAGTCCACCGGGCCTTCCAGTCCGGCGAACGTGTCACGTGCGTCGCCTTCGAGGACGGTGATCAGGTCGTCCAGGCCGGTCTCGGCGAACGTGCGGCGCGCGGCGGCGATTTTGTCCGCGCTCAGCTCCGAACTGATCACCCGGCCCGCGCCGTTGTCGCGTACCGCCGCGGCCAGGTGGAGCGTGGAGATCCCGAAGGACGTGCCGAACTCGACGACGGTCGCCGGGCGGGCGGCCCGGACCAGGTTGTAGAGGAGCTTCCCGCCGTCGGCCGAGATCGGCATGTACACCTCCGCGTTGGCGTCCGCCAGCTCCTGCGGGGTTGCCGAGGTGAGGGCATCGGGCCGCGCGGCCATGATCCGGTCGCTGGTGGCATCGTCCTCCGCCGCGCGGGCGAACATCGCGTCGAGAGCGGCGGCTACGCGGGGGTCTTGGAGCGTGTTGGTCTGCGTCATGAAATCTAGAGTAGACGCACCGTTGCGTTGCGTCTAGGAGTCGGTGACTTACTCTTGCCCCGTGACGGCAGACATGGATCGAGGGAACACGGTGGCCGAGGGCACCGGCGCGGACCGGGCGGCGCGGCAGCACCACGGCAACCGGCACGGGCGGAGCGAGCAGGCTCGACAGGCCGTACTGGAGGCCGCCGACGGCCTCTTGGTGGAGAAGGGCTTCTCCGGCGTCACCATCGAGGGCATCGCCACCAGCGCCGGGGTCGCCAAACAGACCATCTACCGCTGGTGGAAGACCAAGACCGACATCCTCCTGGACGCCTTCCTCCAGGACGCGACGGAGGCCCTGACCCCGCCCGATCGCGGCGACCTGGCCAGGGATCTGCGCGCCCACCTGCACCAGCTGGCCCGGTTCCTCACACGGTCCGACGCGGGCGCCGTCTTCACCGCACTGCTCGGCCAGGCCCAGCACGACCCCGCGTTCGCCGCCGTCCTGCGCGCCCGGTACCTCGACGAGCAGCGCCGCCGCGACCGGCTCCCTCTGGAGAACGCGGTACGCCGCGGCGAACTCCCGGCGGACGTCGACACGGTGGCCGAGGTCGACCAGCTCGTGGGGCCGATCTACCACCGCGTCCTGGTCACAGGCGATCCCGTCGACCGGGCCTTCACCGACCTGCTCGTCGACAACTTCCTGCGGCGTCATCTCATTCGGTGAGCCGACGCGGTGAGCCGACGGCACCCCAGCCGTTCCCCGCGCCCTTCGACGAGGCGCGGACGCAATATCGGTTGTACGGGGGGTGTGAGGGTGTCGTACGGTGAATGAGTTCCTGTGCCGGCGCTTTCAGCGGCGGCGTTCGGACTCCCTGCTCCGCGATCTTGAGGTGATTTCATCCACCAGGCCCTGTAGCCGTCCGCGTTTCCCCGCGTTCTGATTCTTCGAACGTGTCCGGGGGCGGACGTCGCGCCGGCCTGAGTTGCGTCACCCTCCCCTCGCGGTTTCCTGTTGTTCCCCGGGTGCAGCTCTGCCGTCTGCCCCGGGTTTCGTGTTGTCCGGCCCCGGTACGGCCGACGGCGTGCTCCCGGATTCCTTGGATCAGGAGTCCACCTTGCTTTCCTCCGCACTCGACGACGAGCCGCAGCACACCACGAACCCGGCGGCTCACACCGCCTCCCTCGGCGCCTCCAAGATGGCCCTGGCCGCCAGGATCGCCCTGGTGGTGGTCCTGGTGGCCGAACTGATGGACGTACTGGACCAGTCGGTCGTCCTCACCGCCATCCCCACCCTTCAACACTCGCTCGGTGCCACACCGGCCGCCGTGCAGTGGCTGACCGCCGGCTACGCGCTGACCCTCGCCCTGGGCCTCATCACCGGCGGCAGACTCGGCGACACCTACGGGCGGCGCAGGGTCTTCCTCATCGGCACCGCCGTGTTCACCCTCGCCTCACTGCTGTGCGGCCTCGCCACCGGTGCGGGCACGCTCATCCCGGCGCGCGTCCTCCAGGGCGCCAGGAGCCGCGGTGATGATCCCGCAGATCCTGGCGACCCTCCACGTCACCTTCGACGCCGCCGACAGTAGGCACCGCAGCCGGGCCTTCGCCCTCTACGGCGTGGTCCTGTCCATCGGCGCCGTCCTGGGCCCGGTCCTGGGCGGCGTGCCGGCGGGTGCCGCAGACCGGAGCCCTGTTCGCTGTCGCCTCGATGACGCTCTACGGGCTTGAGATCAGCAGCCGACAGGCCGACCTGACCCTCCTCACGATGGCGGTCCCGCTCCTGCTGCTCGGTCTCGCCTTCGGCGCGATCGGCGGACCGCTCGCCGACATGTCCCTGGCCGAGGTCCCGCACGAGAACGCCGGTTCGGCCTCGGGCCTGTTCAACACCGCGGTCCACCTCGGCATCGCCCTCGGCACCGCGCTGACCGCCCTGGTGTTCTTCTCCGCCACCGGCGGATCGCCCGACGCCGCGGTCAACCGTGACGCGTTCACCGGCGTGCTGTGGTGGGTGGGCGGCGCCTTCGCCCTGATGTGGGCTCTGATGTTCTGCCTGCCCCGCCGCGCGAACGGCCGGACGGGTTGATCCCCCCCCGGTACTGCCGCCGCACCCGACAAAGGCGGTACGGAAGGTATCGGGCAGCCGGAGCCGGTGTCGCCGCAGCATGGAGACATGGATGACACGACCTTGGTATCCGGGTTCCTCCGCGACGGCTTCGTGAAGTTGGCGGGTGCCGTCGCGCCGCGCGTGGCCGCGGACTGCGCGCGGCTGCTGTGGCGGGAGACGGGCTGCGACCCGGACGACCCGTCGACATGGACGCGGCCCGTGCACTGGGTGGGCGGCATGGCGCAAGGACCGTTCGCCGCCGCGCCCAACTCCCCGTATCTACACCACGCGTACGACCTGCTCGTCGGCGCGGGGCGCTGGGAGCCGCGCTACTCGCTGGGCACGTTCCCGCTGCGCTTCCCGCACGAGGAGGAGCCGGACGACGCGGGCTGGCACATCGAGGGGAGCTATCTGCCGGAGGGGGAGAGCTGGTCCTTCACGAATCTGCGCTCCCAGGGACGGGTGCTCCTTATGCTGTTCCTGTTCAGCGAGGTCGGAGAGGAGGACGCCCCGACCCGGATCCGGGTCGGCTCACACCTCGACGTGCCGAAGATCCTTGAGAGGTACGGGGAGGACGGAGCCAGCGGACTGACCCTCGCGCCCGATCTGGCGGCGGCATCCGATCACCGGCCACTCGCCCTCGCCACCGGATCCCCGGGCGACGTCTACCTGTGCCACCCCTTCCTGGTGCACGCCGCGCAACCGCACCACGGGGTGCGGCCGCGCTTCATGGCCCAGCCGCCGCTGATGCCGGCCGTGCCGTACGAATGGGAGCGGGCGGACGGCGCGTACTCGCCCGTGGAGATCGCGATTCGCCGGGGTCTGGGACGGGACACCGCTGGCCTGTAGGGGGACAGCACCGGCCGCCGTGCTGGGCGTCAACTCCAGCCGTTCTTCCCGCAGTTGAGCCGTCCAGTACGCCAATGGGGCGATGTGTGCATTGTGCCGCTGAGGCTACTTTGAGTTTTCTTGGGGCTTGCTCATCAGATCATGGACGGGGGAGCCATGGCCTGTTACCCGGAATGTGGTCCCTGGTGCACGTGCGTCGATGACGTCTGCCGGCCGCTGCCCGTCGCCATCAACGCGGTACGGCTGCGTACCCGGGACGGGCGCACGATACGCCCGCGAGTGCCAGGCGTGGCCTCCGTGCTTGAGGCGACGACTGCGCCCGCCCCTGAATGGGCGGACGTCTTCCTCCTCGTAGGGCCCTCTCGCTGGCCCATGAGCAGCGGTGACACCGTCGTCCTGCTCGCGTGTACAAGCAACTGGGATCCGTCGACCTACCGTGTCCGGGTCGAACACGGTACGCGGACAAGTCAGCCGAGCGACCCGCATGACGGGACACCGCTGTCGTACTACGTGATGGGCGGACTGGACACCTGGGTGTGGGCCAGCACTCCGTTCACGCCGGGATTCCCCGCGTACAAGGGGGACGATCCCATGGAGTGGGAGTTCACCGTGCTCACCGCCGCCGGCGGCCGGGTGCCCGCGGGGGGCGAGATCTCGTTGCGGATCGGGCAGACCCGAAGCGACGAGGGGCCGTACTACTTCGCCGTACCCGATGGCCAGGACGGTGCGACGCTCACCGGGGCCGGCATCGTTCCTTTTGGCGACGACACGGCTTTCGAGGCTCAGTTCGTCGAGATCCGCGCCGGCCTGGGGGTCCGTCCCCGAGACATCACGTGCCAGCGATGTGCCGCAGTCGTCGGCACGGTGACGGGAGGCAGCGGCAGGGAGCCGGTCGAAGGCGCACGGCTGATCTCCAGCGGAAGCGCGCTGAGCCCGTATCACCCCATGACTGCCACAGCCGGGTCTGACGGGACGTACCGGCTGTCCGACCCGCACCGCCACAGCTGTGTCCCGGAAGGGCAGCTGACAGTTGTCGCCACCGCGGATCGGCACCAGGACACGGCCGTGACGGTGAACGTGCCCGAGCGAGGCAGCGTGACCGCGGACGTCTTCATGCCGTGCACCAACGTCCGGGGCGTCGTCCTGGAACAAGTCGGCAGCAGCCGGCTTCCGCTGCCGGGAGTCGAGGTCGAGCTCGTGTACCCCAACAGCGCCGACCCGCTGGACATCGCCGTAACCGACCCGGTGAACGGGACCTTCACCTTCGAGTGCGTTCGGCACACCGACGTGCGCCTGTCCACCGACGGCGCCACGCCGGCCACCGTGACCGTGCCCGCCGCCGGGGTTCAGGGAGTGACGCTGCTGGTGAGCCGCGCCTGTGCGCGCGTCGAAGGAACGGTACGAGACCAGGGTGGCAACCCGATCGAGGGGGCCACGGTCACCGTGATCACAACCCCTTCTGGCATCTACCAGGTGAGGACGCAGCTCGATGGCACCTACGCCATCCCTCGGGTGTGCCTGACCGGACTACAGCCGATGAAAGCCGGCAAGCCCGGATACATCAGCTCGGGCGCGAACCCCACCCCGTCCCTTCCCGCCTCCGGCACAGTCGTCGTCAACTTCGTGCTGCGGTCCTCCCAGCCGACGCCCAGCCCCACTCACCTCGTCGACTGCACGCTGGCCTGGGGGGCGGCTGCTCCCGCGCCCCGCGACCTGGACTCCCATATGAGTGGCCCGGACCCAGCGGCCGCCGGCGCCCGGTGGCACTGCTTCTTCCCGCCGCCGACCCGGAGTCCGGTCTCCTTCGTGAAACTGGACACGGATGACACGGACTATTCAGGGCCGGAACACATCGTGGTCAGTCCGCTCGCTGTCGCCGGAAGTCCCGACCGCATGGTTCCCGGTGACTACCACTACTGGGTGCGGAACTTCAGCGCTGAACAGCCCTTCACCACTTCGGACGCGAGGGTGACCTTCCTGGTGGACGGCGCGACGCTGGCCCAGTTCTATGCCTCGCAGGCCCTGGGAGATCCGGCTGAAGGCGTCTGGCGCGTCTTCGACTTCACCGTCGCTGCTGATGGCTCGGTGAGCCTTGCCCGTCTGAGGTTCGCCGGCCAGACCGCGGCACATGGCTATTTCATGCCAGATCGAGGCGATGCGACTCCTCTGTGAGCTCTGTGAGCTCTGTGAGCACCTTCCTCCGAAAGGGGGCTCGATGCGAGATACGTCGGACCCTGTCGTCCCGGGATCGTTCGAATTACGCGGACGGAAATTCAGCGGGTTGGAGGTCCTTCCGCACGGGGAGGCGCAGCTTCTCTACTCCGGCCTCGTGCGTTACGCCAACTCCTGCGGGTGCGGTGCAGGTGCTCTTGGTGTGGCTTTCGCGGGGCTCCTTTACCTGCTGGGGCTGCCACTTCTACCGACGATCGTTGCTGCGGTCGTGGGTGGTGGCGTTGGCAAGTGGCTCGGTCTTTGGTGGGCAAGGCGACGCTTCGACGCCGTCGCCCGCAGGCTTGAACAGGCCCTGCACGCGCAGGCGGAGGGGTAGGAGCGTCATGGCCGTGTCGTGCCAGGAGCAGGCAGAACGTGTCGAGGAAAAGGTCCTGCAGCCTATCGATCGATGGGTGGATCAACAGGAACAGAGGTGTCGGGACGAACCTTGCAACTGGTGGTTGCTGTGCCTCAACAAGCTCTTCTGCTGGTTGGTCGTCGTCGTGGTCAAGGTGACCCTGTGGGTCACCACGATCGTGGTGCGCTGGGTGTACCGGACGGTGTGCACGGTGGTCATGGTCATCGTTGGCGTGGTCGTCCTCGTTTCTGGTAACAGTGACGTACTTCTCCAGGCACTCAAAGATCTATGGACGCTGGCCAAAGACGCGTTCTACTCGGCCACCGGCGCGGTCATCTTCGGCGGCCTGCGGATTGTGGACGTCGTACAGACCCTGTTCCGGATTCAGCCGACGAAGCGCCGGTTGACCAAGCGTGAGCGGGAGCTCCTCTGGCCGATCTTCCGGGATTCGCTCGCCTATGACGCCATCGGGCTCGTAGTGGGGTCAGCCGGCATCCTCACGCTCTCTGGACGTGCCTTCACCATGGGCTTCACCATCTACCTGCCGACGTACAGCGAGCAGACGTTGGTCCATGAGTGCGTCCACACGTGGCAGTTCCAGTTCGGCGGGTTCAAGTACGTGGGAAACTCGGCGTTTCATCAACTCGACAGCCTCATGTTCAACCGGGGCTACAAACCGTACGACTGGCGGCCGCGCATCGACGCCGGAGATTCCTGGTTCCGTCTGCGCAGCGTGGAGGCCCAGGCACAGTTCATCGAGGACGTGTACGCGGCCGGCATCTTCGATTTCTCGGACCGGAAAGTACCGGACGACACAAGCCCCGGAGCATTCTTCCGTGAGGACGCCTCGGGGGTGAATGCCTTTGTCGTGGGCCGAGTCTCGTATACACAGCAAGCGAACGACGCGTGGCGCATCCTGCGCACGAGGTAGCCGGTACGTACGCGACCGCTTCAACAAGCCGATCCAACAGGCAAAGGGATCAGTCCCACCAGAGCACGATGAGCAGGTGCCGCCGGGCCGCGTCGAGGTAGAAGTCGCGCAGGGCATGGAAGTGCCGCAGCAGGTACTTGTTCGGTCCGCCGACGATCTCGTCCGCCCCGTGGCCGATCAAGGAGGCCGCCTCGGTGTCGTCCGCCGGTAGACCAGCCAGGATGGCTGGCATGTCGATCTGGCCCAACAGGCGCGCGACGAGCGTCACTTGCTCCACGGACAGGGCCGTGGGCGGTGGTCCGAAGGGGGCGATGGCGTGTGGGGGTGCGTTGAGGAAGTCGAGGTCGATGGTCGTGTCGCCGGTCGTGGCCTGGCGGAGGGCGTTGAGGTGGACGGGGTCGAGATCCGCCAAGTCGCAGACACGTTCCAGCAAGGCCGGTGCCCAGTCCAGGTCCAGGATGTCCGCCGACGGTGGGTCCCAGCGGGGGTTCCCGTCGCGTGACGCTCCGGCTGATGTGCGGAAGGCGGCGAGGTAACGCGCCTCGACGCGGGCGAGTTGCTGGGTGACGGCCATGACGGCAGTATCCCGATGTATCCCAGCCACCTCCGCGACGAGCCGACCCCCGTCGGCGTGGAGGGTGGCCCCGAAGCGCCGGTGCCGCAGGTGCGCAGATGCCGGCGCGGGCGCCTCGCGTCAGATGTCGCTTGCCAGCGCTCGCAGTTCGGTGACCACCTGCGCGCCGGACGGGGCCCGCTCCGGATCCACCAGCCACTGCAGCATCAGACCGCCGAGCAGCGCGAGCGGCACCGAGCCGCCCATCCCCTCCCGGCCCTGCCGCTGGCCTTCGGCCAGGTGGACGCGTACCTCCGGCAGCCGCTCCGCCATCACCGTGGCCTCCAACTGCGCCACCCACAGCGCCCGATGAGTGGTGAAGCTGTCGATCAGCGCCTGCCAGCGTTCCTGGGGTCCGCCCGCCGAGGCGAGTCCCAACTCGTCGCTGAGCTCGTCCACCGCCTCCACCAGGCCCTGCGTGAGCAGCGCGTCCTTGGAGCCGAAGTGGTAGCCGATGGCCGCATGGCTGACGCCCGCCGCGGCCGCGATGTCGCGGACGGTGGTGCGGGCCCAGCCGCGTTCGATCAGGCACTGCTTGGCGCCCGCCAGGAGATCTTCTCGGTTGCCCATGGCACGCAGCATAGCCGTGACTTGACCAAACGGTTGAACCGTTTGGTTTGAACAAGCGTATTGACCATATGGTCAAGTCGGCTCTACGGTTGTGCTCATGACGAAGCCGAAGCGGATCCTGATCTCGGGTGCCAGCGTCGCGGGCCCGGCCCTCGCTCATTTCCTGCGCCGTGACGGTCATGCGGTGACCGTGGTCGAGCGGGCCCCCGACCTGCGGGACAGCGGGTACGCGGTGGACTTCCGCGGTGACGCGTTCGATGTGCTCGCGGACCTCGGCGTACTCGACGAGGTGCGGGCGAACGACACGAAGATGCGTGGCACGGCCGTGGTGGACGAGGACGGAGCCGAGACCGGGCAGCTGCCCGCCGAGGTGTTCGCCGGTGAACTCGAAGTGCCCAAGCGGAACTTGACCGAGATCCTGCACCGGCTGACCGCACCGCACGTGGAGTACCTATTCGACGACACCATCACCGAGCTGACCGAACACGAGCACGGCGTCTCGGTCCGCTTCGAGCGGTCCGCGGACCGCGAGTTCGACCTCGTGATCGGCGCGGACGGCGTCTACTCGACGGTGCGCCGCCTGGCGATGGCCCCGCACGCCGACGTGGTGCGGCACCTGGGCATGTCGGGTGCGGGGTTCACCACCGCCAACCATCTCGGCCTGCGGCGCAGCGGAGTACTTCAGCAGGGCAGCGGCACCACGGTGTATCTGTTCAGCACGGGTGATGCGGACAGGCTCACGGTCAGCCTCTCCTTCGCCACCGACTCGCCCTCCCTGGACCGGGTCCCGCGGGCCGAACAGGAGCAGGCGGTACGCGCGGCGTTCGCCGGGCGCGGCTGGGAAGTGCCCCGGCTGCTCGAAGAGATGACTCGCGCCGAAGACTTCTACTTCGCCTCCGCCTGCCAGGTCCACCTCGACACTTGGTCGCGCGGTCGGATCGCGCTCATCGGCGACGCCGCCCACTGCGCCGCACCGACCAGCGGCATGGGCACCTCGCAGGCGCTGATCGGCGCGCGGGAACTGGCCCGGCAGCTCACCGCCGCCGGGGACGACCACGTCCGGGCCTTCGCCGCGTACGAGAAGGAGTTGCGCCCGTACGTCACCGCGAACCAGGAGGCGGGCGCGCAGGCGGCGGAGATGTTCGGCGCGGGGGAGGCCCCCACGGCCCCCACGACCTCCACAGCCCCCACGGACGACTGACACGAGCGCCGGGATTGTCACAGGCGCCAAGTAGCCTCAGGCGTATGGGGATACAGATCGATGTCGTGGCCGGGTATCCGGTCGAGGACGAGGTGCGGCAGGTGCTCGCACTGGCCGAGGCGGTAGGCGAGCCGATCACCGTCACGTTCATGTGGGAGGGCCGTGACGAAGCCGAGCACGTCGTTCTGGTGCCCGCGGCCACGCTGGCGCTGTGGGAGCACTGGGCGCCTGCCGCCTACCCGGTGAAGGGCACGGGGGACGAGAGCGGAGCCGAACCGGAGCAGCGGGAACTGGCCCATCCGCAGGAGTTCGGGGAGTTCACGCTCCTCCGCCGCCGCGTGGGACGTCGTACGGCGGTGGTGCGCGGTGGCGTCGTGGTCGCCGAGCTCGTGGACCCGGGCGAGGCGCACTGGCTCCAGGAGCAGTGCCGCGAGGTCCGCCAGGGCTTCATGGACCCGAAGCAGCGGGCCGCCTTCGAGGAGTTCCTCGCCCGGCAGCCACCGGTCGGCGAACAGTGACGCGGCCGGGCGCCCGTTCATCCGGCAAGCGCGGGTACGCGGCGCGCTCGGCAAGCGCGGGTTCGCGGCGCGCCCCGCACGAAACCGGTAGGTCCCGGGTTCACGTGCGGGGCCGCTCACAGGGTGGGGGCCGTCAGACCCCGATCAGGTCGTACGTACCCGTAGCGTCCGGCCTGCCGCCCGAGTACTGGCGTATGAACTCCCCGTCCGCGTACCGGTCGTGGCCCATCATCGAGCCGGTGTACTTGTTCTGCACACCGATCTTCGAACTGCCGGGCACGTCGCGGTAGATGTAGAAGCGCTGGAGGTCGTCCTCCGTGCAGGAGGCCGTCGTCACGACAGCCCGCTCGGTGGACGCGTTCTGCGCGGCGATGGTCGCGCACCCGCCGTTGCCCCAGTTCCACAAGGACGCCTCGATGACGCCGTCGCGTTCCGTCACGTTGCACAGACGCCAGTTGTCCAGGTGGGCGCTGAAGATCGACGAGGGTCGCAGGCGGACACCGTCGTCGGCCAGGAGCGGCGCGCCCCAGGACAGGGGCTTGCCGGGCACGGCGATCTTGTAGACGGCGGCCTGGCAGTCGAGAGCGGCCCGCGAGCTACGCCCGGTGGCCTTGGGGCGGTCGGCGGACGTGCCGTTGGTGGGTGCCGGGTGCTGCGCGAGGCCGTCCCGCTGCTGCTTCGCGGTCGGCGCCACCGCACCCGCCGGGTGCTCCGCCTTCGCGGCGGCCGACCCGCAGTCGAGGAGGCTCTGCGCCTTGGCCATGATGCTGCCCGCGGGCACGTTGTCCTCGCAGCGCACCGCGCCTTCCTCAAGGGTGGTGAACGTGGTGAAGTTGCCGCCGTCGGGCCCCTCGATCCACTTCAACGCCCAGGTGCCGTCGCCCTGTTGGACGCGGTTGCAGTTGAGGCTTCCGTACGTCCCGGTGACCTTCTTGGTGCCCTTGTAGGCGCCGTAGTAGCCGGGCCGGCCGAAGTTCCACGTGACCGTGTTCGACTCGGTGCTGGTGGAGGAGTAGTCGACCTTCACGTTCAGGCCCAGGCTCGCGCCGACCTTGGTGAGGGCGTCGACGGCGAAGCTGCCCTCGACGTTGCCGTTGAGGCCGACGGAGACCGAGATGGTCGTCTGGGTGCTGGTGGTGACGGTCTGGGTGCCGGTCGTGCCCTCGGTGACGTACCAGCCCTTGAAGTGGGTGATGGTCGGGGTCACTTCGGTGGACTTGATGTACGGGTGGCGTGTGCCGAGGTCGGCCGCCGTACAGGTGCCGCCGGCCTGGGGCGCGGCCGTGGCGGCGGGCGCCGCGGCGGCCGGTGAGGCAGCGAGTCCCATGGTGGTGACCGCGATGGCGGCCGCCGATGCGGTGACTGCCATGAGGGATCTACCGAATTGACGTACGGGTCTGACGGATCTGACGGATCTGACGGGGCCTATCGGTCCTACGGAGCGCATCGTCGCCTGTTCCCCCTGGTCGGGTGTGGATCCGGTCGGGAGTGAATGTAGCGGCCACAGAGGGTGGTGGTGTGAGGCCTGAACGGGCCACAAATGATCACGGAGGGGCCTGTTCCTCTCCGTGCTGCGCGCTGAACTCGCCCTGGACCAAAGCGAATGCCCCGGGCGGGCGCCTTCACGTGGCCGATTTCCGCGTCCTCGCCGCGCTCCGGCCAAGGAGACAATGCGGACGCCTCGGGGGACCGGCCGAAGAGAACCGAGGACGCGTACCAGGAAGTGATGAGCATGCCGGAACATGACTTCATCGTGGTCGGTGCGGGCACCGCCGGCTGTGTGCTCGCGGCCAGGCTGTCCGAGGACGCGAGCACGCGTGTCCTGCTGGTCGAGGCCGGTGGCGCTCGGATGCCACCCGAGCAGCGCGTGCCTTCGGTGTGGCCGGGCCTGCTGCAAGGACCCGCGAGCTGGGGCGAGTTCACCGCGCATCCGGTGATCGAGGCATGCCTGGAGGCGGCCTCGGAGACGGGGTACGCGCGGGCCGCCGACATCAGCGGCGGCCTGGAGGAGGGTTTCGGCCTCGTGGACCTGAACATCGTGGACGGCAGGCGACAGAGTGCCGCCGACGCCTACCTCGCGCCGGTCCTGGACCGCCCCAACCTGACCGTCGTGACCGACGCCCTGGTGCACGGCCTGCGCATCGCCGGCGGGCGCTACCACGGTGTGGAGTACCGGGTCGGCGCCGAGACGGTGAGCGCGGACTGTTCGGGCGAGGTCGTCCTGGCCGCAGGCACCATCGGCTCCGCGCAGCTGCTGCTCCGGTCCGGGGTCGGCCCACGGCCGCACCTGGCGGACGTGGGTGTCGGGACCGTCCTGGACCTGCCGGGGGTGGGCACCGGTCTGCACGACCACCCGATCGCCGGCGTCGTGTTCGGCGCGACGCGCACGGTATCCCTGCGGGAGAGCGGCAACCTCGGGGAGGCCATCGGTCTCGTACGCAGTGATCCGAGCCTGGACGCACCAGACCTTCAAGTCCTCTTCGTCGAGGCCCCGACCCATCTGCCCTCGGTCAAGGGGCCTGAGAACGGCTACACCATCGCCGTCGCCCTGATGCGCCCGCGCAGCCGCGGCACCGTACGCCTCGCGAGTGCCGCACCGGACGCGTCGCCGCTGCTCGATCCGGAGTTCTACGCCGATGAGCGTGACATGGCGGCGGTCATCGCCGGCGTACGGCTCGTCCGGGAGATCGGCGCCGCGCAGGCGCTCGCTCCGTGGGGCGGTGCCGAGGCGCTCCCCGGGCCGGGCACGGAGGACGACGACGCGATCCGTGCGTATCTGAGCCGGACACTGGCCTCCTACTGCCACCCGGTGGGCACCTGCCGGATGGGCGACGACCCCCTCTCCGTGGTCGGCACCGACCTCCGCGTCCACGGGATCGAGGGGCTGCGGGTCGCCGACGCCTCGGTCCTCCCGTCCATCCCGTCGGCCAACACCGTGGCCACCGTGTACGCCGTGGCCGAGCGCGCCGCGGACCTGCTGCGTGCCGACCACTAGAGACAGAGTCCAGGGAGGAACCGACATGAGCGTGCTGTCCACCCGGCTGACCGAGAGGTTCGACGTGCGGTACCCGTTCGTCTGCGCCGGAATGGCATTCGCCGGCGGAACCGCCGATCTGGCGGTGGCCGTCTCCGACGCGGGCGGCATCGGCGCGGTGGGCGCCGGGCTCATGCCCCCGGACACCCTCCGGCAGGTCATCCACGAGATACGGAAGGGCGTGGGCGCCGCGCCGTTCCACATCAACCTGATCAGCTACTTCGACACCGCCGACTCCGTCCGCGTCTGCGCCGAGGAACAGGTGCCGATCGTCTCCTTCCACTGGGGCCACCCGCCCGCCGAGCAGCTCGGGCGGCTGCGCGAGGCCGGGGTGTCGGTGTGGGAACAGGTGGGCTCCGCCGAGGCGGCCCGGCACGCCGTCGAGGACGGGGTGGAGGTCGTCGTCGCGCAGGGCTGGGAAGCGGGCGGGCACAACTACGGTGGTCTGCCCACCATGGTCGGCGTGCCCGCCGTCGTGGACGCGGTGGGGGACCGGGCGCTGGTCCTCGCCGCGGGCGGGATCACCGACGGGCGCCAGGTCGCGGCGGCCCTGTGCCTGGGCGCCGACGGCGTGTGGGTGGGGACCCGCCTCGTGGCCTCGCACGAGGCGCAGGTGCATCCCGAGCACCACCGCCGAATGGTCGCCGCCCTGGGGGAGGACACGGTACGCAGCGGGATCTTCGGACCCGAGTGGCCGGAGTTCAACCCGATGCGGGTGCAGCGCGACCGCGTGGTGGAGGAGTGGAACGACCGCCTGGACCAGGTCCCGGCCGACCGGGACGCGCTCGAACAGGTCGGCACCACGGTCTTCCAGGGCGAGGAGACGGTGCTGCGCAAGTTCAACGTGCTGCCGCCCGTGCCGGTGACCGAGGCCGACTGGGAGGAGATGCCCTGGCTGATGGGACAGGGCGTCGGCCTCGTCCACGACATCCGGCCGGCCGGAGACATCGTCCGGGAGGTGATGGAGCACGCCGAACAGGTTCTGACGAGTCGTCAACGACCTTGAAGGGCTGGCACGTTCTGTGATGTGACCCGGCAGCGGTCCTGAACGTCTGGCGCGCGACTCATGGGGCGAGCTGCGCCGGTCCCGGAGGATCCCACCCCACGTTCCGGAAGGTCCACCATGAGCTCTCAGGAACCAAAGGTCGCCGTCATCACGGGCGCGTCGCAGGGCATCGGCGCCGAACTGGTTGCTGCCTACCGCAAGTTCGGCCATCGGGTCGCGGCCACCTCGCGTACGATCGCCAGCTCCCCGGACCCGGACCTCGTCACCGTCCAGGGAGACATCTCCGACCCCGCGACCGCCGAGCGGGTCATCGGCGCGGCGGTGGAGCGGTTCGGCCGCGTCGACACCCTGGTCAACAACGCGGGGATCTTCCTCGCGAAACCCTTCACCGACTACACGCGGGACGAGTTCGCCGCGGTGATCGGCGTGAACGTGACCGGCTTCTTCCACCTCACCCAGCGGGCCGTCGGACAGATGCTCACCCAGGGCGCCGGGCCCATCGTCACCATCACCTCCAGCCTGGTCGACCACGCCGACTAGCACGTCCCCTCCGTACCGACCTCGTTGGCCAAGGGCGGTCTGCAATCCGCCACCAAGTCGCTGGCCATCGAGTACGCCGCGCGCGGCATCCGGGTCAACGCCGTGTCGCCCGGGATCATCAAGACCCCCATGAATCCCGAGGAGACACACGCGGCCCTCCGCGGCCTGATCCCGGCCGGCCGCCTGGGCGAGCCGAGCGACATCGTGGACGCGGTGATCTACCTGGAGAACGCTCCGTACGTCACCGGCGAGATCCGCCACGTCGACGGCGGTCAGAGCGCCGGGCACTGATTCCCTCTCTCCTCCTGATCGTCTCCTGGTTACCGATGGGCTGTGGTGAGTGCGAAGTGGCCAAAACAAGGAACGTCGTCGTCTTCGGCGACGAGATCTCCGATGCGTCGGGCACCAGGGTGACTTCGACGGGCGGGAGGAGGGGGCGGCTGCGTCTCCGCGGCGGATCAGGTACGTGAACTATGCCAGGGGAGGGTGCGTTGTCGCCGGAGCCGGAGCCGGAGCCGGAGCCGGAGCCGGAGCCGGGGCTGGGGCGCTCACCCGCGGGCTCGGCTCTCTCAGTTTCCTCAGGGGGCAGGTGGAGGACTATCTGGCCCAACGCGCTTTCCTGGGAGAGGAGTTCGAAGGCCCCACCCTGCACGTCCTGTGGGCCGGTCTCAACGACTTCGTCACCGCGGAGCGGCCCGACCCCGCCCGAGAAGGAGTAGGAGCAGGGGCCTTTCCGGCGGTGATGGAGACGCGGTCACTGATCGAATCGATCGTGTCCGCTTCTCCCGGGACCGAGACCGAGCAGTACTTCATGGTCGTCGACCTTCCGAACGTGTACAGCGGCGAGCCCGAGATCGACCGCTACAACGCGCTCCTCGCGACCCTCGTGGCCAACTGGCCGCAAGAAGCGGGCGCACCCGCCCGGGACCACGTCCACCTGGTGACCATGAGCAAGTGGATGGAACACGTCTGCCACGAGCCGGCGGCCTGGCAGCTGTCGAGCGGCTCCCAGCCGACAGGGGTCCGCCCCTTCTACGACGCCGGTACAGCACCGGCACCGGCACCGGTACAGGCGCCGACACCGGACCGCGACCCCGTCCCCGCAGAGGTCCGCCGCTGTCTCACCACCAGCACCCCGCACCATCCGACCCAGGCGGTCCACAGCCTGATGGCCCGCTACTTCCTGGCCACGCTGCTGAAGAACGGGCACGCGATGGGCAGGCTCGACAACGACACCTGCCCCCTCGAATCCCCCCTGAGCACCCTGCCCCTGGACATCCCCACCACCTGCGCCCGGAAGGCGGATCACCGTGGACGTCTACGAAGCGGTCAGGAGCCGGCGGGCGGTGCGGGGCTTCACCGACCGCCACGTCCCGAGAGACGCTGGAGCGCGTGCTGACCGCCGCGGCCTGGGCGCCCTCCGGGTCCAACCTCCAGCCGTGGCACGCCTACGTACTGACCGGCGGACCGCTGGCCGAACTCAAGAAGCGCGCCGGTGAGCGGCTGGCCACCGGCGACCTCTGGGACAGCGCGGAGTACGAGATGTACCCGTCGGAGCTGAAGTCCCCGTACCGCGACCGCCGGGCCGCCTTCGGCGAGCAGCGCTATGGAGCACTCGGCATCCCCCGTGGAGATCTGGAGGCGGCCGGCGAGCCGCCTCGGCGAACTGGGACTGCTTCGGCGCTCCCACCGCGCTCTTCTGCTACATCGACCGCACCATGGGGATGCCCCAATGGTCCGACGTGGGCATGTACCTGCAATCGGTCATGCTGCTGCTTCGCGCGGAGGGGCTGCACAGCTGTACGCAGATGGCCTGGGCCAAGTTCCACCGGACCGTCGCGGAGGTCCTGTCGCCCCCGGACGAGCTGATCCTCTTCTGCGGCATGTCGATCGGCTACGAAGACGAATCGGCGACCGGACCCCGCACGGGCCGAGCACCGCTCAAGGAGACGACCACGTTCGTCGACGATCTCAACCCGCGTGTTCCCCGGAGCGGTTGAGGCAGGAGGGTGATGAGCTCCCACCGGTCCGGAGCGAACGCGCTGGTGTGGCAGCCGCGTTGGGCCTCTTCGTCCCAGCCCCAGACGGCAGTGACGTAGGTGCTCATGGCGGCCTTGTGTAGCGAGAATCCGTACTCTTCGTCCGCGGTGGTGGTGGGCCTCAGGCCGATGACTGTCATGCCATCCTCTCCATGAAGCGTCATGCGGAAGACTGCGAGTGACCATCCCTACCCGCTCGCCACCGCTGAAGAGCGACACGCGCACCTGGTTGATCAGCTCAACCTCGCCTGCGCCGACACACGGCGGAAGCCGACGACCTGTGATCCCCTCCCGGAGCGGTAGCGGATTCGGCGGCGGACAGGGCCGCCGCACCCCCGTTGCGGCGGCCCTATCCCGGCTCAGGACAGCCGCGTCGCGGCGTACGCCTCGATGGCGGCCCGCTGGTACGCGGCCATGCCTGGCGCGATCGCCTCGTACACCGCGCGCCAGTGTTCGTTCTCCACGCAGGTGCGCCCGATCGCGCGGTACTCCTCGGCGGTCGCTTTCCGGATCCGGGCCAGCGTCCGGTACTGGGTGTCGATCTCGGCCTGCACGGCGTCGGCGTCCGCGGGCAGGCCGACGGCCAGCAGTTCCGCGAGGCGGATCATCCGCGCCGTACGCTCGCGCTCGTCGGCCTCGCTCTCGGCCCCGCTCAAGGCCGAGGCGTGCCGCTCGACGGCACCGGCCAACTCCGGGAAACCGTGCAGGGCCCTCATGCAGTGGGCGGACCGGATGCCCTCGAACAGGTTCTCCGGCCTGCTGATGGTGATCATGCCTGTGCCGTCCTTCCTGGACTGCTCCAGTTCGGTGATCGTGTGGGCGACGGTGCCGGCCAGGGCGTCCAGCCGGTCACGCTCGACGAGCAGCCGACGGTAATGGCCCCGCAGGGCCTCCAGTTCGTCGACCTGCGCGGCCAGGATCCGGCCGATCTCAGGCAGTCCGAGGCCCAGCGCCCGCAGCACGAGAACCTGCTGCAACCGCAGCAGTTCGCGCTCCTCGTAGTAACGGTGACCGTTGGACCCGATCCAGGCCGGCGGCAGCAGACCGATCTCGTCGTAGTGCCGCAGTGTCCGGGCCGTCACCCCTGACATGCGGGCGACCTCCGCGATCGGCCAGGCCATCGCCGCCTCCCTCACACACGCTTCACCGGGCCAGAATCTCCGGCCCCGCTCAGGACGGTAGAGGCTTCCGCTGCGGCACCTTCAAGCCCCGCTCCCAGGCTCCCAGGTCGGGCACTGCTCGGCGCCCGCCCGGACGGTGCTCACGAAGTCGCCGTGACGAGCTGCCACCTGAAGCGCGGTCAGGTGTGCACGACGTGCGGTCCTGGGGCGAACCGCCTCGAACGTCGTAGCTTTCTACGAAATCCTTCAGGGGGTGGGAAGTCCGGTCGAGCTTACGCAGGAACCCTTTAAAAATAGGTATTTCGCTCGGCTGAGGTGGCTGTCTTTCGCAACCCCTTCCGAGTGGGCGAGAGTTGGGCAATGCGGAGGTAAAGCGGCCTGGTGGCATGGGTGGTCTGTGGTCCTCCCCGATTTACACAACAACCCTCCCGCAGGGCCCTCTCGTTACGATTTTGCAATCGAGAACTTGATCCCAAAATGTCCACTTTGGGGGATTGTTGGGCTGTTCTAATGAAGTAGCCACTCAAGGGGGATTTGAGTCGGGGTGTTTTCCGCTGCCCACCTGGGGAGAGGTGGCTCTTCGTGGCGGTCGATCATATGTCGAGTGGGGGTTTTCCTGTTGCCCCACTGGGGCTATTGAAAAGGTAAATCGGCAGCATGAAAACAATTAACAGGTAGCACGCCGGTTCTGAATTCTTGAGAAAGGGTCGTCTTCTTGACTGCCACCTTCCTAAGCCGACGCACACTCCTCGTGAGCATCGCCGCCGGAGCGGCCGTTGCCGCTGTCCCCACCCTCGGCAGCGGTCGCGCCCACGCCGCCGGTCTGCCCGACATTCCCGATGACGCGGGGCTGCCCGACACCGACCGGGGCAAGGCCGTCTGGGCGTACAAGCTCGGCGGCAAGGCGGTGAAGGAAGCGGCTACCGCAGCCCTGACGACCGGCTCCGTGAGCGCCTTCCTGGCGACCGGCTTCGACCGGGCCCGCGCCGAGGACAACAGGTTCGCCCTGTTCGAGTCCCTCGCCTACGCCGGGAAGTCGGTCAGCGACAGCGTCTCCACCGCACTGTCGGGCGGCGACAAGGCCATCGACACGTATCTGTCGGACGGCTGGCAGAAGTCCCTGGTGACCGACCTGCGCGTCGAGACGTTCACCGTCATGAACGGCGGCGGCAAGGCCGTCCAGCGCGAAGCGTCCAAGGCGCTGGCCGAGGGAAGCCGCAAGGCCCTCGACACGTTTCTGACCGACACCCAGTACACGGCCCACGCCGAGGACGAGAAGGTCGAGGTCTTCACCCTCCTCAACGGCGCCTCGCCGGAGGTGAAGAAGTACGCCGAGCGGGCACTGGCCGACGGAACTCCGGAGGCGATCCACTGGTTCCTCGCCACCGGCCAGCACATCGCCCGTGCCCGCGACGAGGAGAAGGCGACGATCGATCAGCTCGTCGCCATCGTCGAACGCGAGGGCAGGCAGGCGAAGGCGACCACGGAACGCGCCGTCGCCGCGTCCGACCAGGCCAAGGCAGCGGCTGAGAAGGCCAAGCAGGCCGCCCTCAAGGCGGCCGAGGAGGCCAAGGCGGCCAAGCAGGACGTGCAGAAGGCGGCCAGTGCCGCCAACAACGCGGCCGGCGCCGCCCGCGGCGCGGCCGCCGCGGCGACGACCGCGATCTTCGCCTCGCGGACCGCACAGGCCGCCTCCTCCCGAGCCACCCGCGCCGCACAGGCCGCGGCCGCCGCGGCCGCCACCGCGGGCCGGGCCGCCTCGCGCGCCTACGGCGCCGCCATCGCCGCCTCCAAGGACGCCTCCCAGGCCCGCGCCGCGCGCCTGGCCGCCGAGGGCGCCAGGGACGCCGCGAAGAAGGCGCGCACCGCGGCCAAGGCCGCCGACGCCGCGGTGACCGCGTCGAAGCAGGCTTCCGCGGCGGGCGGTTCCGCCGCCTCCGCGGCCCGGAACGCCGCTGCCGCCGCGACCGCGTCGGCCGACGCCGCCGACGCCGCCGGGGTCGCCACCTCCCAGGCCCGCGAGGCACGCCAGGCCGCGGGCGAAGCGAACTCCGCGGCCGCTCGCGCCACCCGCGCCGCAGCAACCTCGCAGTCCCTGGCCAACAGGGCGGCCGCCGCGGCCGCGGCCGCGCACCGCGCCGCCAACTCCGCCGCCGACCACGCGGACAAGGCCGCCGACGCCGCCGAGGACGCCGCGAAGAACGCGGGCAAGGCAGTCGAGTACGCCAAGCGCTCCACCGCCTACGCCGAACAAGCCGTCAAGGCCGCCAACACCGCCATGGACGCGGTCAAGGAGGCCCAGGAGGTCGAGAAGGCGGCCCGCGAAGCCGAGACCAAGCGGATCGAGGAGGACACGCAGGCAGGCATCGCACTCGCCCGCGTACAGGCGAAGCAGGAGGCCGAGACCCTCGACCGCGTCGAGCGCCAGCGGGACTTGGCCGACCAGACCGACAAGACGACCAAGGACCTCATCGCCGGGGCCGAGCAGGCCCTCGAGGCGGGGGACCGGACCAAGGCCGCCGCGACGGGCCGCGAGGCCACCGCGAGACTGCTGAACAGCCACGGCACCTGGACCAGGGCGGCCGCC
Organism: Streptomyces sp. NPDC087300; assembly: GCF_044744425.1. Classification (NCBI taxonomy): domain Bacteria; kingdom Bacillati; phylum Actinomycetota; class Actinomycetes; order Kitasatosporales; family Streptomycetaceae; genus Streptomyces; species Streptomyces sp. NPDC087300. The sequence continues at coordinate 340,640 of NZ_JBIUYI010000005.1, forward strand.
GAGTTCGCCCTCGCCGGAACCGATGCGGACGTCCTGAACTGGATCGACGTCGACCGGGTCGCCGCCCAGCGGCAGGACGACCGCGAGAGTGTCCTCGTACTCGCCGAGGTCGCCCCGGCGGCCGTGGCCGAGGCCGCGCAGAAGGCCATCGACAGCGACGACCCGGACGCCGCCACCGCGTTCCTGGAGACCGGCCGGATCAAGGCCTCCCTCACCGACAACCGCGTCGCGGTCTTCAAGATCCTCGGGCTGCAGCCCGGCAAGGCCGTCAAGGAGGCAGCCGAGGCCGCTCTCTCCGACGGCAGCGCCGAGGCACTGGACCGGTTCCTGACCTCGGGCCTCGGCGGGGCGCTTCAGGAGGACGACAAGGTCGAGGTCTTCCGGCTGCTGAACGACGGCGGCCCGAATCTGAAGTCCGCCTGCCAGGTGGTCCTGGAGGGCCCGGCGCGGATGCGGCGCTTCTTCGTCGCACGGGACCACCACCACATCGCGCAGGTCGACCACGACGCCGCCAGTCACGTCTCGGCGATCCGCGCGTCGATCGCGCACGCCGCGAAGGTGGCCGCCCAAGCGCTCGAGGACGCCGCGCACGCCTCCAAGGCGGCCGCGGAGGCCAGGAAGGCCGCCAAGGAGGCCTCCGATTGGGCGATCAAGGCGAAGAACTACGCGGACGACGCCTCGGAGTCGGCCGGCGAAGCACGCAAGAACGCGGCGGCGGCCGACGCGTCCGCGGAGAAGGCCCGGAACTCCGCGCAGAGCGCGAAGAAGGCCGCAGCCACCGCCCGCACCGCTGCCCGCACGGCGAACTACGCGGCCAACCAGGCGTACGACTCCGCAGGCAGCGCGGTCGCATCGGCCAACTCCGCGCAGGCCTCCGCGGCCAAGGCGAAGGCGTCCGCCGTCCAGGCGGGCAAGGACGCCAAGGCCGCGGCGGCGGCCGCCAGCGAGGCCCGCAGCATCGCCATCGCCAAGCGGCAGGCCGAGGCCGTCGCCGCGGCCAGGCAAGCCGTCCGCAAGGCCAAGGAAGCCAAGGCGAACAACAAGAACCCCGCCGACACCTCGGCCAACGACCAGTGCAAGGTCGAACAGCCGGGGACCTGGCTCGGACACAACGCCCAGGAATGGCAGGACGCGACCTCGCAGGCCAGCACCGTCCTGGGAACGCTGAGCCTGGGAGCCATGGGCCTGGGCGGTCTCGCACTCGTCACCGGGATCGGCGCCCCGGCCGCGCCGTTCCTGTTCGCCGCCGGGGCCGTCCTGGGAGGCGCGTCGTGGGTGGCGCAGGGGTTCAACGTCCTCGCGCACGGCTTCGACGACCGCATAGGACGCGGCTGGTGGAGCGCGCAGTTCAAGGAGTCCCTGGGCATGTTCGCGCTCGGCGGCATCTTCATGGGCAAGGGAGCGATCGCCGGCAAGCTCGGCTACGGCTTCGAGATCGCCAAGAAGGGCGTGAAGAACGTGGGCTCGGCCGTCAGCGACGCGGTCGGCGGGATCGTCACCACGACCATTGGCTGGCTGACCTGGTAGCGGGGTTCCGTCCCTCGAGGGAACGTCCCGTGAGGGAACGTCCCGCTAGAGAAGAAGAAAACTGAAGGAGACGGGTGGCGGAACCCGACCGCCACCCGTCCGTTCACCCGTCCTGTCTGAGAGAGTTCTTCATGTTCGGTTCCGGCCTTTCCGTCGGCCAGTGGTTGGTGCTCGCGGCTGCGTCATCTCCTCTTCCCGGCCTCGCGATGCTGCCGTACATCCGGAAAGCGAAGAAGAAGGCACTGGTTCCGCTCTTCTTCATCGTTCCCGCCGGCCTCGGAGCGTTCGGCATCTGGGGGAGCGCCGCGGCCCGTGGCTCCGGCGCGGCCGAGTCCCTCGAGATGTACGCCTGGTGCATGGCGGGTCTGGCCCTGCTCATCGTCCTCGGCCGTCCCCAGATCAAGAGGAACGAAGAACTTCAGGCTGCGGGCAAGGAGATGGAGCAGCCGTCGGGTCTCTATATGGCGGTGGTCTTCGTGTCCCTGGGAATTGCCGCCGTACTCGCTTTCCTTGTCAGGAAATACCTCATCGGGTGACCCCTCGTCCCGCGTGACGGGTTCCACATCCGATCATGCGGATCCATGCCTTTCCCCGTCATATCCGGCTGGACTTTCCGCGGGGGGAATGATTGTGTTGACATCGCTTCCGGCGGAGAACGCGTACGCGTTCCCTTTCCTCCTTTCCTGGGTGCACAGAAAGCCCGCCGGTCTCCCTCTCCCCACCCCCCTTTCTCATTCCCTTTTTATTTCCCTTTCGTGAAGAGGACATCACTTGATGAATCCCGTACGACGGATCTGCGTCATCGGCGCTGCCGCGGCGGCCGGTGCCGCCGCGATCGCCGCCCTGCTCCCCTCGACCGCCTCCGGCGACGCCGTGGCTCAGCCCCGGGTGGACGGCAGCAAGGCGGTCGCGGCCGCCGACAGTCAGCCCGGCTACGCGGTCGAGGACTTCAACTACCCCGACGCGGACCGGATCCTCAAGGACAAGGGCATCGTCCTCAAGCGCGGCGACGGCCACATCACCCTCGCCGAGTGCGGCTCCGCCAGCGGCCTGATGGAGGTCTACTCGCGGCGGAACGACAGCATCTGCTTCAGCACCACCGGCACCTCCGGCTACCTCACCATGGAGATCCCCGCCGTATACGGCGTGAAGACCAGTGCCATGGACGCCGATCTCAAGCTGAGCGCCGAAGGCAAGCAGTCGACGGTCGCGGTCGACAAGAACACCTTCAAGCCGGTCGGCGAGACCGTCGACCCGGGCGGCCGTGAACACGTGCTCCTGGAGATCTGCACCTCCAAGTAGCCCCCGCCTTGCAGTACTTCACCAGTTCACAGTCCACGGTCCACGAACAAAGGACGAAACACGTGTCCGGCAGCAAGACCCGCTCGGCGCGGGCGCCCCGTCTCCTGGCTGCGGCTCTCGCCTCAACCATCTGTGCCCCCGCGATCGCGATGCTCGCCACGGCTCCCGCCGCCCACGCCCTGACAGGCGACCGCGCCCCGGCCGGCGACCACTCCTTCACCGCCCAGCTCCACATCGGCGGGAAGGACCCCCAGCGCGGCTGCTCCGGCGCGGTGGTGAGCAAGCAGTGGCTGCTCACCGCGACGAGTTGCTTCGCGTCCACCCCCGGCGTCGACGTCCAGGCCGGGAAGCCGGCTCTGAAGTCCACGGCCACGGTGGGCAAGCAGAGCATCGACATCATCGAGGTGGTCCCGCGTGACGACCGCGACGTCGCCATGGTCCGCCTGGCGCGGCCCGTCGCCGACATCACTCCGGTGCCCGTGGCCGGCGATGCCCCCGCCGCGGGCGAGACGCTGACCGGTGCCGGCTTCGGCCGCACGAAGACCACCTGGGTGCCGGACGCGCTGCACACCGGGTCCTTCCGGGTGGACTCCACCGACGGCACCACCGCCGCCCTGACCGGTCTCGACGGCGCGTCGGTCTGCAAGGGCGACGCGGGCGGGCCCCTGCTGCGCGTCAAGGGCGGCAAGGCCGAACTGGTCTCGCTGCACAGCCGTTCCTGGCAGGGCGGGTGCCTCGGCTCGCAGGCCACACGCACCGAAGCGGTGGACGCACGGGTCGACGACCTGGCCGGCTGGGTCAAGGACGTCAGCCACCGTGACAAGATCCACCCCGCCGACATCGACGGCGACGGCAAGGCCGACCTCCTCGTCCACCGCACCAACGGCGACGTGGTCTACCACCGCAACCTGGGCAGCCGTTTCGCGGCCGGCACGGTCATGTCCTCCGGCTGGGGTCGCTTTGTCGACGGCAAGGACTTGGGCCGTCTGTACTTCTCGGATGTGACGGGTGACGGCAAGGCCGACCTGGTCGTACACGGTCGTGACGGCAAGGTCGTCGTCCGCAAGAACATGGGCGCCCACTTCGATGGTGGGACCGAGTGGACGAGTGGCTGGGGTCGCTTTGTCGACGGCAAGGACTTGGGCCGTCTGTACTTCTCGGATGTGACGGGTGACGGCAAGGCCGACCTGGTCGTACACGGTCGTGACGGCAAGGTCGTCGTCCGCAAGAACATGGGCGCCCACTTCGATGGTGGGACCGAGTGGACGAGTGGCTGGGGTCGCTTTGTCGACGGCAAGGACTTGGGCCGTCTGTACTTCTCGGACGTGACCGGCGACGGCAAGGCCGACCTCGTCGAGCATCGCCGGGACGGCAAGGTCGTCGTCCGCAAGAACATGGGCACCCACTTCGACGGCGGCACCGACTGGTCCTCCGGCTGGGGACGCTTCGTCGACGGCACGGACATGGGTGTCCTGCGGTTCGCCGATGCGAACGGTGACAAGAAGGCCGACCTCTTCGCCTACGTGATCAACGACGGCACTGTCTCCGTCCGCAAGAACATGGGCAGTTACTTCGACGGTGGCACCGTGATGCTCACCCTCTGACAGGTCCTCCAGGGCCGCAGCCGGACAGCAGCAGTCCGGCTGCGGCCCTTCTGTCGTGGTGGCCGCTCTGTCGTGGTAATCGCCTTGTCGTGCGGCTGCCTTGTCGGGGTGGGCGACGGCTGCCCAGGCGTCCGCTCTCGCACCACCCACCCGCCACTCACCCACAACAGAACTGGCTGTCAGCCGCGCGCAGGTGAGGGTGGCGCCACGTCCGACGGCGCTGACGGCGCTGACGACGGTGGCACGGGCTGCGGCGCCGGCGACGAAGGCTTGGTGCTCCTCTCGTGGGGGTGCGCCGGTTCGACGGGCGCTTCCCCGCCCTGCCGGTCGACCCAGCCCAGGGTCAGCAGGACGCAGGCCAGGACCGCCGCGAGCGCGAGCAAAGTCAACGCGGTCGCACGGAGAGGGAAACGCCTGCCCGCCTGCTCGGACGGCGGGGTCGGGCGCCGCAGGGAGTGAGGGCCGACCGTACGCGCCCGTGCGTCCAACGCGGCGCGCAGCCGGTCTTCGAGCAGTTCCTGCCCGGGACCTGGGCCGGGACCGTGCCCGTCCTTCGGGGTCATCGAGTACCTCCCAACTGCCTGCTCAGTGCGTCCAGCGCCCGGCTGGCGGTGGACTTGACCGCGCCGCGAGAGAGATCGAGGGTGGCGGCGATCTGGGCCTCGGTGAGGTGGGACCAGTAGCGCAGCACGAGCACCTCGCGCTGGCGCCGGGTGAGCCGTCTGACCGCTTCGAGCACCTCACGGTGTTCCTCGGCCAGCAGGACGTGCTCGTCGACAGGCGGAACGTGGCCCTCACGCTCGGGTGTGTGCGCACGGGCCGTCCTGCGGCGGCGCAACACGGAACGGGAGCGGTTCACCACGCTCGTCCGCAGGTACGCCTCCGGCTCGTCCACGCCTTCCAGGCGGGCGCCGTGTCTGCGGAAGAGCGCCGCGAAGGCGTCCTGCACGACGTCCTCGGCGGTCGGCAGATCGTCGACGAGGAACAGCGCGAGACGGACGAGGTCCAGGCGGCGGTGGTGATAGAGGTCGTCGATCCCGGGTCCGGAATCGCCCGGCGTGGAGAGGGGCGTGGTCGGCACGGACACCGACTGCCGTATCCCGGGCGGTGGTTGACCCGTACGAGCCAGGAGCCCGCGCAGCAGACGATCCCACCCACGGCGCAGCGCGCTGGTGGCGGGGAAGGCGGGGACGACCGGGTACGTCGCTGTCCTCATGGTTCTCCTGGACGCGGGGCGTGCGGGCCGCCGGGTGATCGGCCCGGCGGCCCTCCTACGGCTTGCGGCTACGGCCTGCGCTGCGACGTCACTTCACAGCCGGGCGAGCGGGGGCCGGGGACGGCGCTTCGTGTCCGGGCTTCCCGGGCGCCGGGGACGGCGCCTCGTGCTGGCCCTTGGCCGGAGCGGGAGCGGGCGCCCTGTGCTTGCCCTTGCCCGGCGCCGCGGACGGACCCCGGTCGGGCGTCGCGTGCTCGGCCGCAGCGGAACCGGACTTGGCCGGGGCCGGGGCGGGATCGGCGGAGGCGGCGTGTGCCACCGCGCCACCGCCCAGGGCGAGAGCGGCGATGGCCGTCGCGGCGCCCAGGGCCTTGCGGGTGGAGACATGACGCAGGGACATGCGGTTCCTCGATTCGTGCTTGTGGTCGTGCTTGTGGTCGGGGTCGATGCATCAAACGAAGGCGCCTTCACCCCGACAGACGTCCGGGCCCCGGGGAGGTTGCAGGTAGCCGCGAAGTTTTCACGGGCACTTTCACCCGGGGGCGGCGACGGCACGGTCCCGCCGGTGCGGCTCGGGTCTCCCCGGTTGGGAGAGCCCCTGGAGTCGGATCGCTATGGCTGCCCCATGGGAGCGGCTCAGCGACGGCTGGTGCCGTGTCCGCGTACGTTCACCGCTCCGCTGGCCCTGCCCGCACCAGAAGCCCCCGTGGCAGCTCGACGCGAACCCTACGCGTCCTGCCGCAGCAACAGACCGCCGAGCGCGGTGCGCCGATGCAGTACCGACTTGCCGGCCCGCGAAGTGGAGATCAGTCCGGCGCCGCGCAGAGCCGCGGTGTGGGCCGAGACCGTGGCGGCGCTGACGCGGAGCCGGCGGGCGAGTTCGGTCGTGGTGTGTTCATCGGCCAGCAGGTGCAGCAGCTCGACGCGGGTGTTCCCGATCACCTTGACCAGCGCCTGCGGACCGGCAGTGCCATCGGGTCGTGGCGGGAAGCCGGTACCGGCCGGGTACGTGAGAGCGACCGGGCGGTCGGCGAGTTCGGCCAACAGCGGTCCGCCGGTCCAGTGGAAGCTGGGCAGGAGAAGCAGTCCGCGCCCGCCGAGGTGGACCTCCCGAGGCGGGCCCGGGAGCTCCCAAACACCCCTGTGCAGGCGGGCGCCGGGCAGCAGCCCGGTCAACACCGAACCGACGCCGCCTTCGGCGAGTTGCACGGCCCGTCGCACGAACTCGGCGTGGTGCAGGTCCTGCACCTGCGACCAGACCGGGCCGAGCAGCACCTCGTACGCGGCCATCTGCGCACGGTGGATAGATCGCCATGCCTCGGGGGCACCCCGGTGCAGGTCGTGGATCCACACCGGGGCGGGCGTGCGCGCGGGTGCGTAGACCCGTTCCAGTTCGGCACTGACCAACTCGGCCGGGGCCGAGCGGACCTGTTCCAGGGCCTCCGGGAGCGAGTCCGCCAGCACATCCAGGAAGCCCGGCGCCCGCCCGGCAGGGACGAGGTCCGCGAGCGGGAGGGTCGCCTCCGGCAGCGCGCGCAACGCCCGCCGTCGCCAAGCCCCGTGGAGCAGCTCACCATCCCTGCGGCACATCATCGCCAGCGCCAGGTTGAGCTCCTGGAGCGGCGCAGGCCGTGGCGCGAGGCTGACCCGGGCGAAGTCGTCGGGCGTGAAGTGGATCCGGAACACGGCTCCCCCCTCGCGTGTCGGCCCCACACTTGTCCCGAGTGCAATCCTTGAGCCCCAAACCTAAAGGATCGCCGCCACCAGGCCGGGCGCACCAGCATGCATGCCATGACTCGCGACTTCTCCGTCAGCCGACGCACCGTCACCGCCTCCGCGCTCCTCGGCTCCGCCGCGCTGATGCTCGGTGCAGGCGGCCGCGCCTACGCCAACTCCCGAACCTGCAAAGTGGATCCGGACCCGGTATCGGCCGACGCCGTACTAACCCTGCCCGCACCCACCGGCCCCCACCCCGTGGGATGCCAACCGCTGTACCTCGTCGACGACACCCGGTGCGACCCGTGGGACCCCGCGATCCCCGTACGGGAGCTCATGCTGACGGTCCATTACCCCGCCGGCGACGTCACCGGCCTCACACCGGCTGCACAACTGCCCCCGCAGGCCGCGATCTGGTTCGGACGGATAGCCCCGCTCACCCTGCTCCACCTGCCCGCCGCAGGTGTGGACTGGGGCGCCACCCGGTCCCACGCGTTCGAGGGCGCGCCGCCCCTGCCGGGCCGATGGCCGGTGCTGGTGCACAGCCCCGGTGGCGGCGACCCGCGCGGCCTGGGGACGTCCCTGGCCGAGGACCTGGCCAGCCACGGCGCCGTCGTCGTCTTGGTCGATCACCCAGGCGACGCCGCAGCGGTCGAGTTCCCGGATGCCCGGCCGTATCGGGACGACACCGTGCGAACGACCGTCTTCCGCAGCGATCCCCGGGACCAGCCGGACGTGGCCCGCACGATGATCGACGCGCGTATCGCCGATCTGCACTACGTCCTCGACCGGCTCCGGCACGCGGCCGAACTGCCCCTGCCGCGCGGCCTCGCCGAGACGCTCGACCTGCGCCGCCTCGGCGTGTACGGGCACTCCGCCGGAGGGAGCGCCGTGACCGAGGTGATGTACGAGGATCGGCGGGTGCGTGCCGGGATCAACCTGGAGGGCTACTTGGACTATCCGCCCTCCGCGCCGGGGACCGCCGCCGAACCGTTCCCCGTCGCGGAGAAGGGGGTTGACCGGCCACTGCTCCTACTCGGCAGCGAGGGGTTCGACCGACGGCAGGAAATGGATCGCTCCTGGTCGGCCGTGGCCGCGCTGTCGGGTCGACGGGTCCGCCGCGCACGCGTCGCTGACGCCAACCACTGGACCTTCACCGACTACGCAGCGATGCTTCCCCAGCTCCAGGTGGCCGGGTTGATGACGGCGGCGGAGAGGAACGCGCTGGTCGGCAGCGTCACACCAACCGTATCGATCCCCACGGTCCGCCATACGATCCGCAGGTTCTTCGCACGGCACCTGGCCGGCCACTGATCTGAAGCGACTGCTTCCGCACTCGCAGTCAGGATGTATTCAGGTTGTGGCTGGCACGGTCACGCCATGACTCAGGACTCATCGCACCCGGAAGGCCGGGCTCGGCCTGACGGGTGTGTCGGTACTGATGAGCGTTCTGCTGGCGGGAGTGTTCGTCGCCCAGTTCCGCACGCGTGCCTACAGGCCGGGCGTCTACTGGTCGGCTGTCGCGCTCATCAGCGTCGTGGGCACTCTGATCAGTGACAACTTGACCGACAACATGGGAGTGCCGCGGGAGTTGTCCACGGCGGTATTCGCCGTGCTTCGCTCGGCCTGGATGCGGTGTGGAGTTTCTGGATGGCGTACATCCTCACCCGGCCGCTGGGCGCGTCGATGGGCGACTACCTCTCGCAGCCCACCGGAGACGGAGGACTGGGCCTGGGCACGGTGGTCACCAGCGTGCTCTTCCTCGCCGTCATCCTCGGTCTGGTGGTCCACCTCTCGGTGACCCGCAAGGACACGACGCCGTCCTCCACGCCGGCCTGAACAGGCGCTCGCCCCAAGTGCCCGGCTCCGCGTTCCGCGTCACGTGAGCCGGGCCTGCGGCGGTTTCGGAGCGGGATGGCCGTGCCCGGTGACCAGGGTCCATGCGTCGACGTCCTGATAGCGCCGCGGGCCCGAGTGGCCTCTCTCCGTGCTGCCGACCAGATGGAGGCGTTCGGTCCGCCAAGGGCTCCCGGTGAAGCCGTCGAGGCAGACGGCAGCCTGTCCCACCGACGTGCTGTCGTAGCGGCGAGCGCGGGCCAGCGTGAGGTGGGGGCGCAGCGGACGTTCGGGGAAGACGGTGTCGCAGTCCCTGACCCGCGCACGTACCGCTTCGGCCAGCTCGTGCAGTGGGTCGAGATCGCCCCCGATGCCGCTCCACAGCACACGCTCGTCGAAGTGTCCGCCACCGAGCAGCGTCAGTTCGAGAGAGGGGCGGGTGGCCGCCAGTTCGGCGAGGGGTGAGCGGAGCCGCTGGACGGTGCGCATCGGTAGCTCGCCCAGGAACGCGAGGGTGATGTGCCAGTCCTCGATGCGGTTCCACCGCAGGTCGGGGTAGGCGGCATAGGCCGGACCCAGCGCGTGTGCCAGCTCCTTCTTGGCGCTGTCGGGCGGAGCGAGGGCGACGAACGCGTGCTGGGTGGCGGTCTGGGGTGGTTCGGTCACGGACGTCTTCATACCTCATCGCGTCCCGAGGGGTACGACGCGGACCATGTCCTCCCCGCAGTTCGGTGCCGATGGCGCCGTGTCGGGCGTCGGCACCAGGCCGATGCTCCGGGGCGATTCTTGGCGCCCCGGGCTATTCGGACGCGGAATCGATTTCCGCGAGCATTCCCAGTCGATTCAGCTCTCCGACCGATCAAATGTGATCGAGGAAGAGCTAATTGCCTGGGGTGACGAAATGAAATTACGTGGGGGGCGCTGACGGCCAGATCATCTGGTTCGGCGCGGTACGTTTCCTGTCGAGCCCCTTCGTGGGCCCGCCCGGGTTGGGCGCGCTACGCCTTCCCCGGGGACACGAAGCTCGAAGGAAACACATGAAAATGTTCGAACTAATGTGCCGAGGGCCAATGCTCTCCGGGCATTTGGACGTTACCAGCTGGCCCATCACTCCGGCAGGAATTCGCCGGGAATCAAGTGGCAGAGCGACAGTTCGGCTGAGCGCTCTTCTCGCCGCCTTCGTCCTCGTCTGGAACCTCATCACGGACGCGGGTGTGGACGCGGCACGGTCCGCCTTCATCGCGATGATGCTCGGATTCGCGTATCACGCGAGCATCGACGTGGTCTGGCGACGCCCACGCAGGCAGTAACGGTGGTGCGGTCTCGCGCCCTTGGGGGTGCGACACCAGGTTCGGCACCACGGGTCGACGCGAGGAGTGTCTTGTCTACGTCTTCATCACTTACCTTCGGGACCACCGGATGCCAAGGATCCGTTCCCTGCCAACCAACCCGGTCGACAAGGCCGTCAGGGGCATCTGCGCTGGAACTCGGCTGCCTGGCGTTCGCCGAACGGAACAGGCCACAGTACGTACGCTTTGCCTTGTCCCACCTGGCAGCCGAAGACGCGGCGTACGCCGCAGTCGATGCGACTCTCTTGTACGCCCGAGAGAGGTGGAGTTGGCTGCTGACCCAGCCGCGACTCGCAGCCCTGGTCTGGACTGAACTCAGGCGGCAGGTCAGCGCTCGCGCGGGCCGCGCGTCCGCAACCGTCACCGATACGGCCGCGCTCTGTAGGCGACTTCCGCGCGTCAGCGCCGACAGCGTGCTGCTGTGCCATGAGCTGAAGCTGCCGATATCCGAGGCGGCCGACCTCATGGGCGTGGACTCCGCCGCCGTCGCAGCCGGGTTGGAAGGTGCCCGGCGAAGCTTGCCTCAACTGCACGGCAGAGTACGGTCTTGAATCCGTTCTGATCCCGCGCCACCGAGCACTACCGGCGCATGCCTTTGCGCCAGTCCCCGCCATCCCGCGCCACCCATCACTCGAATCAGTGGTGGTGTGCTGCGTGCTGCCCTCCTAACATGGGCAGTTCACTTCGTGAGCAGCGGATCCAGCGAGGGGACTTGTCCGTTGACGGAACAGAAGCGAGTCGATCTGTCGGTGCCCAGTGCGGCACGCATGTATGACTGGCTCCTTGGCGGCAGCAACAACTACGCGGTCGATCAGGCCGCTGGCGAGCAGTTGTTGGAGGTGGCGCCGACATCGCGTGAGATCGCACTCCAGAACAGGTGGTTCCTGGAGCGGGTGGTGCGGGCTCTGGCGAAGGAGCACCACATTAAGCAATTCATCGACTTCGGCTCGGGACTGCCCACGCAGCGGAACGTGCACCAGATCGCGCAGGAAGACGATCCGGGGGCGCGCGTCGTCTACATCGACAACGACCCGGTGGTCCTGGCGCTCGGGCAGTCGCTGTTGGCCGAGAACGAGAACACCGCGATCTTGGCCGCGGACATGACGGACACGGACACCATCTTCGCGCACGACGACGTGGTACGGCTCATCGACCTGGAGGAGCCGGTCGCGGCGCTGTTCGTGTCCGTGCTGCACTGTCTGCCGGATAGTGCCGACCCCAAGGCCATGGTCGACCGTGTCATCGACCGTCTGGCGCCGGGCAGCTTCGTCGTGCTCTGCCAACTGGTGAGCGAGGACGCCGAGGTGCGGGACGCCGTCACCAAACTCATGAGTGAACAGACCCATGACAACTGGGGGAGGGTCCGTCAGAAGAGCGACGTGGACGAGCTCTTCGACCGGCTGATCGTGCAGGAACCAGGACTGCGCGACGTCACCGACTGGCGCCCCACCTCCGAACTCCAGCAACGCCAACGCAGCATCGAGTGGACGGAGTACGGAGGGCTGGGCCAGGTGCCACCTCGGCGGTAGGCGCGGTCCGAGGCCCGCGGGCGGGCTACCGGAACCACCTGATGGCGTCGTCCAGCAGTTTGCGGCTCTCGGTCAGCGAAGCGCACGCTTCTCCTTGGAGACGCAGTAAGAGCTGCTGGTGGCGCTCGAACTCCATGATCTTCTGTGTCCGGTCCCGGGCGGTCTGCACCGGCTTGCTGAGGTAGTCGGCCTTGAGATAGCCCTCGGTGTAGATGAAGTCGGGCAGACCGCCCCGGCCGAACTTGAGTTCCGCCATGGAGCCGGCCATCGAGGCCTCGTTGCCCGCCAGGGGGCGGTCCAGCGGCACGAACCTGATGGAGACGCGCGGGCGGTCGGCGGCCTCGCGCAGAAACTGCATCTGCTCCCGCATCACGTCATCGGGCCCGACGCGTCGGCGCAGGACGGACTCGTCCATCAGGAACGTGCACTGCGGGGGGTCAGGCTGGTCCAGAACGCGCCGCTGCCGCTCAAGGCGTTGCTGGAGGCGCAGTTCCAGCTCGTCGCCGTTCTGCTCGTTCAGGTGGAGGCCGGTGCGGATGACGGCCTCGGTGTACTGGTGCGTCTGGAGCAGACCGCAGACGAGGCGTACGTCGTAGGTGACCAGGTGCACCGCCATCGACTCCATGCCCAGGAGGCGTTGCAGGTAGTCCGGGGTGACATCGGCGAACCGCTGCTGGAACCATTCCGGCTCCGTGGAGCGCTCCAGGAGCACGATCATCGTCTCGCGCTCGGACGCGTCGATCGGCAGCACTTGGATGATCTGCTCGACGGTGCGCGGCTCGACCTTCGCCTCAGCGGTCTCCAGACGGCAGACCGTGGGGGTCGACACGTGGGCCCGACCGGCCAGGAACTTCTGCGTCCAGCCGGCGGAGTCGCGCGCCGTGCTGACCATGACGCCCAACATGATGCTGGCGGCCGTCCTCGTCACACCCGGCCCGGTGATGGGCCGGGCCAGGCGGACGATCGAATGGGGTTCCGGGGGCACGCTGTCTCCTTAGAGCGTTGTCACATCGATAGTGGCACGCCCATGTTGACTACGCCCGTCGAACCCGACGGCCCATAAGGCTAGTTGGGAACAGCCAGGTGATCGAACTCGCCCTTCTTCGCGCCGTCGAGGAACGCGTCGAATTCCTCGACGGTATAGACCAGCGCCGGGCCGTTGGCGTCCCGTGAGTTGCGCAGGGCGACACCTCCTCCCGGCAGGCCGACGGCCTCGATGCAGGTTCCGTTGGCCTCGGACTTGCGGCTCTTGATCCATTGCCCAGGGATGAGGCCGGCGCTCATCCCGTTCGCGTACTCCTGCATTGCTAGGTCCCTTCTGTTCGACGGGCCTGCACGATCGATTGATCGTCGGGTCCAGTGCCTGGGATCGTGCAGGTGGGAGGCGTATGAAATTCCGTCATGAAATTTCACCAGCGCCGCCCCCGAATGCTAGCGCCTGGGCTTCGAAAGAGGCTGTCCCACGAACGGGTGGCGTTGGTCGTATCCGTTGCTGGTAAGCCCGGCTATCAGAACTTGCGGAATGCCCAGCGGCGCAGTCGAGCAATCCACCCAGCCCTCGGAGGTGATCCCCCATGCCCGACGACCTCACCCCCGCCGCCCGTCCGGGACAGGCTGCCCCGTGCCAGCGGAGGTCGGGCGGCGCATCACGGTCGGCGCCGGTCCGTTCACGGTTCGCAAGCCGTAGCAACCTGCATGTGATGCCGACTGCTTGGCCTGCGGGAACACGAAGAACCCACACCGTGAGCTGAGGGCTTCGGGGCCGCTGGCCCTCCGTTCCGACCGGCCGGCGCCGCTCAACACGGACCGGTCAGGGGCGGCGGGTCGGTTAGCGGGTGCCGGGCATCACGTTGCCGCCCGACGCCATGTTGAAGACGTCGTGCTGGCTCGGAGAGAGCTGCGCGGTGTCCTGCAGCGCTACGTGCCCAGCGTTCCCGTTCCAGTTGCCCAGGGCCGTGGTACCGCCCGGCGCCGAGCCGGGGGCGAAGTCGAGCGGTACGCCGGCTCCAGTCGGGGAGGGTCCGAACATGGCGTCAGTGCCAGGGTCCTGGTCGGCAGCCTGTGCAGGGGCAGCAATGACGAGCGCGCTGAGTCGGTCCTCCGGGAGCCTAAGGTCGTCTCTCACGTTGTCTGAGTCGTCCAAGAGGGTCAGGAAAGTCCCATCGCTATCGATCGCCTGATACTCGGTGTGCGTGACCCTGGGACCTGTTCGACCGTGAGTCTGCCCACCGCGCGGCGCTCGGATTCGTAGTCGTCCAGGACTCTCGGACCGGCGTCGCCGCGCACCGCGGAGACCAGTTTGGCGGTGAGGTTCCAGGCGTCCTGGATGCCGGTGTCCAGTAGGCGTCGAAGTCGCCGTTGTCGTTCAGCGCGCGGAGTTTGAGGACGGCTTCGGCCCCGGCGAGGCCCCATCGGGCTCCGGTGATCTCCAGGCGGTCGCCGATGCGGTGCCGGCAGACGCCCTCGAACGCTCCGGTCGCTCCGGTCGCGATCGGCCAGCCGCTGGCGAGGGCGGTGTCGTAGCGGAGTTGATCGAGGTGACCGGTGAGGTCACCAGGCGTACCGCGACGGCATGGAGGACCAGATCGACGTACTCGGCCTGGTCCTCGACTACAGCTTCACCGCCTTCGCTCCGGCCGTCGGCGCCCTGTGCCCGCTGCGCGACCCGGACTCACTCGAGCTGGACGAGGAGGAAGAGGAATGAGAGCGGCCAACGGGCGGTGCAGGCGGCCCGGTCAGCCGTACATCGCCACGCGGTACAGGATCGCCAGTGCGTCGTCGATGGGATGGGGTTGCGGCGTGCCGTTGGAACCGAGTCGGTTCCAACGCTGCATGTTCACCGCGACCGCCAGCTGTCGCTTGCCGTCGGCGCGGGTCATGGCCAGCGTCCCGCCGCCCCAGACGGTGCCGCCATGGCCCCAGAAGGTGCCCTGACCGGGACCTTCCATCGGGTGCAGGCCGAGGCCGTAGTCGATCACCTTTCCCTCTTGGGAGACGACCGGGACCGTGCGCCGCATCTGCGCCAGCGACGATGGGCTGACGATCTCCCCGGCCAGCAGCCTGCGGTAGAAGCGGTTGAGGTCCGCGACAGTCGATATCAGCGAGGCCGACGGCCCCACCCAGGACATGTCGAAGACGCTGTAGTCGCGCGGCGGGTCGATCATGCCGAACCATGCTTCGTAGAGCTGCGAGTGCGGCCCGTCGACATGTGGCGTGGCAGGGAATCCGGTGTCCCGCAGCCCGGCGCGCTCGATGACGTTCCGGGTGATGTGCTGCTCGCACGCGGTGCCCGTCACCTGTTCCAGGAGCTGGACGAGGAGCAGGTAGTTGGTGTTGGAGTACACCCCCGGAGCGCCGCCGGGGACGCCGACGGCGGGTGCGTTCACCCCCATCTCGATCAGCGCCGTGGGATCGAACCGCGTGAACCGATGGTCGTCCAGACTCTGCGGCCCGGTGTCAGCGAGGGCGGGATACGCCTTGAGGGAGGGGTAGGCGTACGGGAGATACTCGGCGAGGCCGCTGGTGTGGTTGATCAGCATCCGGACCGTGATCGCGTCCCCGCGCTCGCCGGGCACCAGCTTCGGAAGATACTGGCCGATCGGCGTGTCGAGGCCGATCCGACCGGCCTCGACCTCCAGCAGGACCGCGGCGGCGGTGAAGGTCTTGGTGACGCTGCCGACACGGTGGCGCATGTCGGCGGTGACGGGGCGTCCCGTGGCGACATCGGCAACCCCGGCGGCGCCACGCCAGACCTCGTCGCCATCGCGTACCTCGGCGAACAGGCCCGGCATGCCGGCGCGGTGAACAGCTCCGATGGCGGCGTTCAGTGCTGTGCTGTCCAGAGGGCTTGTCACGTCATGATTCCTTGTCACGTCATGAGTCCTTGTCTGTCCTGGGAGCCAGCCGTGCCGGCAGACTCCGGGTGATCGGCCGGTGGCCGAGGGCGGTTGTGCGCGCACCCTTACGGCGCCACAGCCGTATGACCGCCGCGCCCCCGAGCACGCACGGCAGCAGCGTCAGCACGCCGTAGCCGACCGGCACGATGACCTTGTACTGCTCGCCGCCCGCGCTGAGGTTGACCAGTGCCACCGTCACACCGGCGCCCCATGCCGCGGTGGCTGCGGCCCGCGCCCAGCGCCTGCCTGTCGCGACCGCACGGATCGTCAGGAGCCATAGCAGTGCCCCCAGTCCTCCGGTGACGGCGAGGTAGGTGGTGATCGCGGTGCGGTCCTGGCCTACGGGCCCCGGACCCCACTGGGGGTACGCCGCGCGGACGTGCCCGGCGATGGTGTCGGCGGTGGCCGCGTCCACCAGTGGGGCGATTGCGGTCACGGCGGTCAGCGCGAGTCCGGCGTACATCACGCCGATGGGGGCGCCCGGCGGGCGCGCGGCGGGCGCTGCCTTCGGCGGGGCGTCAGCGGTGGTCATAGGTGTCCCTCCCCGAGTCATCAAACCTACGGCGTAGATTTCAGTCGGCACGTTATGTTCTACGTCGTAGGTTTGGCAAGGGACAGGAGGATGGCGTGGTGCGACGCGCACGAGGCACTTCGGCCGGGCTGGATCGCGCGAGTATCGCGATTGCGGCGGTCGGCCTGATCGACCGCGACGGGCTGGATCAGTTCGGGGTACGGCGGCTGGCCGACGAGCTCGGGGTGGACCCGATGTCGATCTATCACCACGTCAAGGGCAAGGCGGCACTGCTGGACGCGGCCTGCGAGGTGGTCCTGGCTGAAGTGCGGATTCCCGACGGCGAACCGGAAGGATGGCAGGCCATCGCCCGCCGCACCGCCCACGCGTATCGGGACATGGCCCACCGTCATCCTCAGGTCTTCCCGCTGCTGGCAGGCCGCGCCCAGACCTCAGCCTCGGCGCTTGCCGCGCTGGAGCGGCTGGTCTCGGCGATGCGGGACGCGGGCATGCCTGAACAGGTCACCGCGGACGCGCCCTCGGTGCTCTTCGGGTTCCTCAACGGCCATCTGCTGGCGCGCACCGCGGCGGAGGCCCACGGAGCCGCGGCAGTGCCGGACTTCGACGCCGACGCGTATCCGACACTGACCGAACTCGCACCGCGGCTAGCCGACTTCGGCTCAGAGGCGGAGTTCGACCGAATGCTCGGCACCATCCTCGCGGGCATCGCGTCAGGACGCTGACCGCCAGCCCGGACCACCCACACGACGACGACACGCGTCGCATCCACGAAGTCGACCGGCTCGGCTGCAACCTCCCGGGGCAGCAAGTGGAAACGGATCAGGAAACCCGCTACCGCCGTCAGTAATTGCAGTAGGGCAGTAATCCGGGCCGTCAGATCGACTTCCCCGGCTGCCCATATGCCGTCAAACGATGGCGAGCCCAAGGAATGAGAGCACTAAGACGTTGTTGCGCATGCGGTTCCGGGAGAGGAAGCCAGGGCCGCCCGAGGGCGCGGTAGCGCCCTCGGGCCTCGCGTCAGGCGGCCGCGTCCTGCCTCGTCCAGCCGGGGTTCCTCTTTTTCTCGAACTGCCGCCGCCGGCAGGGGCGCGGCAACGCAACCATGCGCAGCGGGGCCCTTTCCAGCCGAAGCGGTCTCTGCCGGACCATTACTGGTGGGGCAGGAACCAGGTATCGGCGCGCCTTGCACGGTGGACCACTTGTCGCTTTCGCGGCAAAGGCCAGTAGCAATCGGGGCTGAAACACCAGGCAACCGATGGGGACATTTGTGCGATTTTTGCCGTGTGGTGTCTAGCGTGCGATGGCCCAGTGGCCGTCGGGGTTGCTGGGGTGCATTCCTGAGGAGAAGCATGTCTTCACGCACCACAGGAACACCGCACAGACGTTCGCGGATTCGCGCCTGACGTACCGCCGTGGCGGCTTTGGCCTCCGTTGCACTCCTGGCCGGAGTCGTTCCGGCCGCCTTCGCCCAGGGTGATCAGGCCGCCCCGTCCTCGGTCTGGGGCAAGGACGGGGACAAGGCCGAGATGCCCCCCGGTGAAGGTCGGCGAGACCAGGGCCCCGGCCTCCGTGTCCGAGCGCGAGCCCACATCGGATGTTGCGCGGTAGCGGGCGGCGCAGAAGGAGCGCGCCCACACCGCGACCGCGCAGCGGAAGCGCACCGCGCGGGCCGTGGCGGCGGTCGTGCCGAAGGGTCAGGGGGACGTGCCCTGGCACCAGATCTCCGACGTCCGAGTCACCGACTCCCTGGTGGCCCGCGTCAACTACTCCACCGGCAACCTCATGCTCGCCGCCACCGACTTCCAGGTCGCCGGGGTGGGCCAGTCCCTGCAGCTGACCCGCACCTACAACTCCCTCGACGCCCCGTGGGGCAAGATGTCGCAGCGCTGGTGGCAGAACTACGAGCGCTACCTGCAGGTCGAGGACGGCCAGATCGTGCTGTACGACGCCACGGGCGGGGCCGTCACCCCGCCCCGCCTTCGCGCCCGGGGCGGCGACCGGTCCGGTTCCGCGCCGGGTCGCCGAACTCCTGACCCCGCGCGGGAGCCGTCCGCGCTCGGCGCACTGGATCGCGCTGGCGCTCACCGTCGGTGTGGCCCTCTCGGCAGGGGCCGCGGTGACGGCGATGGCCGACGTCCACCACCGGGTCGAGGTGGCGCAGGGGGAAGCGTCCCGCTGACGGCGGGGCCGCCGGGCTGCTCAGGTCTCGGCGTCGCGGCGCCGGTCAGGGGTGAGGAGGTGGGCGATCGCCATGTCGCCGAGCTCGTCGGCGTACCGGCGCCTGGCCGCTTCGCCGGTGACGGCGTCGGGGCGTACGGAGTTGTGGAAGCAGGCACCGAGGACGGCGCGAGCCGCGGTGTCGAGCGCCTGTTGGGGATCGGAGCGGCGGATCTGGTCGGTGTAGGGGTGCGCTGCTTCGAGCAGGAGGCGATGGAGTTCGGTGATGGTGCGGGCCCCGCGGTCCAGCGACCTGGCCCCGCGCGTGCGCAGCAACTCGGGGAAGAGGCCGCTGCTGTCGGCGAAGGACTGCAACAGGGCGTGCGCGTATGCGTTCATGACACCTGAGAGCGAGGGCTCGGCCGCGCGCAGTTGCTCGGCCACGTATTCCTCGCGGCGTTCCAGCATCCGCTCGGTCAGGGCGGTGATCAGCTGTTCCTTGTCCTCGAAGCGGCGGTAGATCGTCCCGACGGCGACGCCGGCGCGCTTGGCGACACCGGCAATCGTCATCTCCTCCAGACCGGAGGCGGAGGCGATCTCCTCGGCCGCCCGCAGCACGCGGGCCAGGGTCGCGGCGCTGCGGGCCTGCTGGGGTTCCCGGTAGGCCGCCGGGCGTTCCGCCTCCTCGCTCATGTCCCGCATCGTATCCGCGGGGCTCTCAACAGGACCTTTTGACAATTGGTGAACCCCTCTGCGTACTCTCTCGATGTGAACGCGAATTCACATTCACATCCTATCGGAGGTTCGACCATGACCGACGACCAGACTTCTCCGCCCGTCACCGTGACGCTTGAGGCCGGACCCGCCGGTGCCGGGAGCATCGACGACCTCGAGCTCTTCTACGCCCGCCGCGCGCTGGACCGCTTCCGGACGCTGCTGGGCCGCCAGGGGATCCTCGACCTCCTGGCCGCGGACATAGAGGAGGGCAACGCCGTCCTGCGCGAGAGCGCCCGGACCTCCGACGGCGCCTTCAAGGGAGGTACCACCGTGCTCGCGTCGAAGGGGCTGACCTCGGGTGACTTCCTGGCCTGGATGGACCAGGCGTTCGCAGGGGATGAGCGCGTGCTCCTCGCGGCGCACCCCGAGCACTACGTGATGGGCACCGATGAGATCGGCGCGCGCGTGGTGGAGAACATCGGCCCGCACGTCGCCGACTTCTACATGGGTGGCTGGGGCACCGACGCGCTGGCCTGGGCCAAGGACGCGGCCGAGCTCCTGCCGGAGTCGCAGTTCCCGCGCAAGATGTCCTCGAACCTCTTCCTGGCCGACGGCACCGTCGTCGGGCGGGCGCTGATCCAGTTCGGCGACACCGCCGAGGGCTTCACCGCGAACCTGACGGTGTACTTCCCCGTCACGTGCCCGGACGAGGTCCTGGAGCACCATCTGCGGCACTACGCCGTCGAGTTCAGGAACTGGATCGTCGCTGCTGCGGCGGCTCGCGCCTGAAGTCTCCGGCCGCAGGCGGATCGCGTACGGCGGCGGCCGGCGCGGGGATGTCATGCGGATGCGAACGGGGCGTCAGGCCATGGAGAACTTGGCGACGTACTCGTCGAAGGGCTCGATGCCGACTTCCGCACGGAGTTCGTCCATGCGCTCGGGCTCCTCGCAGGGCCACGGAATCGGCGCCCCGTCCTTCACACCGGCGATCTGCGTTCCGAAGACCTGCTCGCGGCCCTCGTTGACCAGCGTGCGGTCGCGCAGGAAGGCCAGTTCGCGCGGGTCGGCCGCGCCCGCCGACACCGCCTCCCGCATCAGCTGGAGGGCCCGGCGCTGTACGTCGAGCTGCCGGTCGGCGTGCTGAGCGATCAGCCATGCCGCGCGTGCGGCCTCCTCGCCGACCTTCTCCGCCGTCGGCCAGCCGTACTCGCCCATGATCTCGCCCAGCCGGTCACCGTGCCGAGCGGTCAGCCGCCGCCAGGCCAACTGCTCGGCGGGGTCATCGCTGTTCGCGCGGACTGCGGACTGTTGATCGGCCGCGGCCATGTCCGTGAGCTCCATCGCCAGCGCGGCAACGTCGTACGCCACTTTCAACTCCCAGGTCGGATCCGTACGTTGTGTCCGCCCGCAAGCCTAGGAGCGCACATCGGGTGTAAAGATCATTCCGGAGAACGGTGACAGGCGCCTTGCCGTACCGCGATTATGGATCTACCCCCGGAGCCAGAGCGACTCAGTTGTCCCAGGCGGGGCTTGTGTTGGGCGGGTAGCCAGCGCTGGAGGCGCCGTTCACCCAGTCATCCACGTCCTGCCCGTCCCATGCCAGCAGTTCATCGGCGTTCCGCTTGCACTTGTCGTAGTCGAGGTTCCCGTTGAGTCTGCTGACGGTGACTTCTTGGTTGAGGTGCTGATACCCCTTGCCCTTCTTGTATTCCATCCGCACCGTGGTCCGGAGCATCCCGAGGTAGAGATCCCCGCGCACCACGGTCAGGACTCCCTGCTGGATGTTGCTGTTCTTTTCCTGCTGCCCCTCGTTCTGTACCGCCAGCTGGCCGATCTTCTTGATGGAGGTGATGATTTCGGCGAAGGCGTCCATCGGCACCACCCCGTCGAATTCGAGCGCATAGTAGACCGCCTCGATGACGGGCAACAGGGAGAGGGACGAGATGGACGCATCCGTGCTGTCGTCAATAATGTTGGTGAAGAGCGGCATATTCTTGAACTGCCATTCGAGGCTGCTCCACTCACCAGGATCGAATGCCGTGGATGACGGATCGAAGCCGGCGGATTCCTCGGCCTTGCGCAGGATGGTGGCGGCCACGGACTGCCACGAGCCGAAGGACGCCAGCGGCCCCAGACCGGGCAGCTCACTGCCATCCGTGCCGTAGCAATTGCCCACCCCTTTCTCCTGGTCGCTGTAGTCGAGCGAGCTGCCGTCGGAGATCAGCTGCTCAACCCTCTCCAACACCCCCTGGAGGGGCGTCGGCCTGCCCGCCGCCCACAGGGCGATCTCCGACGCCTCCCGTCGCAACTGCTCTTGAGTCCACGTGCTCACGGTTGTCCTCCGGCACCTGGGACGCGGCCTGCGTACTGCTCGCGCGACGCGCAGATCAGCCGCTCGATGTCCTGCACCGTCTGCACCTGAGGGATGGCCTCGAAACCCAGGTTGACCTGGAAGCCCAGCTCGACCGCGCCCAGCAGCCGGAGGAGATTCATGGAGTCGACCCCCGGCAGCTCTCTCACCATGGTGGTGTTCTTGATGTCCTCGGGAGACTCCGCGCCGCTGACGTCCAACTTCTCGCGGACTAGGGAGTACAGCCGCTCTCGCTCCTGGGGGGACAGTTGGGCGTTCATGGCTGCTCCTCAATTAAGGGCGTCATTAGGGGCGTACGGATGGTGTTCAGGTCGCGCTCGTCTGGAGCACTCCACCGTGGAGCGCTCCGTCGAGATATTGCTGCCGCGTCTGGCTCCGCTTCACCTTGCCGCTGGAAGTCTTGGGCAGTTCCCCCGGCGCCAGCAGGAGGATCTCCGCCACGGGGAGGGACAGCTTCGTCTGGATGTGGGCGCGGACCTGCCGCGCCACCGTGGCGGCGTCACCCCCGCGGAGCTCGGCGACGATCACCACCTCCTCGGTGGCCCGGCCCGGCCGGGTGAAGGCCACGACGTTGCCCTTGCGCAGGCCAGGCACCTCGGCCGCGGCCCACTCCACCGTCTGGGGGTCGTGATTGCGCCCGTTGATGATCAGCAGGTCCTTCTTGCGGCTCGTCACGTAGAGGACGCCTTCCGCCAGGTATCCACAATCGCCCGTGCGCAGGCCGTCAGTCGTGAAGCTCCGCCGGGTCGCCTCCGCGTCACCGTGGTAGCCCGCAGCCACGCTCGGCCCCTGGAAGACCACCTCGCCGATGTGCCGCTCCGGGAGCGGATTCCCCTCGTCGTCCACGATGAGGACGCGATGACCCGCGATGGGGCGCCCGCAGGGCACGAACGCCACCGGGGCCCCCGGGACCTCGGCCTCCGAGTCCGGGTTGGTCTCCGAGTCCGTCTCCGAGGCGGGCCGCGCGAGGCCGCTCGCGTGGTACGGCTCCTGCTGGATGACATCCAGGGCGAGCGGAACTCCGATCTCGCCGAACGAGATCGCGAGCGTCGCCTCCGCCATGCCGTAACACGGCACGACGGTCCCCGGCCGCAGCCCCGCCGCCGCGAAGTGCGCGGCGAAAGCGCGCAGCGTCTCCGGGTGGTTGGGCTCGGCGCCGCAGCCCACGACCCTCAAGCAGGACAGGTCAAGCCGCTTCAACTCCTCCGTGGAGGTGTGCTTGACGGCCAGCGCCAGGCCGAAGTTGGGCGCGAAGGTCACGGTCGCGCGGTGGCGGCTCACCGTTTCCAGCCAGAGCCTCGGTGAGAGCGCGAAACGTAACGTCGGCAGGAAGCTCACCGGGCAGCGTGCGACCAGCGGCGCCAGTACGAAGCCGACCAGCCCCATGTCGTGGTACATGGGCAACCAGCTCAGGCCCCGGTCTCGTCCGCGATCGAGGGAGAGGGCGCTGATGATGGCCGCGCAGTTGGCGAGCACGTTGGCGTGCGTGACCCGCACTCCCTTGGGGGCCGCCGTGCTCCCCGAGGTGAACTGCAGGAACATCACGTCCTCGGGGAGGATCGCCTCGGGCTCGGGCGCACCGCCCACCAGGGGCTCGGCGAAGAACTCCTCCGGGACGACGGCCTGCAAGCCCTCGACCGCCTGGAGGAGCGGAGCCAGCGGGTCCGCCAGACTGCGGGGCATCAAGAGGGCGCGGGCTCCCGCCGCGCGGAGGATGTGGGCGGCGTCCTCGCGGTACGCATCGAGCTTGCCGAAGTTCATGGGCGGGTACATGGGGACCGGGATGACGCCCACCGAGACCGCGCCCAGGAAGGTGAGGACGAACTCCTGCTCCTCGGGGACGATGAGCGCGATGCGCTCTCCCTTGCGCAGGCCGCTCTGGAGCAGCCGGCGCCCCCGGCGCAGGGCCTCCCGCGACAGCGCCGGCCAGCTCACGAAGTGCTCGCGCCCGTCTTCTTGGACGAAGGTGCAGCCACTGTCCGGGTGGCCGAGGTTCTCGGCAAGGACCTGGGCGAAGGTCGAGGCCGACGCACCCGCAGGCGGCGGCACTTCTATGGAGAACACGGAACCTGCCCGGAGTGAAGAGCTCCCAGGGCGGCGGCCCCCGCGTGAACAGTCCGTCCACCTGAGGGACTCACACCGGGAGCCCGATGGATTACAGAGCGGATTACCGAAAGGCCCCGACCGGCTCAGTTGTCCCAGGCGGGGCTCTGGTTGGGCTGCTGCGAGGCGCTGGCCGTACCGTTCGCCCAGTCGTCCACGTCCTTGCCGTCCCAGTCGAGCAGCTTGTCGGCGGAGCGCTTGCACTTGTCGAAGTCGAGCACGCCGTAGCCCCGGTAGACCTGGAGGCTCTGGGTCAACTGCTCGTACCCCTTGCCCTTCTTGTGCTCCATCGACACCGTGGTCCGGATGACTCCGAGATAGAGCTTGCTGGCATGGACCGACAGACACCCGATCTGCTGGTTGCTGTTCTTCTCCGTCTGACCTTCGGTCGAGAGCGCCAGCTGGCCGACCTTCTTGATGGATTCCACGATGCCCAGGTAATTCTCCGGCGACATGAAGTTCTTGAGCAGGTCGTCCACCGCATCGATGGCGCTCTTGAGGGAGAGCGAGGAGATGTCGGCCTTGCGGAAGTCAAAGGTGTACTGCAGGCATAACGGGTTCGTGGCGAACTTCGTGAGGAAAACGTCCCAGGCTTTCAGATCGAAGGTCGTGGCTCCCGGGTCGAAGCCACTGACGCTTTCGGCCTTGTGCACGATGGTGGCGGCGACGGACTCCCACGAGCCGAAGTCCGACAGATCCTTCCCCAGGTCGGGCAGGGTGCTGCCGTCTCCCACCGAGTTGTTGCCCACCCCTTGATCGTTGCTCGCGGAGTCGAACTGCGAGAGCAGGGACTTGGTGGCGGCGCTCGGCTCAGGGGGAGGCGTCTCCCACAGAGCGATCTCCGCGGCCTCTCGGAGGTACTGGGACTGACTGATCTCGGGCATGACTGCTCCTTCGTCTACGGGTGAGGAGGGGGCTCAGCTGTTTCAGGCAGGGCCGCCATGGGGTGAGACGGCACAGCTGTCCGTGCTACGAAGCCGCGTCGACGAGGCTGGGATGCTCAGGAGCGAGGCAGCGGGGCTGGGATGCTCAGGAGCAAGGGGAGCCTAACCGCCTTACTCCAGTGGCCGTGTACATGTGTTCCGGACAATGCAGGCAAGACGGAATTGACACCCTTGTGTCATTGCGGCAGATGCCGACGGGGCTTCGGACCTCCGGCGGGGGACCGGCGCCGGCGCCTTGTCGCGGACGGCATATGTCACGGGCCTGCACGGCGGAGTGGTCCGAACCTACGGCGCCTGCCCGGTGAACGCCCGCGTCCGCTGAGTGAAATACGCCAAGAGCGGCCGAGCAGGGGCGCGGAGGGCCTTGTTGGGTGGCCGGAACGTGGTGTGACCCCCGGGGGACGGGGCGCGGGTAGTAGCTCACGGGAGCAACTACGGCGCATTGGCACGCGGCGCACATCGGGCCGCGCGCCGGCGCACGGCGGACAGGCGCCTCCGATCCGTACCCGCCCCATCCCAGACCCGCGTGCCGCGCCACACACATGGCACGGCACGCAACCCTCACCCCGGGCGACCGCATCGGCGACCGGAATGCGCACAGCTCAAGGAGTTACCGCCCGGCTCAGCCGTGGCGTTACCGCCCAGCCCCCGCCCCCCTCTGGCGCCACGCCACCACCCCGTACCCCACCAGGAGCACCGCCGTGAACGCCAGGCCCACGCCCGCCGCCTGGCGCATGTCCGGGACCTCGATCGCTGTTGCGGCTACGGCGAGTACGCCGGCGCCGGCCACCAGGGCGAGTTTGGGGCCGCCGGGGATGGTGAAGCCCGTGAAGTCGTCCGGGTGGGCGTCGCGGTGGCGGCGGAAGGCCACGTACGAGGCGAGGATCAGCAGCCAGACCAGGAGTACCGCGAACAGGGCGATGGACATCAGGATGCTGAAGATGCCGCCGACGTCGTAGAAGGCGAGCAGTGCGGCGGCCGCGATGCCCACGGTGGAGGCGGCGAGTGCCACGGCCGGGACGCCGCGTGCGGTGAGGCGGGCCAGCGGGGCGGGGGCCAGGCCGTCGTGGCCGAGGGAGTGGAGCAGCCGGGAGGCGCCGTACAGGTGGGCGTTGGCCGCGGAGACGGCGGCGATGAGCACCACGAGGTTGGTCAGGGTGGCGGCGGCGGGCACGCCGATGTCGGAGAAGACGCGGACGAACGGGCTCGCCTCGACGCTGCCGTCGCCGGAGGCCAGCCGCTTCCACGGGATGAGGGCCACCACCAGGGTGATCGACAGGACGTAGAACAGGCTGAGGCGCCAGGCGAGTTGGCGCATGGCCGTACGGATGGTGCGCTGCGGGTCGGCGGCCTCCGCGGAGGCGATGGCGACGACCTCGAACCCGGCGTACGCGAACATCACGACGGACATGGCGATCCAGATGGACTTGGCGCCGTGCGGCACGAACCCGCCGTCGTCGGTGAGGTGCGCGAGACCGGTGGCCTCCGTGTCGGGCAGGCCGAAGAAGACCAGGAAGGCGGCGCACAGGATGAACGCGCACAGTGCGGTCACCTTGATGGTGGAGAGCCAGAACTCGGTGGTGCCGAAGGACTTGACGTTGATGACGTTCACCGCGAGGACCACGGCGGCGACGGCGAGGATGGCCACGCCCATCGGGACGCCGGGCCACCACCAGCGGATGTACAGCGCGGAGGCGACGACTTCGGTGCCGATGACGACGACGGCGCTGAACCAGTACATCCAGCTGGCGACGAAGCCGGCCCAGGGGCCGAGGTACTTGTGCGCGATCGTGCCGAAGGAGCCCTGCACGGGGTGGGCCGCGGACATCTCGCCGAGCAGGACGGCGATGACGGCGACGAGGACCGCGCCGATCGCGTACGAGATGATCACGCCGGGTCCCGCGACGCCTATCGCGGAGCCGGAGCCGAGGAACAGGCCGGTGCCGAGCGCCGAGCCGAGGCCGATCATGGTGGTCTGGCGGTGGGTGAGCGAGCGGACCAGGCCACGGCCCGCAGGCGCGTCGGCGGGGGTGCCGTCGGCGGCGGGTGGTGCGGCGGGCGTGGGTCTTTCCGGTGCGGCCATGACGGGGACGTCCTTCTGTGCGGTGGTGCGCGGTGGGAGTCGGGGGCGGCGGGCGGCTCGTCCGCCGCCCCCGGGAGGCCCCCGGGGTTCGCGGGGCACGACCTGCTGTGCTGGCTAACTCACTGATGGCGAAGACCTGTTGATCTAGAACTCGCTGTTGCGGAAGGGCTTACCGGGGCGGGTCAGGTGCGGCTTGCCGAGCACCTTGGGCGCGGACAGGGCGTAGATGCCGTGGTTGGTCAGCGCCCAGGCGATGTTGCGGTCCCACTCGACGTACACGCCGTGGGTCTGGTTGCCGTACGCGTAGTCGGGGGTCTCCGGGCCGTACGCCTTGGGCACGAAGTAGGCCTCGACCTCGGGCTTCGCGGGCTTGGAGACGTCGAAGAACTGCACGCCCGCGTTGTAGAAGCCGTAGCCGAGGACGCCCGCGTCGTGCTTGCCGGGGTTGGTGTAGTAGCCGGTGCGCTTGGGGCCGAAGCTGCCGCGGCGCTGGCAGAAGTCGTTGAAGGAGGCGGACTTCGGCGGGGTCGGGCGGGGCAGGGCGCCGACGACGCGCGGGTTCTTCGGGTCCTTGGCGTCGATCTGGTAGACGTCCTTGTACGGCTCGTAGCAGTCCTCGGTGAGGGGATAGCCGGAGAAGTAGATCAGGCCCGTGCGCTCGTACTGCGAGACGTCGATGTTGTCGCCCTCGGTGCCGGAGACGGACGGCGGCAGGTCCAGGTGGCTGACGGTCTTCATGTGCGCCGGGTCGGAGATGTCGAGCACGGTCAGGCCGTAGCCGCCCATCGCGGCGAAGGCGTAACGGCCGCCCCTCTCCACGGGCTTGGGGATGAACAGCGGCATGCGCGCGCCCATCCAGCTGGTGTGGTTGCCGCAGCGCGGGTTCGCGCGGTACGCCGCGTCCTCGCCGGTGCGCTGTCCTGGCAGGTGCCAGGTGTCCAGAAGCTTCGGGTGTGCGGGGTCGGACATGTCCCAGGACTGGTAGCCGGCCGAGTGCAGGTTGGTCGGGTACTCGCTGCCGGAGTAGGTGTCGTTCGGGGCGGTGGCGATGAACATGTACTTCTCGCCGGTCCAGTACGGCACGTCCAGCGAACCGGAGCCCTGCTGGGGCTTGTTGACGTCCGACTTCAGCGGGTCCTTCTGCGTGGAGTCGGTGGAGACCGTGGCGAGGAGCTTCCAGTCCTTCTTGCGCGGCCCGTCGAGGCGGAAGACCTTGAAGCCCTTCAGGCCGGGCTTCTCGCGGAGCTTCTTCACGCCCTCGGGGTTGTTGTACTTGTCGTGCTCGGGCTCGTCGGTCAGCTCGGAGACCTGCCGCTTGTCCTCGAAGCTCATCACCATGACGTAGGCGTTCAGCTTCTTGTTCCACTGGATGGTGGAGGCGCCCCAGTAATCGTGGGGCGCCCAGGAGGAGTTGCCCTTGGTCTCGTCGCCGTCGACGTCGTCGCGGGTCATCTTCTCGACGACCTTGACCTTCTTGACGTCCGTGACGTCGTAGACGCGGCCCTCGGAGCGGTCGTACTGGAACAGGTAGCGGCGGCCGTCGAAGTCGACGACGTTCTGCCAGGTGTGGAAGTAGTCGGGGGTGAAGTCGGCGCCCTCGTAGGCGGCTTCGACCTTCATGTTCTTGATGTACGACTTCGTGTCGTAGTCCTTGTTGCGCCCGGGGAAGGAGTGCTCGTGCTCCTCGTCGACCGGGGTGAGCGCCGGATGGCGGAAGGTGCCGTCGAGCTGCATGCCGTACGCGCCGGGGTCGGCGGGCCCGGGGCGGCGGTCCTCGCAGACATCCGGGATGTCGGGGTCGGTGGCGGCGGTCGCGCCGGAGGTGCCGGGGGCGAGCAGGGTCGCGGCGGTGGCGGCGACCACGGCGGCGGCGACGGCCGCTCCGGCGCGCTTGGTGCGGAGGGATCGCATGGGAGTCCTAGGGGTCTCGACGGCTGAGAGCGGAGAGGGGACTTGCGACGGTGTGCGGTGGTGCACGTGCACGCGCGCCGGAGTGGTCGCGCGCGTGCGTCTGACGGGGCGCCGGTCCGGAGGGGGCCGGACCGGCTGGGGATCCCGTCGGATCGGGGCCCGGATGCGTCAGGTGACGGTCGGGCGGGCCTGGAACTCGGGCGCGTGGTGGGCCTTCGTCGCGACGATGTCGCGCAGTTCCTCGACGGCGTGCAGGACGTCGGCGTGCGTGAGGTAGAGCGCGTTGAAGCCGAAGCGCAGCAGGTCGGGGGCGCGCATGTCGCCGATGACGCCGCGCGCGGTGAGCGCGGCGACCAGCGGGTACGCCTCCGGGTGGCGCAGGGCGACCTGGCTGCCGCGGCGCTCGTCCTCGCGCGGGGTGGCCATGGTGAAGCCGTGCCCGTCCAGGAGATCGTCGGCGCACTGTTGGAAGAAGCGGGTCAGGGAGAGGCTCTTGGTGCGTACGTCGGCCATGGCCAAGCCGTCGTACGCGGTGAGCGCGGCCTCCAGGGCGACCAGCGAAAGGAGCGGCGGGGTGCCGATGCGGGCGCGGGTGATGTCGGGCGCGGGAGCGTAGGTGCCGGACATGGAGAACGGCGCGGCGTGCCCGTGCCAGCCGGTGACCGGATGGTCGAAGTCCTGCTGGTGGCGGTGGGCGACGTACGCGAAGGCGGGGGCGCCCGGACCGCCGGACAGGTACTTGTAGCCGCAGCCCACCGCGAAGTCGGCCTGGATCGCGTCGAGTTGTACGGGCAGCGCACCGGCCGCGTGGCACAGGTCCCAGTGCGCGAGGGCTCCCGCGGCATGCGCGGCGGCGGTCAGGGCGGCCATGTCGTACAGCTCGCCGGTGCGGTAGTCGACCGGGGCGTACGCGGCGACGGCGACCTGCTCGCCCTCGGCGGCCAGGACGGCGGTAACCTCGCGGGCCGGGACGCGGCGGACTTCCAGGCCGAGCAGGCGGCCGACGGAGTCGGCGATGTACTGGTCGGTCGGGAAGTGGTCCGGGTCGGTGAGCAGCAGGCGGCGGCCGGGGCGCAGCCGGGCGGCGGCGAGCAGCGTGTTGAAGAGCTGGACGCTGGTGGAATCGCCCGCGACGACCTGCCCCGCAGCGGCGCCGATGAGGCGGCCGACGGCGTCGCCGGTGCGCACGGGCGCCTCCCACCAGCCGTTGCCGTTCCAGGAGCGGATGAGGTCGGTGCCCCACTGGCGGTGGACGGCGTCCTCGATCGCGGCGGGGACGGCGGTGGGCAGGGCGCCCAGGGAGTTGCCGTCGAGGTAGGTGACGCCCTTGGGCAGGGTGAAGCGGTCGCGGACGTGCGCGAGGGGGTCGGTGGCGTCGAGCTCTGCGGCGCGCTGGTTCAGCATGCGGGGACTTCCTCGCTACACGAAGGAGTGGTGCCGTCGGGGGCGGTGTCGCGGCCCAGGTCGAGCGCGATGTCGGTGAGCAGGTCCTCCTGGCCGCCGACGAGCCGACGCCGGCCCGCCTCGACGAGCAGGTCACGGGTGTCGAGGCCGTGGCGCGCTGCGGTGGTCTCGGCGTGGCGCAGGAAGCTGGAGTACACCCCGGCGTAGCCGAGCGTGAGGGTCTCCCGGTCGACGCGGACGGGGCGGTCCTGGGTGGGGCGTACGAGCGCCTCGGCGGCGTCCATCAGGGGGAACAGGTCGCAGCCGTGCTCCCAGCCCATCAGGTCGAACACGGCGATGACGGGTTCCAGCGGGGCGTTGCCCGCGCCCGCGCCCTGTCCGGCGAGGGAGGCGTCGACGCGCAGGGCGCCCGCCTCGACGGCGACGATGCTGTTGGCGACGCCCAGGCCGAGGTTGTGGTGGGCGTGGATGCCGATCTCGGTGGCGGGGTCGAGGGCGTCGCGGTAGGCGCGGACCCGGTCGCGCACGCCGTCCATGGTGAGGCGGCCGCCGGAGTCGGTGACGTACACGCAGTGCGCGCCGTAGGACTCCATCAGCCTTGCCTGCTCGGCGAGTTGGGCGGGTTCGGCGAGGTGGGACATCATCAGGAAACCGGCGACGTCCATGCCCAGTTCGCGGGCGAGCCCGATGTGCTGCGCGGAGATGTCGGCCTCGGTGCAGTGGGTGGCGACGCGGACGGAGGTGACGCCGAGCGCGTGGGCGCGGCGCAGGTCGTCGGCGGTGCCGATGCCGGGCAGCAGCAGGGTGGTGAGCCGGGCCCGGTCCAGGACGTCGGCGGCGGCCTCCAGCCACTCCCAGTCGGTGTGGGCGCCGGGTCCGTAGGTGACGGAGGAGCCGGACAGGCCGTCCCCGTGGGCGACTTCGACGGCGTCGACGCCCGCCGCCTCCAGGGCTGCGGCGATGGCGCGGACCTGGTCGGTGGTGTAGCGGTGGGCGACGGCGTGCATGCCGTCGCGCAGGGTGACGTCCTGGACGTAGACGCGGGTCATCGGTCCTGGGTCCGTTCGGTCAGGCGCTCGGCGGTGCGCAGCGCGGCGGACGTCATGATGTCGAGGTTGCCGGCGTAGGCGGGCAGGTAGTGGGCGGCGCCCTCGACCTCCAGGTAGACTGAGACGAGCAGGCGTCCGCCGCCGGAGAGGGCGACGAGCGGGTCGTCGGCGGCCAGGGTGCGGAACTGGGGCTCCTGCTTGAGCCGGTAGCCGGGTACGTACGCGGCGACGGCGGCCGTCATCTCCCTTACGGAAGCGGCGACTTGGGCGGTGTCGCAGTCGTCGGTGACGCAGTGCACGGTGTCGCGCATGAGCAGCGG
This sequence comes from Streptomyces sp. NPDC087300, assembly GCF_044744425.1. NCBI lineage: Bacteria > Bacillati > Actinomycetota > Actinomycetes > Kitasatosporales > Streptomycetaceae > Streptomyces > Streptomyces sp. NPDC087300. Next base: position 372,206 of record NZ_JBIUYI010000005.1, read on the forward strand.
GGGCTCGGCCGGGTTGAGGACGATGATGGCCTTGCCTCGGGCGGCGCCGCCGACCTGCTCCAGGGCGCGCGATGTGGTCTCGGTGAACTCGTCGATGTTGGCGCGGGTGCCGGGTCCGGCCGAGCGCGAGGCGATGGAGGCGACGATCTCGGCGTAGTGGACCGGGGCGACACGGGAGACGGCGGCGACGACGGGGATGGTGGCCTGGCCGCCGCAGGTGACCATGTTGACGTTCGTGGCGTCCAGGTGCTCGTCGAGGTTGACGGGCGGGACGACGTACGGGCCGATGGCCGCCGGGGTCAGGTCGATGAGCGTCTTGCCGTACGGGCCGAGCGCGGCGGCGTTGGCGTGGTGGGCGGCGGCGGAGGTGGCGTCGAAGACGACGTCGATGTCCGCGAAGTCGTCCAGGGAGATGAGGCCTTGGACGCCGTCGGCGCTGGTGGGTACCCCCAGGCGGCGGGCGCGGGCCAGGCCTTCGGATTCGGGGTCGATGCCGATCATGGCGGCGGCGGCGACCGCCCCGGACCCTCGGACGATCTTGATGAGCAGGTCGGTGCCGATGTTGCCGGAACCGATGACGGCGGCCTTCATCGGGCGCCCTCCTTCACCAGGTGGTGCAGTCCGAAGAACCGGACGGCGTTGCCGCCGAGGACGGCGGCCTTCTCGTCGTCGGTGAGCGCGCTGCCGCGTACGAGGCCGCCGATCTCCTCCTCGCCGAGCGGGAAGGGGTGGTCGGAGCCGAGCAGCACGCGCTCCGCGCCCATCACGTCCACGAGCAGGCGCAGCGCGCCCGGGTCGAAGACGGCCGAGTCCACCGAGAAGCGCTCGGTGTACGCGGACGGCGGCTTGGGGCTGTCGGCGCGCACCAGGTCGCGCTGGTGCCAGGCGTTGTCGGCGCGGCCGAGGAGGTACGGGAAGCTGCCGCCGCCGTGCGCGAACATCAGCCGCAGCGAGGCGGGCAGTTTCTCGAACGCGCCGGACAGGATGAGCGAGAGGATCGTCAGGTGCGTCTCGGCGGCCATGCCCGCCAGCCAGGCCAGCATGTAGCGGGAGAAGCGCGGACCGGCTGGCAGGTCCCACGGGTGGACCAGGACCGCGGCGTCCTGCTCGGCGCAGTGCGTGAGGAATTCGAGCAGCGCGCCGTGGTCGAGGTCGCGGTCGCCGAGGTGGTTGCCGATGTGTACGCCGCGAAAGCCCTGGCGCACGGCCTCGGAGACCACGGTGCAGGCCGCCTCGGTGTCCTGGAGCGGCACCTGGCAGAGCGGAGCGAGCCGGTCGGGGGCGTGCGAACTGTAGGTCAGGATGCGTGAGTTGACCATCCGGCACCAGTCGGCGGCCCGCTCGGCCTCCAGACCGTAGCCGAACATCAGCGGCGTGCTGGACAGCACCTGCACGTCCACGCCGAGCCGGTCGAGGTCGGCGACGCGGGTCGCCGGGTCCCACAGGGTGCGGCGCACCGGCCGGTACTCGCGGGCGCCGGCCATCATCATTCCGGCGTCGGGCCCGTCGGAGGTGCGCAGCCAGGGGCCCTCGTCGTCGCCGGTGAGGAGCCGGGACTCGGCACGGCTGATCTCGGGGAAGACGTGCGCGTGGATGTCGACGACGGTCATGCGCGCTCCCCGTCCCGCCGGGTCCGCGGGCGCAGCGCCTCGGGCCACTCCTTGCCGGGATGCACGGCGCCGCAGTTCCCGCAGGTGCGGGCCGCGTCGTCGCCGTAGAAGGCCTGGAAGACGGGCGGCAGGTCGTCCACGATCGAGGTGAGCTGCACCTCGCTGCGGTGCACCAAGTGGTGGCAGTCCATGCAGTACCACTCGAAGGCGTCGACCTGGCCCCGCGGACGGGCGAATTCGACGACCATGCCGATGCTGCCCTCCTCGGGCCGCTGCGGCGAGTGCCGTACGTGCGGCGGGAGCAGGAAGACGTCGCCCTCGCGGATGTGTATGTCGCGCGGCGGTCTGCCCTCCTCGTCCATGACGCGCAGCACCATGTCGCCCTTGAGCTGGTAGAAGAACTCGTCGATCGGGTCGTCGTGGAAGTCGGTGCGCCGGTTGGGGCCGCCCACGATCGTCACCATCAGGTCGGCGTCCTGCCAGATCTGGACGTTGCCCACGGGCGGCTTGAGCAGATGGCGGTGCTCCTCGATCCAGGCGTGGAGGTTGAACGGGGGCATGGTCATGCGGGCTGCTCCTGGTTCGTACCGCTGATCGGTAGGTGGGCGACGGCGCTGATCTCGATCAGCAGGTGGGGGTGCGGGAGTTGGTGGACGGCGACCGTGGTGCGAGCCGGGCCCGACTCGTCGAAGTACTCCGCGTAGACCTCGTTGTAGCCCCCGAAGTCGTTCATGCTGACGAGGTACGTGGTGAGGGACACCAGGTCGCCGAGGCCGCCGCCGACCGCGCCGAGCAGGCCCCCGATGTTCTCGATGACCGCGCGCGTCTGGGCGCGGATGTCGAGGTCGGTGACGCCCATCGGGTCGGCGCTCGCGCCCGCGAAGGTGCCGTCGGGCCTGCGGGAGCTGGTCCCTGAGACGTACACGAGGTCGCCCGCGCGGCGCAGATGGGGAAAACGGCCGCGGGGCTTCGCGGCACCGGGGACGATCATGCGGTCACGCCCTTGTCGGCAGGGGCTTTGTCGGTGGTGAAGGACACGCTGCCCAGGCCCGCGACGGTGGCACGGACGTGGGTGCCGGGCGGCAGCGGTACGGCGGCGGTGGCCGCGCCCGCAAGGACCACGGTCCCCGCGGGCAGCTCCCCGGCGAGACGGGCGGCGGCGGCCAGGGCGCGCAGCGGGTGGCCCAGGATCGCAGCGGTGGACCCGGACTGGGCGAGGCGTCCTTCGAGTTCGAGCAGGACGCCGAGGTTGGCCAGGTCGGCGAGGGCGCTCCAGGGGCCGACGGCGTACCCGGCGGCGGAGGTGTTGTCGGCGACGACCTCGGGCAGCGAGAACGTGAAGCCGTCGTAGCGGGAGTCGATGACCTCCAGTGCGGGCGCGACGGCGGCGACCGCGGCCGCAGGGTCGCCGCCGGGGCGCAGCGTCGCGCCGAGCAGGAAGGCGACCTCGGGCTCCACCCGTGGATGGATCAGGCCGGATACGTCGTACCGTCCGCCGTCGGCGATCTCCATGGCGTCGGTGATGCGGCCGTGGATCAGGTCCGAGACGCCCATCTGGCGCATCTTGGCGAGGCTGGTGAAGCCGAGCTTGAAGCCGGTGACCCGCTCACCGCGCGCCATCTTCCGTGCCACCAGGGCCCGTTGGGTGGCGTACGCGTCCTCGGTGGTGGTCAGTCCGGTGGTACCGCCGGGCAGGGTGCGGGCGTCGAGGGCGGCGGCGTCGAGGCGCTCGGCGATCGCGTCGAGGTCGAGGGCGGTGCTGGTCATCTGGCGTCCTCCTGGTGAGTGCCGGACGCGTCCGTGTCGGTGCCGAAGGCCGCGCGGACCGAGCCGAGTCCTTCGATGCGGGCTTCGAGTACGTCACCGGGGGCGACGGCGGTCATGGGGCCGAGCGCGCCGGTGAGCACGGTGTCTCCGGCGCGCAGCGGGTGCCCGAGGCGCACGAGCGTGTCGGCGAGCCAGACGGCGGCGTGCAGCGGATGGCCCAGGCAGGCGGCGCCCGCTCCGGTCGAGACCGGTTCGCCGCGCCGCTCCAGGACCATCCCGGCGGTGCGCAGGTCGAGCCGCCCGAGTGGTACGGGCCGGTTGCCGAGGACGTACGCGCCGCTGGAGGCGTTGTCCGCGATGGTGTCGACGGCCGTGATGTCCCAGTCGTGGATGCGGCTGCCGACGACCTCGATGGCGGGCAGCGCGAACGCGGTGGCCCGGATGACGTCGGCGACGGTGTGCCGCTCGTGCGCCAGGTCGTGCTCCAGGACGAGCGCGACCTCGGCCTCCGCCCGGGGCTGGAGGACCGTACCCCAGGGCAGGTCGGCGCCGTCGGGGACCGCGGTGTCGTCGAGCAGGGCGCCGAAGTCGGGTGTGTCGACGCCGAGTTGGGCCTGTACGGCGGACGAGGTCAGACCGATCTTCCAGCCGGTGACGCGGTGGCCCTCTGCCAGGCGGCGCTCGGTCAGCAGGGACTGCACGGCGTACGCGGCGTCGAGGTCGTCGGCGTCCAGGACGTCGCGTACGGGGGCGCAGGGGACGCCGGTGCGGCGGGCCTCGTCGAGGCGCTCGGCGGCGGTCCGTACGGCAGCGGTCGCGGCGGTGTTCGCGGTGGACGTGGTGGTTGCGGTATTCGTGGTGGTCGGGGTCCTCACAGCTTCACGCACACATTCATCGGCTCGGAGAAGAAGTCGAGCGAGTGGTGGCCGCCCTCGCGCCCGATGCCGGACGCCTTCACGCCGCCGAACGGGGTGCGCAGGTCGCGCAGGTTCCAGGTGTTGACCCAGGCGATGCCCACCTCCAGGGCGGGCGCGACCCGGTGGGCGCGCGCGAGGTCTCGGGTCCACACGGTGGCGGCCAGGCCGTACGGTCCCGCGTTGGCGAGCGCGAGGGCCTCCTCCTCGGTGTCGAACGGGGCCAGGTGCACGACCGGGCCGAAGATCTCCTCCCGTACCACCGGGTGGTCCTCGGGCAGCCCGGCCAGCACGGTCGGCTCCACGAAGAAGCCCGCGTCGCGGTCGTCGCCGAAGTGCGGCGCGCCGCCGCCCGCGAGGACCTCGCCGTCGGCGGCGGCCCTCGCGAGATATCCCAGGACCTTGTCGCGGTGGGCGGCGGAGATCATCGGGCCGTAGCCGTCGAGCTTGCGGGCCTCGGCCGCGAGCCGCGCCGCGAACTCGTCGAACACCGGCCGCTCCACGTACAGCCGCTCGGTGCACAGGCAGACCTGGCCGCTGTGCGTGAAGGCCGAGCGGACCGTGCCCGCGACCGCCTCGTCCAGGTCGGCGTCGGCGAACACCAACCCGGCGTTCTTGCCGCCCAGTTCGAAGGAGACCGGCGCCAGACGGTCCGCCGCGGCGCGCATGATGGTGGTGCCGGTGCCGGACTCGCCGGTGAAGGCGATCGCGTCGACGCCCGGGTGCTCCGTGAGCCACTGCCCCGCCGCGTCGCCGCCCTTGCCGTGCACGAGGTTGAACACCCCGTCGGGCAGGCCCGCTTCGGCGGTCACCTCGGCGAGCAGACAGGCCGTGCTCGGGGTCAGCTCGGAGGGCTTGGCGACGACCGTGTTGCCGGTGGCAAGCGCGGGCGCGACCTTCCAGGTGAGCAGCAGCAGCGGCAGGTTCCACGGAGAGATGACGGCGACCACGCCGAGCGGCTTGCGCACGGTGTAGTTGAGCGCACCGCGCCCGTCCGGGGTCCCGGTGTGCCAGGACTGCTCGCCGCGGCCCGCCAACAGGTCCGCGTAGGAACGGAAGTTGGCGATCGCGCGCGGGATGTCGACGGTGGACGCCAGCTCGCGCGGCTTGCCGGTGTCGGTGCACTCGGCGGCGACGAACTCCTCGAAGCGGCGCTCGATGCCGTCGGCGACGCGGTGCAGCACCCGGGAACGGTCGGCCGGGCTCCACGTGCCCCACGGCCCGCGCAGCGCGTCCCGGGCCGCGCGCACGGCGCGGTCGACCAGTTCGGCCGAGGCCGCGGGGACCTCTGCGACGGTGCGCCCGCGGACCGGGTCGACCAGTGGGAACGGCTCGCCGGAGGCGTCGAAGTCGCCTCCCACGTAATGCCGCACAGGCGTACTCACCTTGGGGACCTCCCTTGCCAGGCCGGGGCGTTCGGTACCGTCGCCGGTTCCGTTCTCGGTTCTCGAGCCCCGGATCGTGCACGCATCATGCGTCGACTCAGGCATGCCGAACCAATGCCAGTTGGTGTAGTTCCCATACCGATCCGGGTATGGGAGGGTCAGGACGCGGTCGTATCCGGTTCACGGGGCGTCCACACGGCCGCAACGAACCCGTCGGCGTACCGGAAGGGACAGCTCGCGGTGAACCTCCTGGACGGCCGGCTGAAGTTCCGGCACCTGACACTGCTGGTCGCGATCGTCCAGCACGGCGGTGTGGCCAGGGCGGCGGAGTCGCTGCACCTGACGCAGCCCGCCGCCACGCGCACGCTGCGCGAGCTGGAGGCCATCGCGGACCTGCCGCTGTTCGTCCGCGAGCCGCGCGGGATGCGCCCGACGGTGTACGGGGAGGCGCTGGCCGGGCACGCGCGCGCGGTCATCACCGAGGTGCGTACGGCGGGCGAGCACTTGGAGGGGCTGCGCCAGGGCCACGAGGGCACGGTCACCGTGGGCACGCTGCTGGCCGGGGCCAACGTACTGCTGCCGCGCGCGGTGGCCCGGCTCAAGTCCGAGCGCCCGCGCCTGACGGTGGTGGTACGCGAGGGGACCCTCGACGTGCTCCATCCGGCCCTGCTGGCAGGGGAGTTGGACGTCATCGTCGGCCGGGTCGGCCCGGCGCCGAAGGAGGCCGAGCGACTGCACCAGCGGATGCTGTACCGGGAACGGATCATGCTGGCGGTACGGGCGGGCCACCCACTGCTGGCCGATCCGGCCGCGTCCCTGACCGGCGCACTGACCTACCCCTGGATCCTGCCGGTCGAACAGACGGCCCTGCGGCAGGAGTTGGGCGTCCTGTTCGTCGAACGGGGCCTGACGCTCCCGGCGGACCGGGTGGAGTGCACGTCGATCCTGACGATGCGGGCCCTGCTGCTCCAGACGGACATGGTGGCGCTGCTACCGGAACTGGTGCTGCGCGACGACGAACGCTTGGCGGCGCTCCCGGTGGAGCTGCCGTCGGTGGGGCGCACGGTGGGCACGACGGAGACGGCCCACCGCACCCGTACTCCCGCGCTCCGGGCACTGCTGCACCACCTGGACGAGGAGGCGGCGCTGTTGCGCGGGACGTTGAATCGGGGCGGCGGGCACGGTGTGGCTGTGATGCCTGCGAATGGGCATACCGGCGAGACCGGCTAGGCGCGGGGGAGGCCATCCGCCGGGCGGACCAGTAGAAGTAATCAGGACTTTAGTCCTGTGTATAGGTTTTGTGAGCGGATATCTGGATCTCGCCGGCCTTCTACAGGAGGCGGCCGGTATGCATCCAGGCGGAAAGACCGCCGGATTCTCGAAACCTCAGGAGACGTCGTGGGCATCATCGCCTGGATTCTGATCGGTCTTATCGCGGGCGCCATCGCCAAGGCGCTCATGCCCGGTAAAGACCCGGGCGGCTGCCTCGTCACGATGCTCCTGGGCATCGTCGGTGGTCTGCTCGGTGGCTGGCTCGGCAAGGTGATCTTCGGGGTGCATTCCATCAACGGGTTCTTCCACCTGTCGACGTGGATCGCCGCGATCGTCGGCTCGGTGATCGTGCTCATGATCTACCGCCTGGTGACCGGCCAGCGGTCGCGCTGACCGGCGCGGGGGTGGCGGCGCGGGGTTCGTGGAGCAGGCCTCGCGCGCTATGCCCCGCGCGCTACGCCCCAGGTCCCGAGAAGCGGAAGAGCTTGCCGGACCAGGCCGCGTACAGGTCGTCGCCGAGGGTCTGTGCCGACCAGGAGCCGGAGCCGCCGGTGGCCCGGTAGTGCCAGGCCTGCTCGCCGGTGTCGGCGTCGAAGGCGTACAGACCCTTCGTGCCCGGGGGGAGCCGGGTGGGCCTGCTCCAGAGCGTCCGCCTGCGCGAGCAGGCGCGGGCGATCGCCGTCATGGGCGCGGCGGAGCGTGCGCTCGGCTGCCTCCCGGAGGCCGCGGCCCACCTGAGCGAGGTCATGGGGCTCGCCGCCCGGCTCGACGACGACTGGCTCGCCGGGATGTCGAGCTGCCAGCTCGGTGCCCTGCACGACCAGCAGGGCCGGCCCGAGAAGGCGCTCACGCTCTATGGCACCTCCCTCGCGTTCGCCGAGAAGATCGGCTGCCCCAGAATGATCAGCAAGACGCTGTGCTTCACCGCCGAGGCCCACCTGGCGCTCGGCCGGTACGCCGAGGTCAAGGACTTGGCGCGGCGTGCGGCGGAGCTGGCCCGGGAGGTCGGCGACGTGCAACTGCGCGCGACCAGGCTGTCCCTGCTCGGCGCCGCGGAACACGGCCGCGGAGACCTGCCGCTGGCCATCACGCTCCAGCGCGAGGCCCTCGCCACGCTCACCGAGCACACCAGCAGGCCCCTGGAGATGGAGGCCCGCCGCCGCCTCGGACGTACGTACGCGGCGGCGGGCCATCCGGCCGAGGCTGAGCGGCAGTTCCACATCGCCAGGTCCCTGGCGGGTCCGGCGTAGCGGAACGGGTCCCCACCCGGGCGGTCTGCCGACGGGCTCGCGAGGATCAGCGCGGTGACCGCGCCGAGCACGGGAAGCGCCGTCGGCGTACGGAAGTGAGGGCCGCGAGCGTGACGCGCCACGGGACCGCGCCGGCCGCTCCGCGGTCGGTCATGCCGAGCTGGGCCGCCTCCTCGGCGCTCCAGGGGGCGAGGTGGATGAACAGGTGAGCGGCGCTGAACTCCGGGAGGCGTGGGGTCGCTTCACCGTCAGGGCGGGCCCCCGGACCGCGCGGTACGCCCATCGAACGAACACCCCTCTGCCCGCAGGGTGCTCCTCGTCACTGCGCCATAGCTTCGACAGGGCGGAGCCGCACACTCAGCGTGGAACGCCGAGGCCGTCGAGGACGATGCCCACGGCGCGGTCGAGGGCCTCGCCTTGGCTGAGGTCCGTGGCGTAGGCGAGGGCGCGCAGGAGGAGGGAGACGTCGGCGCCGGTGACGTCGGGGCGCGCGGCGCCCGCGGCCTGGGCGCGGTGGAGTGCGTCGTCCAGGGCCGCACGGAATGCGTCGGCCGCCTCGGTGACCGGCCGTGACAGGCCATGGCCGTCGTCGTCGTGCGGGGGCAGCAGATCCAGCAGGGTCATCTTCACCGGCCCGGCCGCCGCGAGGGTCCTCATCAAGGAGGCGAAGCCTTTGCGGGGGTCCTGGCTGTCGGCGAGCTTCCGCGCCTCGGCGGTCAGGTTCTCCAGGTAGCGGCACGCCGTGGCCTCGATGAGGTCCTGCTTGGTGGCGAAATTGCGGAAGACGGTGGCGATGCTGACCTCCGCCCGCCGCGCGACCTCGTCGGTGGACGCGGCGGCCCCCTTCTCGGCGAACACATGCTCGGCGGCCAGCAGGACCCTCTCCCTGTTGGCGGCTCCATCGCGGCGCATGACCTGACCCCTTTTACAAACGTAGTGAACACTACGTATGATGCGTAGTGAGTACTTCGCTTAAGGGTATGGGATCCCTCCCCGGTGCGCCAAAGGCCGGGGAGGTCCAGCGTCCGGCGGTCACCGCGTGCAGCGCGGACCCATGAGTGCGTCCCTCCCAGGTGAAGGCGCCCATCCGTCGCACCGCAGACCCCCAGAACCTCAGGTCGCCGGTGCGACGCAACGGACCTCTCCAAGGGACGGTAAGAGACACGAAGGGGCTTCAACCATGTCCATAACGGACGAGAACACCACTGTCGTCATCGTGGGTTCAGGTGTCGCCGGGCTCGCTCTCGGCAACTTCCTCCTGCGCGGCGGGATCGACTGCGTGGTGCTGGAGCGGCGGAGCCGCGAGTACGTCGAGCAGCGCCAGCGGGCGGGCGTCATCGACCCCAGAGCCGCGCGCATGTTCCGCGGGTGGGGCCTGGAGGACCGGGTCCTCGACGGCGCGCCCTTCGCGCCGGTGCTGAACTTCAGCCTCGACGGCGAGGCGCGGCCCTTCAAGTACGCCACCGACGACCACGTCGACGGACGCTTCTGTCCCCAACAGGTCCTCGTACGCAACCTCATCGACGTCTTCGTCAGCGACGGCGGCGACCTTCGCTTCGAAGCCGAAGACGTGGAACTGCACGACATCACCGGTCCCCGGCCGCGCGTGCGCTACCGCGACAGCACGGGCGTGACGCGGACCATCACCTGCGACTTCATCGCCGGCTGCGACGGGGACCACGGCGTCAGCCGGGCGAGCATCCCCGACGACGTCCTCACCCGCCACGCCCACGAGTACGGGTACGCCTGGCTGACCGTACTGGCCGACGCCCCCGCCAACCATCAGTCCATGATGGCGATCCACGACCGGGGATTCGCCGGCCAGTTCGCCCGCGGCCCGCAGGCCAGCCGCTTCTACCTCCAGTGCCCCCTGGACACAAATGTCGAGGAGTGGACGGACGACCGGATCTGGGCGGAGATCGAGGCACGCTTCGGCGAACCGGTCACCATGAAGGGCACCGTCACCAGCAAGACACTGGTACCGCTGCGCAGCGTGGTCCACGACCCGATGAGCTACGGCCGCCTGTATCTGCTCGGAGATGCCGCGCACATCGTGCCGCCCATGAGCGCCAAGGGCATGAACCTGGCCCTGCACGACGCCGACGTGTTCGCCACGGCGGTCCTGAAGCAGGTCAAGGAGCAGGACGCGGGCCCGCTGGCGGCGTACTCCGACACCTGCCTGAAGCACGTGTGGAACTACCAGGCGTACGCCGCGTGGTTCACCGACCTCATGCACGACGCCGGAGACGTCTCTTACCACGGTGAGTTCCGACGCCGCCTCGCACGCGCCGAGTTCGAACGCCTCTACGACTCCGACACCGCCAACCGACTCTTCGGCGAGTTCCTCACGGGCCTGAACTGAACCCCGTTGGACCTTCCACGGCTTGAGGTCGTCCTGCCCGCGCAAAGCCTCGTTGCGCGCCGTCGAAGCCACGCCGTGTGCCATGGAGTCGGGGGTCGTCACAGAGGGCCCGGTCCCAGCCCGGCTCACCTCACCGAACCGCGCGCCCATCAACTGTCATCTGGGTGTGGACGCCACCTCGCGTACGCTCAATTGCGTGTACGCGAGGCGGGATTGGGCACGTCGCTCCTCGGTTCGATGCCTTGGGGCGTGGTCGGTGTTCCTTCCGCATCGAACGAGTCCTTGAAGGTGAAGGCGTCCGGTGCGTAGCCGTTCTCGTGAAGGTGTTCCAGCCTGGTGACCCCGTCCTGCCAGGTGGGTGTCTTACCGTCCGCGACCCACCAGAACACATAACCCGGGTGTCCCGTCTTCTCGAACCAGTCGTAACGCCTTTTGAGTGCCGTACGGTGCGGACCGCTGTAGACGGCGTAGTAAGCGGATCGCAGGTCGGTCCAGAGTGAGAGGGTCGCTATCAGGGCGAGGGTTTCTTCAGTGCGGCCTTTCTCGTACCAGGCCGGAACAGTGAAATGCCCCCATTCGCCCCAGTCGTAGTCGAACAGTGTGCCTTGGCTGCCGTCTGCCGGTAGCGCCTGAGCGATGAATCCAGGGTCCTGGTGGAAGTCCTGGTAAATCTCCGCACCATGTGCATGGAACTCCCGTGTAAGACGTTCTTCGGGATCGTTCATGGGTGACTTCAGGGTGCCGAATGTGTACAGAGCGAGTTGGGGCATACGTCCCTCACTGGCTGAAGGGCCTGGTTGTGGTCGTAGCAATACGTCCTGACGGTGCGATCAGGCCCGCTACGTAACGGGTATGGTCACCACCGAGGCGTCGCCGTTGTCCCAGATTCCTCGGATCTGACGCCTGGTGATTTTCCAGCCTTCGTCCGTTCGGCGGAGGTTGTCGTCGTAGTGGCCACCGAGGATGTACTGCCCGCTGCCGCTCGCTTGTGCGCGCACATGCTGAGCGATGAAGGTGGCATGCGTGGAGGCGGTGTCGGATTCGACGGCGATTTGAAGGTTTCCCACGAGGTGCTGGGTGACGTCAAGGGGCGCAAGAAATGCCTTGGTCCCTGCGATGATCGCCTCACGGCCATCGACGTCGGCGTTCATGTAGTCGCCCACGGCTTCCGGGGCGTAGCAGGTCGCGAGCAGGTCCCAGTCGCGGGAATCCATGGCGCGAGCGACGGTGTAGATCAACTCGGTGATGGCGGCACGGTCATGGAGCTCTCGGACGGGGCCGGATTCTGTGGCTGCAGTCATGGTGGTTATTCCTTCGAAGAGGGTGTGGGACGGGGTGGCCCGGGGCGAACTCCGCCTCGCCACCCGGGGCGCGCACCCGGCGTCCGCCCGGAACTCAGCGACGATGCGGTTGTTCCAACCGGCGACGGTAAGGGCCCTGGCTCCGTTGGTGGTTGTGGGCGGTCCAGCATGGCGCTCCCTTCGCTATCCGGAGCATCTGCTCCTCAACGTAACACAAAGCGGAGCGCATGCTCCGCATAAGGGGGTATGCTGGCCACATGGCAGTAGCTGGATCAGAAGGCACAACCCGGCGCCGCGCTCCGCGCGCGGACGCGGCCCTCAACCGGGAATCGATCATCGAGGCCGCGTCCCAGGTGCTGGCCGAGCAGGGCACCGCGGTGGACGTACGCGAAATCGCCCGCCGCAGCGGAGTGGGCATGGGCACCCTCTACCGGCACTTCCCGAAGAAGGAAGACCTCGTCCGCACGGTCCTGCACCAGGACTTCTCGAAGTGGGCGGAATCCGCGCGCGAGGCGGCGATCGACGCCAAGGACCCCTGGGCGGCGCTGACCGACTTCTACGAGCAGGCTCTGACCGGGTACGCACGGCACAGCGCGATCATGGAAAATTTCGCGCTGACCTGGTCGGATTCCGAACTGGAAGGCATCCATCAACTTCGCCTCGTAGTCGAGGAACTGTGCACCCGCGCCGCGGACTCGCTGCGCCCCGGTGTGACCACCGACGATCTATTGCTACTGCTGGTCTCACTGGGCCACGCCGTCCAGGTCACCGACAAGCGCGACTCGCACATGTGGAACAGGCTGCTGCGCATCTCCCTCGACGGTCTGCGCGCCGATGGCTGCGAACCACTTCCCACCGACGCCTCACCGAACACCCGCCGCCCGCTGTAGGGCTGTCTGCGGATGGGGACCGACCCCATCCGGCCCGGACATTTGGCCGTCCTGCGAGCTGACGTCATGTCACCCGCGACACGCTGAAGTGGAACTCCGCCACAGCTGTCCTGACCTGCGGTTGGGCGGGCGCACCCCAGCGCGGGGCCGAGCACGAGCCGCTGAGCGAGGCCGAAGTCCGCGCTGCGCACCGCGAATTGCCTCACCGCGGTGCAGCTGCCGAGCGACGCCGGCGGCCTGCACAGCCACAAGTACGCCATCGACGCACTCGTCGCCGCGATGGTGCCCCGCTTCCCGGCACCCGTCCTCGTACCGACCTCGGACCACGACGAGTGGTCGAAACCGTACGGCGACCGCGTACAGATCAGAGCATCCGTACAGCCCCAACACCCCGGCTACGCTCCCCGCATGGACCAAGGGATCTTGACCGTCATCGGCGTCATAGCCGGTTCCGCTGGCGCCATCACCGCCGCCACCATCACCGCCCGCGGCGCGCGCCGTCACCAGGCCCACACCCAGCGCCGCGACAAACGCCGCGACGCCTACGCCACGTTCCTCGCCGCCGCCCACGACTTCGACGCCTCCGCCTACCCTCACGGAGCGAACGGATTCTTCTCCGCCCCCGGAGAAGAGAAATACGGGCCGGACTGGCAGATGCAGCTGTCGGACGCCTACCGCAAACTCGCCGGCGCGTACCCTCTGATCCGCCTCGAAGGCCCCGACGAGGTCATGAACGCGGCACAGGAGGTCATGAACAGGGCGCTGACGCTGCGAATGAACGTCAACGACCTCGGCGATCCGGAACGGCGCACCGGCCCCTCAGGCGACGAGCTGAACAAGCTCGGGCTGGCCACGGAGGAGTTCCTCGTCCAGGCCCGCAAGGCCCTCGAACCCTAGGGCCCGGCACCGGCGGCAGCTCGTACGCCAGATACACGTCTGATCCTCATGCCCGGCATGCTGACGAGGATCCGGTCGAGTAGCTGCCGCTGCTCTGGAGTGGCACGTCTTTTCAGACCGTGCCGTCGTCGTCCAATACCTGTTGGGCGTGTTCGGTGAACGTGTTGATGAGGTCATTCAGCTGGACCACCATGTGGTGCGCTTCGAATTCGAGCCTGTCGACCTGGTTTCGGAGGGCGTCGTCCTTGCAGTGGACCCAGATCGCCGCGCCTTGGCTCGTGAGCTTCATGGAGCAGTCGTACACATCGGACGCGGCCTCCTGCACGCTTCGTGGCCCGGCGAGATTCACTGTTAGCCACGCTGCGAGAACGCCTCGCATGTGGCTCTGGGCTTCGCGAAGGAACTCCTCGTCGAGGGTCGGCCTGCCATACATTTCCTCAAGGCCGAAGAACATGGGGAGCGCATGATCGCGAAGAGCCCCGGCCGCGCTGATGAACGCCTTGTACGCCTCCTCTCTGGGGCTGTGTCTGAGGCGCCGGTGCTCCGCTCTGGCTGTGATCCTGGCCTGCTCCCGCGTGGCCCAGCCGGTGGCTATGCCGGCCAGGATCGTTCCGATCCCGCCTGCCAACGCCCCGAGTACTGCTGCCAAGCCTGCATCCACAGGAAGAGTGTGGCGCCGTAGCGGCCCTGACGGGGGAGGAATCGGAGCGGGGGCGGCGGGGTGACGAAGTGGGCCGGCCTGCGCTACGGCGAGGATTCAGGCCGATGGCGTCCTGCGCGATGCCTTGACGGCTCGCGCGAAGAGGGTGAGCGCCTAATGGGTACGTCATCGCACCTAGTGGCAGCGGTGATCGGCTCGCAGTCCGTGAATGTCGCCGCCACCGTCCCGCGCTCCACGTCCGGCTATGACGCCGAAAAAGGGCGCCGGGGCGGAATCGGCACATCATCGTGGACCTCAAGGGCCTCCCCTGTTCGTGATGGTCACTCCGGCTGACAGGCACGACGGCGTTGCGGCGCGTGAAGCGCTCTTCCGGCCGCGGCTGGTGCACCCCGAAATCACCATCCTCTGGGCTGACTTGGCCTACGCGGGCACATTCGTCGCCTGGGCCAAGTCCTTCCTCCACCTGACGATCAAGACTGTGAGCAGGCCGAAGGCTGCCAGGGGCTTCGTGATTTTCCCGAGGCGCTGGGTGGTGGAGAGCTCACCGGCGTGGCTGCTGCATGCGCGTCGCAACGTGCGCGACTACGAGATCGGGGGCCGAGCACTCCGAAGTGATGCTCACGCTCGCCGCGGATCACGCTCATGACCCGCCGGATTACCCAACCCCCATCCACCCGACCCTCATCCACCCAACCCCCATCCACCCAACCCCCATCCACCCAACAGCCGCAATTCCCAAGCCCTCTTCGGTAGCGCCGGCGCTGTGATCACAGTCCACCTGCCCGCTAGGGCGTGTCCGATGGGTCGTGTGACGCTGCTGCTGGGGACTCGTTGCGTGGGGCATGGATGGGGCATGGAGCAGGGAGATCTTTCGGATAAAGAGTGGGCCCTGCTGGAGCCGCAGTTGCCAAGGAATCGCGGGCGGGGTGGATGTTGGCAGACCGACGCCGACGCCGAGGGCCGGATCGCCTGGAGCATGGTCAGCGCCGATTCCACGACCTGCCGCGCTCATCAGCATGCGGCTGGCGCTTCCACCCGCGCCCCGAAGATCCCGGGACGGCGCAAGAGCCCGGCGCGTCACCACCCGGATGAGGCCCTGGGACGCTCGCGAGGTGGCCTCGTAAGCAAGATCCACCTTGTTGGAGAGGACGGGCGCCGCCCGCTCGGGTTCGTGATCACGCCTGGGCAGTGGGGAGATGCACCCCAGATGATCCCCGTGCTGGAAGAGGTCCGTGTGACCCGGCGGCATGCCGAACTCCGCCGCGCCCACGCCGACATCCTCGGCAACGGCGGCGATGTACCAGGGCAGTTCTGAAGACTGCCGCGCTCAGACTTCCCTACGTTGTTGCACGGGATAGGGCGACCCTCCTGTACCCGCGCGGGCAGTTCGTGGTCTACAGCTGGCCCTCATGGGAGCCGTTCCACCCGGAGAACGGGCACCGCTATACCCGCGAGGGCGTGCTGGCGTGCGTCCATCCATCCGGACAAGATCGGTCTGGATCCCTATCTTGGTGGTCGGCTGCCCTGGCACTTTCCTACCGGGGACGGACGCTTGTTACCCTCTCTGATCATGCGAGCCCTCTTCCCAGGATCCTTCGACCCGGTCACTCAAGGGCACCAGGACATACTCCGGCGCGCTGCCCTCCTGTTCGACGAGGTCGTCGTGTGCGTGATGTTCAATCCGAACAAGACCGGCCGCCTCCTCATCACGGAACGGCTGGAGCGGCTCCGCGCGGCAGCGACTGGCTTGACTAACGTCACGGTCGACTCCCACACCGGCGGCCTGCTGGTCGACTACTGCCGCCGTGTCGGAATCGACGTCGTCATCCGCGGAGTCCGCGGCGTTGCCGACCTCGACTACGAAATGCCGATGGCCCGCATGAATCGCGAGCTGGCCGGCATCGAAACGTTCTTTATCGCTGCCGACCCCGCACTGGCCCACATCTCCTCCACCCTGGCCACCGCGATGAGTGAACAGAATCGCGAGCTTCTTCCAGCAGGTGGGGGCGGCAGTGAGGGTTCCTGAGAGCACGTGAGAGGCCGAGGAGGTCAGCGCTGCCGAGCCGGAGCATGATCCCCTCGTGGAGTCGGCCCCAGACAGCCGCTACAAGCGGAGCACTTGTTTTTGGTCTGCGGGACGAACTCACGCGCGACGAAGCGGCCCATGATCTCCTCAACGTCGTTGATACCTGAGAGGCCGTTCTTCTTGACCGCTCCCATGATCGCGTCTTCGCCCGAACTGACGCATGTTCGCCCCGCTCTGGGAATTCTCGGCGGGATGGGCCCGATGGCCACGGCCGACTTCTACCGCAGGCTCATCTCACGTACCCCTGCCGACTCCGACCAAGGGCATCTGCCGGTGCTGATGTGGGCCGACCCGGCGGTCCCGGACCGGACCGCAGCGCTGCTGGGCCGGGGCCCTTCGCCTGTGCCGGCTGTTGTGACGCGGGTGGGGATCCTCTCCACACGGGGGACGCGATCGGCCGGCCTGTACGAGCGTGCCGGTGCCCGGATGGGTATCGACGTGCTCCAGGTTTCCGGCCGTATCCAGAGCGCGTACGTCGATCCGGCGATCCGCGCGGTCAAGGCCGGAGCCGATGGTGCCGTGCCGGAGCAGCAGATCGCCTCGGCTGCCGTGGCGCTCAAAGAGGCGGGTGCGCAGGTCGTGATCGCCGCGTGCACGGAGATCCTTCGGGCTCGGCTCGGACTTCGTCCGCGAGGTCATGAACGACGTCATCCCGCCCTGCTGCGAGAACCTCGACGACGAGGACCCCATGTTCGACTTCCCCGGCCTGGAAGGCCCGTCTGGGATGCCGCTGGTCACCGAAGCACTTCTCCGCAGGGGGCTCGCCGAGGACGACATCCTCAGGATCCTCGGCGGGAACACGCAGCGCGTCCTGAGTAAGGACATGGGCTGACCTCCACCCGTTCGCGATCTCGACCGGCCGGTTCATGGGCAGCGGCTCTGGCTTGACTTCCGTTGGGCGTTCATGCTGAGCGACAACTGCGATTTCCTGAGCGCTCTTGGGAGTCGCCCGCCCGAACACGAGTTGGGGCCAGGGCCGTTGGTCCGACGGTTCGGGGACACGGGAAGGACCGTGTGCCGGCTGCAGCAGTGGCTACCGCTGGCCGGGAATGTTGGGCATCCATGTGCGAGGAGGAAGTGCCGATGCCGCTCCGCCGTCCGCGCCCTGCGATGCGGGGTCCCCGGTCGCGCAGCGATCGGAGACCTCTCCACGCGCGGCTCCACGGACCGTGCTCTCTCGGCCGTAACGCAATTGTGTGAGATGGAGGCGCCTGCGCCGCATGGCGAAGGGTGGACACCACCCGTACGACTCGCGGGACTTGCGCGGATCCTCGCAGTCGATGACTTCGGCAGCATTCCGGCGACCCCTCTCTATGTCGAGTACGCATCGCGCTGACCGCTGGAACGTGTAGGCGGCGAGGTGCCGACGGCTGGAGCCGAACCGGCTTGTCGGCGTCCCCTCCGCCGGCTCTTCGCTCAGCCGTACCTAGGAGTCTCACCATGCCTGAGTAACGCCGCATCCTCTTCGACGGTGCCGCCGTCCAGGTCACCGCCGACGGCGACGAACTGGTCGCCGGAGACGGCCGCCGCGTCAGGATGGAGGACGCCCAGCATCTGCCGCCGGTCGGCCAAGGCGATTGCAGTCCATCTCAATCACACAGCCGGGTGGACGAGTTCGGGATCAATCTTTCGGCCACTCCCACCTACTTCCACAAGCCGACCTCCTCCCTCAATTCCCACAAGGGTGCGATCGTCCCTCCCCAAGGGCGGCGACCGGGAGTTCCCCGGCATCCGCCCGCCCGAGCGCCGAGCCCGAACCGCACCGACTCGCGAGATCACCGAGGAGCGTCGACATGGATCTGACCAAGTGGCTGGCCGAGGCGGTCGCGTCGAACGCCGACTGGGCGAAGACCTTCGGCCCCTTCGAGCAGCACCCGGCACTGGCCGTCGACGACAGCCGGTTCGGCGCCGCGTTCCAGGTCTTCACCGAGCGGCTGAAGGACAACTACCCCTTCGGCCATCCTCGCTACGCCGGCCAGATGCTCAAGCCGCCGCACCCGGCAGCCGTGGTCGGCTATCTGACCGCGATGCTGATCAACCCCAACAACCACGCCCTGGACGGCGGACCGGCCACCGCCGCGATGGAGCGCGAGGTGGTCCAGCAGCTCGCCACGATGTTCGGCTACGGCGCCCACCTGGGGCACCTGACCACCAGCGGCACCATAGCCAACCTCGAATCTCTCTTCGTCGCCCGCGAACTGCACCCGGACAAGGGCGTCGCCTACAGCACCGAGGCGCATTACACGCACGGCCGCATGTGCGGCGTCCTCGGGATGGAGGGCTTCCCCGTCCCCACCGACGACCTCGGCCGCATGGACCTCGACGCGCTGGAGGAGCTGCTGCGCGGCGGCAAGGTCGGCACGGTCGTCCTCACCGCCGGTACCACCGGACTCGGCGCCATCGAGCCGGTCCACGAAGCGCTGGAACTGCGCGAGCGCTACGGCGTGCGCATCCACGTCGACGCCGCCTACGGCGGATTCTTCATCCTGCTGGCAGGTACGGACGGCCCCGAGGGCCTGCCCGCGGACCCCTGGCAGGCCGTCTCCCAGGCCGACTCCATCGTGGTGGACCCGCACAAGCACGGTCTGCAACCCTACGGCTGCGGCGCCGTCCTCTTCCGCGACCCCTCCGTCGGCCGGTTCTTCCTGCACGACTCGCCGTACACCTACTTCACCTCCGACGAACTGCACCTGGGCGAGATCAGCCTGGAGTGCTCGCGGGCGGGTGCGGCGGCTGCCGCGCTGTGGCTCACGTTCCAACTGCTGCCGCCCACGCGCAAGGGGCTGGGCCAGGCGCTGGCGGCCGGCCGGCGCGCGGCGGTGCGCTGGGCGGAACTGATCGAGCGCTCCGAGTACCTGGAGCTCTACCAGCCCCCGCAGCTCGACATCGTCAGCTACTTCCCGGTCACCGCAGGGCGCACCCTCTCGCAGATCGACGCGGCCAGCGACCGCATCCTGCAGGAAGGGATGACCGACAGCCAGGACCCGGTCTTCCTCAGCACCCTCCGTGTCGGCGCCGAGCGCTTCACCGCCCGACACCCGGAGATCACCGCGGACGCCGACGACGCGCGCATCCTGCGCAGCGTGCTGATGAAGCCCGAATCCGAGTCCTACGTCGAGCACCTGCACCAGCGCCTGGAGCAGCTCGCCCGTTCATGAACACCTCCCGGCGCCACCGGCTCGCTGCGGCCCCGCACAGCGGTGAATCCGTACCGGGCGCTCGGCCAGGTCATCCCGTGACGGCCACGCGGCGGGCGACATAGGTCTTGGTCGCCGGATCCAGCCGCATCCTCAGGCTCCTCCCCGGGGGGCTGCCCATACGTCAGCTCTGGCCCGCCACCCGGCTCAGTCACTCACCCATATCCCCAGCTCACCGCACCCGCCCCCGTGGCTTCAACGGCGCGGAGGGTAGGGAGGGCGCAGCCAGCGGCCCCCCGTCGTAGCCCTTCACCTCACCGAATCGGCCCCCCGTCATCCAGTCCGTCCGCGCCTGCTCGATCTCCTCCTGCGTACGGCCCACGAAGTTCCACCACATGATCAATTCCTCGTCGAACGGCTCGCCGCCGAGGAGCATGACGGCGGCGTTGGAGGCCGCGCGCAGGGGGAGTTCGGTGCGGCCGCAGCCGAGGTAGAGCATGGAGCCGGGGAGGACGGGGACGCCGTCGACGTGGACCTCGCCGGACATGGCGAGCACGCCGTATTCGAAGTCGGGGTTCAGGGGGAGTCGCGCCTCGGTGGACGCGGTGAGCGTGATGTCGGCGCCGACGATCGGGGTGTACGCCGTGCCGGGTGACTCCGTGCCGTCGAGTGAGCCGAGGATGACCGTCGCGTCGAGGCCCGCGGCGGTGACCTTCGGGAGTTCGGCGTGGTGCTCGAACTTGGGGTCGGTGTGCCGGTGCTCGTCCGGCAGCGCGACCCACAGCTGCGCGCCGTGCAGGAAGCGGGCGTGGGACTTGGGGCTCTCCTCCGAGTGGGAGATCGCCCGGCCCGACGTCATCAGGCCGAGCTCGCGGGGGCGGATGGTCTGCAGGCTCCCCGTGGAGTCGCGGTGCAGCACCTCGCCCTCGTGCAGCCAGCTGACGGTCTGCAGACCCATGTGCGGATGCGGCGGCACCTGCATGCCGGGCTCGTCGGCGATGTCGTCGGGGCCGTACTGGTCGACGAAGGCCCAGGCGCCGATCATGCGGCGGCCCAGGTTCGGCAGGAGCCTGCGTACTTCGGTGGACTCGCCGAGCTGGACCCGGCGAGGGCTGAGGAGTTCGCGCACGGGCTCGGCGACGACGAACCCGCGTCCGCCGCACAGCGAGGGGACTGCCTGACGGTCAAGGTTGCTCATGCCGCTCAACCTAGCCTGCGACAAGGCCGCCACGGCAGACGCATACCGGCGTACGGGCGGTGACTCGCCAAGTCGGCCCACAAGGGGGCGGGATGGGAGGAAACCGGTCGACATCTCGCGTCACATTGAGCAATCCTGTAGTCACACAAGGCGAGCACCCCGGGTCCGGGGTGCTCGCACGAGGGGGGGGGCTCCAGTGGAACCGTCCGAAGCAGTCATCGCTCTCGACCGCGACGTGTTCATGCGGAGCCTGATCCGGGAGCTCGCCCGCGTCCTGGAGGACGTGGTCGGCCTGGAGGAAGCGGCGGGGTACGTCAGCCTGGTCAGCCAGACGCTCGGGGGCGACATCAACGGGCAGTACACCAAGGCGCTTTCGGTCGACCGGCTCGACCGCGCCCAGGTCGCCCAGGTCATGGTCGACCTCAAGAGACGCCTCGGTGGCGACTTCTTCGTCGTCGAGGAGAACGAGCGGCGCATCGTCCTGGGCAACCGGGTCTGCCCGTTCGGCGAGAAGGTCATGGGCCGCCCCTCGATGTGCATGATGACGTCGAACATCTTCGGGACCATCGCCGCGGAGAACCTCGGCTACGCCAGGGTGGAGCTGGAGAAGACCATCGCCCGCTGGGACGTGGGCTGCCGGGTCGTCGTCCATCTGCGTCCACCCTGCGAATCGGAACAGCACACCGGGCGTGAGTACTACGGCGACATGCCGTGATCCGCGAGGACAAGCTCGCTCTGTTCCGGAGGATCACCGCCCTGTTCACCGAGCCCGTGCTGCTCGTCGCCGCCGACGCGGAGGTGCTCGCCGCGAACCCGTCGGCGGTTCGGCTGCTGCCCGGAGTCGAGGACGGCAAGCCGCTGAGCGGACTCGTCTCCGAATCGGCCGACGACGTCGACCGGTGCGTACGACAGTGGCTGCGCATCGGTCATCCGACGCCCGCGGGCCTCACCCTGCACGGCTTCGACGGCATGCGGCTGCGCTGCCGCTGCTTCGGGGCGCGGGCCCAGTGGCTGCCCGTCCCGACCGTCCAGATGCGCGCCGTCCGCATCGACCCGGGAGACCGCTTCGTCACCCTCAAGGACCGCGTCAGCGCCCTCGAACGAGAGCGCACGATCCGCTTCCGCGCCACCGAGGACCGCAACGTGCTCACCACCTCGCTGACCGCCGCCCAGAGCAGGCTGGACCGGCTGCACGCGCTCATCGTCGCGCTCGCCACGGCAGGGACGGCGGACGGCGTGATCCGGGCGGTCGCCGAGCACGCGGCCGCCGCGCTCGGCTGCGCGGAGGTCGAGCTGCACCTCACCGAGCCGGCCCCCGTGCCCACCCGGCTGCACGTGCCCGTGCCCCCGCACGCCACCCTGGTGCTGACGGCACGGCAACTGCCGCCGCCGGAGCACCTGGAGTCGGTGACGACGCTGATCAGCGGCGCGCTGACCGCTCGGTGTTGAGCGCGTCGACCGCGCCGAGCGCATCACCGATCGTCGCGAAGTCGACCGCGACGAAGTTCACCGGGCGTCCGCGTTCCGCCTCGCAGCGGCGCACCCGGTCGAGGATGAACTGACGCGTGTTGACCACGGCGGCGTCGAGGCGGCTGCCGCCCGCGTCGGTGATGAAGTGGTTGAGCAGGAAGAGCCGCTTGTCGTCGCCGCCCCGGTGCGGGACGCAGGACATCTCCGCGGGCTTCTTGAACGCGAACGGCGTCTCCATGCCGTACCGGTAGAAGTTGCGGTACCAGGGGGCGGGACCGTCGGCCTGCTCGGCGAAGACCACCAGCCGCCGGTCGGAACGCACCATCTGACCGAGCGTCGGCCACGGCTTCGCCGGGTCGGGGTCCGGAGTGAAGAGCAGATGGTCCAGGCCCGCCTCGTGGAAGGCGTCCCGGGTCCGCTCCCCGGTGATGGCGTCCTGGACGACCAGGGTGACGACTTCACCGGGATGGTCGTCGAGCCAGCCGCCGATCTGCCGCAACGTCTCCACCAGGCCGATCGCGCCCGCCCTGCACACCGCGTGGCACAGCCACAGTCCGGGGCGCGGCGGGTTGGCCCTGGCGACCAGATCGGTGATCTGCTCCTTCATCTCCGCGGAGATGTCGGCCTCCTGGAGACGCTCGGTGATCTCTTCGGGCGTCTCCCAGGTGTAGGTGTCGATCAGCAGCCCCCGGGCCCCCGCGTTGAGCTGGGCGACGATGTCGGGGTCGTGCAGCGGCCCGATGAAGCGGTCCTCCGTCGTCGACATGGAGTTGTGCGTGGCGAGATAGGCGACCTCGTCGTACCGCTTGTCGCACAGTGCCGCCGAGCCCAGGCACAGGTCCTTGGCGTCCTTGCCCGCCACGGCGGGGGCCAGCACGGAACCGGCGAGCGCCACGGCCACCGCGAGTCCGCCCGCGGCCGCCGCGACCCCGGTGCGCCGCCGGGTCGACCAGCCCTCCGTGCGCCGCGCCGCGAACCGGTCGTACAGCAGCGTGCCGCCGATCAGGAGCAGCCCCGCGAGGAACGGCACGGCGGCGGTGATCAGCCCGACCGCGCCCAGACCGTCGGCCGCGGTGTGCTGAAGATCGTCGACAAGTCGATTCAGGGACGGTGGCCAGTCCGGCGCGGGCTCCGCCATGAGGTCGTCCGCCGCGCCGCGGGCCAGCAGGCAGACGGCCGCGGTCAGCGCCCCGCCGACCGCGAGCGTCCAGCCGACCGTACGCAGCCGTGCCGTCCTGGTCCCGGGACCCGTGAACGCCAGCAGGGCCGTCGCGGCGAGGCCGAGCAGCAGCGCGACGGGCTGCACCACGCCGAGGACGAGACGGGTGAAGGACCTGGCCGCCTTGACCGAGCCCAGGTCGACGCCCGCCGCCTCCAGGTCGGGCACGATCTGCCAGCGGCCGCCGTCGGTGATCGAGGCCAGATCTGCGCTGCCGCGCCCGGACCGCTCACCGAGCAGATGCGGACCGACCGCGGCAAGCGCGGTCGCCACGTCGCCGGTCGCGAGCGCCGCCTCCACCTGCGGGCGCAGGGACGGGCGTACGGACTCGGGCAGGGCGTCGACCAGTGTGTCGGCGGCCGACTTCGCCGCACTCTCGTCGAGGTGCAGCTCGGGCAGCGAGTCGGGACGGCGGCCCGCCGCGATGTCCTCCATGGCCCCGGAGAGGCCCTGCACGAACGCGGGGAAGTCGGGCGCGGGCTTGCCCTGGACCGAGGCGACCAGATCGCCGAGGTAGATCTCGGCGAAGCTGCCGATGTTCGTCAGGACCGGCTTGACGTCGACGGTGAGCCCGAGCGTCGCCTCCTCGCCCCGCATGTACGCGACGACATGGCCGATCTGCTCGTCGACCAGGGTGCGCAGGGTCGCGGGCGGCAGCACGTTCTTCAGGTTCGAGGTGATCTGCGCGGGCGGCACCGGGATCCTGCCGAGCAGATCGCGCATGGCACGCCCGGACGCGGGGTCGACGAGGACCTCGTCGTACAGCCGCTCGTAGGAGTTCTGCTCGTCGAGCACGTCCTGGTAGAACGCCCTGCTCAGGAGCGTGCTGCGGGCGGCACCCGCCAGCGCGAGGACCAGCACGCTCAGCACCGCGACGACGCAGGCGACGGCCCGCGTCCAGCGCGGCAGCCCGCCGCCGGTCCGCTTCACGGAACCCTCGTGCGCATCGGCCACACCGCGATCATCTTTCATCCCGTGCCGCCGGGTGGGACCCGGGGGGCCATTGGGGTCACCCAGGCGCATGGATCTCGCCACGGTCCCGGGTGCGAAAGCCCACACGCAGCGGGGTTGTACGGGTGTCGGGTGCGGTGACTAGGGTGCCGGGGATGTCTCACGTCACCGGATTTCCCGCAAACAACGTAAGACGCGGAATCGAATCCCTGGGTTGCCTGTGGGGGGTGCCGTGACCGATACGGCACCCGCGCCGGGGCGCCACCGGGCGCCACTGCCCCCGGCCCGCCCCGCGCCGCCGCCCATCTCCGGGGGCTCGCGGTCCGACAGTCCGTACGCGCCCCAAGGAGCTCGGACGTCGACGCCCGCGTCGCACGGCGCCCGCGCCGTGAAGCCACGGGACTCGTTCTTCGACAACGCCAAGTACCTGGCGATCGTGCTCGTGGCGATGGGCCACGCATGGGAGCCGCTGCGCGGGGACAGCCGCACGGCGGCCGCGCTCTACATGACCGTGTACGCGTTCCACATGCCCGCGTTCATCGTCATCTCCGGCTACTTCTCGCGGAGTTTCGACGCGAGCCCCGGGCGCGTCAGACGCCTGGTGACCGGCATCGCCGTCCCGTACGTCCTCTTCGAGGTCGCCTACACCCTCTTCAAGAGGACCGCGGGCGACGACCCCACCTATCCGATCAGCCTCCTCGATCCCTGGTACCTGACCTGGTTCCTGATCGCGCTGTTCGTCTGGCGTCTGACCACGCCCCTGTGGAAGATCGTGCGCTGGCCGTTGCCGCTCGCTCTGGCCATCGCCGCTCTCGCCTCCGCGTCCCCGGACATCGGCGACGACCTCGACCTGCAACGCGTCCTGCAGTTCCTGCCGTTCTTCGTGCTCGGCCTGGTCCTGAAGCCGGAGCACTTCAAGCTCGTACGCCGGCGTGAGGCGCGCCTGTTGGCCCTGCCGGTCTTCGCCGCCGCGCTCGCCTTCGCGTACTGGGCGGCGCCGCACATGAGCGCCGCCTGGTTCTACCGCAGGGACAGCGCCCAGGAACTGGCCGCTCCGGGGTGGAGCGGGGTGGTCATGACGCTCGCGATGTTCGGCTGCTCCGTGGCGCTCGTGGCGTGCTTCTTCGCGTGGGTGCCGGGCCGGAAGCTGTGGTTCACCGCGCTCGGCGCGGGCACCCTCTACGGCTACCTCCTGCACGGCTTCCTCGCCAAGGGCTCACGCTTCGGGGACTGGTACGAGGCGGACTGGCCGCACACGCCGCTCGGCCAGATCGCGGTGACCCTGGCGGCCGGTGCGGTGATCACGGTGCTCTGCACCCCGCCGGTGCAGCGTGTGTTCCGCTTCGCCATGGAGCCGAAGATGGAATGGGCCTTCAAGCCACAGGCGGGGACGTCCGCCGGGGCGTCTTCCGGGATGTCCGCCGGGGCGTCTCCCGGGACGGGCCGGAGACGGCGCGCCGCCTGCTGATTCCGGTCAGCGGGACCGGCGTGCGGAGCGCGGACGGTCCGGATCGGTCGGCTCGACGCGGCGGGACTGGACGTGCTCGTAAACCATCGTGGTCTGCACGTCGGCGACCTCGCGCCGTTCGGTCAGGCGGTCGATGACGAAGGCGTACACGCCGTCCACGTCGGGGACGGCCACGTGGATGAGGAAGTCGTGGGCTCCCGAGGTGACGAACAGGCCGATCACCTCGGGCAGCCGTGCCGCCCACTCCCGGAACCCCTCGATGACGGGGCGGGCCGGTGGCCGGATCCGCACCGAGATGAGCGCCTGGACGGGGCGGCCGACGGCGTCGAGGTCCACGGCGGCGTGATAGCCGGTGACCACACCGGCCTGGCGCAGCAGCCGGACCCGTTCCAGCGAAGTGGAGGGTGAGACGCCGGTCCTGGCCGCCAGAGCGCGGTTGGTCTGCCGTGCGTCGTTCTGCAGCTCCCGCAGGAGGGCCAGGTCCAGCGCATCAAGTTCCATGAAGCGCACTGTAGGCCAAATGAAGTGCGGCCAACGGTGAGCTGAGCCGGAGTTCTGCCTGGACTCGCCGGTCATGGAGATACGAACGAGCAGTCCGGACTTCGGCGCGGGACTGGTACTGGCGGCGACGATCCTGTGGGGCACGGTCGGCCCCGCCCAAGTGCTGGCGTCCAGCGCCATGGCACCGACGGCCCTCGGCGCCTTGCGGCTGCTCGCGGGCGGCCTGATCCTCGTGGTGCTCACCGTCCGCCTCAGGACCGTGCGGGCCCTCGCCTCGCGCACGTCCTGCGCTCGCCGCTGTGCTGCGCGTTCACGACCGGGCTCTTCCAGGGCATGCTCCTGCTGGACGAACACCTGTCGCCGTCGGCATGGGCCGGCTGCGCCCTCATGCTCGCCGGAATGGTCGCCACGTGCCTGCTTCCGTCGGCGCCCGACGCGTCCTCCGTACAAGTGACGGATGCTTCGCGACCGCACCGCAGGACGTTCGTCGAGCGCCCCGAACCGAGCCCCTCCGGCGCACGAAGTACGCGGACCCCGATGCGGTAGGGCACATCTGCCTAACCTTTTGCCCTCCATCCGAACGAATGCAGGAGAGCGCATGTCCGTGGTGAACGTCCCCAGTGAGACGACGGTGGGATTCGCCCCCGAAGAAATCGATTTCAGCCTGTCCACCCGTCAGGCACGCTTGAAGTGGGTCGTGGTGGTCGACGCCGAGCTGCCTCCCGGCCGAGCCGCCAACGCCGCCGTCTGCGCCGCCGCACCCACGGTGACCGCGGTACCCGGCCTGCTGGGCGCCGCCGCGACCGACCAGGAAGGCGCCGTGCACCCAGGACTGCCCTGGGCGGGCTGCTCGGTGCTCGCCGCCGACTCCGCCACGCTGCGTACGATCCGGGCCAAGGCGGCGGCCCGCCCCGACGTCTTCGTGGCCGACGTACCGGCCGCGGCCCAGAGCACCCGCGTCTACAGCGACTTCATCGCCGCCGTGGGCGACACCAGGACCGAGGACATCGACTACTGCGCGCTCAGCATCGTCGGTCCGCGCAACCCCGTCGACAAGATCGTCGGCAAGCTCCCCCTCATGTCCTGAGCCTCGGCCTGATCCAAACGAAAGGCCCTAGCGTTCCGCCCGCTCCGGGGCGGTCGGCTGCCGGGTCGTGCCGCTCGACGCCACCACCCGGCCCGCGCGCGGGCCCGCGAGCGCCGCGACGGCGACCGCGGCGAGCGCGAGCGCCACGCCCGCGACCGTCGCCGCCGTGACCTCCGTGTCGCCGTGCGGCAGCAGCAGGTCGAGGGCGAGGGAGCCGACCAACTGGCCGGTGATCGTGCACAGTCCGAGCACGAGGACGCCGAGCTTCTGCACCGCGGCGACCGCGATGGTGATGAAGGAGATGCCGACCAGACCGCCGAGATAGACGTACGGCTCGGTCGGCAGCCGGTCGGGAAGTCCCTTCGCCGCCGCGTGCACGAGGAAGATCACGGTCAGCGCGGCGGTACCGGCGACGAAGTTGAAGAACGTGCCCGCGTACGCGGATCCCGCGGCGTTCTTCACATGGCCGTTGACCGCCTGCTGCCAGCTCACGCAGACGCCCGCCACCAGCGGGAGCAGCAGCATCGCGTACGGGAATCCGCCGCCCAGCTTGTCCGCCATCGACAGGCCCACGGCCACGAGGACGAGCGCGGCGCCGACGACCCGGCGCCGCGAGGGCCGCTGCGGTCCCGCGGGCCCGAGCCCCATCCGGTCGAAGAGCAGCCCGCCGCTGACCTGGCCCGCGACGATCGCGACGGTGAACAGCGCGACCCCGAGCGCCCCCACGGTCAGCCCCTGCGCGAGCAGGAAGGCCGCGCCCCCGAAACCGCCGAGCACCTGCCACCACTTGAGCCGCCCGCCGCGTACGTCCGCGAGCACCCGACCCGCACCGCGGCGCGGCCCGCGCAGGACGAGGAGCCCGAGCGTCAGCAGTACGAACCCCGAGCCGAACGAGATCACGGCGGCCGCGAACCCGTCCCCGCCGAGGCCCGCGGCCAGCTCGCCGGTGATGCGGGCCTGGAGGGATATCAGGGTGCCGGAGAAGACGGCGAGGAGCAGCCAGGGTGCTGCGGCGGCAGGCATGTGCGGTCGACCTCTGTACGTGGGGGTGGCGGGCGTGTGGCGGCGGCGCGGGGTCGCCTATCTCCACCTTTCTAACTGATCGGGGTCCGCGCCGTCTTCCTCCTCGTGGGAGTACCGCTTGCCGGACCGGACGTCGCCGACGCGGTGGTAGCCGCGCTCCTCCCAGAAGCCGGGCCGGTCCTCGGTCAGGTACTCGATGCTTCTGAGCCACTTGGGGCCCTTGTAGCCGTACAGGTGGGGGACCACGAGGCGGAGCGGGAAGCCGTGTTCGGCGGTGAGCGGCTCGCCGTTGTGGTGGGTGGCGAGGATCGTCGTGTCGGCGGTGAGGTCGGCCATCCGGAGGTTCGCGCCGTAGCCGTACTCGGCCCAGGCCATCGCGTGGGTGGCCTCGGGTGCCGGGGGAGCGAGGGCCAGGAGCGCGGCCGCGGGAACGCCGAACCACTCGTGGCCCGTCGACGTGGTGCCCGTCGCGCAGTGCAGGTCGGCGACGACCGTCGTACGGGGCAGGTCGCCCAGCTCGTCGTAGGTCCAGGCGTAGGACCCGGCCGTCCCGGTGGCGCCGAATATCCGCAGGTCCCAGCGTTCGGGCCGGAACCGGGGGACGGGCCCGTAGTGCGAGACCGGCCAGCCCGCCACACGGCGCTGTCCCGGCGGCAGGCCGTCGGATTCCCGGCCGGTTCCGTCCTCGGCGCTCACGGCCACAGCAGATGCCCCTCTCCCCGTCCCGCCCCTGTCGGTCACGACCCTACTGACCGGCCCATCGTCGGTGCGTCCCGTGGTGCCGGAGTCCCGTGATGCGGATGTCGCATTCTCACTCTTGGGGGAAGTCTGAAGAACGTGGAGAATTCGTGACCGTCATGGCACGTCACTCATGCAACTCCCGTGAGGAGAAGCCTTGCGCCCGATCAAGTTGGGTCTGTCACTCGGTGCCGCCGCGCTGCTGCTGGCCGCCGGCGCCGTGGGCCCCGCCGCAGCCGCGCCGGACGCCCCGGCCAACAACGGAAAGGCGATGACCTGGACGCTGCTCGCCGACGGCCCGGCCGGCACGGTCCGGGTGGGCGGTGGCCCGCTGAGCAACGCGTACACCGGGGACACGGACACCACGTCGATCCTTCCCGTGCTGTGCCTGAAGGTCGACAACAGCCCGGTGCCCGCGGGCATCACCCCTGATTTCTACGCCGGCTGGGCCCGCGGCACCGTCGCGGCCAGCAACCCGATCCGCGGCAACCGCCTGACCAGCCGCGCCGCCGCCGACGGCGTCTGCGCCAACACCTTCGGCGCGGGCTGGCGGATGGCCGAGTTCCACGACGGGCGGTACGGCCCGAACCTGGAGAGCTCGGGCGGCTGGAGCTACTGGGCCAAGGGCGACGTGCCGGTGGGCACCCGCTTCTGGACGGCGATCAACGACCAGCCCGCCAACCCCTGGAACTGACCGCTCTCTGAGGCCTCTTCGGCCCCTCGCACCCCCCTCCGGGAAAGCTCCGGCCCGCCGCCCCCAGTAGCGGGCCGGAGCACTCCGTTCGCTGGCCCGTGTCCCTCTGTGTGCACCGAGCCGGGCGAACGCCGGAAGTCCGGCGAAGAGCTGCCCTACGCTCGGCACATGGAACTGGCAGGCATCGGCCTACGGGTCGCGTCGAGCGCCGTGGCGCCGCTGGTGCGCAAGCTGTTTCGGCAGGACGATCCCGGCGCCGGCCTCGTGGACGAACCGGTCAGGCTCTCCGCGCTCGTCTCGTTCAGAGGCGAGCGGCGCACCCTCACCGAACAGGAACTGCGCAAGCTGGCCCGCGAGTTGGTGCGCAGGGCGGTGCGGTCGGCCGGACCGCACGACTCCCTGCCCGAAGACGAACAGGCCGCCGTCGCCGCGGAACTCGCGCGCAGCCTGCACGGACTCGGCGACCTGGACATGGATGACGCACAGGCGGTGCGCCTCGGGCACGAGGGGCTGGCGGA
Organism: Streptomyces sp. NPDC087300; assembly: GCF_044744425.1. Lineage (NCBI taxonomy): Bacteria > Bacillati > Actinomycetota > Actinomycetes > Kitasatosporales > Streptomycetaceae > Streptomyces > Streptomyces sp. NPDC087300. The sequence goes on from NZ_JBIUYI010000005.1 coordinate 402,605, forward strand.
CGCACTCCCTCGGTGCGACCAAGGGCTTTCCCAGGACGCCCAGTTGCTCCACGAGCGGCTTGTGCTGCTCGCCTGCCTGCACATCGTGGAGTTCTTCACCAAGAGATCCTCCTTCGTCGCCCGCACCCTGCTGGAGCAGACGCGGCAGATCGACCGGATCGTGACCACGCTCGACCTCCTGGTGGAGCGCGTGCCCGCACAGTCCGTCGAGGACGCGGGATTCGAGGAGCGATACCGGCAGTACCTCGTCCGCCGCCACGGGCAACTCACCATCTACGGAGCCGACTTCGACGACGAGTGGCCGCTCGACGTCGCCTACTTCAGCCTGGAGATCACGGAGCGGGCGGAGCGACGCACGGAGAACGGGGAGCAGCCGCTGCCCTCCCCGCCCCGGCGGGCCGAACGCGTGCTGGCCGAGTGCAGGCGGGTGCTGCTGCGCGGAGGAACGGGGGCGGGCAAGACGACACTGGTGCAGTGGCTCGCCGTCGCCTCGGAGCAGCAGGTCAGCGAGGGGCCCGCCTATCTGATCGGGCTGGTGCCGTTCGTGCTGCGCGTGCGGCATCTGCTGGCCGGAGAAGGCAGGTTGCCCGGCCCCGAGCGCTTCCTGGAACTGGCCGACTGCCCGTACGCGCCACCGCCAGGCTGGGCCGAGCGTGTGCTCGAAGCGGGTCGCGGACTGCTCCTCATCGACGACGTGGACGAGGTGCCGCAGGCGGACCGGGAGCAGGTCCGCCGGTGGATCCGGCAGCTGCTCGCCGCCTTTCCGGGCAACCGCTGGCTGGTCACCACTCGCCCTTCGGCCGTGCCTCTGGACTGGCTCGCCGCCGAGGGCTTCACCGAGTTCCGGCTGGAGCCGATGCGGGAGGACGACATCGAGCTCTTCATCGAGCGGTGGAGCCGGGCCTCGCCCCTCGGTGAGTTCTCCGGCGGGGAACTGCGCTCGTTCCTCTCGGAGATGCGCCGTCGAGAGGATTTCGGCAAGCTCGCCACGAATCCCCTGCTGTGCACGCTCCTGTGCACCCTGCACCGCGACCGTCGCGGCTATCTGCCGGGTGGCGGCCGTACGCAGCTGTACGTCGCGGCCCTGCAGATGATGCTGACGCGCCGGGACCGGGAGCGCGGCGTCTTTCGAAGCTCGTTGCAGTACGGGCTGGACCCCGACGCGCAGCTCGCCCTGCTCGGTGAGCTCGCCTACTGGATGATCCGCAACGACTGCCGGGAGATGAGGCGTTCCGACGCCATCTGGCTGATCGGCCGGTCCCTCACGGCGATGGCGCGCGAGTTCGCGGGCGTAGGCAGTACTGAAAGCGGAGCGGATGTCTACCGCACTCTGCTGGAAGGCAGCGGACTCCTGCGCGAACAGGCCGACGGCGTCGTCGACTTCGCGCACCCCACCTTCCAGGACTACCTCGGCGCACGCGCCGCCCTGGCAGCCCGTGATCTCCCGCTGCTCGTGTCCAATGCCCACAAGGAGCAATGGGCCGACGTCGTCAGGATGGCCGTAGCCCAGGGCGATCCCGAAGACCGGGCACGGCTCCTGAACGAGCTGGTGTCCCGAGGTGACGAGGAAGAAGAACACCGGGTGCGGCTGCACCTGTTGGCCCTGTCCTGCGAGGAAGAAGCCGTGCGGGTCGACCCAGAGGTCCGACACCTGGTGGAGCAGCGGGCGGCGGCGCTGCTCCCGCCTCGCTCGTGGCAGGAGTCCGTCACACTCGCCGCCATCGGGCGTCCCGTGCTGCGACTGCTCCCCGCGCCCGCGGGGCTGACCGCGGAAGAGACGGTGGCCTGCGTGGAGACCGCTGTCCGGATCGGTGGCGCGCATGCCTGCGACTGGCTGTCGGGAGCGTTGCGTGACGGCCTCGACGGCGGCGCGAGCACGGAGGTCCACCGAGTCCTCGGCGCTGCCTGGGAACACTTCGGCACCGCCCAGTACGCGGCGAAGGTGCTCGCGCAACTGCCGCCCGACACCCCCATCACCGTCACGTCGTACGCGCAGCTCCGGCGTCTCGACGGTCCCCGTCATCTGCGGGTCGGCCACGGAGTGCCTCTGGAGGACGTGGTCGCTCATGTCGACAGGACACGGCTGCGGGTGCTGGAGGCCGCGGTCCTGGAGGACGCGGCGGCGCTGCGTGAGCTGAGTGCGCTGGAGCGGCTGAGCACCGGACGGCCGTCCACGGAGGTGCTGCGGTCCCTGTCAGCGCTCCCTTCCCTGAACGAGTGCGGCCTGACCCTCGCCGACCCCTCGCGAGAACTTCCTGAGGTGCCTTCCGGCACACGTGTGACCGCGCTGACGCTGCCCTCCGGCGCCCGTGGACTCGCCGAACTGCCCCGGTTCCCCCGGCTGGAGACGCTGACGCTCCAGGGGCCCGACACGGCCCTGACCCCCGAGGACTGGCGTCACCTCGCGGCCGCCCCGGGACTGCGGCACCTCGTCATGCCCGTGGCCGCCGTGGCTCCGCTGCACACCCACGCCGGGGTTCGCGCGCACATCAGCTCCGTGACCCTGACCGGTCAGGTGGCTCCGGCGGACCTGGAGCTCGTCGCCGCAGCGTTCCCGGGCCTGCGTACGCTCCGGTTGCGGGGGAGCGGCGCGCCGCTGGACGTGGACCTGCTGCCCCTGGCACGGCTGGCGCACCTGGCAGCGGTGCACCTGGAGAGCCCCGGGCAGGTGTTGAACGCCGAGGGGCTGCCCGGAGCCGAGGTGACCGTCGCACCTCAGCCCCGGTACTGAGCGGTGAAGAGGGGGCCGGGGCGCCCGCAGCTGCCCCGGCCCCCGGCTGTGGGGCTCCCGGTCAGGAAGCGGGCAGTTCCCCGCGCACCGTCCGGGCCGCGGTGACCAGGTTTTCCAGGGAGGCGCGGGTCTCGGGCCAGCCGCGGGTCTTCAGGCCGCAGTCCGGGTTGACCCACAGGCGCTGGGGCGGGAGGGCCTCAAGTCCCTTGCGGAGCAGGGCGGCTGCCTCGGCGGCGTCGGGGACGCGGGGCGAGTGGATGTCGTAGACGCCGGGTCCGGCCTCGCGCGGGTAGCCGTGTTCGGCCAGTTCGCCGGCGACCTGCATGTGGGAGCGGGCGGCCTCCAGGCTGATGACGTCCGCGTCGAGGTCGTCGATGGCCTGCACGATGTCGCCGAACTCGGCGTAGCACATGTGCGTGTGGATCTGGGTGTCCGGGCGGACGCCGCTGGTGGTCAGGCGGAAGGACTCCGTGGCCCAGGCCAGATAGCCGGGGTGGTCGGCGGCGCGCAGCGGCAGGGTCTCGCGCAGCGCGGGTTCGTCGACCTGGATGACCGAAGTGCCCGCCGCCTCAAGGTCGTTGACCTCGTCGCGCAGGGCGAGGGCGACCTGACGCGCGGTGTCGCCGAGGGGCTGGTCGTCGCGGACGAAGGACCAGGCGAGCATCGTGACGGGGCCGGTGAGCATGCCCTTGACGGGGCGGTCGGTGAGGGAGTTGGCGTAGGACGTCCAGCGGACCGTCATGGGCTCGGGCCGCGAGATGTCGCCCGCGAGAACCGGCGGGCGCACGTAGCGGGTGCCGTAGGACTGGACCCAGCCGTGCTGGGTGGCGAGGTAGCCGGTGAGCTGCTCGGCGAAGTACTGCACCATGTCGTTGCGTTCGGGCTCGCCGTGCACCAGGACGTCGATGCCGGTCTTCTCCTGGAAGGAGATGACCTCGCGGATCTCGTCCTTGATGCGCTCCTCGTAGCCCGCCGTGTCGAGGCGGCCCGCGCGCAGGTCGGCGCGGGCGGTGCGCAGCTCGGTGGTCTGCGGGAAGGAGCCGATCGTGGTGGTCGGCAACAGCGGCAGCTTGAGGTGCGAGCGCTGGGCGGCGGTCCGCTCGGTGTAGGGCTGCGAGCGGCGTCCGTCGGCGTCGGTGACGGCTGCGGCACGGGCCCGTACGGCCGGGTCGTGGGTGATCGACGAGCCGGTGCGCGAGGCCAGGTCGGCCCGGTTGGCGGCGAGTTCGGCGGCGATGGTGTCGGTGCCCTGGGCCAGCCCCTTGGCCAGGGCGACGATCTCGGTGGTCTTCTGCCGGGCGAAGGCGAGCCAGCGCAGGATCTGCGGGTCGATGTCGCGCTCGGCGGCGGCGTCGATCGGGACGTGCAGGAGCGAGCAGGACGCGGCGACGTCGACGCGGTCGGCCAGGCCGAGCAGGGTGCCGAGCGTGGCCAGGGACTTCTCGAGGTCGTTGATCCAGATGTTGCGGCCGTTGACCACGCCGGCGACCAGGCGCTTGCCGGGGAGTCCGCCGACGGCGGCGAGCGCGTCGAGGTTGGCGGCAGCCGCGTCGGTGAAGTCGAGGGCGAGACCGTCGACGGGAGCCTTGGCCAGGACGGGCAGGGCGTCGCCGAGGCGGTCGAAGTAGGACGCGACGAGGAGCTTGGGCCGGTCGGTGAGGGTGCCGAGCTCCCGGTAGGCGCGGGCGGCGGCGTTGAGCTCGGCCGGGGTGCGGTCCTGCACCAGGGCGGGCTCGTCGAGCTGCACCCACTCGGCACCGGCCGCACGCAGGTCCGCGAGCACCTCCGCGTAGACGGGAAGCAGCCGGTCGAGCAGGGTGAGCGGCTCGAAGTCGGCGGCGACGCCCGGCGCGGGCTTGGCGAGCAGCAGATACGTGACGGGGCCGACGAGGACCGGGCGGGCCGGGAGGCCGAGCGCGAGGGCCTCCTTGAGCTCGGCGACCTGCTTGGCGGAGTCGGTGGCGAAGACGGTGTCGGGGCCCAACTCCGGAACCAGGTAGTGGTAGTTGGTGTCGAACCACTTGGTCATCTCAAGGGGTGCCACGTCCTGCGTGCCGCGGGCCATCGCGAAGTACCCGTCCAGGGCGTCGGCCTCGACGGCCGCGCGGTGCCGTGCGGGGACGGCACCGACCATGACGCTGGTGTCCAGGACGTGGTCGTAGTACGAGAAGTCGCCGGTCGGCACCTCGTGGACGCCGGCATCCGCCAGCTGCCGCCAGGTGGTGCGGCGCAGCTCCGCGGCGGTCTCCCGGAGGGCGTCGGCGGTGACGCGGCCCTTCCAGTACCCCTCGACGGCCTTCTTCAGTTCACGGTTCGCGCCCTGGCGGGGGTAGCCGTACACGGTGGCCCGTGCTGCCGCGGCTGCGGACTTCGCTGTCACGGAAATCTCCTTCGCGAGATGACTCCTGAGCACCCCGGGGACGGGACGCGGACGCGAAGGGATGACGGACCGCCCGGACCGGACGGCGTCGATGACGCGGTCCTCCGAACGGTATGCACGCCGACCCGCCCACGAGGTCACCGGGATGTCCGCACGCGATCGGTCACGTGCGGGCAACGGGCAGGTCTTCGGACTCGCGGGCACATCCGCCGAGGCGGACTCCTACTGGCCGTCGCTTCCCGGATCCACCGGATCCAGTGCGTATGACGGCGGTCGTTCCCACTCACCGCTGCGGGGCAGTCCCGGATTCCCACCGGGTTCCCTCTTGCGACGCGCCTGCCTGGCGGACAGGGCGAACCAGCTGCACGGGTCACCTTAGAGGGTGCGGGCCGTCTTGGGCAGCACTGATCGCATCTCGGACGAATCCAAGCCATGGCTATGGGTTCGATGAGGAAACCCGAGGATTGACTTGGTTGTCGGGGGAGCGGGAGGATTCATCCGGGCCCAGGGCGGCAACCCGGCCGGGCCCCGACACCGATCCGGACGGTGCCGGGGCCCGCCCGGGTGCCGACCCCCTTGTCGTCGTATGTCGTCGTGCTCGGCGTTGCGCTTCTTGACGTACCGGTCGCCCGGTTCGGCCGGAATTCGTTCCACGCTGGCCGGAAAGGGGCCGATCCCATGGACATGGCCGCGGAACCCGACCGAGCCGCTCACCGGTTCCTGCGCGACCTCGGCGCCGCTACCGTCGAACACCCCGGCGGCACCCTCCTCGACCACCTCGAACGCGTACGGCAACGGCTCGCCGACTGGGACGCGCGCCCCGCGCTCCGGCTGGCCGGGCTCTGTCACGCGCTCTACGGCACCGACGGTTTCGCCCCCGTCCTGCTGCCGCTCGACCGGCGCGAGCGCGCCACCGCCGTGATCGGCGGCGAGGCCGAGTCGCTCGTGTACCTCTATGCGAGCTGCGACCGCGCGGTGGGCCATCCGGCGCTCACGGGCCGGACCGGCGACGGGACTCCCGTCCGGCGGGATCGGAGTCCGCTGTTCCGTGACCGGTTCACCGGCCGCGCCTTCGCGCCGACGCGCCGTCAGCAGGCGGACTTCGCCGAGCTCACGGTGGCCAACGAGCTCGACATCGCGGGCGTCGACGGCGAGTTCCTCGCCCGCTGCGGTCCTGGCCTCGCGGAGCTGTTCGCCGGGCTGCGCCCCCTGCTGACCCCCGGTGCCCGGCGGGCCTGCGCGATCCTGCCGGGGTGGACTTACTAGGACGTCCAACTATATGGTCCTCGACAAGGCCCGCGGTGTCAGGGAAGCCGGTGTGAATCCGGCGCGGTCCCGCCACTGTGACCGGGGAGTGCGTTCTCGCAACACAACGCGCCACCGAGGGACGTCGTGTCCGTCGGGAAGGCGGGGGAGCGTGCGCTGATCCGGGAGTCAGGATACCGGCCGCGGGGTGTTCCGTGTTGTCCACGAGGATGGAGCAGACACGCATGGCACCGGTCCGTACCCATGACCCAGGTGATCCGGCGGAGCAGTCGAGAGAGCGCGCGGATCTGTAGCGCACAGACGGTGCGCACGGATCTCTGACGCGCCGACGGTGCGCACGGATCCGCGACGCGCCGAAGGCGTACGCCGATCTCCAACGCGCCGACGGTGCGCGCGGATCTCTGGTGCGCCGACGGTGTGCGTCGACTTCCCGCGCTTCGACGGTGTGCGTCGCGATCCCGCGCACCGATGGCATACGCCGACCCCGGTACGACGACGGCGTACGTCAACTCGCAGTCCACCGAAGGATCTTCCGCCCACGCGTCCCGCGGCCCCGGCCCGAGCGCGCCCCACAGGGTGCCGTTCGCCGGTGTGCCGTGCCATCCCCGGATCCCCACCTGACGAGAGCAGGCTCACCGTGGTCCGTGAACTCACCCATTTCATCGGCGGCAAGCACACCGCCGGCACGTCGGGCCTCTTCGGCGACGTGTACGACCCCAACACCGGTTCCGTGCAGGCCCGCGTGCCGCTCGCGGGGCGGGCCGACACCGAGGCGGCGATCGCCGACGCGGCCGCCGCCCAGCGCGTGTGGGGCGAGTGGAACCCGCAGCGCAGGGCCCGCGTCCTGCTGCGGTTCCTCCAACTCGTTGAGCAGGACCGTGAATCGCTGGCCCGGCTGCTCTCCTCGGAGCACGGCAAGACCGTCGCCGACGCGCACGGCGACATCCAACGCGGCCTGGAGGTCGTCGAGTTCGCCGCCGGGATCCCGCACCTGCTCAAGGGCGAGTTCACGGACAACGCGGGCACCGGCATCGATGTGCACTCGCTGCGCTCCCCGATCGGTGTGGTCGCCGGGATCACCCCGTTCAACTTCCCCGCGATGATCCCGCTGTGGAAGGCCGCACCCGCCCTCGCCTGTGGCAACGCGTTCATCCTGAAGCCCTCCGAGCGCGACCCCTCCGTACCGCTGCGCCTTGCCGAACTCTTCCTTGAGGCCGGGCTTCCGCCGGGCGTCCTGAACGTCGTCAACGGCGGCAAGGAAGCGGTCGACACCCTCCTGGAGGACTCGCGCGTCGGCGCGCTCGGCTTCGTCGGCTCGACGCCGATCGCCGCGCACATCTACGCCACCGCCGCCGCCCACGGCAAGCGCGCCCAGTGCTTCGGCGGCGCCAAGAACCACATGATCGTGATGCCGGACGCGGATCTCGACCAGGTCGTCGACGCGCTCATCGGCGCCGGTTACGGCTCGGCGGGCGAGCGCTGCATGGCGATCTCGGTGGCCGTGCCGGTCGGCGAGGAGACCGCCGACCGGCTCGTCGCCGCCCTCAAGGAGCGCATCGGCGCCCTGCGGATCGGCCGCTCCGACGACGCGGAGGCCGACTTCGGCCCCCTGGTCAGTCAGGACGCGCTCGACCGGGTCCGCAGGTACGTGGACATCGGCGTCAACGAGGGAGCCGAACTCGTCGTGGACGGGCGGAACTTCACTCTGGAGGGACACGAGAACGGCTTCTTCGCCGGAGCCACCCTCTTCGACCGGGTGAGCCCCCGGATGCGCGTCTACCGCGAGGAGATCTTCGGCCCCGTCCTGTGCGTCGTACGGGCCGCCGACTACGAGCAGGCCCTGCGCCTGCCCAGCGAGCACCCCTACGGCAACGGCGTCGCCATCTTCACCAGGGACGGCGACACCGCGCGCGACTTCACCCGCCGCGTCAACACCGGCATGGTCGGCGTGAACGTGCCCATCCCGGTCCCGGTGGCCTACCACACCTTCGGCGGCTGGAAGAGGTCCGGCTTCGGCGACCTGAACCAGCACGGCCCGGACGCGATCCGCTTCTACACCCGTACGAAGACCGTCACTTCGCGCTGGCCCTCGGGGGCCAGGGAAGGCGCGAACTTCTCCATCCCCACCATGGGATGAGCGCGATGACGACCACCACGCTCACCGAGGACCAGCAGGCGATCGTCGAGACCACCCTCGACTTCGCCGAGGACCACCTGGCCCCGCACGCGGTGCGCTGGGACCAGGACAAGCACTTCCCGCTCGACGTGCTGCGCAAGGCCGCCGGGCTGGGGCTCGGCGGAATCTACGTACGCGAGGACGCGGGCGGCAGCGGTCTGACCCGTGCCGACGGGGTCCTCGTCTTCGAGGCCCTCGCCTCCGGCTGTCCCTCCATCGCGGGCTACCTCTCCATCCACAACATGGTCGCCTGGATGATCGACACCTACGGCGACGGGCGGCAGCGCTCCCGGTGGCTGCCCCGGCTCTGCGCCATGGAGGACCTCGGCAGCTACTGCCTGACCGAGCCCGGAGCCGGATCGGACGCCGGGGCGCTGCGCACCGCCGCGGTCCGCGACGGCGACCACTACGTCCTCACCGGCGTCAAGCAGTTCATCTCCGGCGCGGGCGCCGCGCAGGTGTACGTCGTCATGGCGCGCACCGACGGCGAAGGGCCCCAGGGCGTCTCCGCGTTCCTCGTCGAACGGGACGACCCCGGGGTCTCGTTCGGGCCCAACGAGAAGAAGATGGGCTGGAACGCCCAGCCCACCCGCCAGGTGGTGCTCGACGGGGTCAGGCTGCCCGCCGACCGGCTGCTCGGCCGCCCCGGCGACGGCTTCCGCATCGCCATGAACGGCCTGAACGGCGGCCGGCTCGGCATCGCCGCCTGCTCGCTCGGTGGCGCCCGCAGCGCCCTCGACCGGAGCCTGGCCTACCTCGCCGACCGGGAGGCGTTCGGCGCCCGGCTGCTCGACTCGCAGGCCCTGCAGTTCCGTCTCGCCGACATGGCGACGGAACTCGCCGCGGCGCGCGCCCTGGTCCACCAGGCCGCGCAGGCGCTCGACCGGCGCGACCCCGGGGCGCCGCAACTGTGCGCGATGGCCAAGCGGTTCGCCACCGACACCGGTTACTCGGTCGCCGACCGGGCGCTCCAACTGCACGGAGGGTACGGCTACTTGAACGAGTACGGCATCGAGAAGATCGTCCGCGACCTGCGCGTCCACCAGATCCTGGAAGGAACCAACGAGATCATGCGTGTCATCGTGGCCCGCGGGCTGACGGAGGCGCTCCGATGACGGGCGGGACCGGCACGGGCGCCGGTACCGGCACCGGCGCCGGTACCGGCACCGGCGCGGACTCCGGCTCGCGCTCCGACTCCGGCTCCGGCGCCGACGAGCAGGTGCTGCTCAGGACCGAGGGGCACGCGGCGTACCTGACCCTCAACCGCCCTCGGGCGCTCAACGCCCTCACGCATGCCATGGTGCGGCGGATCGACGAGGCGCTGACCGCCTGGGAGCACGATCCGGCGGTGCGGACCGTGGTCATCGCGGGCGCCGGGGAGCGGGGCCTGTGCGCGGGCGGCGACATCCGCGCCATCTACGAGGACGCACGGGTGGGGAGCGAGGGCCGTGCCCCCGGGAGCGATTCGGCTGCGGCCGCGGACAATCCCTCCGCTTCCGCCTCCGCCGACTTCTGGCGGGACGAGTACCGCCTCAACGCCCGGATCGCCAACTACCCCAAGCCGTACGTCGCCGTGATGGACGGCATCGTCATGGGCGGCGGCGTCGGCGTCTCCGCGCACGGCGACGTCCGCATCGTCACCGAACGCTCCCGGATCGCCATGCCGGAGACCGGCATCGGCTTCGTACCGGACGTGGGCGGCACCTATCTGCTCGCGCTCGCCCCCGGCGAACTGGGCACGCACCTAGCGCTGACGGGCACTCAAATCGGCGCGGCCGACGCCCTGTTGTGCGGCCTCGCCGACCACTTCGTACCGCACGACGACCTGCCCCGGCTGCTCGACGATCTCGCCACCCGGCCGGTCTGGGACGTTCTCAAGGACCACGTGGAGCAGCCGCCGCCCGGTGACCTCGCGGGCCAGCGACCCTGGATCGACGCCTGCTACGGCGCCGACACGGTGGAGGAGATCGTCGACCGGCTTCGCGGCCATGGTGCGGCCGGGGCCGACGCGGCGGCCGACACCCTCGGCGCCAAGTCGCCCACCGCTCTGAAGGTCACGCTCGCCGCACTGCGCGCGGCCCCGGCGCTCGGCCCGCTGGAGCGTGTCCTGGAACAGGAGTACCGGATCTCCTGCGCCGCGCTCGACTCGTACGACCTGGTCGAGGGGATCCGCGCGCAGGTGATCGACAAGGACCGCAGCCCCCGCTGGAAACCGGCCACCCTGGCCGAGGTCACCGGCGCGGACGTGGCACGCCACATCGGCGCGCCGCCCGCCGGAGGCGAGCTCCACCTGGCGACGACCCCACAGGAGGTGGCGTGGTGAACGGCACGCGCACGATCGGCTTCATCGGCCTCGGCCACATGGGCGGACCCATGGCCGCCAACCTGGTCAAGGCCGGGCATCAGGTCCTCGGGTACGACCTCATGCCCGAGCTGCTCGACCAGGCGGTGGGGAACGGCGTGACGGCCGCCGGATCGGCGGCGCAGGCGGTCGCGACGGCGGACGTGGTGATCACCATGCTGCCCGCGGGGCGGCACGTCCTCGGCCTCTACCGGGACGAGGGCCTGCTGGCCGCGGCCCGCCCCGGCACCTTGTTCGTCGACTGCTCGACCATCGACGTGGCCGACGCCCGCGCCGCTCACGAGGCCGCGGTGGCCGCGGGGATGCGGGCCCTGGACGCCCCGGTGTCCGGGGGAGTGGTCGGCGCCGAGGCCGGCACGCTCACCTTCATGGCAGGCGGTGGCGGCACCGAGTTCGACGAGGCGGACGCGCTCCTCGCGGTCATGGGCAAGAAGGCGGTGCACTGCGGCGGGCCCGGCGCGGGGCAGGCCGCGAAGATCTGCAACAACATGATCCTCGGCATCTCGATGATCGCGGTGAGCGAGGCGTTCGTGCTCGGCGAGAGCCTGGGCCTGTCCCACCAGGCTCTGTTCGACGTGGCTTCCACCGCGTCGGGGCAGTGCTGGGCGCTCACTGTCAACTGTCCGGTGCCGGGTCCCGTTCCCGCGAGCCCGGCCAACCGCGACTACCGCCCCGGCTTCGCGGCCCCGCTCATGGCCAAGGACCTCGGCCTCGCGGCGAGCGCCGCGAGGGCCGGGGGCGTCCCCACGGAACTCGGCCTGAAGGCCGCCGAGTTGTACGCGGCGTACGCGGAAGCGGACGGCACGGACCAGGACTTCTCGGGGATCGTCACGACGATGAGGCAGCGGACGGCGGAAGGCGGCGGCGAGGCATGACCACGGACACGAGCGAGGGTGCGGACACGGGGGCGGACACGGGGCCGGGCACCGGGTCGTACGAAACGATCCGCGTGGAGCGCAAGGGCCGTACCGCGCTGCTCACCCTCGACCGCCCCCAGGCGCTCAACGCGCTCAACCTCCAGGTGATGAACGAGGTCGTCGCGGCCACGGCGGAGCTCGACCGGGATCCGGACGTCGGCTGCATCGTCCTCACCGGATCCCCGAAGGCGTTCGCCGCCGGGGCCGACATCAAGGAGATGCGGCCGCGGAGCTACATGGACATGTATCTCAGTGACTGGTTCGCGGCCTGGGACCGGCTCGGCGAGCTGCGGACGCCGACGGTCGCGGCCGTCTCCGGGTACGCGCTCGGCGGCGGCTGCGAACTGGCCATGCTGTGCGACATCCTGCTGGCCGCGGACACCGCAGTGTTCGGTCAGCCCGAGATCAAACTCGGGGTCATCCCCGGCATCGGCGGCTCCCAGCGGCTGACCCGCGCGGTGGGCAAGGCCAAGGCCATGGAGATGTGTCTGACCGGCCGCACCATGGACGCCGCGGAGGCGGAACGGGCCGGTCTGGTCTCGCGCGTGGTACCCGCCGACGACCTCCTCGCCGAGGCGCTCGCCGTCGCCGAGACGGTCGCGGGCATGTCCCTGCCCGTCGCGATGATGGCGAAGGAAGCGGTGTCCCGCGCCTTCGAGACGACCCTCGCGGAGGGCGTCCGCTTCGAACGCCGCCTGTTCCACGCGGTGTTCGCGACGCAGGACCAGAAGGAGGGCATGGCGGCGTTCGTGGAGAAGCGGGCGCCGGGGTTCACGCATTCCTGAGGCCGCGCGACGGTGCGCGCCCCGGTTCACCGCCGGGGCGCGTGGCCTCGCCTTCAACAGCTTCAACAGCCCCACGGCGGAGCAGAGCGCTCGGGGCGGTATTCCTGGGAACTTTCGAAGCGTGACGCCAGAGGTGAAGTGCCCAGGCGTCCGGCCGACATCGTGCCACCGCAGCTTCGAGGAGAGGACCCAGCATGCCCCGATCCGACCATGGCGTAGCCGCAAGGGAGCCGACCTGCCTTCGTGTATCGGAGGAAGCCGCTGAACTGAATACGATCGATCTCGGAGCAGGGGTGTTCGGGACGGGTTCCGGTGGAGTGCCCGACGTTCCTCACGAAAAGGTCCTGCTCTGCCAGGACGAGGCGACGGGCCTGGAAGCCATCGTGTCCCTGCATTCCACGGCGCTGGGACCCGCTCTCGGCGGCACCCGTTTCCAGTCCTACGGAACCGTCGCCGACGCCGTCCTCGACTCCTTGCACCTCTCGCGCGGCATGACGTACAAGAACGCCCTCGCGGGAATTCCCTACGGCGGCGGCAAAGCGGTCGTCGTCGGCGACCCTTCGGTACGCAGGACGCGTGGGCTCCTGAAGGCCTTCGGGCGCTTCGTCGATTCCCTGCACGGCAGGTACGTGACCTCCTGTGACGTGGGCACCAACTCCGCGGACATGGACGTCATCAGCGAGGTGACGCGCCACGTCGTCGGATGCTCGCTCAAGAACGGTGGCGGCGGCGACCCTTCCGTACTCACCGCCTACGGAGTGCTGCAGGGCATGCGTGCCTGTGCCGCCGTCCGCTGGGGCTCGCCCGAACTGCGCGGGCGGCGCGTGGGCGTGAGCGGGGTGGGGAAGGTGGGACGCCATCTCGTGGACCTGCTGGTACGGGAAGGAGCGATCGTGCTCGCGGCCGATCCGCGGCCCGGCGCACTCGCCCGAACCCGCGCGGAACACCCCGACGTCTCCACCACCTCGCCCCAGGCACTCCTCCACGCCGAACTGGACGTCTTCGCCCCCTGCGCACTCGGCGGAGTCCTCGACCAGGTGACCGTGGAGCGGCTCCGTGCCGACATCGTCTGCGGCGCCGCGAACAACCAACTCGGATACGCGGGCGCCGAGGAGCGGCTGCGGCGGCGGGACATCGTGTACGCACCCGACTACGTCGTGAACGCGGGCGGCGTCATCCACGCGGCACAGGAACATCGCGGGATCTCCGCCGAACTCGGTGCCACGCGTGCGCGTGAGCAGGCCGAGGGCATCTACGACACCACGCTGTCGATCCTCACGCAGGCCGAGACGACCGGCGCGACTCCCTCCGCCGTGGCGGACGAGCTGGCGGAGCGGCGCATGGCGTCCGCGCCGCACGACGCATCCCGCACTCCCGCGGCCGATCAGCGAAGCAGGTGACCGTGACCACCGTCAGGCAGATCACCCAGGAACTCCTCCGACACCACGACATGCGCGTCATCTTCGGCAACCCGGGCAGCACCGAACTGCCCTTCCTCGCCGAGCTGCCCGAGGACTTCACCTACGTCCTCGCCCTCAACGAGGCGACCGCGACGGCGATGGCCGACGGGTACGCCCAGGCGACCGGGCGCCCCGCCCTGGTCAACCTCCACACCGCCGTGGGCCTCGGCAACGCCATGGGCTCCCTGGTCAACGCCGCCGGCGCCCGGAGCCCCGTGGTGGCCCTGGCCGGACAGCAGGTCAGGGCCGCGCTGCCGACCCCCGCCCTGCTCGTCAACCGTCACCCGGCGGCCCTGGCCCAGGGAGCCGTCAAGCACACCGCGGAGCCCGCGAGGCCCGAAGACACCCCGGAGGTGTTCGGGCAGGCGATCCTGCGGGCTGGGCAGGCCCCGGCCGGACCCGTGTGCGTATCGGTCCCGATGGACGACTGGGAGCGGCCCGTCGACGCGACAGCCGACGGGTTCCCGCTCAAGCCGCGCACCGGCGCCGCCGTGCCGGACCCGGCGGCGCTCGCCGCGCTGGCGGCCGAGCTCGCCGAAGCCGGGGCGCCCGCCCTCATCGCGGGCCCGGAAATGGACACGCAGGCGGGATACGACGCGACGGTGGCCCTCGCCGAGCGGCTGAACGCCCCCGTGTGGCTGCCCGCCTTCACGTCCCGGGCGGGTTTCCCCAGCACGCACATCGCGGCCCGCGGTCCTCTGCCCTCGTCCGCCGCAGGGGTGCGGGAGGCGCTGGCCGGGCACGATCTGGTCCTCGCGCTCGGCGCCCCCGTCTTCACCTACTACCAGTGGACGGGCGGCCCCGGCACGGCACCGGGCACGCGCCTCGCGCACATCACGTCGGACCCCGAGGAAGCGGCCCGCGCGGTCACCGGCACCTCCTGGCTCGGCTCTCCGGTCGCCGCCGCGCAGACGCTCGACCGCCTGCTGGCCGGCGCCGGAACCCGGCCGCGCGCCGTGACCGCATCGCGACCGCTCGCCGACGGGGCGAAGGAGCCGGGCTCCGACGGCGGGCGGTCCGAGGAGGCGAGCCGCGCGGCCACGAGCCCCGCCGCGGACGGCGGCCTGACGGACACCGAGATCTTCACGGTACTCGCGAAGGTGCTCGCCGAGGAGGCGATCATCGTCAACGAGACGCCCCATCAACTGCCCGCGTACTGGCAGTCGGCGGCGGGATCGCGGCCCGGCAGCTTCTACTTCACGGGAGGCGGCGGTCTCGGCTTCGGGCTCGCCGGTGCCGTCGGTGTCCAACTGGCCAGGCCGCAGCGCCCGGTGGTCGCCGTCGTCGGCGACGGATCCGTCCAGTACACGCTCCAGGCGCTGTGGACCGCCGCACGCTACCGGGTGCCGCTGACCGTCCTCGTACTGGACAACGGCGGGTACGAGATCCTCAAGAGCTGGGGCCGCACGCTGGGCGCGGGACCGCTGCCCGGAGTCGACCTGCCGGGCATCGACATCATGGGCCTGGCCACCGGATACGGCGTCACCGCCCGTCGGGCACGGACCACCGACGAGCTGACGGCGCTCCTGAGCGACGCGGTCGCCTCGCCGGAGCCGCGGCTCATCCATGTCCCGCTGGCGTCCTAGGGCGCCGGGCGCGGCCGTGTCGCAGGACTGAACTCCGGTCAGCCACCGGCCAGTTCCGTGACCGGGCCGCGGCGAGCAGGGCCGGGTCGGGCTCGAAGGCCAGCGAGGTGCCCGCCATGTCGAGCACCTCGATGTCCGAGGCGGAGTCACCGATGGCGAACGACCCGGCCCGGTCCACCGACAGGTGGGAGGTGGTCTCCAGCAGGGTGGAGCGCTTCCCTCCCGGCCGCGCGGGGGCCCGCAGGACGCGGCCGGTGCGGCGTCCTGCGGCGGAGGCCAGCCGCATCCCCCGCACATGGTCCATGGCCGGCTCCTCGGCCGCGCACACCACGGCCTCTTCCGCGCTCCCCGACAGGAGGCACGGCGAGAATCCGCGCCGCCTCAACTCGCCGGTCAGCGCGGCCGAGAAGGGGAAGGGCCGCTCGCGCGACCGCTGCCAGGCCCGGCTCCCGACGCGGCGAAGGACCACGGTCGGCAGACCACGCACGGCCCGCGCGTACGAAGGATGTGTTGAACGTGAGCTCCCCGTTCCTGTCAGGCGTCCGGGGCGCTCAGGACGGCCTTCACCGTGGCCTGTGAGCGGTAGGGCAGGAACGCCCGACGCAGCGAGCGCCCCGCACGATTGACCCTGGCGGACTGGAGCCCGGCACCGATGCGCGTGAAGGACTTCCAGTTCGCACTGGCCTCCTCGACGTGCCCGGCATGCAGGAGCAGCTGTACGCGGAGGGCACAGGTCAGGGCTTGGCCCCTGCGGTCGTCGGGGCTGCGGTGCGCCAGGGAGGCCTCCACCGCCTTGGCCGCCCCCGTCAGGTCGCCGAGGCCCCTCAGCGTCTGGGCCCGTTGGAACTCCAGGGCCGCCCGGGGGTACGTCGTGAAGGGAGAGGGGGCGTCGTCCGTGTGATCGGCGGCCTGCTCCGCGTCGTCCAGTGCGGCCAGGGCGCCGCTGCGGTCGTCGGTCCTCGCCCGCACCACCGCGAGTTGGGCGGCGACGAAGGAACGCACGGCCTGCGGCGCCTCGGGCGGCAGCGCCGCGAAGGCCCGCTCACCCTGGGACAGCGCGACGTCGTGATGGTTGAGGGTGAGCGACTGGCTGCTCAGCGCGCGCAGGGCCATGGCCCAGGTGACGGGGTCCCCTGCCTCGTTGGCGAGGAGCAGCGTGTTGGCGAAATAGCGCTGGGCCACGCCCTGCATGTCGCTGTCCTCGTACTGCCGGGCCAGCACGAAGGCCAGATGAGCGGACTCCCTGCGCAACTGTTGGCCCACCGTGCTGTTGCCCGCGTGGCGGAGCCAGGGGACCACGTCGTCGGCAAGATACGCGCACAGGGCGGAACGGGCATGGCCACCGCCGTGCCGGTCGAGGCTGGACGCGAAGGCCCGGACTGCGCTGTGCAGGGTGGCCACTTCGGTCCTGCCCACGCTCGCCGCGCGCGGCGAGGGGCGGCCCGCGCGGCGAGCGGCCGGAGCCCTCCGGGTGGGCCGCCACGACGGCAGGGAGGGATCGGCCTCGTACGGAGTCCGTTGAAGGACGGCGCGGCGCAGCGGGTCGGTGTCGGACCCGACCAGGGCCGTGAGCTGGTGGATCGCGCTCGCGCCGGCCGGAGCGACCTGGTCCTTCGCGGGGGCGGCGCCGTCCGGCGTCCTGAAGCCCGCGGACGCGGCCGTCACGGCCCGGTCGAGACGCCGGGAGAGCACTTCGGCCACGAGCTGGGGCACTTGGCGTCGGGGCTGTGTGCCGGAGAGCCAGTGGGAGACCGAGGTCCGGTCGTAGGAGAGCCGCAGTCCGATCTCGGCGCCTGCCATGTTCACCGCGCGGGCCAGTGCCGCCGAGGTCCACTCCGCCTCACCGAGCAGAGCACGCAGCCGGTCGTTGGGGTCGTGCCGGTCCGTCATCACGCTCCTGGGGTCGCGCCGGTGCCACCACTGCCTGGTGGCACCGGACTACTGAGAGCCTTCCCACGGGGGCGTGTTCATGGGAGGCGCGCGGTAGTGAGAGGGAACGCGGCGTGCTTCCGACAGCCGATTCCTCGCCCCCTCTGATGGCGGATGGCGTCCACTACGGAGTCGTGCGGGTCTCCACCGGTTCGGTGGCTACGGCGGGTGCTGCGGCGTCGGTGGCAACGGGTTGTGGGGCAGGGGGAGTCAGGGCTGACGGCGCGGTTACGGGGGAGGGTAACGGGGACTGGGCGAAGGGATCGTTCATGTGGCACATGCCTGCCCCCGGTGCCGTCGCCACGAGCGGCAAGGGCGCCGAATCACTCCGTTGGGCGGTGGTACGCGGGGGCGGTACGGGCCCGCGTCCGCCGGATGCCCCGACGCGCTTTCAACATGCTCAACAGGACCGATGAGGGCGCGGCGTTGACCGCGCGGCGCAGGTGGTCGACACACAGGGGGACCGCAGCACCGATCCGCAAGGAGGCCTCGACGTTGTCCTCATCCCGTACCCGCCGCCAGCAGAACGCGCCGCACGGCGACACCCGCGACGGCGCCGCGACGCCGACCCCGTCGGTGGCGCGCCCCGTCCGCACCTGCCCCGACTGCAGTTGCTGCGTGGACGGGCTGTGCATCCCGGGCCCCGGCTCGGGATGCCCCGACGCCCTCGAAAGCCGGTGGCCCTATCCGTGCCCCTGCACCTCCAACACGATGGACGCGCCACACCCTTGATCCGGCGCCACGCACGCTCACCCGGCCGGGACGTCCGCCATGCGGGAGGGAACGATCAAGGCGCCCTTCTCGCGGGGGACTGGGTGACCAGGTGCGCCAACTCCTCGGGCGTGCGCGGCCCTTCGTCCGTGGCGGGCAGCAGGCCCTGGCCGTGCAGCAGTTCGCGGACGGCGATGCCCCAGGGCAGCTGGAGGCCCGCCCCGGCGAGGAGTTCACGGTCGGCGAGCTGCTCGGCGACGGGTCCCGTGCGCACGCCCGACGGGGTCAGCAGCGCCGCGTCGTCGGCCCAGCGCAGCGCCAGGTCCACGTCGTGCGTCGCCATGACCACCGTCGTGCCCGCGCCGCGCAGCCGCCCGAGCGTGTCGAGGAGGCGTTCCTGACCGTCGGGATCCAGGCCCGCGGTCGGCTCGTCCAGGATCAGCACGCGGGGGCGCATCGCGACGGCGCCCGCGATGGCCGTGCGCTTGCGCTGACCGTAGGAGAGCAGATGGGTGGGGCGGTCGGCGAGGTCCGTGATGTCGAGCGCGGCGAGCGCCTCGGCGACGCGCGCGCGGACCTCCGTATCGGGCAGCCCCAGGTTCAACGGGCCGAAGGACACGTCCTGTTCGACCGAGGCGGCGAAGAGCTGGTCGTCCGGGTCCTGCACCACCAGCTGGACCGTGGTGCGCAGCCGGGTCAGGCCCTTGCGGTCGTACGACACGGGGGAGCCCTGGAGCGTCAGGCCGCCCGACGCCGGGCGCAGTCCGCCGCTGAGCAGCCGCATCAGGGTGGTCTTGCCGCTGCCGTTGCGGCCGAGCAGCGCGAGCGCGCGGCCCTCGACGACGTCGAAGTCCAGACCGCTGAGGACGGTCGGGCCCTCTTCGTAGGCGTAGGAGACGCCGCGCAGCGCGACCAGGGACGCGCCGCCCGGGTCGCGGGGAGCGCCGGGCTCGCTCATGGCAGGAACCTTTCCAGTACGAGGGTGAGGGCCGTCAGGGCCACCAGCAGGGCCGCGCTCGCCGTCACGAAGCGGTGCGAGACCCGGGCCTCGGGCACCAGGACGCGCAGGGTGCCGTCGTAGCCGCGCCCGGCGAGCCCGGCTTGGAGACGCCCCGCACGGTCGAAGGCCCGCACGAACGCGGTGGCGCCGAGACCGCCGAGCGAGCGCCAGGTGGCGGCCCGCGTGGTGTGGCCGAGGCGGGCCGCCTGCGCCTGCCGGATCCGGCCCATCGAGTCCAGGAGCAGGAAACTCATCCGGTACGTCACGAGCGCCACGTCGACGACCGGCGCGGGCACCCCGGCCTTGACGAGCCGGGGCAGCAGGTCCGACATCGGCGTCGTGAAGGCGAACAGGAGTACCCCGAGCGAGGCCGCCGACGTCCGCAGGAGCAGACCGCCCGCGCGCGCCGGGCCGCCGTCGGCGAGCGTGAGGAAACCGTCGGGCCCGCCGACCTGCACCAGCAGGGTCAGGGCCCCGGTCACGCAGAAGCCGAGCGGCACCCGGTAGGCGCGCCACAGTTTGCGCGGCGGCACACCGGCCGGTCCGAGCAGTACCGCGAGCGCGGCGGTGAGCACCAGGGCGGCGCCGGGCCAGGGCGGAAGGGAGATGGCGAGCACGGTGAGGCCGAGCCCGAGCACGGCCTTGTCCACGGGATGGCGGCGGCGCCAGCGACTGCTGTGCGCCGCCGCGTCGATGGGCAGCACGCGGGGTCAGACCTCTTCGGTCCCGGGGCGCACGCCCTGCGCCTCGCCTTGCGTGTTCGTACGCTCCGCACCCTGACGGCGCCCCTTGCGCAGCCCGAAGTAGTACGCGAGCACGCCCGCGCCGAGGGCCGCCTGCAAGGCGAAGAGCGCCGACTCGACCTCGCCCGAAGGCGGCTCGTACAGGGGCGAGAACCAGGGCTTGTAGTCCGGCTTGATCTCCGTGATCGCGGTCTCGGCCTGGGCGTCGGCCCCCGCGAACGGCTCTTCCTTGTCGTCGCCGAGCCCGAGCACCAGGGGCAGCACCGCGAGCGCGGCCACGATGACGAGCAGCAGTGTGTTGATCTTCGCGTTCCGGCTCATCAGGCGTTGGCCTCCGTCTCGGCCTTGGCGGCCGCGGCCGGCTTCTTGGGGGACAGCAGGACACCGAGCCGGGTCAGCTCGCCCTTGCTGGACTGCACGAGCAGGCGCATCACCACGACGGTGAGCAGGCCCTCGCTGACGGCCAGCGGGATCTGGGTGACCGCGAAGATGCCGCCGAACTTGCCGAGCGCGCCGATGAACCCGCTGCTGGGGTCGGGGAAGGCCAGGGCCAGCTGGACGCTGGTGACGCAGTACGTGGAGAGGTCGGCGACGAAGGCGCCGAAGAACACGGCGACCATCAGCGGCACGTCGTACCGCTTGAGGAGCCGGTAGACGGCATATCCGGCCCAGGGCCCGACGATTGCCATCGAGAAGACGTTGGCACCGAGCGTGGTGAGGCCGCCGTGGGCGAGCAGCAGGGCCTGGAACAGGAGCGTGATGGTGCCGAGCACCGTCATGATCGGCGGCCGGAACAGGATGGCGCCGAGCCCCGTCCCCGTGGGGTGCGAGCAACTGCCCGTCACCGAGGGGATCTTCAGGGCGGATAGGACAAAGGTGAAGGCTCCGGAGGCGCCGAGGAGCAGGGTGCTCTCCGGGTGCTCCTTGACTTCACGGGTCAGGGAGCGGACTCCGTGGACGACGAACGGCGCGGACGCTACGCCCCAGGCGATCGCGTGCGCCGGTGGGAGGAAACCCTCGGCTATGTGCATGGCTCGGCAGACCCTCTCCAGCACCTCGTGGATGGACAACGCGCCCTGGCCGGTCTCCTGGCTGACGGGTCGTACCGACCTGACTCCGCCTTCCCGGGCGCGTGCGCGCCCAGTGGCTGCCGCGAGGGCTGGAGCCGGACTTCCCGATCACAGTGGCGAGGGCCGCACCGGCATCACACCGGATTTCCCGTTCACCAAGGCGTCGTGACAGTAGTCCGCAACTGATCAAACTGACAACCTGCGCACGGGGGAGCCGTGGGGGCGCACGCAAGCGCACACTCCCATGGCGTACGCCCCGCGCTCACCCCTGCTCGTACACGTGGAACCCGCGGCCCGACTTCCGGCCGAGCAGCCCCGCCTCGACCATCCGCTGGAGCAGCGGAGGCGGTGCGTAGAGCGGTTCCTTGAACTCGTCGTAGAGCGATTCGGCGATGGACGCGACGGTGTCGAGCCCGATCAGATCGGCGAGCCTGAGCGGGCCCATCGGGTGGGCGCAGCCCAGCTCCATCCCGGCGTCCACGTCCGTGGCGGTGGCGAATCCCGACTCCGCGAGACGGATCGCGGACAGCAGGTACGGGACGAGGAGCGCGTTGACGACGAAGCCCGCGCGGTCCTGGGAGCGCACCACGGTCTTGCCGAGGACATCGGTGACGAACTCCTCCGCCGCGGCCACCACCCGGGACGAGGTGTGCAGGGAGGCGATCACCTCGACGAGCGGCAGCACGGGCACCGGGTTGAAGAAGTGCAGACCCAGGACGCGGTCCGCGCGGTGGGTGGCCATGCCCAGGCGCATCACGGGCACCGACGAGGTGTTGGTGGCCAGGATGGCGTCCGGATCCTCGACGATCTTGTCGAGCGCGGCGAACACCTCCGTCTTGACCGAGGTGCTCTCCACGACCGCCTCGACCACGAGTTGACGGTCCGCCAGCTCGTCGAGACCGCCCGTGAAGACGATCCGGGCCAGGGCGTCCTCGGCCGAGAGGCGGTCCAACTTGCCGCGCTGTACGGCACGTTCGAGCGAGACGGCGACCCGCTCACGGGCCGCGCCCGCCGCGACGGCGTCCGCCTCGCAGACGACGGTGTCGAGCCCGGCCCGCGCGCAGACCTCCGCGATGCCGGCCCCCATCTGACCGCCGCCCACGACGCCGACGCGGGTGATGCGGGGACGTGTGGCGCTCATGCGAGGGCCTCCGCCTTGAAGGTCAGGTGCCGGGCGTACGCGTCGGTGGTGAAGAAGGCGGGCAACTCCCGCTCCAGCGCCGTGCGTTCGAAGAGGGCGACGACCTCGTCGACCCGCGCCCAGGGGTACTCCTTGCCGAGAGCCGCGGCCTCGTCCGCGACGATCTCGCGCACCGTCTCCCCGCTGACCAGACCGTGCCGCAGCCACTGCCAGATCTGCACGCGGGCGATCTCGGCGGTCGCCGCGTCCTCCATCAGGCCGCCCAGCGCCACGGCGCCCTGCCCGCGCAGCCACGCGTCGAAGTAGCGCAGCGCGACGGCGACGTTGGCGCGCACGCCCTCCTGGGTGGGCCGCCCGCTCGTACGGCGTACGGAGAGGAGCTCCGCGGCCGTGACCTCGACGTCGTCGCGGGTGCGTTCGAGCTGATGGGGACGGTCGCCGAGCACCTCGTCGAAGACCGCACGGCAGACGGGGACCAGGCCGGGATGGGCGACCCACGAGCCGTCGAAGCCGTCCTCGGCCTCGCGCTCCTTGTCGAGCCCGACCTTGCTGCGCGCGGCCTCGTCGGCCGCCGCGTCCCTGCCCGGCACCTGGGCCGCCATGCCGCCGATCGCGTGGGCGCCGCGCCGGTGGCAGGTGCGCACCAGGAGTTCGGTGTAGGCCCGCATGAAGGGGGCGGTCATGGTGACCTTGGCGCGGTCGGGGAGCACGAAGTCGGGCCGGTGGCCGAGGTTCTTGATCAGGCTGAACAGATAGTCCCAGCGGCCCGCGTTCAACCCGGCCGAGTGCGCGCGCAGTTCGTAGAGGATCTCCTCCATCTCGAAGGCCGCAGTGAGCGTCTCGATCAGGACGGTGGCACGGACCGTGCCGCGCGGAATGCCCAGCAGGTCCTGGGCGAGCACGAAGACGTCGTTCCAGAGCCTGGCCTCGTAGCGGTTCTCCAGCTTGGGCAGATAGAAGTACGGGCCGCGCCCGGCCTCGATCTGCCGCCGCGCGCAGTGGAAGAAGTACAGGCCGAAGTCGACCAGGGCGGCGGGGACCGGCCGCTCGTCGACGACCAGGTGCTTCTCGACGAGGTGCCAGCCGCGCGGCCGTACGACGACGGTGGCGAGCTCGTCGTCCTCGCGCAGCCGGTACTCCTTGCCCTCGGGCGTCGTGAAGTCGATGCGCCGCTCGACGGCGTCCAGCAGGGTCAGCTGCCCGCCGATCACGTTCTCCCAGGTGGGCGACGTGGCGTCCTCGAAGTCGGCCATCCACACGCGGGCACCGGAGTTGAGCGCGTTGACGGCCATCCGGCGCTCCGGAGGCCCGGTGATCTCCACCCGGCGGTCGGTGAGCCCCGGCCCCGGCGCCGCCACGCGCCAGTCGGGATCGGCGCGGACCGCGGCGGTCGCCCGGGGGAAGTCGAGGGGCACACCGGACGCGATCCGCTCGGCGCAGCGGCGCCGCTCGGCGAGCAGCTCGAACCGCCGGGCGGAGAACGCGGCGTCGAGCCGCCCGATGAAGTCGAGGGCCTCCGGGGTCAGGATCTCGTCGTACCGGTCACCGGGTTCGCCGAGAACCCGGACGGTGCCGGTCAAAGTGGAGGTAGGCATGGGGATCTCCTCGGTGGGAGCGGTCCGGTCGGGGAGCGGGCGCGGCGGGGGCGCCCCGTAAGGGGCGCGGAGAATTGCGCGCTCAGCCCCCACCGCCCGCAGGTGTGAACGCGCCGATCCAGCGGAGCGCCTAGTGGAACTGCTCCGACTCCGTGGAACCGGCGAGGGCAGTCGTGGAGGACGCCGGATTCACCGCGGTCGACACGAGGTCGAAGTACCCGGTCCCGACCTCCCGCTGATGCCGAACGGCAGTGAAGCCGTGCTCCTGCGCGGCGAACTCCCGCTCCTGGAGGTCGACATAGGCGGTCATGCCGTGCTCCGCGTAACCGCGCGCCAGGTCGAACATGCCGTGGTTGAGGGAGTGGAAGCCCGCCAGGGTGATGAACTGGAAGCGGTAGCCCATCGCGGCCAGCTCCCGCTGGAACTTGGCGATCTGGTCGTCGTCCAGGGCCGCCTTCCAGTTGAAGGACGGCGAGCAGTTGTAGGCGAGCATCTGGTCCGGGTGCTCCGCGTGCATCGCCTCGGCGAACTCGCGGGCCTGGGCGAGGTCGGGCGTGCCGGTCTCGACCCAGATCAGATCGGCGTACGGGGCGTACGCGAGGCCGCGCGCGATGACCGGCGCCATGCCGTTCTCGACCCGGTAGAAGCCCTCCGCGGTGCGCTCACCCGTGACGAACCGCGCGTCGCGCTCGTCGACGTCGCTGGTGAGCAGGTTGGCGGCGAGCGCGTCCGTGCGGGCCACGATCAGCGTGGGCACATCGGCGATGTCGGCCGCCAGACGCGCGGCGTTGAGGGTGCGGATGTGCTGGGCGGTGGGCACCAGGACCTTGCCGCCGAGGTGGCCGCACTTCTTCTCGGAGGCGAGCTGGTCCTCGTAGTGGATGCCCGCGGCACCCGCCGCGATCATCGCCTTGGTCAGCTCGAACGCGTTGAGCGGACCGCCGAACCCGGCCTCCGCGTCGGCGACGACCGGCGCGAGCCAGTCCGTGCTCGCGTCGCCCTCGCTGGTGGCGATCTGGTCGGCGCGAAGGAGCGCGTTGTTGATCCGACGCACCACCTGCGGAACGGAGTTGGCGGGGTACAGCGACTGGTCGGGGTAGGTGTGCCCGGCCTGGTTGGCGTCGGCGGCCACCTGCCAGCCGGACAGGTAGATCGCCTGGAGCCCGGCCTTGACCTGCTGCACGGCCTGCCCGCCGGTCAGCGCGCCGAGCGCGTGGACGTAGTCGAGCTCGTGCAGCTGCCGCCACAGCCGCTCGGCGCCGCGCCGGGCGAGGGTGTGCTCCTCGCGCACGCTGCCGGAGAGCCGGACGACCTCGTCGGCGCTGTAGGTGCGCTCGATGCCCTTCCAGCGCGGGTCGGTCGCCCACCGCCTGGCCAGCACATCGGCGGCGGGCGTGGTGCTCGCCGTGGTCGCCGTGGTGGTGTCCGTCTGTGCCATGACTGTCTCCCGGGTCCGTGTGGTGAAGTCTGCCAACTGCTGATGCCTACTGGCACTGAGTGCCGGAGTGAAGTGAAGGGTGCGGCCCGCCCGGCCCGGTCGTGCAGCCGTGAGCAATGGTGCGTGGATGCCGGACGGAGGCGCCGGGATCACCGACGTCAGGGCGTGAATCGAGCCCCGGTCTCCGTTCCGGCCGCCGGGGTCCGGCGGGCCGCGGTACGACTCTGGCAGTGGCACCCAGTGCCCTCAAGGGTGGACCTGTGCCAACTTCTGCGAATCTTCCCGGACCGGTTTGCCAAGGTTGCGAAGGCCCACAGCCGCCCGGATTCCCCTAGGGTTGGCCCGATGCGGGAGACCTGGGCGAGACGTACGCGGGGGAGCGATGAGCAAGACGTACGCGGGCGCGCGACTGCGGCGGCTGCGCGAGGAACGGCGCATGAGCCAGGCCGAGTTGGCCAGGACCCTCGCCATCTCGCCCAGCTACCTCAACCAGATGGAGCACGACTCCAGGCCGCTCACCGTCCCCGTGCTGCTGCGCATCACCGAGACGTTCGGCGTGGACGCGGCCTTCTTCTCCGAGCGGGACACCAGCAGGCTGGTCGCCGATCTGCGCGAGACGCTCGCAGGCGAGGTCTCCGCCGCCCGTGTCTCCCCCGCCGACCTGGGCGAACTCGCCGCCAGGATGCCGGCCGTCGCCGAGGTCCTGCTCGACCTCGGACGGCGGGCCCAGTCGCTGACCGAACGCCTCGCGGAGGTCGCCGACGGGCGGGGCGGCGACGTCACCGCGCCGCGCTCACCGCGTTCGGCGCACGAGGAGATCCGCGAGTTCTTCTACCGGCGGCAGAACTATCTGCACGAGACCGACCTCGCCGCCGAGGACCTGGCCCGCCGCATCGGCATCCGCCCCGGCGAGGTCCTGCGCGCCCTGTCCGCGCGCCTCACCGAGCACCACGGGGTGCGTCTGGTCACCGAGACCGACCGGCCCCAGCAACTGCACCACTACGACACCGAGGCGCGGGTGCTGCACCTCTCGGGACGGCTGCGCCCCGGCCAGCAGGCCTTCCGCATGGCCACCCAGCTCGCCCTGCTCGAATACGACGACGATCTCGACCGGCTGGCCGAGGAGGACTTCCCCGCGGGCGGCCGCACCCACGCCCTGGCCCGCATCGGCATCGCCAACTACTTCGCCGCCGCGCTCGTCCTGCCGTACACCGCGTTCCACGCCGCCGCCGAAGAGGTCCGCTACGACATCGAGCGGCTCACCGACCGCTTCGGCCTCGGCTACGAGACCGTCTGCCACCGCCTGAGCACCCTCCAGCGGCCCAGGCTGCGCGGCGTGCCCTTCTCCTTCGTCCGCGTCGACCGCGCGGGCAACATGTCCAAGCGCCAGTCGGCCACCGGCTTCCACTTCTCCAGGGCCGGCGGCACCTGCCCGCTGTGGAACGTGTACGAGGCGTTCGCCGCGCCTGGGCGCATCCACGTCCAGGTCGCCTCGATGCCGGATGGGCGGCGTTATCTGTGGACGGCGCGCGCTGTCACCCGGCACCGGGGCGGCTGGGGCGAGCCCGGCAAGACCTTCGCGATCGGTCTCGGCTGCGAACTGCGCCACGCCGCACGGCTCGTCTACTCCGACGGACTCGACCTCGACAACACCTCGGCCGCCACCCCCATCGGCATGGGCTGCCGCGTCTGCGAGCGCCTGGACTGCCCGCAGCGCGCCGTGCCGCCGCTCGGCAGGCCGCTCGCCGTCGACGAGCGCAGCAGCACCTTCGTGCCCTATCCCGTCGCGGACCTTCCGGCGGAGCCGTAGCTCTCGCATGCTGAGGACATGCGTCAGGGTGCGGCGGCCGTCGGCAGCGTGGTCTTCTTCGTGGTGGCACCGGGGGTGGTGACCGGCGTGGTGCCGTGGTGGCTCTCGGACGGCTGGTCGGCCGGCGGCTCCTGGAGCTGGGCGGTGGGCGCGCTCGGCTGGGCCGTCCTGATCGGCTCGGCGGCGCTGCTCGTGCACTCCTTCGGCCGTTTCGTGGCGCAGGGCCTCGGTACGCCCGCACCCGTGGCGCCCACCGAACACCTGGTGATCACCGGCGCCTACCGCTACGTGCGCAATCCGATGTACGTGGCGGTCGTCGCGCTCATCCTGGCCCAGGGCCTGGTGCTCGCGCGGCCCCTGCTGCTCGGCTACGGACTGCTGGCGTGGGCGGTGATGGCCGCTTTCGTACGCGCCTATGAAGAGCCCACGCTGCGGCGGCAGTTCGGCCCCGAGTACGAGCTGTACCGGGGTGTCGTGCGGGCGTGGATCCCCGTCCTGCGGGCGTACGATCCGGCGGCGCGGCCCGCGGACGGGGCCTAGGCCCGAGCAGCGAGGTGGTAGCGCACGTCGACCTCGGCGAAGGGCTCCGAGCCCTGGGCGTGCCGCAGCCGGACCGGACGCCCGCCGGGGTTGTCGAAGAGCCGGATGCCGTCACCGAGCAGGACCGGCGCGATGTGGAGGTCGATCTCGTCGATCAGCCCGTGTTCGAGCAGTTGGCGGCCGACGGTCGGAGAGAGGATCTCATGGTTCTTGCCGTCGGCGGGGCGTGGCGTCCTCGGGGCGGTGGGTGAGGACGAAGATCTGGCCCTTCCAGTCGTCGCTGTAGGGGCGGGCGGGCGGGTCGCGGTCCCAGCCGTTCCGCCCGCCCAGGACCGCACCGGTGGTCTCGACGTACTCCCGCACCAGGCCGTCGCGGCCGGTGACCCCGGCCGGCCAGTCCATGGAGTGGTTCGGGCCCGCCACGAACCCGTCGAGCGACATGCTGAAGTGGAAGAGGACCTTGCCGACGGCCTGCTGCGGTTCGAGGTCGAGCACGTCGAACATGTGGGGCTCCTTCGCTCGTCGCGCCGGTGCGAGAGCACCCGCTACACAGGGAGACCGGACGGACGCCTCGAACTCATCGCCGCGTCCAGGCCCGTGTCGAGGTCGGTGCCGACGCCCGTGTCGATATCCGTTTCGACGCCCGTTTCGACGCCGAGGACGGAGAGGAACGCGGCGGCCGCCGGGGACGGCGAGGAGCGGCTCCAGATGAGGTGCTCCACCCGGACGGGACCGTTGGTGAGGGGCACGCCGTGCAGGCCGTGGAGTTCGGCGGCGAACAGCGCGGGCAGCAGGGCGATGCCGAGGCCGTTGCGGACCATCCGGGCCATCAGTTCCACGCCGGACACCTCGAAGGCCACCTCGCGGCGCAGGCCCGCAGCCGCGAACGCCGCGTCCGACTGGGCGCGTGCCGCGCTGCCGTCGGCGAAGTCCACGAACAGCTCGTCGGCGAGCGCGCCGAGGTCCACCTCGTCCCGCGCGGCCAGCGGATGGCCGGGCGCGAGCACGGCGACGTGCTGCCCGTGGGCGAGTTCCCTGTTCCGTACGCCCTGCGGACGGAACCCGGGCGGCACGCCGAGGAACGCCGCGTCCAGGGTGCCGTCACGCACTTGCTCGACGAGCCGTTCGCTGGCGCCCGCCCGCAGGCTGATCCGCACCTGGGGGTAGCGCAGGCGGAAGTCCCCGAGGACCGCGGGGAGATCGACGGCCGTCACGGTGGGGATCGCCCCGACGGTCAGCCTGCCGCGTATCTGGCCGGAGGCCGCGGCGACCTCGGCGCGGGCCCGCTCGGCCGCGTCGAGGGCCTGGCGGGCGGCGGGCAGGAAGGCCTCTCCCGCGGCGGTGAGCCGCACCCGGCGGCTGGTCCGCTCGAACAGCCGGGCGCCCAGCTCCTTTTCGAGGCGGGCCACCTGATGGCTGAGCGCGGACTGCACGACATGGCACCGCTCGGCGGCCCGGGTGAAGCCGCCGGTCTCTGCCACCGCGACGACGTAGCGCATCTGCTGGAGATCCATGGATCCATCGTGAATCACGATGGATCCCGATGACAAACATGTGTTGGACCGATGGATGCGTGCTCGGCGATGCTGAACTCGACAACGAGCCGCTGCCGAACCCGGCGGCACCACCGCCCGTACGACCTACCTCGCGGAGACACCCCATGCGCGTGATCGCCTTCGACCACCTCGTCCTGAACGTCGCCGACATCGAGCGTTCGCTCGACTTCTACACGGGCCCGCTCGGCCTGGAGCCGGTGCGGGTCGACGAGTGGCGGGACGGCAAGGTCCCCTTCCCGTCCGTGCGCATCAGCCCGACGACCATCATCGACCTCGTCGTGGGCCCCGACGGGGAGAAGCAGGGCACCAACGTCGACCACATCTGCCTGGTCGTCGAGCCGCTCGACTGGCAGGAGGTCATCGACTCCGGCGTCTTCACCGTCCTGGACGGCCCCGGCAAGCGCTTCGGCGCCAGGGGCACCGCGCTCTCCCTCTACGTACAGGACCCGGACGGCAACACCGTGGAGCTGCGCTGGTACCCGGCGCAGGGCTGAGCGTCCCGGCGCGGCTCAGCGTTCGACCACCGGATACGGCACCAGCGTCCTGCGGTCGGGATCGACCGCGAGCTGCCCGCCGGCCGGCGGCCTGGCCCGCTGCGCGCAGTCGCGCCGCTCGCAGATCCGGCAGCCGAGCCCGATCGGCGTCGCCGCGCGCGGATCGTCCAGGGCGATGCCGCCCGCGTAGACGAGCCGGTGGGCGTGGCGCAGCTCGCAGCCGAGCGCCACGGCGAACTCCGCACGGGGCGCGTGATGCCCGTACCCGCCCCGCGTGACCGTCCGCGCCACCCAGAAGTACCGCTTGCCGTCCGGCATTTCGGCGACCTGCGTCAGGATGCGTCCCGGCGCGGAGAACGCCTCGTACACCGTCCACAGCGGGCAGGTGCCGCCGAGCCGGGAGAAGTGGAAGTCGGTGGCCGACTGCCGCTTGGAGATGTTGCCCGCCCGGTCGGCCCGCAGGAACGAGAAGGGGATGCCGCGGCGCCCGGTGCGCTGGAGCGTGCTGAGCCGGTGGCAGACGGTCTCGAAGCCGATGCCGAAGCGGGCACCGAGCAGCTCGATGTCGTAGCGCAGTTCCTCGGCCGCCGTGTGGAACGCGGTGTACGGCATGAGCAGCGCGCCCGCGAAGTAGTTGGCGAGCCCGATGCGGGCGAGATCCGCCGACGGCCGCGAGGTCAGTTCGGCGCTGTCCACCAGGGTGTCGAGCAGCGGCCCCTGTTCGAGGAGGGCCAGCTGGGTGGCGAGCTGGAAGGCGCGCTGCCCCTCGCTCAGCCAGGGTGAGAGGAAGAGCAGCCCCGAGGACTCGTCGAACCTGCGGGCGTCCGTGACGCGTTCCGCGGCGGCCTCCACGACCCGCACCCGGTGCCGCTCCGCGAGCCGCCCGGCCAGCGCCGTCGCCCGGCCCGCCGCGCCCGCCGTTCCCGTCGCGAGGTCGGCCGCGGTGCGTTCGGCCGCGGCGTCCAGGGACGGGAAGTGGTTGTGGTGGGCGTAGAAGAAGTCGCGTACGTCGTCGTGGGGTTCGGCGGGCGGCAGTACGGAGGTGTCGCCCGCGGGGGCGAGCGCGGCGGCCCGCTCGGCGGCGTCCCGGTAGCGGTGGTGCAGGGCGACCAGCGCGCGCGCCACCTCGGGGTGGTCGCGGGCCACATCGGCGATCTCGTCGGCGGGCACGTCGGCCCCGCACGCCTCGTCACCGAGCGCCGCCCGCAGGTCGGTCGCCACCCGTTCCTCGGCCGCCTCCGAGAAGAACTCCGCTTCCACGCCGAGGACTTCGGCGATGCGCAGCAGCACGGGAGCGGTCAGCGGGCGCTGGCTGTGCTCGATCTGGTTGAGATAGCTCGTGGAGAGACCGAGCGCGCGGGCCAGCTCCACCTGGTTCATGCCGCGTTCACGGCGCAGCCTGCGGAGCTTGGCGTGCGCGTAGATCTTCCGCCCGGCCGTCCGTGCCATTCCCGACTCCGTTCCTCCCGGTGCCATGTGTTGCGAAGGTAGCATCCGCAGATTTCGCAGGATTCGCAGATTCGCCGGGCGGGACGGGAGTTAATCCGCAGGGTGGAGCCCTCGCGCGGACGGGGTGTGACGGGAAGGCTCATCGGTGAACACGTCGTACGCACCGGAGACGACATACGTGCCGAACACGTCGCGCACACCGGGCAAGACGTACGCACCGAACACCGCGAGGAGCCCGCCCCGTGATCGACCATCAGGTACGCGTCCGTCCCAGTGCCGACCGGCTGCCCCGTGAGGAGCAGCTCGCCTGGAAGCTGGCGGCCGTCGCCACCGGCACACAGGAGGCGGCCGGACTCGATCCGGCGGCCGCCGAGATGACGGTCAACCGCGTCATCGACAACGCCGCGGTCGCCGTCGCCTCCCTGCTCCGCCGCCCCGTCGCCGTCGCCCGCACCCAGGCCCTGCCGCACCCGGTGGCTCCTGGTGCCGCCTCCTCCGGGGCGTCCGTCCTCGGCGCCTCCGTCTTCGGCGCACCGCCCGGGACGCGCGTCTCACCGGAATGGGCGGCCTGGGCCAACGGCACCGCCGTGCGCGAACTGGACTTCCACGACACGTTCCTCGCCGCCGACTACTCCCACCCGGGCGACAACATCCCGCCGCTGCTCGCCGTCGCCCAGCACACCGGGCGCACCGGCGCCGACCTGCTGCGCGGCATCGTCGCCGCGTACGAGATCCACGTCGCCCTGGTCAAGGGCATCTGCCTGCACGAGCACCGCATCGACCACGTCGCGCACCTCAGCGCCGCCACCGCCTGCGGCATCGGCGCGCTCCTCGGCCTGGACACCGGGACGGTCTACCAGGCCGTCCAGCAGGCCGTGCACACCACGACGGCCACCCGGCAGTCGCGCAAGGGCGAGATCTCCAGCTGGAAGGCGTACGCGCCGGCCTTCGCCGGGAAGGCGGCAATCGAGGCCGTGGACCGGGCGATGCGCGGCGAGGGCTCGCCGTCGCCGGTCTACGAGGGCGAGGACGGCTTCCTGGCCTGGCTGCTCGACGGCCCGGACGCCGCGTACACCGTGGCGCTGCCGGAGTAGGACGAGCCGCGCCGCGCCATCCTGGACACGTACACCAAGGAGCACTCCGCCGAGTACCAGGCGCAGGCCGTGATCGACCTGGCCCGGCGGCTGCGGGGCAGGGCCGGGCCCCTGGAGCGGGTGAAGTCCGTGGTGCTGCACACCAGTCACCACACCCACCACGTCATCGGCTCGGGCGCCAACGACCCGCAGAAGTACGACCCGCACGCCAGCCGGGAGACCCTCGACCACTCGGTGCCCTACATCCTCGCCGTCGCCCTGGAGGACGGCGGCTGGCACCACGAGCACTCCTACGCGCCCGACCGCGCACGGCGTCCGGAGACGGTGGCGCTGTGGCGGAAGATCTCCACCGTCGAGGACGCGGAGTGGACGCGTCGCTACCACCATCCGGACCCGGCGCGCCGCGCGTTCGGCGGCCGTGCCGTCATCACCCTCGACGACGGCACGGTCATCGAGGACGAGCTCGCCGTCGCCGACGCCCACCCGGCGGGCGCCAGGCCGTTCGGGCGCCCCGGCTACACCGGCAAGTTCCGCACCCTCACCGACGGCGTCGTCACCGCCGACGACCAGGACCGCTTCCTGGCCGCGGCGGAACGGCTCGGCACGCTCGACGCGGCAGGCCTCGCCGGGCTCTTCCCCGCCGTCGACACCGCCGCCGTCTCGGCGTACGACGCGACGCTCCCGAAGGGCCTGTTCTGATGCTGCACACCCGCACCACACCTGCCGGGCGCCGGGCCGCGCTGCGCGAACAGCTTTCGTCCGGGCGGCTGTTGAGGATGCCGGGCGCGGTCAATCCGTACTCGGCCCGGCTCATCCAGGAGCACGGCTTCGACGCCGTGTACCTGTCCGGCGCGGTACTCGCCGCCGAGCTCGCGCTGCCCGACATCGGCCTCACCACGTCGACGGAGATCGCCGCGCGCGCCGCGCAGTTCACCCGCGTCACCGACCTGCCCGCGCTCATCGACGCGGACACCGGCTTCGGCGAGCCCCTGAACGCCGCACGGACCGTGCAGCTGATGGAGGACGCCGGGCTCGCGGGGCTGCACCTGGAGGACCAGGTCAACCCCAAGCGCTGCGGCCATCTCGACGGCAAGAGCGTGGTGCCGCGCGAGGAGATGACACGCCGCCTGCGGGCCGCAGTCGAGGCCCGGCGCGACCCCGCCTTCCTGCTGATGGCCCGCACCGACGCCCGCACCGTCGAAGGGCTCGACGCGGCGATCGACCGCGCGAAGGCGTACGTCGACGCGGGCGCCGACGCCGTCTTTCCCGAAGCACTCGCCGACGAGGCCGAGTTCGAGGCGTTCCGCGCCGCCGTGGACGTGCCGCTGCTCGCCAACATGACCGAGTTCGGCAAGAGCCCGCTGCTCGGCGCGCGGACGCTGGAGAACCTCGGCTACAACATCGCCCTCTACCCCGTCACCCTCTTCCGCCTGGCGATGGGCGCCGTCGAGGACGGCCTGCGCACGCTCGCCGCCGAGGGCACCCAGGAGTCCCTGCTGCCGCGCATGCAGACCCGCTCCCGGCTGTACGACGTCCTCGGCTACGAGCGGTACGCCGCGTCCGACCGGGCCGTCTTCGACTTCACCCTGCCCCCGGGCGCCTGACCCCGGCGGAGTACGCCATGACCCCGGCGGAGTACGCCATGACCTCAGCGGAGTACGCCATGAACCAGCACCCCACGCCCACGCCCGCCCCCGCCGCCCCGGACGTCCGGCGCGGCCTCGCCGGCGTCGTCGTCGACACCACCGAGATCTCCACCGTCATCGAGGAGACCAACTCCCTTACGTACCGCGGCTATCCGGTGCAGGAGCTCGCCGCGCACCGCTCCTTCGAGGAGGTGGCCCACCTGCTGTGGCACGGCGAACTCCCCGACGAGCGCAGCCTCGCCGAGTTCCGGGCCCGCGAGCGCGCCCTGCGGCCCCTGGACCGCTCCACCAACGAGTTCGTCGCGCGGCTGCCCGAGACCTGCCATCCGATGGACGTCCTGCGCACCGCGGTGAGCTTCCTCGGAGCGGAGGACCCCACCGAGGACGACGGCTCACGCGGCGCCGGCCTCACCAAGTCCCTGACGCTCCTGGCCCGCCTTCCTGTCGTGGTCGCCGCCGACCAGCGCCGTCGGCGCGGCCTCGCACCGATCCCGCCCGACCCGTCGCTCGGCTACGCGGAGAACTTCTTCCACATGTGCTTCGGACGCGTCCCCGACCCCGAGGTCGTCCGCTGCTTCGAGATCTCGCTCATCCTCTACGCCGAACACAGCTTCAACGCCTCGACGTTCACCGCGCGCGTGGTCACCTCCACGCTCTCCGACCTCTACAGCGCGGTCACCGCCGCCATCGGCGCGCTCAAGGGCCCGCTGCACGGCGGCGCCAACGAGGCGGTGATGCACATGCTCGACGAGATCGGCGACCCGGCAGGGGCCGAGGCGTGGCTGGACGAGGCGCTGGCGTCGAAGCGGAAGATCATGGGCTTCGGGCACCGCGTCTACCGGCACGGCGACTCCCGCGTCCCGATCATGCAGGAGGCCACGGACCGCCTCGTCGCGCGCGCCGCGGACCCCGGTACGGCCCGCCTCGCCGCCCTGCACACCGCACTGCGCGAGGCGATGCTCCGGCGCAAGGACATCCACCCGAACCTCGACTATCCGGCGGGCCTCGCCTACCACCTGATGGGCTTCGACACCCCGGCCTTCACCCCGATCTTCGTGATGAGCAGGATCACCGGCTGGAGCGCCCACATCACCGAGCAACTGGGCAGGAACGCCCTCATCCGTCCGTTGGGGGCGTACACGGGGCGGGCCCAGCGGCCGGTCCCTGCCGCTTGAGCTGCGGCGCGGCGAACCGGATCGGGGCCTGGAAGCGGGCCTTGCGCGCGGCCCGCCGGAACACGGTGAGCACCGCGGGGCCCGCCAGCGTGACGCAGACGAAGTTGGTGACCGCGCGGCCGGTGTCCCAGCCCAGCGAGGTCGCCAGGTCGAAGGCGATGTACCGCTGCCACTGCTCGGTGAACGGCAGCCCCGGCAGATAGGCGATGGAACTGTTCGGGTCCAGCGAGAAGGGCCAGAAGGAGAGGTTGAGCAGGAAGCCGAAGAGATAGCCGGACAGCGACCCGTACACCGCGAGCAGCAGCACCTCGCGCCGCCCCGTGGCGCGCGGCAGCAGCCCGGCCAGCATGCCCACGAAGGCGCAGCCGAACATCTGGTACGGCATCCAGGGCCCGACGCCGCCCGTGATGAGGGCGGAGGCGAACAGGGACGTACAGCCGAGGGTGAAGCCGAAGCCGGGGCCGAAGACGCGGCCCGCGAGGACGAGGATGAAGAAGACGGTCTCGATGCCCGCGGTGCCCGCGCCGAGCGGGCGGACGGCCGCGTTGACGGCGGAGAGCACGCCGAGCATGGCGAGCGCCTTGGAGTTGATGCCGCCCTCGGCGATCTCCGAGATCACCACGCACAGCACGAGGACGAGCAGCGCGCCGAAGATGAGCGGGGGAGCGTAGGACGAGCCGAACTTCCCGGGCGCGACGACGAACGGCCAGAAGAACGCCACCACGCCGACGAACGCCGCGAGCGTGATGACCACGGAGGCGCGGAACGTGAGACGGATGGCGGTGGCGCGCAGCCGCACCGGGACCTCGCTCACCGCGCTGCCTCCTGCTCGGCCGCTGTCAGCGCTTCCGCCGCCTGATTCACCGTCAAGTAGGGCAAAGGTGCCAGGACTTTGGCCACCTGTGGGGCGAACACCGGTGAGGAGACGATCACTTCGGCGGCCGGGCCGTCCGCGACCGTCTCGCCCTCCGCGAGCACCACCACCCGGTCGGCGGTCCGTGCGACGAACTCCACGTCGTGCGTGGAGACCACGACGGCCCTGCCCTCCTCGGCCAGCGTGTCGAGGATGTCGCCGAGCCGGGTCTTGGCGCGGTAGTCCAGGCCGCGCGTCGGCTCGTCGAGGAGGACGACGCCCGGGGCCGCGGACAGCTGGATCGCCAGGACCAGGGCGAGCTTCTGGCCCTCGGACAGATCGCGCGGATGCGTGGCGTCCGCGATACCCGGCGCGAGCCGGTCCAGGATGTCGCGGGCACCGGGACCGCCGCCGCCCTCGGTGGCGGACTCGGCGTCGGCCTGGTCGAGCTCCTGCCGCACGCTCTCCAGATAGAGCAGGTCGGTCGGGGTCTGCGGGACCAGGCCGACCAGGCGCCTGGCCCGGGTGGGCGAGACGGCGCCCGGATCGTGGGCGCGGGCGGGGCGCCCGTCGTCGGCCGTGCCCCACGGCGTCACGCGCACGGTGCCGTCGGTGCGGTGCCCGGAGCCCTGGAGCGCCCACAGCAGCGACGACTTGCCCGAACCGTTGCGCCCCATCAGCGCGACCGTCTCGCCGCCGCGCAGTTCCAGATCGACCTCGCGCACGGCGGGCAGGGCCTGGCCCCGGTACAGGACGCTGACCCCGCGCGCGTCGAGCAGCCGCGGGCGCGCGTCCGGTGCGGCGGGGGCCGGTGGCCGCGCGGGCGGCACCGGCGCGTCGGCAAGCAGGGCGCGCAGCGGTGCCGCGGCGCGCCGCGCGTCACGGACCGAGAGGGGCAGCGGGTCCCAGCCGGCCCTGCGGCCGAGTTCGACGACCGGGGGAGCGACCCGCGCGGTGCGGAACATCGATGCGGGCGGGCCCGCTTCGACCCGCCCGTCGCCCGCGAGGTGCAGGACCCGGTCCGCGTACTGCACGACCCGCTCCAGACGGTGCTCGGCGAGCAGCACGGTGACGCCGAGGTCGTGGACGAGACGGGTGATCGCGGCGAGCACCTCCTCGGCGGCCGTCGGGTCGAGCGCCGAGGTCGGCTCGTCCAGGACCAGGACGCGCGGGTGGGTGGTGAGCACGGACCCGATGGCGACGCGCTGCTGCTGCCCGCCGGACAGCTCGTGCAGGGCCCGGTGGCGCAGCTCGGCCAGGCCCAGCAGATCGAGGGTCTCCTCGACGCGCTTGCGCATGGTCTCCGGCGGCACCGCCAACTGCTCCATCGCGTAGGCGAGTTCCTCCTCCACGGTGTCGGTGACGAAACCGTCGAGGGGGTCCTGTCCCACCACGCCCACGACGTCGGCGAGCTCCCTGGGCGGATGCCCCGCGGTGTCGCGTCCGTCGACGGTCACCGTGCCGTACAGGGTGCCGCCGGTGAAGTGCGGGACCAGACCGTTGACGGTGCCGAGCAGGGTCGATTTGCCGACGCCGGTGGGGCCGACGACGAGGCAGAGCTCGCCCTCGTCGACGGTGAGGTCGACATCGCGCAGGACGGGCTCCGCCCGGTCGTCGTAGGCGACGGTGACGTGGTCGAAGGTGATCACTTGGCGGTGGCTTTCTCGGGGCGCGGGACGGTGGTGCGCGGCGCGGTGACGGGTGCGGGGACGGACAGCGGCAGCGGCGGCGGCGCGAGGAATCCGGCGGCGCCCGCGAGCAGGATCGCGGCGGCGGGGACCATCGGCAGCGTCGGCCAACTGAGCGGGTAGATCGACGGGTTGAGCTCCGCCGCGTCGAACCCGACATTGGTGAACAGGAGCACGGCCGACAGGACGCCGCAGCCCGCCACCGCCCACTCCTCGAACCGCCACGGGTCGGGCCGGTAGGTGGTCCGCGCGACCCGCCGCCCGCCGAGCCGTAGCCCGGCCACGCACAGGACGGCACCGGCCCCCAGCGCGGGGAACCCGAGCAGCCGCGGCGCGGTCGCGTCGAGCAGCCCGTACGCTCCCGCGCACAGCCCGCACATGCCCAGGAGCATCAGCGCGCCGGTCAGCCGCCGGGAACGGCGTGTCGCCGTGCCCGCACGCCCGTAGCCGCGCGAGTCCATGGCGGCGGCCAGCCGCAAGGACCGTTCGAGCGCGTCCTCAAGGACCGGCACCACGATGCCGCGCAGCGCCCGCATCCCCTTGGTGCGGCCCGCCCGCAGGCGCCGCGCCCGGTGCACCCGCTGGACGCTCTGCACCAGTTGAGGCGCGACGCTGATGGACACGGTGACGGCGACCCCGAGTTCGTGCAGCGCGCCGGGCAGCACGCGCAGCGCCCGCTTCGGGTTGGCCAGGGTGTTGGCCGCGCCGACGCAGCACAGCATGCAGGCGAGCCGCAGCCCGTCCACGGCGGCGGAGAGCACCGCCTCCAGCGAGACGGGGCCGCCCAGTTGGATGCCCGCGTACCAGTCGGGGGTGGGGATGTGCGGAAGCGCGAACAGGAAGTGGTCGTGAGGGGTGATGCCGGTGGCGA
This sequence comes from Streptomyces sp. NPDC087300, assembly GCF_044744425.1. Taxonomy (NCBI): domain Bacteria; kingdom Bacillati; phylum Actinomycetota; class Actinomycetes; order Kitasatosporales; family Streptomycetaceae; genus Streptomyces; species Streptomyces sp. NPDC087300. Next base: position 441,071 of record NZ_JBIUYI010000005.1, read on the forward strand.
AGACCGCGCGGAACACCACCCGGATCGCGACGACGGTGAGCGCCAGATACAGGTAGTACTTGAAGCCGCGCGCCCAGGGCGCCTCGGTGCGGCGCACGCTGATCACATAGCCGAGGACCGCGAGCACGAGAAGGAGAAGCAGTGGGTTGTTGGTCCTGCTGACCGCGGTCGCCAGGGCCAGCGCCCACACCCACCACGCCAGCGGGTGCAGGGTGCGCGGCAGGCGCCGCCCGCCCGCCTCCCGCGGCGCGGCGGCGACCGCGGGGGCCGTACGCTCGCGCACCGGCTACTCCGTACGGCGGCGGCGCCTGGCCGTGTACACGGCCGCACCCCCGATGAGCAGGACGAGCGCGCCGGTCACGGCGGCCGGTGCGTACGAGCCCGCGTCGTGCGCCGCGTCGGCGGCCGGTGCCGCGTCGACGACCTCGGTGGACGGCTTCGGCGCGGCCTGCGCCCCGGCGGACGCGGAGGCCGACGGGGTGGGCGAGGCGGAGTCGGAGGGCGAGGGGGAAGGGGAGCGGGACGGCTTCGGCGGCTTGCTGCGCTCGGGGCGCGGCGGCGCGGGCTTCTCCTGGACGGGCCGTTCCGGCGCGGGTCCGGTGTCGACGTCGGGCGGCAGCGGCGCGGACGTCTTGTTCTCGTACGGGGCGCGGGCCTTGCCGCCGGTGGGCCGGGCGTTGCGGGCGCGCAGCTGGTCAGGGCTGACGGTGGGGCGGCCCTCGGTGCCCTCGATGTTCGTGCCGCCGAAGATCCACAGGTCGACGCTGCCCGGCCGAGGCTTGTAGAGCATGGCGCCCAACTGGCTGTACTCCCAGGTGTTCTCGCCCGGGTCGGCGTGCCAGTACGACCAGTACGCGGAGGCGGGCGGCGTCAGGACGCAGTCGTCCTGCGCGGCCGTCGGGAACTGCTTGCCGCCCTTGTAGCCGCTGTAGCCGATCCGGCAGATGAACGCGGGGCCGTCGTGGCCGGTGCCCGTGGTGCGCCAGCCGCCCTGGTTGAGCAGTTCGTAGCCGGTGGTCGGGGTGCTGCCGCAGGAGCGCAGGATCGGCCCGCCCCAGTCGCTGAAGTCGACCGCGAGCACGGCGCCCGAGCTGGTGGTGCACCGCCCCATGGGCTGGGGAGCGGCACCGGCGGGGGCGGCCGTCGCGGTGAGGGCCGCGGCGGTCAGGGTCAGGGCGCAGGCCGCGCTCGCGAGGGTGCGCAGGACGCGGGGGATCACTGGTGGCCTCCTGTGGTGGCGCTGCGGCGGCGGGCGACGACGACCGTGCGCCACCCGGCGAGGCACAGGGCGACGGCGGCCAGCGCGACTCCCGCCAGTTGAGCGCCGGTCGAAGCGAGCGCGCCGTCGGGCGAGGGGCCGCCGGCCGAGGGATCGCCGGGTCCGTCCTCGCCGGGCGTGACGATGTCGGGCGTCGCACCGCCGGACGGTCCGCCGGCGGAGGGGCCGCCGTCGCCGGGCGGCTGGGGCGTCGTGCCGTCCAGGTCCCTGGCGAGCGTGCCGAACGAGGTGCCGACCGCCCCGCCCAGGCCCTGGGTGGAGGCGCGCACGTCCGAGCCGCGCTGGCCGCCCGCCGCGACGTTCAGGCCGCCGTCCGCGTTCTGCTGTCCGGCGAGGAACTTGCGGGCCTTCTTGATCTCGTCGCCGTACTTCGCCGCGTCCAGGGAGAGCCCCTGCACCGCGAGGGCCGCCGAGTTGACGGAGTTGCCCGAAGCGCCGGGGAAGCCGCCGCCGGGAAGCTGCTTGGTGGCGATCCAGGCGAGCGCCTTGTCGACCGCCTTCTCGGACGCGGCGTCCTGCACCAGGTCGAGGGCCATGGCGGCCATCGCGGTGGAGTCCACCTCGGAGTCGCCGGTCGAGGGAATGAGGCTGGGCCAGGCGCCGGAGGAGTGCTGAAGACCGCGCAGATACGCGACGGGTGCGGCCGCCGACGCCTTCTCACCGGCCCGCAGTTGGGCGATGACGCCGAGGGACTGCGAGAACACCGAAGGGGCGTACGTGTACGCGCCCTTGGCGGGGCAGCTGCGGTCCGGAGCCCGGCTCGGCGCCTCGCACACCGCCTTGTCGAGCGCCGCGATCAGGTCCTGGCCCGCGAACTTCCGCGGATCGCGGCCGACGGTCTGCGCGAGCACCGCCACCTTGCCGAGCGAGCCGCCCGCGGCGTGCGAAGTGCCCACGCCCGTCCAGTCGTTGACGGAACGGCCCGGTGTCGAGCCGTCCTTGCCCCGGCCGTCGAGGAAGTCGACGATGCCGCGCAGCGCCTCGTCGTCGTGCCCTGTGGCCGCGAGGGCGTAGCCGCCGTCGATGGTCAGGCCGTAGTCGGCGAACCCGGTCCCCGCGACGTTCTCGTAGTAGTGACCCTTCTTGAGGCGGGACGCCGCGGTGAGGTACGCGGTGCCCTTCTTCAGGTCGGGGCCTTCCCCGGGCTGCCAGGGCGGGTTCGGGCCGCCGGTCGGCGGGTCGGTCGGGTCGGTCGGGTCCGTCGGGTCGGTCGTCGGCGGCCGCGTCGGGTCCTTCGCCGTGAGCGCCGCCAGGCTGGTGCGCGCTCCGGCGACGACGGCGGCCCAGGTGGGATAGAGCTCCGGATCGCTCGCGCCCTGATCGAAGCCGAAGCCGCCGGACTTCGTCTGCTGCCGGGAGAGCCAGGACACCGCGGCGTCCGCGCGCACCGTGTCGCCGAGCAGCCGCAGGGCCTGGGCGGACTTGGCGGTGGCGTTCACGTCGCCTTCGGTCACCCCCGCGTACGCGCCGAAGGCCCCGCTGGGCAGCTGGGCGGCGCGCAGGCTCTTGCGGGCCTTGGCCACCACGTCGGAGTGGCCGCCCGCCTGCTGGAGGGCGATGATCGCGTACGGGGTGGTGGCGGGGTCGCTGTAGGTGCAGGTGTCGCCGTCCCGGATCAGCGTCGGGCTGAAGCCGCCGTCCTTGCACAGGTGGGCGGCGACCCGGGTGACGGCGTCGGCGGGGATCCTGCGGCCCGCGCGGTGCAGCGCGAGCACGGCGAGGGCCTGGGTCTCCACGTCGCCCACACCGGGGAAGTCGCCCTTGCCGACGCAGTCGGAGGTGCCCCCGGAGGTGCACACGCTCTTGCCGAGGTCGCCCACGAGGTTGTGCCCGCCGAAGGAGTGCGGGTCGCCCCCGGTGCTCTCGGCGAGCAGCGCGAGCAGGGCCGCGCCCGCCGGGTCGGGGGCCTTGTCGGTGCCCCGCGGATAGGCGAACTCCTCGGTGCGCGCTGCCAGATAGGCGCGTGTCCTGTTCAGGGTGTCGCTCTTGCCGCCGGACGCGGCGAGCGCGAGTGCGGTGTGCGCCGTCTGGTACAGGTTGGCGCCCTCCGGGCCTTCCGCACCCTCGTCACGGACGTGGTCGCCGTCGGTGAGGCGGCTCCTGAGCCAGGCGTCCGCCGCCTTGAGGTCCACCTCGCCGGGCTCGACGTCGGGCGGGTTGTCGCCGGGGTCGGTCCCGCCGCCCGCCCGGACCTGGGCGGGCGTGAACGAGGGTCCTCCGCTGGTGCCGTCCGGGTCCGTCGCGCCGAACACCCAGGCCTCCACCGACCCGTTCTTCGGCCGCTGGCTCATCGCGCCGAGCGGGCTGTACGTCCAGTAGTCCTGGCCGCGCGGCGCGATCCAGTACGACCAGTAGGCGGAGGCGGGCGGCGTCAGCTTGCACGCCTCCTGGGCCGGGGCGGGGTAGCGCTTGCCGGAGTCGAAGTCCGCGTGGCCGAGGCGGCAGATGAAGGCGGGGCCGTCGTGCTCGGTCCCCGTGGTGCTGAAACCGGCCTCGTGCAGCAGGTCGTAGCCGGTGGTCGGGGTGGCGTCGCAGCCGCGGACGACACCGCCGCCCCAGTCGCCGAAGTCCACCGCGACGACCGCGCCCTTGGTGGCCGTGCACTTCGCCATCGGATCGGCGGCCGCGGGGGTGGCGCGGCCGATGAGCAGTGTCCCGCCGCCCACCGCCACGGCGGCCGCACACAGCAGCGACACGCATCTCGCGCGCACGCCCCGGCCCGGACTCCCGGCTCTCTGCCCCACCACTGCCCCCCTGGGCCTCGGCCGTGGCGGGGTTCATGTGATCAGCCGGTCCGAGGGCCGAAGCCCGCGTCGGGAACCGTCCGTACCACACCGTAGTCCGCGACGGCGTCAGTCGTTTCGTGCCTCGGTCCAGGTAATCCGGCTCGCCCGCCGGGCACTTGAGGTGCTCGGCGAACCTACGGTTGCGGGTCAGCGCCGGACTTCGACCGGCTTCCCCTGGTAACTGAGTTCAGATTCGGGCGAATTAGAGCACAGTTGCGAATGAGGTGACAAGGGTGTGCGGGACCTGTGAGGTTCGAGTAACCTCCCGTGCTGCCGAGCGGGGGAATCTGGTGGGAGTCCAGAGCTGACGCGCAGCGGTGTGGACCGGCCGGGGGGCCGGGACGAGCCCGAATGCCCGACCGGCCCTGCAATCAAGGACGTCGCATCACGCGCTCGGGCGACGGCCACGTGTCGTCCCCGCCCGCTCCCTCGTACGCCGTGCGTACGCGGGACGCGTCGGTGACGGATGTGCGGCCGACGCCCCCTCTTCCCGGGAGCACCCCGCCATGAACTCCACGCACTCCGCCCTGACTTCCGCCTGCTCCGCCGTGCCCACCGCACGCCCCGCCACGACCTCCGCGGCCCGCCGCGCCCTGCTGTCCGTGCCCGCCGCGCTCACGGCGCTCGCCCTGACGGCGGTGCCCGCCGCGGCGACGGCCTCGCCCGGCCAGATAGCCACCTCCAAGACCAACGGCGTGACCTATCTCAGATCCCTCCAGGGAGCCGACGGCTCCTACGCGGGCGCGGGCCTGTCCAACGAGTGGGCGTTCTCCGCCCTCGCCGCCGCGGGCACCGCCGCCGTCGACGTCACGCCGAACGGCGACACCACGAAGAACGCCCGTACCGTCTACCGGGCCCACCTGGCCGACCCGGCCTGGCCCGGCAGCTCGCCGGTGGTCACCGACTTCGAGCGCGGCATCATCAACGCCTACTCCGCGGGGATCGACCCGGCCCGGGTCTCCGCGAGCCGCAACCTGATCGCCGACACCTACGCGTACTGGCAGAACTCCGCGCCGGGCTACTGGGGTTCGCCCGCCAACTTCAACGGCACGGTCTTCGCGCTGCTCGCGCTCGCGGGGGCCAAGACGCCGTCCGGCGCCCAGCGCGTCCCCCAGGCCCTGCTCGACCGCTCCGTCGGTACGGTGCGGGCCAACCAGCACGATGACGGCGGGTGGAACTTCAGCAAGGCCGAGGGCGACCCCGACGCGCTGGCCAAGCCCAGCGACATCGACATGACCGGCGCCGCCATGGCCTCCCTGTGCGTGTCCGGGGTGCCCGCCACCGACCCGGCCGTCACCAAGGCCAAGGGCTTCCTCAAGTCGAAGCTCATCAACAACTCCGGTGCCTTCGACGCGATGTTCGGCGCGAACACGGACTCCAACGGCTGGGCGGTCTCCGGCCTCAACGCCTGCGGCATCAACCCGCAGACCGGAGACTTCCTCACCCGGGCGGGCAAGACCCCGGTGGACTTCCTGATCGCCCAGCAGTTCAAGCCGGGCGGCGGCTTCAAGTACCTGCCCACCGACACCGTGCCCTCCGCGTACGCCTCGATCGACGGCCTGCGCGCGGTCGCGGGCGGCGGCTTCGCGACGGCGCCGCCGACGCCGGCCACCGCGGGCGCCCCGCGCTGGACGGCCACCGACGCCTTCACCCCCGGCACCCGCACCAGCCTCGCCCTGACGGTCGACGACGGCACCGCGCTGAAGGTCTGCTCCGTCGCCTTCACGCCGGACGCCACGACCACGACGCTCGGTGCCGTCCTCGACGCGGCGGGGGCCTCCGCCACCCCCGCGGGCTGTGTCACGGGGCTCACCCCGAGCAGCGGCGCGGGCGCTGTCACATCCCTGAACGGCAAGACGAACAACGGCAGTTCGCAGTGGCGGTCGAGCGTCGACGGTGCGGCGTCCGGCGCGGCGAGCCGTGCCACGGTGATCGGCGCGGGCGACACGATCGCGCTGCGCTACGGAGGCTGACGGCCCGCGCGGTCAGGAGCCGTCCGAGAGGACCGCGAGTCCGGCGATAAGCCCGACGAAGGCGAGCACCGCCACCGCGCAGACCAGCAGCACCAGCCAGCCGGTCAGGATCCCGGCGAGGGCGAGCCCGCGGCCCTCGCCGGCGAGACGGCGGCCCCGGAAGCGGGCGACGTGGCCCGTGGGGATGGCGACGAGGGCGGACAGGGCGGCCAGGGTGAGGAAGACGCCGGGGTTGATCCAGGCGATGCCGGTGGCGAAGTTGCCGAGGAGGGCGACACCGCCGAGGGCGAAGAAGCCGCTGACCCGCGCGGTGCGGTTGCGGCCGCCGAGAGGCCGTTCGGCGGCCTGACCCGGATTGCCCTGAAGGCCTTCGCCCCGTGCCCCGTTGTCCCGTGCCCGCTCGTCCCGCGTGCGCACTGGCACACCTTTCACTGCCGCTCCTTCAGGTTCCCCAGGTAAGTTGCCCACAGCTTGCTCCTGGTGATTTTCGCCGAAGAGGGATGCTACGCGGCTCCGGATCACTTAGTTCTACAAGACTGTAGAGTTCCGGCATTCGACTCGATCGGGTGATCTGTGATGCCGTGCGACAGTCGTGTGACGGGCGAGATCTGGAGGTTCGCGGGTGGGTGGGACGGGCGCACGTAGGCGTGGTCAGGGTCGGGGCGGTACGGGGGGCGGTGCGCGGCGCGGTGCGCGCGGTGCCGCCAAAGGGCGCTCCACCCGGCTGACGCGGCGGGGACGGATCCTGTTCTGGGTCGCGGGGACCTTCTCCGTCCTGATCCTCGCGGTGGCCGGGATCGGCGCGTGGATATACACGGATCTCGACAACAACATCAACGCCGCGGACGTCGACAACAAGCTCGGCGGCGACCGTCCCGAGAACCTCAGCCCTGGTTCGAAGAACATCCTGGTCGTCGGATCGGACAGCCGTGACGGCGCCAACGCCAAGTACGGCAAGGACCTGACGACCATGCAGTCGGACACGCTGATGGTCGTGCACATCCCCGCCGACCGTGAGTGGGCCACCGTCGTCTCCTTCCCGCGCGACTCCTGGGTGCAGATCCCCACCTGTGACAAGGGCAACGGCAGCAAGGCACCCGCCCACCACTTCAAGATCAACGAGGCGTTCTCGATCGGCGGCAGCACCGGCGAGGTCGCCAGCGCGGCGGCCTGCACCATAAAGACGATCGAGGCGCGCACGGGCCTGCGCATGGACCACTTCATGTCCATCGACTTCCAAGGCTTCAAGGGCATGGTCAATGCCCTCGACGGCATCGAGGTCTGCCCCGAGCAGGCGATCCACGACAAGAAGGCGCACCTCGACATGGAGGCGGGCTGCCAGACGGTGAAGGACGAGAAGGCGCTGGGCTACGTACGCACCCGCTACAGCGTCGGCGACGGCTCCGACCTCGGCCGCATCGGCCGCCAGCAGGAGTTCATGGACGCGCTGGCCGCGAAGGCCCAGTCCAAGCTCACCAACCCCAAGGCCCTCTACGGATTCCTGCAGTCCGCCACGGACTCCCTCACCACGGACAAGTCCCTGGCCGGCATCAAGCCGCTCTACGGCCTCGCCTCCGAACTCAAGGGCATCCCCAAGGACCGGCTGACCTTCCTCACCGTGCCCAACTACCCGCGCGAGGCCGACGTGCCGTCGGACAGGGCGAACGTGAGCTGGCAGTTCCCGCAGGCCGCCGATCTGTTCACCTCCCTGGCCAAGGACAAGGAGGTCGGCAAGGACCGGAAGAAGGCGCTGGAGAAGGCAGCGAAGAAGCCGGTCTACGCCTCGACCGTGGGCGTCCGCGTCCTCAACGGAACCGGCGAGCCGGGCCGCGCGGCCGAGGTCGCCAAGCAACTGCGCGAAGCGGGCTTCACCGTCACCGCCACCGGCAACGCGCCCGCCGAGTCCCGCACCACCAAGGTCGGCTACTCCCAGGGCGCCAAGGGCAAGGCCGACGTGCTCGCCTCACGCCTGCCCGGCGTCCGTGCCGGGGCCGACGACTCCGCCGACGCCGAACCCGGCGTCGTGACGCTCACGGTGGGCAAGGAGTTCGAAGGACTGAGGTGAACAGGCGCCCCGCCTCTCCGGAACGTGCGCCGATAGGCGTCCGGCGGCACACCCACCGAGCGGTTGAAGTGGCGGCGCAGCGTCGTGGCCGTGCCCATGCCGGTGGTCTCGGCGATCATGTCGACGGTGTCGTCGGTGGTTTCGAGGAGTTGCTGGGCACGCTGGACGCGTTGGTTCAGCAGCCAGCGCAGCGGAGTCGTGCCGGTGACGTCGGAGAACACGCGCGCCAGGTGACGTGAGCTCATGTGCGCCTCGCGGGCCAGGTCCGCCACGGTGAGCGGCTGGTCGAGCCGCTCCATCGCCCAGGCGATCACCGCGCCGAGGGGATGGTCGGGGCGCTCGGGCAGCGGCGTGCTGACGAACTGGGCCTGGCCGCCCGCCCGGTGGGGCGGTACGACGAGGCGGCGCGCGACCTGATTGGCGACGGCCGAGCCGTGGTCCAGGCGGACCAGGTGCAGGCACAGGTCCATCGCGGCCGCCTTCCCCGCCGAGGTGAGAACGCTGCCGTGGTCGACGTAGAGGACGTCCGGATCGACCTCCAAGCGCGGGTACTTGGCGGCCAGCGCCGACGCGTGCCACCAGTGCGTGGTGGCACGCCGCCCGTCCAGCAGGCCCGCGGCGGCCAGGACGAACGCGCCCGTGCACAGGGACGCCACCCGGGCGCCCGCGTCGTGCGCGGCACGGACGGCGTCGACCAGGTCGGTGGGCGGATCCTCGTCCGGATCGGCGCACGCCGGGACGATCACGGTGTCCGCGTGCGCGAGGTGGTCGAGTCCGGCATCGGGTTCGAGCCGGAAGCGGCCGCCGAGCGAGACGGGGCCCGGCCCGCAGACGGTGAAGTCGTACCAGGGATCCACGAGGTCGGAGCGGTCGACGCCGAACACCTCGCAGGCCGAGGCGAGCTCGAAGTGCGGAACTCCGGGTGAGACGGCCAGGGCGACAAGGGGCATGTCCGAAAGTGTACGGGCGATGGCATTGCTGCCACTCACGGTCGTCGGCCGCCGACGACAGACTCAGGTGCATCAAGTGATCAACCGCGTACGGCCGCCGGGCATCAGCCGTCAGGGCGTACGCATCCACGAGACGGGGGAGCCCCATGGAATCGACCCGAGCGGCAGAGGCGGGACGGAGAACGGTGACGGTGTTCGGTGCCTACGGGCACACCGGACGCTTCATCGTGGCCGAACTCGTGGCACGGGGGCTCACCCCGGTCCTGGCAGGACGCGATGCCGCGAAGCTCCGCGCGCTCGGCGACGAGTTCCCCGGGCTCGACGTCCGGCCCGCCTCGGTCGACGACCCGGCCTCGCTCGACCGCGCGCTGCACGGCGCGGCGGCCGTGATCAACGCGGCGGGGCCCTTCGCCGCGACGACCGCACCCGTCATCGAGGCGGCGCTGCGCGCACGGATCCCCTACCTGGACGTCGCCGCCGAGGTGGAGGCCGTCGCCGACACGTTCGCGCGGTTCGCGGAGAAGGCCCGTGCCGCGGGGGTCCTCGTGGTGCCCGCGATGGCGTTCTACGGCGGCCTCGGCGACCTGCTCGCCACCGCCGCGCTCGGCGACGCGCCCGCGGCCGACGAGGTGCACATCGCGTACGCCCTGAGCAGCTGGCACCCCACGGCGGGCACGCGCGGCTCCAGCCGGGTCTCGCGCGGCCGCCGCGAGGGCCGACGGCTCGTCTACGCCGAAGGCCGCCTCGAACTGCGCACGGACGAGGCGCCCACCGGCGAGTGGTCCTTCCCCGAGCCGGTCGGAAACCGTTCCGTGGTCGGCGAGTTCACCACCGCGGACAGCGTGACCATCCCGCGCCACCTGAACGCCCCCGACATCCACACCTTCATGACCCTCGAAGCCGTCAAGGACGTGCTGGCCCCGGACGCCGCACCGCCGGAGCCGGTCGACGAGCGGGGGCGTTCCGCGCAGACCTTCCTGGTCGACGTCGTCGTCCGGGCGGGCGACACCCGGCGTCGCGCGGTGGTCCACGGACAGGACATCTACGCCGTCACCGCGCCTCTCGTCGTGGAGGCCGTCGATCAGATCCTCACCGGCCGGGTGAAGGGGACCGGGGTCCGCACACCGGGCGAGACGTTCGCGGCGGAAGCGTTCCTGCGCGCGCTGGCCCCGCACCACCTGGCGTACGAGCCCGGCGTGCCCGTTTCCTAGCGGGCGCCGACACAACCTCCAAACGCGACGGCGCAGATGCCCCACTCCTTGGCTGATCTGCCAAGCATCAGCCAGGCAGCTATGAGATTCCCCGTGGCAGATGCAAGATGGAAGACGTTGTTCGGGGCGCGGCTGCCGACGTCCCGGCGGGCCCACAAGGCGAGGTCTTCCATGGTGATGCGTACACACGACGGCGGTGCCGGCGACGTCGACCACGGCTCCCTCCGACCCGGTCACGCGTACCGCCGCCCCGACGAGCGCATCGCGCACGTCATCGCACGGGCGATCGGCGACGCCCGCTCCGTCCTCAACGTCGGCGCGGGCACCGGGTCGTACGAGAGCGCGGCGCACGCCGTCACCGCGGTCGAGCCCTCCCTGGCCATGCGGGTCCGGCGGCCCGCGCAGCTCACCGACGCCATCGACGCGGTCGCCGAGGACCTGCCCTTCGCCGACGGGGAGTTCGACGCGGCGATGACCCTCTTCAGCGTCCACCAGTGGTCCGACGCCGAGGCCGGGCTGCGCGAGATGCGCCGGGTGACGCGCGGCCCCGTCGTCGTACTGACCTGCGATCCCGCGCGCGTGCGCGACTTCTGGCTCTACGAGTACGCCCCGGACGTCCTGGAGACCGAGGCCCGCCGCTACCCGCCCCTGCGCCTGCTGACCGCCGCGCTCGGCGGCACCACCACGGTCGAGACCGTGCCCGTCCCGCTGGACTGCACCGACGGCTTCAACGAGGCGTACTACGGGCGGCCCGAGCTCCTCCTCGACCCCGCGGCCCGCCAGGCCTGCTCGGCCTGGAGCTTCGTCGACGACCGCGCCCGCCAGGACTTCGACACATCCCTGCGCCGCGCCCTCGGCTCGGGCGCCTGGGACGACGCCTTCGGCCACCTCCGCGGCAGGCCGACCTACGACGGATCGCTCGTCCTGCTGCGCGCCACCCCCTGACCGGCACCGGAGACCGATCCCGGCGAAAGGAGGCCGCTGATGGACCCGCTCGCGCGCCAGAAGATGATCGCCCAGGTGCAGGTCGAAAGGGAGCGCCTGATCCCGGAGCACGAGGAGGCCACCCGGACCACCATCGAGATGCTCCGCGCCAGCACGGGCCGCGCCGAGGGACCCCAGGCCGTCCCCTATCTGCATCTCGCCTATCTGCTCGGCGTCAGGAACACCCAGGGCGACGACAAGCTGATGGCCCTGGCCCTCTCGGTGGCCAACTGGGCGGCCACCGCCATCAACGACCTCGCCCACCACACCGGCCGCACCCCGCAGCAGATCATCGACCAGTACGAGACCGACATCATCGCCGACCGCGAGGACCTCGACTGACGGGGTGCGGGGCGGGCCGGAGGTCACTTGGCGAGCTTGCCGTCGGCCCGCACGGTGAACCAGGTGCCCTTCACGCCGTGGCCGTTGGTGTCGCCCGGCTTCTCGTCGCCGGTGTACCAGTACAGCGGCCAGCAGTCGATGGCGAGCTGCTTGCCGCCGTCGGGGCGGTCGTACGTGCTCAGGAGCTTGGGGTCGACACCCTTGACGTTCTTCTTGTCCACGGGCTTCGCCGGCTTCCAGAGCTTGAGGCACTCACCCTGGCAGTTGGACTTCATCGGCCAGGCGGTGTCCTTGGTGAAGCGGTAGAGCGTGCGCCCCTTGCCGTCCCTGACGATGCGGCCGCGCTCCTGGTCCTCGACCGTGGACAGCGCGGGCAGCTTCCCGGGGGCGGCCTCCTCGGCGGGCGCCTCCTCCGCCTCCTCCGCCGCCTCTGCCGCCTTCTTCGCCTTGGTGCCGTCGGGCGCGGCCGAGAACCAGGTGCCACCGACGCCCTGTCCGTTCGTCTGGCGGGGCGCCGTGTCCTGCGCGTAGCGGTACAACGGCCAACCGGCGAGCGTGAGTTGCCTGGTGCCGTCCGCCCGCTTGACCGAGCCGAGCAGCTTCGGGTCCATGCCCTTGGCGGCCTTCGCGCCCTCGGCGGGGACCGGCGGCCAGGTGGCCGCGCAGGCGTCGGTGCAGTTCGAGGCCGAGGGGCGCGCCTTGTCCTTGTCGAACCGGTAGAGCGTGAAGCCCGCGCCGTCCGTCATGACCGCGCCCAGCTTGTCGCTCTTCCACACGCTCAGACCGCCCGCCTGCGAGGGCTGCGTGCCGCTGTCCGCGGCGGTGGACCGGCTGGGGGAGTCGGCGGTGGTCGCCGCGGTCTGGGACCCTCCGCAGGCCGCCGTCATCATGACCGCGGTGACCGTCAACGCGACCGGAATGTAAGTGGTTTTGCGCATGAGGGACCTCTCTCTGATATCTGAGAACAGCTGAGATTCTTGGCAGAACGAAGGCGGCGTCACGCCGCGGAATGCCCGCCCCGGCAGCAGGGGAGGAGGCCGACCAACTGCCGGAGCGGAGTCTTTGGGGGAATCCGAATCCCGTTCTGGCCGGTCACCGAGAACACGGCTTCAGATGCGGGGCGGTTCAACCCGGGGAAAAGAATTCCCGCGACCTGTCACACGCGGCCTGTCACCCGCGACCTGTCACACACGTCCGGTGCCCGCGCCCGCCAACGTCTGCGTGGGCACGATGACTTGGAGTCCGAGCACGCCCAGGTCCACGCTGCCGTCGGACTCGGCGTACCAGCGCCAGTGCGCACCGGGCACGTCCCCGACGGTGAGGACGATCCAGCCGCCGCCCTCGGGCGCGGTGAGGTCCGCGAGCGCCCGCGCCTCCTCGGCGGTCGGCGCGTCCTGGAGCACGATGAACCCGGTCACCTCGCCCGTGCGGGCCGCGCCGCGCACCAAACCGACCCCGAGCTCCTCGGCGGTGTTGAGGACCTCCTCCGGCGCCCTGCCCTCGACCTCGGCGACGGAGCGGACGCGGACCAGCCCGTTGAGGCCGGGCAGGGCGCTCGCACCCGGGTCCACCGACACCACCACCGTGCTCTGCCGGGGGAGTTCGAGGAGGCCGCGGACGAGGGCGGCCACGGTGTCCTGGGCGACGGCGAGGTCACCGCTGACGCTCAGCGCGCCGTTGATCTGGCCGAGGTCCACCATGACCTGCGCGCCCCGCTCGCCGATCCCGATCCTGGCCAGGTGCGGCAGCGCGAGGATCCGGTCACCCGAGGGGTCGCCCTCCACGAAGGCGGGCAGCCCGGTGCGCTCCCAGCGGTTCGGTTCGAGGGCGGTCCACGGCGTGGGGGCCGTCCGCGCGCCCGACACCGAGGCGAGCAGCTTGGTGGGCTCGGCGAGCACGCTGTAGACCCGGACCGGGCGCTCCGACTTCGACGGATCGGCGGGGATCAGTTCGCGCAGCGCCTGCCGGACCACCACCGGCGTACGGGTGTCCGCCGCGAGCCGCTTCGCCAGCGCGCCGCGCCGACGGCGGCGCAGCGCGAGCGCCAGACCGCGCGGCAGCCGCGGCCGCAGCACCCGGGCCACGCGCATCACCCCGGAGCCGGTGGCCCGCGCGGCCCGCCCGAGCGGTCGCCGCGCGACGATCACCACGGTCAGCGTGGTGACCCCGGCCACCCCGCCGATCAACAGGGGGAGCGAGACCCGGTCGCCGATCGAGCCGAACGGGTTCGACGCCCGGCCGGCCGCGGTGCGGGGCGCGGGAGACCGCGCCGCACCCTGCCCCGCGCTCGCGCTCGCGCCCGCATCGCCGTCCTGCCCCGACGCCGCCTTCGTCCCCGGCAGGACGCCGAACTCGACGCCGGGTCCGTCCGCGTCCTCCGGCAGGATCAGCGGGAAGCCGGGCACCAGCTGGTCGGGGCTCACGAACGCCGAGCCGTCGGGCAGCGGGCGGCCGCTGTTGAGGACCAGGATCTCCTCGAACCGTTCGCCGTCGCCGAGCGTGCGCTCCGCGATCGAGACGAGCGTCTCCTGCTGACCGCCGTTGCCCTTGGGGGACTTGAGCACGTAGTACTTCGTCAGCTCCTCGGCCTGGAAGAGCCGGGCGGCCCGCGTCTGGGGCGGCGCCGCGCTGACGGCGTGGGCCGGTCCCGGCACCGCGAGCCAGGTGACGGCCGCCAGGCCGCACACCGCCGTCACCCGGGCCGTGCCGCGCCACGGAGCCGTCCGCCGCGCCTCGTTCGTCGTCCTTGGGGCGTCACGCATCTTTCTCGTCCTCCTCCGTCAGGGCCTTGTGACGCGCACTCCTGGGGGCGTCGGCGGTCACACGCGTACGACCGCCGATCGGTTCAAAGCGCGATGCGACGCGCTGAACCGAATCGGCTGCCGCCCCGTGAACAGGTGCCGAACGGGCGTGCAGCCGGGAGGAGTTGGAGATGCCACGACGGCACACCACGGGCTGGGAGATCCTGGGCTTCGGTGCGGACCCCACACCGGGGGACCCCGAGGCCATCAGGACACTGGCCAAGACCTATCAGGAGCTCGGGGACGGGGCAGGTGAAGCCGTCGAGCTGCTCCGCGACGACGGGGCGATCCGCCGTGGCAAGGGCCAGGCGATGGAGGCCCTGAAGACGCGGATCAAGAAGGACCTGCCGGGGCTCCTCGTCAAGACCAGGGACTCGTTCCGCACCGCGGCGGGCGCCTACACGACGTACGCGGACGTCCTGACCGACGCGCAGGACATGCTGGACCGGGCCATCGACCAGGGGCAGGAGGTCGCGGCGACCGCGAAGTCGGACGTTCCCGACCTCGCCGCGGACGCCACGCCCGAACAGACCGAGGCGCGCGACACGCGGCAGGGCGAGGTCGACGCGGCCAAGCAGCAGCTGTCGGCCGCCGAGGCGCTCGGCCGCGAGGCGCACGCCCTGCGGGAGGACGGCTCGCGCAGGGCGTCGGTGACGCTCGACGAGGCAGCCGAACAGGCCATCCCCGAAAGGGACTTCTTCAAGACGTTCGGTGACATCCTCGCCGACAACCCGTTCATCGAGATCGTCGCGGGCATCCTCATCGCCATCGTCGCCGTGTTCCTGCCCGTCGTGGGCGTCATCCTGGGCGCGGTCCTGTTCGCGGCTTCGGTGATCCGCATGGTGGCGCAGGGGAAGATCGACGTCGGCGACATCATCATCGGCCTGCTGACCCTGGTGCCCGGCGGCGTGCTCCTCGGAGGTCTGGGGAAGATCGCCGCGGCGGCGGGCAAGCTCGCCAAGTTCGCGCCGGCCCTCGCCAAGCTGGGCAAGGGCATCGGGACCACGGCCGCGGCGGTCACCGCGGCCCTGAAGAGCTCGACCTTCGTACGCAAGATCATCGATCCGCTCGGCAAGGGGCTCGCGGGGCTCAAGACGGCGCCGGGGCTCGCGCTCGCGGGCAAGGTCGGCATCGACGTGAGCACCGAGTTCTCCCTGGGGTTCCTCGCCGCGGGCCTCACGGCGCTGGCCGACGGCAAGAAGTTCGACGCGGTCGCCGCGGTCAAGAGCGCGGCGCTCGGCGCGGGCACGGCCGGTGTCCTCACGGTGTTCGGCGGCACCAAGTTCGCCAACAGCATCAAGGACGCGTTCACCACCAAGGGCAAGTTCAAGAGCAACATCGACAAGGCGTTCTCGCTGGACAGCCTCGGCGTGACCAACGGCCAGTTCAAGCCGGGCAACGTGCTGTTCGTCGACGCCAAGGGGCTCGGGCAGAAGACCGGGTTCCACGGCATCAACGGCAAGACCGGCACGGACGCGTCGACCGGCGAGCTCAAGACGACGATCACGACGCCGGACGGCACCACGACCGACACGAAGATCACGCCGCCGGGGCCGAAGGCGGACCAGGTCCAGGCCCCCGCGGACGGCGGCCCGCCGCCCGGCCCCGAGACGTCGACCACGACGACGACACCCGACGGATTCAGCTCGGAGACCATCGGCAACACGAACACGATCAAGAGCCCCGACGGGGACGTCATCACCTCGGACGGCAACACGACGAAGTTCGAGACCCCGGTCAAGGGCGACACGGTCAAGGAGAAGTTCGGCGGCACGTTCGGAGGCGAGTTCGCCTCCACGCCCTCGGCCAAGCCCGCGCTCACCACCGAGCTGGGGCCCGGCGGCTTCACGACATCGGGCTCCTTCGGCTCGGTCACCAAGGACGGCACGGGCGCGACGACGTTCAGCACGCCGGGCGACGGCGGCCCCGCGCCGCAGTTCACCGTGAACAACAACAGCGTCGCCACGCCGGGCGGCCTCACCGTGACCGACGGCGGCGGCTTCACGTCGGTGGCGGGCGGCGGCCTCACCGTCGACAACGCCAACGGTCTCACCTCGGTCTTCAACGGCCCGGCGGGCGGCGGCGCCCAGCCGGTGGCCACCCACAACCCCGCCGACGGCAGCATCGACGTCAACGTCGGCAACACCACGCTCAGCGGCAACGCGGGCAACTTCGGCGGCGGCGCCTCCCTGCCGGACGGCACGCAGATCTCCGTCGGCAACAACGGCGGCGTCAACGTCGCCAACGGGGACGGCGGCGGCCAGACCGTCGCCCTGCCCCCGGCCAACGCGGGAGGCCCGGTCACCGTCGCCGACGGCAACGTCACCACCAGCATCCCGCCGGGCGGCGGCGCCACCATCAGCTCGCCCGGCGGGCCCACCACCACGCTGGACGGCACCGGCTTCGCGGTGAACACGGGCGGCCCCAACGCGGAAACGGTGCAGTTCAACGGCCCGAACACGAGCCTGGACATCACCCCGCCCGGCGGCCAGCCGCAGGTGTCGGTCGGCCAGGACGGTGCCGTCACGACCGGCGGGATCAGCACGGACGGAGGCGGCGGCGGTACGGTCACGGGCGGCGCGGGCACCATCGAGTTCTCGCCGCTCGACATCACGCTCAACTCCCCGGAGGGGACCTCGCTGAGCGTCGACCCGCAGGGCCAGTTCGACCTGAGCCCCACGGGCGACCAGCCGCCGCTGACGGTCGCCCCAAACGGTGACATCGCCGTGGGCGCGCCGGGCGCGGCGGACGTCACCTTCACCACCCCCGACGGCTCATCCGTCATCGCCAAGCCGGGCGGCGGTGTCGACGTGGCGCCCACGGGCGGCCAGCCGCAGATCTCGATCGGCAAGGACGGGGCCGTCACGACCGGCGGGATCACGACCGACGGGAGCGGCGGCGGTACGGTCACCGGCGGCGGAGGGAAGATCGAGTTCTCGCCCCTGGACATCAAGTTCAGTGGCCCGGACGGCGGTTCGCTGACCCTCAACCCCAACGGCCGGTTCAACGTCGACGGGATCAGCAAGGGCGCGGACGGCGTCGTCATCGCGGGCTCGACCACGGTGCACAACGACGGCTCGGCGGACATCGCGTACGGCGGGCAGGACATCCACGTCGACGCCGACGGCACCATCACCGCCACCGACGGCCAGGGCAACACGGTCGCCCCCGCGGTGCCCCAGCCGACCCCCGGCGCGTCCGTCGACGTGGGCAACACCACCATCTCCGTGACCAACGGCGGCGGCCACACGGTCACCGTGCACGGCACGGGCGGCACCACCGTGACGGTCGGCGGCGGCACCACGACGGTCAACTCGGGCTCGATCCAGGCCAGTCAGGGACCGGGCGGGACCAAGGGAACGGTGGGAGGACCGAACCCGATCCAGGTCGACCAGACCCCGGACGGGACCACGACGGTCAGCCAGGGCGGCACGTCCGTCAGTACGGGCCCGAACGCGCCGACCACCGCCGGGCCGCAGGGGCAGCAGCCCGCGGTCACCGTCACCCCGCCCACCGGCGGGGACGGTGCCCAAGTCACCACCGCCGACGGCAGCACCACCACCGTGCACGGCGACGGCACCGTCACGAAGTCGGCGCCCGCTGGCCCCGGCGGCCAGACGGTCACGGTCGGCGGCGGAGGCGGTACCACGGTGACGGTCGGCAACGGCGGGACGACCGTCAACTCCGGCCCGCTCCAGGCCAGTCACGGCCCCGGCGGGACCAGCGGCACCCTGGCAGGCGCGAATCCGGCGCAGGTCGACCAGGCACCGGGCGGGGGTACGACGGTGAGCCAGGGCGGCACGTCCGTCAGCACCGGCGCCGACATGCCGACCACGGTGGGACCGCAGGGCCAGCCCGCGTCCGTCACCGTCAATCCGGCCGCCGACGGCGCACCGACGCAGGTCACCACGCCCGGCGGCACCACCTCCACGCTGACCGGGGGCGGCGCGCAGACCGACGTCAACGGCGCCAACGTCGCGGGCGGCACCGTGCACAACGACGGCACCGTCACCACCAACGCCCCTGCGGGAACCCACACCACGGTCACCCACGGGCCGAACGGCACCACGGCGGCCGACAACGGCGGCAACTTCGGCGTGGACAACACCGGCACCGTCTCCGACGGCCCGGTCACCGTCACGGCCGGCGTGGACGGTGCCAACAACCCGGTCGCCACCGTCACCGACACCGGCGGCGGAGCCCAGGCCACCATCGGCAACGGCGGCATCGACAGCCAGGGCGTCAGTACCTCGGCCGCCCCGGGCGGCGCCGTCACCTTCACCCACCAGCCCGTGCCCGGCGGCCCGCCCACGACCGTCACGTCGGGACCCGACGGCACGGTCACCAGCCAGGTGCCCGACGGCTCGTCCGCCCAGGTGCCGCCGCCCCAGGCCGCGGCCAACCCGCAGGGCGGCGGCCAGGCGGCGCCCGCGGCCACCGTCACCAACGGCAACGGCGCCACCCTCACCACGAACGGGCCGACCATCACGCACTCGTCCGAGGGCTTCACGACCACCGTCACCCACGACGGGACGGGAGCGACCACCACCACCGTCCACGACAAGTCGGGCGTGACCCACACCGTCGGCGCCGACGGGCAGGCCACCGTCACCAACTCGCCGAGCGGCGCGACCATCACCGGCACCAACACCCAGGTGACGGTGAACACCCCGCAGCAGGAGGGGTGGGGCCTGTTCGGCTCGCCCGACATGACGGGAGGCCAGAACACCCTGTCCAACGGCCCGGGGGGACCCACGATCATCACCCACGGCGCCGACCCGATCTCCGAGCCGGGCAGCACCGTCGTACACGGACCCAACCCCCTCGGTCCGCAGGGCGAGGTGTCCGTCACCTACGGGCCCGCGTCGGGCACCTTCGCCCCCGGCGGCGTCACCGGGCTCGGCCCTTCCGGCACCCACCTCGATCCGACGACCAACGCCCCCATCGACACGGCGGGCAACCCCATCGGCAACGGCGCGGGCCAGACGCCGATCAGCACCGTCACCGGCGACGGTCACAGCGGCATCACCGTGCCCACGCCGAACGGCGGCCCCACCGTGCACCACGAGGGCTTCTTCGGCGGCGCCACCTCCGTGGACACCCCCAACACCTCGCTCGGCAAGAGCCAGGGGAACGTGGAGAACGCGGGCACCGCGGGGCAGAAGGCGGGCGTGGTCGACGGGCCGCACAACCCGCTCGCCCCCGCCCCCGCGCCGGGCCCCGAGACCTTCAAGGCCGGCGGCAACGGCGGGATCAGCGTGGACGTGCCCGCCGGCGGCAAGGGCGGCGCCACCGTGCACGGCGGCCCGTTCGAGGTCAAGTCCACCGGCGGGGGCGGCTTCGACGTCTCCGTGACCGGCGGCGGCAACGGCCCCGGCGACAAGGTCAGCGTCGGCGCCGACGGCACGCTCAACGGTCCCGGCGTGACCGCGCCGGCGCCCGTCGGCGCCGGACAGCAGGGGCCCGCGGCCCTGCCGCAGGTCACCTTCAGCGACGGCACCACCGTCACCGGCGGCCCCGGCGCGCCGACCGTCGTCACCCCGCCGGGCGGTGGCGGCGCGACCACCACCATCAACAACGGCACCGCCACCACCACCGACGCGGGCAACGGCGTGACCATCACCCAGAACCCCGACGGGACCGCCACCTTCACGAGCAACGCCGGGGGCGAGACGACCACGGCCACCGTCACCAACGACGGCGTCGAGGGCACCGTCGTCACGACCGACCACAACGGCAACCAGAGCACGTTCCACGTCGACATCAAGAACAACGGCGCCGTGCAGGTCAAGGACGCCAACGGCAAGACCGTCGCCGAACTGAACGCGGCGGGCTCCTTCAACGAGCAGCACACGCCGATCCACGACTACCACGCCACCGCGGGCGGACCCACCTCGGTCACCGAGCTCCAGGAGTACGGGTACGCGGCCGTCACCAGCATCCTCAAGGGCGCCGTGGGCCAGGCCGTCGGACTCGGCTACGAGGTCGGTGCCAACGGCGCCGACCTCCAGACCACCCTGGAGAACGCGGGCATCAAACTCGGCAACGGCGTGGGCAGTTCCCTGGCCGGCAAGAAGGTCGAGGACGCCTACGGGTTGAAGACCAAGGGCCCGGAAGTCCCCCTCTCGTCGATTCCCACGAAAACCCTCGGCGGCCTCAACGCGAGCGCGGACACCGAGTTGGCCAATCCGGCGGAAGAAGCCCCCATCAAGGTGTGAACCGATCCGGCACCCGCCACGTGTGTAAGGCGCGCGGGTGCACGGCGGCGAATCCACGAGGCGCCCGCCCGAGCCATCCGCTCAGAGAAATCAGTTCCATGAATTCCACCTCCGCGACAACCCATTGCGAACGGGAGACTTTCCGATGGCCGACTACATCGTCAACGACGAGAAGACCACCGCCACCGCCGCGACGACCATGAACGAGTACGACATCGCCGTCGCGCAGCTCAACAAGATCAAGGCCGACCTGGACGCGCTCACCGCCGACGGCTACAACACCCCTTCCGCGCAGCGGGACTTCAAGCCCTTCGTCGACGAGTACACCGCCAACTACTCCAAGGTCACGGAGGGGCTGACGGGCATCTCCACCTACATCAAGAAGTACGGCGAGGGCATGAACCAGTTCGACACCGACATGGGCGCCAGCCTCAGGGGCTGACCCCGCCGTCGTACGGGCCGGGCCGGACCTGCCACCGGCCCGGCCCGACCGGCCCCCGTACGCCCCTCTCCGCCGCGCCCCTCTTGCCGCGCGCCACCGTGCCACAAGGAGCACCGAGATGCGTCTGACCGTCACCGCCGTCGACCCGGAGCAGGGGCAGACCGCGGACATCATGATCGAGGCCGACCCCGAATCGCCCGCGGGCGAGCTCGCCGACCAGCTGCACCGCAGGCTGCGCGGCGGCACACCGCAGGAGCCGCCGGTCCTCTACCACGGGGCCACCCCGCTCCCCGCCGACCAGCCGGTCGCCGCCGCGGCGCTGCGCTCGGGCAGCCTGCTGTCCCTGGACGCGCCCGCGCCGGAGGCCGGCCCCGAGCCGGACGGCGTCGTGGAGCTGCGGGGCGTCGGCGGCGCCGACGCCGGAGTCGTGTTCCGGCTGCCGCCAGGCGACTACGAGATCGGCTCCACGGCGTCCTGCCGCATCCGCCTTTCCGCCGAAGGTCTCGCGAAGACGGCCGCCCGGCTGAAGGTCCTCGCCGACGGCACCGCGACCGTGCGCCCGGTGGACCAGGACGACCTCACGCGGGACGGCACGGCGGTGCGGGACTGGACGTCCTGGCCGACCGGCGGCGTCCTCGCCATCGGCCCGAGCCTGCTCGAACTGGCCGCACCCTCCGTCCCCGACGCGGCCCTGCAGCCCTCCGACGACGGCGTCGGCCTGGACTACAACCGTCCGCCGCGACTCCTTCCGCCGCCCGTCAACAATCGCTTCCAACTGCCCCTCGCGCCGGGCAAGCCCGCCCGTCACAAGCTCCAACTGACGCTCATATTCGCCCCGTTGCTCATGGCGGTCGTCGCCGTACTGATCTTCAACAACCCCCGGTTCCTGGTCTTCGGCCTGCTGTCCCCGGTCATCGCCCTCGTCTCACAGATCTCCAACAAGCGCAGGGGCAAGGAGAGTCACGAGGAACAGGTCAAGGAGTACGAGCTGAAGAAGGCCGCGCTCGAACAGGACGTGGACGAGGCGGTCCTCGCCGAACAGCGCGTGCGCAGACTCGCCTGCCCCGACCCGGCGACGGCGCTCCTGATCGCCACAGGACCGCGCCAGCGACTGTGGGAACGCCGCTGGCGGGACGACGACTTCCTGCTGATGCGGCTCGGCGTGGCCGACCGGCCCGCGCTCCTCGAACTCCAGGACCCGGCCGAACCGGAACACCGCCGCAGGATCGACCGCACCACCCACGCCGTGCCGGTGACCGTGCCCCTGCGCACGTCGGGCGTCATGGGCGTGGCCGGAGGCGCCGCGGCCGAACCCCTCGTGCGCTGGCTCATCGCCCAGGCCGCCGTCCTGCACAGCCCCTCCGACCTGCGGATCTGCGTTCTGTCCGGCACGGGCGGCGCGGACCGCTGGTCCTGGGTGCACTGGCTCCCGCACTGCGCGCCGCTCGGCGAGGACACGGTCACCCTGGTCGGCGCAAGCGCCGAGTCGGTGGGCCGCCGCATCGCCGAACTGACGGCCGTCATCGCCGCCCGTCAGCAGGCGGGCGAACGGGCGCCGCGCGGCGGGGCCGCGGGCGAGCCCGACGTCCTGGCCGTCCTCGACGGCGCCCGCAGGCTCCGCTCGCTGCCCGGCGTCATCCAGATCCTGCGCGAAGGACCCGCCGTCGGCGTGTACGCGCTCTGCGTGGACGACGAGGCACGGCTGCTGCCCGAGGAGTGCCAGGCCGTCGCCGTGGCGGGAACGCGCTGGCTGCGGGCCGAGCAGGCGCACGCCGACCCGGTCGACGAGGTGCGCATGGACGCGCCGGGCCGGTCCTGGGCCATCGGCGTGGCCCGCGCGCTCGCGCCGATCCGCGACGTGGGCGACGAGGCCGACGAGAACCTGCTGCCCGCCGCCGCCCGCCTCCTCGACGTACTCGGCCTGGAGCCGCCCACCCCCGACGCCGTCGCGGCGCGCTGGGTCATCGGCGGCCGCAGCACCCGCGCCGTCGTCGGCGAGGGCGTGGACGGCCCCTTCGCCGTCGACCTGGCGACCGACGGACCGCACGGCCTGATCGCGGGCACCACCGGATCGGGCAAGTCCGAACTGCTCCAGTCCCTGGTGGCGAGCCTCGCGGTCGCCAACAGGCCCGACGAGCTCAACTTCGTCCTCGTCGACTACAAGGGCGGCAGCGCGTTCGCCGAGTGCGAGGAACTGCCGCACACCGTCGGCATGGTCACCGACCTGGACACCCACCTCGTGGAACGGGCCCTGGTGTCGCTCGGCGCCGAACTCCGCAGGCGCGAGCACATCCTCGCCGCCGCCGGGGCCAAGGACATCGACGACTACACCGACAAGCGCACCCGGCGCCCCGAACTCGCACCGATGGCCCGGCTCGTGCTCGTCATCGACGAGTTCGCCTCGATGGTGCGGGAGCTGCCCGACTTCGTCTCCGGCCTCGTCAACATCGCCCAGCGGGGCCGCTCCCTCGGCATCCATCTGATCCTGGCCACCCAGCGCCCCTCCGGCGCGGTCACCGCCGACATCCGGGCCAACACCAACCTGCGGATCGCGCTGCGCACCACCGACACCAGCGAGAGCAGGGACATCATCGACGCCCCCGACTCGGGACAGCTCTCGCCCCGCACCCCGGGACGGGCCCACGCCCGGCTCGGACACGCGGCGCTGCTCCCGTTCCAGACGGGCCGCATCGGCGGACGCCGCCTCGACCCCGCGGCCGCCGCCGCGGACCGTCCGGCGCCCGTGCTCACCGAACTGCACTGGGAGGACCTGGGCGATCCGCTGCCCCGCCCGCCGGCCCAGGAGGACGCCTTCCAGCCGGTGACGGACCTGTCGGTCCTCGTCGACGCGGTGCGTGGCGCGGCCGCGCAGCTCTCCGTGCCGCCCGCGCGCCGGCCGTGGCTGCCGCCGCTGCCCGCCACCCTGACCCTCGGCGACCTGCCGTCGCCCTGGACGTCCGGCGACCCGTCCTCGGCCAACGACGAGCAGTCGGACGCCCCGGAGGAGCAGTCCTCGGCCGCGCCGTGGGACACCGCGGAGAGCGGACGGCTCGCCCCCGTGGCGTACGGACTGGTGGACCTGCCCACCGAACAGCGGCAGCGCGCACTCACCTTCGACCTGGACGAGATGGGCCATCTGTACGTCATCGGCTCGCCGCGCAGCGGCCGTTCGCAGACGCTGCGCACGCTGGCCGCGGCCCTCGCGGGCGCGCACGGCTGCGCCGACGTCCACCTGTACGGCCTGGACTGCGGCAACGGCGCACTCCAGGCCCTCACCGCCCTGCCGCACTGCGGAGCGGTGGTCGACCGCGGCCAGATCGAGCGGGTCGCGCGGCTGCTCTCCCGCCTCGTCGCGGAGGTCGGGCGGCGGCGTGAACTCCTCGGCAGGCGTGGCGTCGCCGACCTCACCGAGCTGCGCCGCACCCTGCCCGAGGGCGAACGGCCCCCGCACATCGTGCTGTTCGTCGACCGCTTCGAGGCCTTCGAGCGGGACTTCGCGGGCTACGACCAGGGCAGCGTCATGGACGCGATGGCGCTCCTGATGCGCGAGGGCGCGGGCGTCGGCGTCCATCTGGTGCCCGCGGGCGACCGGGTGCTCAGCCAGAACAGGTTCGCCTCCAGCACGGAGGACAAGCTGGTCCTGCGCCTCAACGACCGCACCGACTACGCCATGGTGGGCCTGAACGCCCGCGCCGTCCCCGAGGAACTCCCCGCGGGACGCGGCGTGCTCCTCAAGGACACCAGCAGTGCGCAGATCGCCCTCCTCGCCACGGCCGACGCCGGGGGCGCGGGCCAGGCCAGGGCGCTGGGCGAGCTCGCCGAGCGGGTCCTGGAGCGCGATGCCCTGGTGCCCGCCGCGCGCAGACCGTTCCGCGTGGACGTGCTGCCCGAGAAGCTGGACTTCGCGGAGGCCCTGGAACGCAGGCCCGCGGGGACCTCCCCGCTGTGGGCGATGGTGGGGGTCGGCGGCGACGAACTGGCCGCCATCGGCACGGACTTGTCGGTGGTGCCGTCCTTCGTGATCGCGGGTCCGCCGAGGTCGGGCAGGAGCACGGTGCTGCTCACCATGGCGAGGTCGCTCACCGAACTGGGCACGAAGATCGTCGTGATCGCGCCGCGGCACTCGCCGCTGCGGCGACTGGCGGGGGATCCGGGGGTCGTCGCGGTCTTCACCGACGCTGACGTCGCGGTGGCCGACTTCCGGGCGGCGCTCGGCGCGGTGGACACCCCTGCGGGGGCCATCCTGGTCGACGACGCGGAGATGATGATCAACTCGGAGCTGGACAACGACTTCGTAGCCCTCGCCCGCGGCAGCGCGGGAGACGGCTGGGGTCTCGTGGTGGCCGGCAACAACGAGGCGCTGCTCGGCGGCGTGGCGGGCTGGCAGACCGTGGTCCGGCGCAACCGGTGCGGCGCGCTGCTCGCCCCGCGCCTGCTGAGCGACGGCGAGGTGGTCGGCGCCCGGCTGCCACGGGGCCTGATGGGCCAGGACAGCGAGCCGGGCCGGGCCCATCTCCAGGTCGGGGACGGGCGGTTCGTCACGGTCAGGGTCCCGGAGACGACCGTCGGCTGACCCGGGCGGCACGACCGAGAGGGCCCCGCCGTCCCCAGGGACGGCGGGGCCCTCTCGGTGGGCCGAGGTCCGCTCAGCGCGCGGCGCCGACGGCCACGGGCTCGTCCGCGCCGAAGGCGAACGTCGACGTGATGGCGTCGAACAGGTCGTGCAGCGGCTCGGCGAGCGGGATGTTCGGGCTGAAGCAGGTGATGACGAGGATCCGCTCGCCGCCGGGGACCGGCACGAACGTGTGGGTGACCACCAGGCGGTACGAGACGCCGTCGGCGATCCCGGCCTCCTCGATGCCCGCGATCCGGCCCACCGGGCCCACATGGGGCAGCGTCTCCGTCGTCATGGTGCGCGTGGTGCCCTCCGTGCGGCGCTCGCCGGTCGCGGAGAAGTGCTTGGCCAGACCCCGAGTGGAGAAGTCCTCACCGGGCGGCGGCTGCACGCTGAACACCATGAGACCGGCCATCAGCAGCCCGTCCTCGTACATCGTGGTGGTGCCCGCGGCGTAGACGGCGCCGCGCCTGCGGGCGCCGTCCATGATGCGCCGCGCGTTGCGGAAGGCCTGGTTGACGGCCTTGCGGGTGTCCGGCTCCGGGGCCTGCCTGAGCATCTCGGCCCGGCGCGCGGCGAGCGAGTCGCCGCTGAGGTCGTACTCCGTCCAGTTCTCCGGGATGCCGATCCCGAAGGTGTGCGCACTGCTGGTCATGGGACCGCGCTCCTTGATTCGTCGGAGGTTCGTCGAGAAATGCGTCGAGAAATGCGGCGAGGGATTCGCCGCGGTTCGCCGGGCGAAACGGGGCCGGTCAGGCGAGCCCGATCGGCGGCAGGATCACGTCGTCCTTCTTCTGCACGGGTGGACCGCCCGCCGGCTGCTGCTGGCCTTCGCCCCCGCCGCCACCCTCCTTGAGCGAGGCGCCCATCTGGTCGTCGAAGTCGGCGAAGGCCTTCACGATGGATTCGCAGGCGTCCCTGAGTTCCTTGCTGTTCCGCTTGACCTGCACCCGCCCGTCCTTCCACTCGTCGTCGAAGTTGGTGCCCGAGCTCTCCAGCGGCGGGCCGACGTCGGCCGCGCTGAAGCCCGTCGGCTTGGTGTCGATGAGGTCCATCACCTGCCGCAGGAGCGCACCGAGGCGTTCCACCTCGTCCCCCGGCATCTCGATCTCGGCCATGGCCCCTCCCTGGGTACGTCGTGCCGTGGCGGGCATGCCCCGCCCCGCTCCAGGCACGACCGGGGGAGCGGGACGGTTCAACGGCGGGCGCCCCGGCGTCAGGCGTCCCGGTGTCAGGCGGACTTGCGGACGAGCTTGCCGTCGGCCGCGACGGCGAACCATTCGCCGTCCAGGCCCTGGCCGTTGACGTCGCCGGGCGCCGCGTCACCGACGTAGTAGTAGAGCGGCCAGTCCCCGTACGTGACGTGCACGGCGCCCCCGGACCGCTTCGCCTCGCGCAGCAGGGAGGCCTTGGCACCCCGGCCCGCCGCGGCGGGGGAGGGGCTGGTCAGCGCGGGCCACACGGCGATGCACTCCGCGTCGCAGTTGCTCGCCGCGTCCTTGTCCTTGGTGAAGGCGTAGAGCGTGCGGCCCTTGCCGTCGACGAGGATGTCGCCGAGGCCGGAGTCCGCCACGGACACGGTGGTACCGGTGGCGCTCCGGCCGCCGCCCCCGGCCTTCCCGGCGCCCGCGCCGTCGTCGGCGTCGCCCTTGCCTCCGCCGCCGCAGGCGGCCAGCGCCAGGGCCAGCGGTATCGCGAGCAGAGCCTTGTGTGCGCGCATGGTGGTGACCTCTCTCGTCCTCGTACGTCGTGAATGCGGCGGGGTGCGTCCCCCGCGGCCCACACGTGCCGACCGCCGCCCGGGTTCAGTCCCGCCCCCGTCCCGTACGCGAGGAGCGCGAACACGGCCGATCCGGGCGGGCGTTGAACCGGCCGGGGCTCCCGTCCGTGCGTCGACCGGAAGGGTCCGACTCCCGGAAGGACGAAAGACATGCGCAGGTTCACCGTCGCGGTCGCCGCCGCCCTGCTCACCGCCTCTCTCGCAGGGGCACCTCCGGTGCTCGCCGGCGAAAAGCCCGGACCGGCCGTCTCGCTGATCGCCCGGCTCTCCGGTGACCAGGGGCTGCCGGGGAAGGGCGGGACGGCCCCCGGTGACAAGGACGGCAAGGCCGTCGCCCTGATCAAGGTCAAGGGCGACCGCGTCACCTTCGCGCTGAGCTGGAACGGCATCGAACGCCCCGTCAAGGCCCACCTCCACCAGGGTCAGGTCGGGGCCAGCGGTCCGGTCAGGGCACGCCTCTTCGGCACGCGGATGCCGGCCACGGTGCGGTCCGCCGCGGGCCAGACCTCGGTCACCGGCGGCGAGGTGGCCGAAAAGTTGCGCACCGACCCCGGCGGCTTCTACGTCGATCTGCACTCGGCGGAGTTCCCCGGCGGCGCCGTACGCGGCCAACTGCGCGTCCTGGCCAAGCCCGTGAACCCGTTGAGCATCATCCGGGGCGGCAAGCTGCGCGCGCTCGCCGACGGCGGGCAGGAGGTACCGGGCGGCGACCCCGCGAAGTCCGGTGACCCCGACGGCCACAGCACCACGTTCCTCTACCCGGAGGGGAGCCGTGTCGGCTACTCCCTGGCCTGGGTGAACACCGGGGCGCCACTGGCCGCGCACCTCTACGAAGGCGTGCTGGGGCAGAACGGCGACGTACGACTGCCGCTGTTCGTCTCGCCCGTGCCGAAGAACATCTTCGCGGTCTCCGGCAGCGTCGACGCACCGGACGCCGCGCTGCTCGCGCGGCTCAAGAAGAACCCGACGGGCTTCTACGCGAACCTGCACACCGCGAAGTTCCCGGACGGCGCCGTCCGCGGACAGCTGTTCCGCTGAAATCCCCGGTGCTCAGCCGATATTGGCTTCGGCATTTCATGGTGTTCCGGGGACGCTCACACCCCCATGCATTGACTGTGGCCCCATTTGTGGCCGAAGGGCAATCTTGCCTGGTCGTGCCACTGGTGGAACTCTGCATCCGTGCGGATCACATTCCCCTTCCCGAAGTCCCGTCTGTTGTGGGGCTTCGTGCCCATCGGTGTCGGTCTGACCCTGTTCCTGGGGGCGGCGACCTTCGGGGCGGACGGCGGCACCCCCGCGCACAATGCGCCCGCGGCCGACCAGTATGTGGACGTCGGCTCCGTCCCGCGGACCACGGTCCCCGCCGCCGGTCCCGACGCGGCCACCGGATCGATGACCGTCGACTGCGGCCGCAACGAGGAGGGGCACTACAACGCGGACAACCTCGTCGTCTCGCCGGGTGTGGTGAACGGCGCCCACCATGTGCACGACTACGTGGGCAACCTGTCGACCAACGCCCTCTCCACCAACAGGAGTCTGGCCGGCGCGGAGACGACCTGCGCGGGCGGCGACCGGTCCACCTATTACTGGCCGGTCCTGCGCCGCCTGGACCGCACCGGTTCCGACGCGGACGAGGCGGGCGGCGGCATCCACGGCAACACCGGCGAGATCGTGAAGGCCGAGTCGGTACGCGTGGAGTTCCGCGGCAACCGGGCGAGCGCCGTCGTCGGCATGCCCCGCTTCCTGCGCCTGGTGACCGGCAACCCGGTGGCGGCCACCGCGGGCGGCGCCGACGTCCGCGCGCAGTGGGGCTGCTCCGGCTACCCGGACCGGTTCACCACGAAGTACGCGCGATGCCCGGACGGCAGCGGCCCCACCCGCACGCTGGACTTCCCCAGCTGCTGGAACGGCCTGGCCACGGACAGCCCGAACCACCGGGCGCACGTGCGGTTCCCGGCCGCCGACGGCACCTGCCCACGCGCCACGTTCCCCGTGCCACAACTGCGGGTCACCCTCGCCTACGACGTTCCCGACGGCACCCCGTTCGCCGTGGACTCCTTCCCGGAACAGGAACGGGACCCCATGACGGACCACGCGATGTTCGTGAACGTGATGACCAAGGAGCGGATGGCGGAGCTGGTGCGCTGCGTCAACACCGGCCGCCGTTGCACGGCCGGATGACCGCCACCGCGCTCTCGGTGTGAAGTGATTCAGGTCACATCGGGCTTTCGTTGAACCGACCCGGCGCACCGTCCGTGTTCAGCGCGTCGGCCCAGGAGAGGACGGAGTGGATGGATGGCGGCGTTGTGGTCCCGCAATCGGCAGAGACAGGGCAGTGGTGACGAGGCACTGATCAGGTCCCTCTACGAAGAACACGGCAGGGCCCTGCTCGCGTACGCGCAGCGGCTGACCGGAGATCGGAGCGCCGCGGAGGACGTGGTCCAGGAGACCTTGATACGGGCCTGGAAACACCCCGACTCGCTGGTGAACGGCAAGGGCTCGGTGCGTGGGTGGCTGCTCACCGTGGCCCGCAACATCATCACCGACCGGTACCGTGCCAAGGCCGCGCGTCCCACCGAGGTCGCCGAGTCGACGACCACTCAGCCCGTCGAGCAGGACCACGCGGACGCCGTGGTGAACTCGATGGTCGTCATGGAGGCACTCGACCAGCTCTCACCGGACCACCGGGACGTGCTGATGGAGATCTACTTCCAGGGCAGGAGCGTCGCCGAGGCGGCGAAGAACCTCGGGATACCGCCCGGGACCGTCAAGTCCCGGTCACACTATGCGTTGAAGGCGCTGCGGGACATGTACACGGACAGACCGAAGGCAGTGAAGCTCGTCGCGCTGAAGGAGGTGGCGGTGTGAGCATCAAGGAACACGACAGCGAACTGCTCGGCGCCTACGTCCTCGGCGTGCTCGATGAGCGGGAGGTGCGGGCCGTCGACGAACACATGGTGACGTGCCAGAGGTGCCGTGACGAACTGGACGGACTGCGGGAGATGGAGACCGCACTCGGCGAAGTCCCCCCGGAAGCCTTCATCGAAGGCCCGCCGGAAGGCGGTGACCTGCTGCTCCAGCGCACGCTGCGGCAGGCACGAGATGAACGCGCCGGTCAGCTCGTGCGGCGCCGCGTGGGCCTGGCCGCGGTCGCGGCGGTCGCCGCGGCTGCGGTGCTGGGCGGCGGCGTACTGATCGGCAGGTCCACCGACGACGGCGGCACGGCGCAGGCGCACCCCCCGGTGCCCACGGCCACCGCCACCGCACCGGCCTCACCACCGGGCGACGTGAAGGTCGCCGAGGCCACCAGCGCGAGCACCGGCAGCGAGATGCGGCTGCGCATGACCCCGGCCGTCGACTGGGTGCGCCTCAACGCCTCGGTCGCCGGCATCCCCGCGGGCGAGCGCTGCCGCCTGGTGGTGGTGTCCAAGGACGGCCACCGCGAGATCGCGGGCAGCTGGCTCGTCGCCGACGAGGAGAAGGGCGCCAACCTCGACGGCTCGGCGGCCGTCCCGGCCGACGACGTCGCCAAGGTCGTGATCGAGAACGACAAGGGCAAGGAGTACGTGTCCGTCAAGATCTGACCGTACGGAGCGCTGGCGGCGCCCCGCCGGACCGATGAGGTTCGGCGGGGCGCACACGTGTGGGACACAGGTGTGGGACACACGTGCGGGATCGGTACGGGATAAATCGGTCGCCCGCGCCCGGACTTTCCGGTGAACTGAACGGTGCGACGAGTCATGGACCTGGAACCCGGGACCTAGAATCCGGGACCCGGGACCGATCGATGGCCTTCTTCCCACAGGGAGCCGTGATGCCCGGTACCGCTCCGCAGCAGCAGCCATCCCCTTCTCCGACCGGTCCAGTGGTCCGCGCCGCGGCCGGCGCGCTGCGCGGCAGCCGAGAGGGCGGCGTGGCTGTCTTCAGGGGGATCCCGTACGCCGAACCGCCGGTCGGCGCGCTGAGGTTCGCCGCGCCGAGGGCCGTGCGCGGCTGGGAAGGGACGCGCGACGCGGTCGCCTACGGGCCGCCTCCGCCGCAGGCCGGGGTGTTCGGGATGGACGCGTTGGCGGAGGCGTCGGCGGGCCACGGCTGGCTGACGGTCAACGTCTGGACGCCCGATCCTGCGCCGGGCGCGGGGCTGCCCGTGATGGTGTGGATCCAGGGCGGCGCGTATGTGATCGGCATGTCCGGGCTGCCGGAGTACGACGGCGCCCGGCTCGCGCGCGAGGGCTGCGTCGTCCTGGTGACGTTCAACTACCGCGTCGGCATAGAGGGGTTCGCTCGTGTCGAGGGAGCGCCGGACAACCGCGGTCTGCTCGATCAGGTCACCGCGCTGGAGTGGGTCCGCGACAACATCAGGGCGTTCGGGGGAGATCCGGACCGGGTGACAGTCTTCGGGCAGTCGGCGGGCGGCGGTTCGATCGCCGCGCTGCTCGCGATCGGGCACGGAGGTGGGCTCTTCCACGGGGCCGTCGCCCAGAGCGTGCCCGGCACGTTCTTCACGCCGGAGCTCGCCGCCGAGGTGGCCACCGCCTGCGCGTCCGAGCTGGGCCTGCGGCCCACGACCGGTGATCTGGCGGCGGTGGATCCGGTGCTGCTCGCCGCCGCGGGCGATGCGCTCACGGCCAAGCTCGGCCATTGGGTGGGGCGTTGGGGCCGTCCGGCGTACCGGACGATCCCCTTCGCACCCGTCGTCGACGGCGCTGTCCTGCCCGCCACGCCGTGGCAGGCGCTGTCCGCGGGCGCCGCCAGGGACGTCCCCCTCGTCGTCGGCCACACGCGCGCCGAGCAGCGGCTGTTCACCGTGGTGGAGGGACTGCTCGGCGAGGTGACGCAGGAGCAGGCGTCGACGGCTCTCGACGTCCTGGCCCCGGGGCCGGACGGTGCGCGCCGCTACCGCGACGCGTTCCCGGCCGCGAGCCCGGAGGAGCTGTACGAACTGGTCAACTCCGACTGGCTGTTCCGCATGCCCTCCCTCCACCTGGCCCGCGCCCAGACCGAGGGCGGCGGCCGCGCCCACCTCTACGAACTGACCTGGCCCGCACCGGGCATGAACGGCATCTTCGACGCCTGCCACGGCCTCGACGTCCCCCTGGTCTTCGGCAACCTCTCCCACGGCCAGCCCGCCGCCCTGCTCGGCGAGACCCCCTCCCCGGCGGCGGAACACCTCTCGGCACACCTGCGAGAAGCGTGGACGGCCTTCGCCGCACACGGCGACCCGGGCTGGCCCGCGTACGACACGACACGGCAGCTGACCCGGATCTTCGACGAACGACCGACCGTCGGTCCCTATCCGGAGGAGGCGGCGCGGCTGCTGTGGCAGGACCACGACTTCGCGGCGCTGGCCCCGACGGATCGCTGACCGGCGACCGCCGACCGTTGGCCGTTGGCCGTTGGGCGTTGGGCGTTGGGCGTTGGGCGCAGGAGTCCCATCCTCCTCACGCACCACACCTATCCCTCCCGCATCCCCGCCCAGTAGCGTGCTCTTCCGCCGCGAACCGTCGTGCTTGGGAGGCTGAGGGCCAGTGATCGTGCTCGGTTACAACGGGTTCACCAGGGGTGCCGAGCTCTTCGGGCGGCTCTACGGGGCGACCGGGGTCGCGCGGAACCTGCTGGTGGGGCATGACGCGGCGGCGGCCCTCGTGATCGACGGGGAGGTGGTCGCCGCGGTCGAGGAGGAGCGGCTCAGCCGGGTCAAGAAGACCTCGGACTTTCCGGCGCAGGCGATCCGGTGGTGCCTGGACTCCGCCGGTGTCGAGCTCGACCAGGTGGACGTCTTCGCCTTCCCGTGGCGCTTCTCGCCGGCCGTCGCCGAGGAGATGATCGCGAAGATATGCGACGCCGAACTGCCGGTCGCGGCGAAGTTCGACTCGCTGCGGCGCACGGGCGAGCTGTACACCGGCATGCTCAGCCGCGAGGCGGTGTACAGCGACTTCGTCGCACGCACCGGCCATGCGCTGGACCCCAACAAGCTCACCCTGGTGCCCCATCACCTGGCCCATCTGATGTGCGGCGCCTATCTGGCGGGCGGGGGCGACGCCGCGTTCCTGGTGAGCGACGGTCGGGCGGAGACCCTCTCCGCCGTCATGGGCGAGCTGCGCGACGGCGTGGTCCGGCGCTTCGACGAGGGCACCGTCGACATGGCGAGCTCGCTCGGCGTGGTCTACGGCCGGATCACCCGCTACCTGGGTTTCGTGCCCAACAACGACGAGTACAAGGTGATGGGCCTCGCCGCGTACGGCCCGTCTCCCCAGCACAACCCCCTGCTCGAACGCGTCGTGCGGCTCCACGAGGACGGCTCGTACACGCTCTCCGTGCCCGCGGACGTCCAGGAGTACTGCGCGCTGTTCGACGACATCTTCGGCGGCGACAGCGAGAAGCGCGAGGAGTTCGACTTCCGGGTCAAGGTGGCGGGCCTCGCCCAGCACATGGTGGAGGCCGTCACCGCCCACCAGCTGCGGGCGCTGACCGCCGCGTCCGGTTTGGACACCCTGCTCTTCGAAGGCGGACTCGCGCTCAACTGCGTCGCCAACACGAAGATGCTGGAGCGGTCGTCGTTCACCGGCATGGAGGTCAGCTTCGGGGCCAGCGACCCGGGCGTCGCCATCGGCGCGGCCGTGTACACCGCGGGCCTCAGGAACCGCCCCGCCGACGCGGTCACCACGCCCTACCTGGGGCCCTCGTACGACGAAGGCCGCATCCGCGACGCCCTGGAGGCGTACGCCGACCGTGTCGAGTGGCACCAGGAGCCCGACGCCGCGTCCGTCGCCGAGCGGACGGCGGGGCTGCTCGCGGAGAAGAACGTCGTCGGCTGGTTCCAGGGCCGCGCCGAGTTCGGCCCGCGCGCCCTGGGCAGCCGCAGCATCCTCGCCAACCCCGCCTTCCCCGACATCAAGGACATCATCAACATCCGGGTCAAGCACCGGGAGCCGTTCCGCCCCTTCGCCCCCGTCGTCCTGGAGTCCGAGGCCCCGCGCGTCTTCGAGATGGGCAAGAAGACCTCGTCCCCGTACATGACGTTCGTCTTCCCGGTGCGCAAGGAGTTCCAGGAGCGCATCCCCGGCGCCTGCCACGTCGACGGCACGGCACGGGTCCAGACCGTCGACGAGCGCCAGAACCCCGAACTCGCCGCCCTGCTGGGGGCCTTCACGGCGCTGACGGACGTGCCCTGTCTCCTCAACACCTCCTTCAACGTGGCGGGCGAGCCCATCGTCTGCTCCCCGCGCGACGCGCTGGAGTGCTTCCTCGCGACCGAGATCGACTACTTGGTCATCGACCGGTTCGTGGTCACCAAACGGGGCGGCGGCGCCTGAGCGATCAGGGCGGTGCCCCGGGCGCCCGGGGCGCCACCGTAGGATTAGTTGATCATGAAGACGAGCGCGCAGAACGAGATGACCGCCGTGCCCGCCGGACAGGTCACGCTGTCCGACCGGCGCACCGAGCGCCGGTGGCAGGTCGACCTGACCGCCTACGAGATCGGTACGTTTCCGGTCACCCGGGCGCTGTACGCCCAGGCCGGTGACGCCCAGGCCGCTTACGCGCCGCCCGGCGTCGCGACGGAGGCCGAGCGGCCGGTCGACGGCGTCTCCTGATGGGACGCGGTCCGCTTCTGCAACGCCCTCTCCCTGCGCGACGGGCTCCGGCCCGCCTACGACTTCGGCGGCGAGGACGCCGACATCGTGTGGGACGTTGTCGCCGACGGCTACCGCCTGCCGACCGAGGCCGAGTGGGAGCACGCCTGCCGCGCGGGGACGAGCGGGCCGCGCTACGGCCCGCTCGACGACATCGCCTGGTACCGCGGCAACTCGGGGGAGCGGTCCCACGCCGTGGGCGGCAGAAGGCCCAACCCGTGGGGCCTGCACGACATGCTCGGCAACGTCTGGGAGTGGTGCTGGGACGTCTACGACGCCGAGGTCTACGGCTCCTACCGGGTGCTGCGCGGCGGCGGCTGGTTCGACGAGCAGTGGAGCTGCCGCGCCTCCGTGCGCCGCCGCAGCCACCCCACCTTCCAGGTCGACGACGTGGGATTCCGGCTCGCCCGCTCCACCGGCTGACCCGAGCGCTCAGTCCGCGGGCACGCCCGCCCCTCTCCGCCGGCCCGCGAGATGCCCCTTGAGCGTGAAGCCGGGCTCCGACGCCTCGCCCGGCCCCAACGGCACGCGCCGTTCCAGGAGTCGGCGCGCCGCGAGGTGATCACCGGGACGGTTCACCGACTCGACCGCGCACAGTTCATCGCCGTTGAAGAGAAGCACAGAGAACGCGCCGGACTCCTCACTCAGCACCACCTCACCGTCGTGCCCCTCGTCAAGTCCCGCTATCTGCAGGGTCGTCGAGAACTGATCGCTCCAGAACCAGGGCAGTTCGTCGTACGTCAAGGACGGCGGCCCACCGGTCAGCCGCTCGGCGACGAGCCGGGCATGGCCGACGGCGTTCTGCACCGATTCGAGCCGCAGCCGACTCCCGGAGCGCACCTGGGGGAACGTCGCGCAGTCGCCGACGGCAGAGATGTGCGGATCGCCGGTCAGCAGACGGGAGTTGACGGTGATGCCACCATCTACCGCGAGCCCCGCCGCCGCTGCGAGTTCCGTGCGCGGGGCGGCACCGATGCCGGTCAGGACCAGATCGGCGGGGAGCGCGCTGCCGTCGGTGAGCTCCACCTCCGCCACGCCGCCGCGACCGTTGCCGCGCAGCGCCGCGACCTCGTGACCACAGAGCAGCCGGGTGCCCGCCGCGCGGTGCAGCCGGGCGAAGTGCTCGGAGGTGTGCGCGCAGACGACGCGCGCGAGCGGCCGCTCGGCCGCCTCCACGAGCGTCACCTCGCATCCCGACTCCCTTGCCACGGCGGCGAATTCGAGCCCGATGAACCCGGCGCCCACCACCACCGCGCGCCGTGCGGCGGCGAGTGACTGCCGCAGCGCGGTGGCGTCCTGCGCGGTACGCAGCGTGTGCACGCCGCGCAGCCGAGCCCCCGGTACGTCGAGGGTGCGCGCGCCGGCGCCGGTGGCCAGCACGAGGTGGCCGTAGTCGTACGCGGAGCCGTCGGCCAGGCGGACCGTGCGCGCGGCCCGGTCGATGTCCGTCACGGTGCCCGCGACCAGGTCGATGTCCTGGCGCACGTAGTAGGTCGCGGGCCGCAGCCACAGTTGGGCGCCGCCCTCCAGATAGGCGTCGTCCTTGAGGAACGCCTTGGACAGGGGCGGGCGTTCGTACGGCAGCGCGTCCTCGGCGCTGATGAGGGTGATACGCCCCGTGTAGCCGCGATCGCGGAGTGACGCCGCCGTCTGGAAGCCGCCCTGCCCCGCGCCCACGACGACGACGGACGCGGGCGGTGTGCCGGGCGCCATCAGTTCTGCCGTTCCGGGAGGTGGACGATCAGGCCGTCCAGGTCATCGGTCACCAGGAGCTGACAGCTCAGGCGGCTGGTGTCGTGGCGCGGCGCCGCGGTGAAGTCGAGCAGGTCGTCCTCGTCGGGCCCGGCGACCGCCAGCCGGTCGACGGTCGTGGCGTCCACGTAGACGTGGCAGGTGGCGCACTGCGCGTTGCCGCCGCACTGGGCGACGATGCCGTCCACGTCGTTGAAGACGGCACCGCGCATGACGCTCGTACCGACGGGGACTTCGATCGTCCGCGCGGTCTCGTCCGCGGAGACGTAGGTGATTTTGGGCATGACGGAACTCCTCGATGGCGTCCGGGGTGTCCTGGGGCGCGCGGGAACGCGGGGATGCGGGTGCGCGGGCAGGGACACGTGTGCCGGGCGGTGGAAGGGAACGGGGGAGCCGGTGCCGGGCGGCTGTGGAGAGCGCCGCCGGAGGCCGTCGGGGGACGCGACACCCCTGCCGACTCGCGGCCGCACACCGGCCGTCGGGACACGCGACGTCCTGGCCGGGGATGGGGCAGCGCGATGGAACGTACCAGAAGAGGTTCCCGCGGGCCAGGGCGGCCCCAGCGTGCAGCGGCGGATTCCGCGCGCTACGGCGAGCCCGCCGTCAGGACGGGCCGACCGTCAGGACGGGTCCTGGACGCTCTCGTGGCGCGGTGGGGGCAGACGATGCGTCATCAGCGGCCTGCTGGTGATGAACTCCCGCAGGTGCAGGGCCGCTTCGGACAGATACGTGTCGCGGTTCCACACCAGGGTGAGGACCCGGTAGCAGTCGGGCGCGTCGAGGTGCACCCAGGCGACCGGCACGCGCGTCTCGGAACCGGCCTTGCGGGAGATCGCCGGGATCAGGCCGATGCCGAGGCCCGCGCTGATCATGTCCTGGCTCGCGGCCGGTTCGTCGCCCTCGCAGGACAGTCGGGGTGTGAGCCCCTCGGCCTCGAAAAGCCGGTCGAGGAGGGCGCGTTGCCAGTGGCCTCGGCGCGTGGTCACGAAGGGCTCGTCGGCGATCTCGCGGACCGTCACGCTCTCCCGCCCGTCCAGCCAGTGCCCGTACGGCACCGCGAGCAGCACCTCCTCGCGGGCGAGCTCGACCGAGTCCAGGTTCGTGCCGGTCAGGGGCTGTGACGCCACGCAGAAGTCGACCTCGCCCGCGCGCAGCTGACGGTCCATCTCCGTGGCGTCCGACTGGTAGAGACGCACGTCGGCCCGGGGGAAGGAGGACCGGAAACTGCCGAGCAGGGGGCTGATGGTCAGGAGGGTCTCGGAGGCGACGCTGACCCGGCCGAGTCCCGTGTCCCGCGCGTCGGCCAGGGCCCTGCGCCCGTCGTCGAGTTCGCTCAGGGCGCGCTCGACGTGGCGCAGGAAGATCGTGCCGTACTGGTTCAGCCGGATGCGGCGGCCCCGCCGGTCGAAGAGCGGGGTGCCGAGGTCGGCCTCGAGACGGGCGATGGTGCGGCTCAACGAGGGCTGGGCGACGCGCAGTTCCTCGGCGGCACGGCTGATGTGCTCGTAACGGGCCACTGCCTGGAAGTAGCGCAACTGCAGAAGATCCACGGTCCACCTTCACTTATGCCTTCCAGAGCATATTCACATGGCCAAACCGGTCTTGGAAATGCATAAGCGATTTTCCCTACGGTCGTCATCGAGGCCACCGCACAGGTGACGGGCGACGGCCGCGCCCAGCACCTGCACACGCGATGCGGCGGCCTCGCTCTTTGCCCCCCTGACTTCCCCACCGACCCCTCTGATCCCTCTGATTCCTGTGATTCCTCCGACCTCGCCCTTGCCCCCGACCTCGCCCTTGCCCCCGACCTCGACGCCGCCCCCGACCTCGACGCCGCCCCCGACCCCCAGGAAGGCCGCACCATGAGCGCTGCGGATCTGGCCCGACTCCAGTTCGCGGCCACGACCGGCATCCACTGGCTGTTCGTGATCCTCACGATGGGGCTCGTGCCCCTCGTGGCGATCATGCACACCAGGGCCGCGGTCACCCGTGATCCCGCCAAGAGAGCGGTCCGGGAGCGCATGACCCGCTTCTGGGGCCAGCTCTACGTCATCAACTACGCGGTCGGCATCGTCACCGGCCTGGTCATGGAGTTCCAGTTCGGGCTCAGCTGGAGTGGGCTGAGCAAGTTCGCGGGCAACGTCTTCGGCGCGCCGCTGGCCCTCGAAACGCTCATCGCCTTCTTCGCCGAGTCCACCTTCCTCGGCATGTGGATCTTCGGCTGGGGCCGGCTGCGCAGCGGCGTGCACGTCACGCTCATCTGGCTGGTCGCCCTGACCGCGTACGCGTCCGGGTACTGGATCATGATCGCCAACGGCTTCATGCAGCACCCTGTTGGCTACGAAGTGCGCGACGGAGCCGCCTACTTGACGGACTTCGGTGCTCTCCTCACCAACTCCAGCGCCCTGGTCGCGCTCGGCCACGTCGCCCTCGCCGCACTGACGACCGGCGGCGTCTTCGTGGCGGGCATCAGCGCCTGGCACTTCCTGAAGGGCACCGAGGAGACCGAGCTGTTCCGGGGGTCCCTGCGCCTCGGGCTCTGGATGTCCACGGTCGCCTCCTTCTTCGTCGTCATCGTCGGCGAGATGCAGCGCCCGGTCATCGAGCGGACCCAGCCGATGAAGCACGCGGTCCTGGAGGACAGCGGTGTCGCCGAGCTCCAGGCGCGGCTCGTCGCGGAACACGGGCCCGGCGACTACGTGCCCTGGCAGGAGACCGTCCGGTTCGCCATGGACTCCATGACGCTCATCGGCAACACCGTCTCCACCATCACGTTCCTCGCCCTCGTCCTGCTGTGGAAGGACCGCCTCATGCGCTGGCGCTGGGCCTCCTGGATCCTGGTGGCGACGATCCCGTTCCCCTTCATCGCCTCCGCGGGCGGCTGGGTCGTGCGTGAGGTCGGGCGGCAACCCTGGCTCGTGTACGGCGAGTTGACCGTGCGGGACGCGCTCTCCCAGGTCGGCACGGCGGCCCTCGCCGTCTCCTGTGCCGTGTTCATCGCCGTCTTCCTCGCGCTGGCCGTGACGAACTGGACCCTGATCGCGCGCTTCGCCCGGCGTGGCCCCGACGCGACACAGCTCGGCGCCACGGAACCGCTGCCGCCCGACGCCGAGAAGCAGCCGCTCCCGGCCTTCTGAACCGTCGCGGGCCCGGCCCGTGCGGATGAACTCCCCCCCTGTCACGCGTCACGGAAAGTTGAACGAGATGAGTCTGGAGACCCTCTGGCTGGCCCTCCTCGGCCTGCTCCTCGCCGGGT
Source organism: Streptomyces sp. NPDC087300 (assembly GCF_044744425.1). NCBI lineage: Bacteria > Bacillati > Actinomycetota > Actinomycetes > Kitasatosporales > Streptomycetaceae > Streptomyces > Streptomyces sp. NPDC087300. The sequence goes on from NZ_JBIUYI010000005.1 coordinate 481,159, forward strand.
ACTTCGTGCTCGGCGGATACGACTACGGCGTACAGATGCTGCACCCCTACCTGGGCGACGACCGCCCCGATGGCGACATCGGCGACGGCGGGAGCGGCGGCCGGGGCGGCGGCAGGAACGCCGCCCTCGACGCCATCGCGCCCTTCTTCCTGGGCAACGAGGTCTGGCTCGTCGCCTTCGCCGGCGTCCTGTTCGGGGCCTTCCCTCACCTGGAAGGCGCGCTCCTGTCGGGCCTGTACCCGCTGATCGTGGCGATCCTCGTCGGCCTGGTCCTCGGCAACGCCGCTATCCAACTGCGCGGCCGCGCACGCGGCCCACGCGGCCGCCGGTACTGGGACGCGCTGATCGTGTTCGGCGGCGCGCTGCCCGCACTGTGCTGGGGCCTCGTCATCGGGCTGCTCCTGCACGGTGTGCCGCGGCGCCCCGACGGGAGCTTCCACATCGGCTTCGACGAGGTGTCCTCGCCGTTCGTGCTGGCCTGCGGAGTGACCACCGCACTGCTCTTCGCGGCGCACGGGGCGGGGTTCGTCGCGTTGCGCTCGATGCCAGAACTCGCCGCGAGAGCCCGCCACTTGGCGCGGAGCCTGCTGGCCGGTGTCGCCGCCGTGGGATCCCTCGCGCTGCTCCTCACCCTGTTCGGCGCGGGCGCCTCGATGACGAACCGCGCCACATCGGCGGCCGTCGCCGCGCTGCTCGTGACGGCGCTCGCCACCGCCTGGCGGGCCTTCGCGCACGGGCACCGGATCAGGGCGTTCGCGTCCACCTGCTGCGCGACCGCGCTGCCGGTCCTGCTCGTGGGCGCGGGCCACCACCCGTACCTCCTGATCAGCTCGGCGGGCTCCGGTCTGACCGTCGACCACGCCGTAACGGACGAAGCCACGTTGAAGATCCTGAGCGTCTTCGGGGTCCTGGTCGTCCCGATGATCCTCGTGTACCAGTCGTGGAGCTGGTGGGCCTTCCGGGGGCGGACCGGCCGACGTCACCCCAGCTACTTCTGAGCCCGCGAAGCGACGAGAAGGGACCCGGCGTGAAACCCGTCGAACGCCGCCTGCTGCATGAACTCCCGCTGCTGCGCCGCCACATGACGTACTCCACGCTGCTCGCCCTGACCGGCGCGGGACTCGTCGTCGCCCAGGCGGTCCCCCTCGCGACGGTGCTCGCGGACGGCTTCGTGGGGCGCCCGCCCCGGCTCGCGCCGCTCGCCGCACTGGGGGCGGTCCTGGCTCTGCGCGCGCTCGTCGCCTGGGCCCGTGGCGGGCTCGCGCAGCGCGCCGCGGCCGACGCCAAGCGCGGACTCCGCGACAAGGTCACCGGCCGCCTCCAGGACACGGGCCCCCTGCGCCTCGCGGCCCGCCGCCACGGCGAGACGGCGACGCTGCTCACCCGTGGCATCGACGCCGTCGACCCGTACGTCACCGGCTATCTGCCCACGAAGGCGGCCGTGGGCGTGGTGCCCCTGACCGTCGTCGGCTGGCTGCTGTGGACCGACTGGACCTCGGCGCTGATCGTCGTCGTGACGCTGCCGCTGATCCCCGTGTTCGGCGCGCTCGTCGGCCTGCACACCGCGCGGCGCACCGCCCGGCAGTGGCAGTTGCTCGCCCGGCTCGGCGGCCACTTCCTCGACGTGGTGGCCGGACTGCCGACCCTGCGCGCGTTCGGCCGCGAGCGGCACCAGAGCCGGGTGGTGGGCGAGATGGCGGACGCCCACCGGCGGGCCACCATGCGGACGCTGCGCGTGGCGTTCCTCTCCTCCTTCGTCCTGGAGACGGTCGCCACGCTGTCGGTCGCCCTGGTCGCCGTCCCCGTCGGGCTGCGGCTGCTGCACGGCGACATGGATCTGCGGACGGCGCTCGTCGCCCTGTTCCTCGCGCCCGAGGCGTATCTGCCGCTGCGCGCGGCGGGCGCGGCCTTCCACGACAGCGCGGAGGGCATCGCGGTCGCCGAACGGGTCTTCGCGATCCTCGACGATGGGCGCGACGCGGACGGCAACTCCGAGACACGTGCCCACGCCCCGGTCCCCGCCCCCGGAACGTCCGCCCTGTGCCTGGACGACGTGACGGTCCACCACCCCGGCCGCACCGACCCCGCCCTGCACCGCGTCACCCTCTCGGTGGGTCCCGGCGAACACGTGGCCCTGGTCGGGCCGAGCGGCGCGGGCAAGTCCACGCTGCTCGCCCTGCTCCTCGGCTTCACGCGCCCCGACCGCGGCCGGGTCACCGTCGGCGGCGCGGACCTCGGAGACCTCGACCCCGACGCATGGCGCGCCCAGGTGGCGTGGGTGCCGCAGCGCCCGCACCTGTTCGCGGCCTCCGTCGCCGACAACATTCGCCTCGGGCGCCCCGACGCGAGCGACGCCGAGGTGCGGCGGGCGGCCCGCGCCGCCTGCGCCGACCGGTTCGTGGCGGAGCTGCCCCACGCGTACGACACGGTCCTCGGCGAACACGGCGCGGGACTCTCGGCGGGCCAGCGCCAACGGATCGCCCTGGCCCGCGCGTTCCTCAAGGACGCGCCCGTGCTCCTCCTCGACGAACCGACCGCCCACCTCGACCCCGAGAGCGAGGCCGCCGTCACACGCGCCACCGTCGCCCTGTTGCGCGGACGCACCGCGGTCGTGGTCGCCCACCGCACGAATCTGCTGCCCCACGCGGACCGGATCGTCACCGTACGCGGAGGCCGCCTCGTAGCCATGGACCCCACGGAACTCACGGCCCTCGCGGACGACCCGGCACCCGCACCCGAACCGCCGCCCACGGAAAGCCTGGTGACCTCATGACCTCCTCCGCGCAGGCCGCCCCCACGGCCCCGTCGGCCCGGCCGCACACGCCCCGGACACCCCACCCCACCCTCCGCCTCCTGCTCCACCTCCTCCCGTACCGGCGCGGGCTGCTGCCCGCCGCCCTCGCCGCCGCGGGCAGTGACCTCGCGGGCGCCGCGCTGATGGCCACCGCGTCCTGGCTGATCACGCGCGCCGCCGAGCAGCCCCCGCTCGCCTCGGTGAGCCTCGCGATCGTCGCCGTACGCGCCCTGGCGCTCGGGCGCGGGGCGCTCCGCTACACCGACCGGCTGCTCGGCCACGACGGCGTGCTGCGGGCCGTCGCCGGGTTCCGCACCCGCGTCTACGAGGGGCTCGTGCCGCTCGCCCCGGCCGGTATCCCCGCCTTCCGCGGCGGCGATCTGCTGACCCGGCTCGTCGACGACGTCGACGCGGCCCAGGACCTGCTCCTGCGGGTCCTGATCCCGGCGGTCGCCGCCTGCGCGGTCGCCGCGGCCGCCACCGGCACGGCCATGGCGCTGCTGCCCTCGGCGGGCCTGCTGCTCGGACTGCTCCTCGCCGTGGCCGGACTCCTGGTGCCCGCGCTGGTGCTCGCGCTCTCCCGTCGTACGGGCCGTACGGAGAAGGAGGCGCGGGCCGAACTGGCCGCGCTCGCCGTCGACTTGACGCGCGGCGCGGCGGACCTCGCCGCGTACGGCGCCCGGGGCCGCACCCACGGCCGGGCGCGCCGCGTCACCCGCCGCATCGCCGCGCTGGAACGCCGCGGCGCCCTGACCACCTCGCTCGCGTCCGCCGTGATCCTGCTCCTCCAGGGCGCGGCGACGGCCGGTGTCACCTGGCTGGCGCTGCGCGCGCACGCGGACGGCGCGCTGCCCGCCGTGCGCCTCACCGTCCTCGCCGTGCTCGCCCTCGTCTCCTTCGAGGCCCTCACGCCGCTGCCCGCCGCCGCCCGCCGACTGGCCGAAGTGCGCGCGTCCGCACGCCGGTTGGCCGACGTCCTCGACACCCCGCCGCCGGTCACCGAACCCGCGGCCCCCGCGCCGCTGCCCACCGAGGGTCCGATCGGCGTGGAGGTCACGGGCCTGCGAGTGCGCCACCACCCCGACGCGCCCCCCGCCCTCGACGGGGTGGACCTGCGGGTCCCGCCGGGGCACCGGGTCGTGCTGCTCGGCGCCAGCGGCTCAGGGAAGTCGACGCTGATCGCGGCGCTGATGCGCTTCGTCCCGTACGAGGCGGGCAGCATCCGGGTCGGCGGGCGCGAACTGCGCGACTGCGCGGGCGCCGACGTCCGGCGCCTGATCACCGGCATGACGCAGGACGCGCACGTCTTCCACACCACGATCCGCGCCAACCTGCTCCTCGCCCGCCCCGACGCCACGGAGGCCGAGCTGCGTGAAGCGGCGCGCGCGGCCAGGCTCCTGGCCTGGATCGAGGCGCTGCCCGACCGCTGGGACACCGTCGTCGGCGGGGACGGCGCCACGATGTCGGGCGGCCAGCGCCAACGGCTGCTCCTGGCAAGGGCGTTGCTCGCCGACCCACCCGTCCTGGTCCTCGACGAACCCACCGAGGGACTCGACCCCGACACGGCGGCCGACGTCCTCGCCGACATCCTCGACGCCACCCGCGGCCGTACCACGCTCCTGATCGCCCACGACCGCGCGGGCCTCGCGGCCGCCGACGCGATCGCGACGCTCGACCGCGCCGGTCACTGACCGGTGACTCCGGCAGCGGCCCGGACCAGGTACCGGAAACCGTCTTCCTCGTCGAGGCAGTACTCCCGCACCATGGCGGAGAGATTGGTGAGGACGACGGGGTGCTCGCACTCACGGGCGACGGCGGCGAAACGCTCGTACGGCAGCCGCTGGTAGGCGTACCCGAACCGGTTGAGGGTGGCGAGCAGCACCAGATGGACCGCTATCAGCCGGTCGAAGCGGTAGCGGGCCGACTCCTGGCGGCACGCCCCGTCCAGGAAGGTGAAGACGGTCAGGTACTCCTCGTCGTCCGCCGCGAGCCGCTGCCCGAACTCCTTGAGGGAGAGCAGCCGGCCGTCCTCGTAGAGCGTGTCTGCCATGTCGGCTAGATGGTCGCGGAAGAAGTGGTCGTCGTTGGCGCCGCCGTCGTAGGGAAGGCCCTCGAACAGGTCCGCTCTGGTCCATACGGCGATGTTGAGTTTCATGGCCTCCAGGAACCTGCGGTCCGAGCGGGCCGCGACGACGCTGTCCACATAGAGCGCCTGGCGTTCGATGAGGCGGCAGGTGGCCACCAGGCACAGGATGCGGTAGGCGAAGGAGCGCAGGTAGTAGCCGGACTCGCCGCAGGTGCCCCGGCCGCGCAGCCAGCCGTCCGCCTCGTGCGTGAGGAAGTTGGCGAGCCGGTTGCGCAGCGCGCCGCCGGTCTCCAGGAGCAGGCCCTTGTAGAGGGCGATGCGGTTGCGCAGTTCCTTCTGCTGCTCGTAGGTGTACTCGATGTCGAGCTTGCGCCGGTGGAACCGTTTGTCCAGGCCGTACTTGAGCGACGGCGTGACGAAGGCGACGACGAGGGCGACGGCCGCGGAGATCACGGCGGTGGCGAGGGGCGTGGTCAGCGAGGGCCAGGCGGCTTCCATGCGTCGAGGAAATGACCCCGGGCCGTTTCTGTAAAGAGGTCGTCCGTGCGCGGTGCTCAGGGTCCGTCTTCGTAGTGGGCGGCGAGCGTGCGGGCGCGGTCGCGCAGGGCGGAGCGCAGCGACCGCGGGGCCAGGGCCTCGGCGTCCGTGCCGAGCTGCCACAGCGCCCATTCGGCGTGCCGCGCGTCCTGGAAGGTCACGTCGAGGCGCAGCCGCCCGTCCGCTTCCGGCTCGTGCGCGCGCACGGCCAGCGCGGTGTCGAACAGTTCCTCGCGCCGCGCCGGGTTCACCCGGACCAGCACGGTGAGGTGGTCGCCGCCGGAGAGGAAGCGGGCGGAGCGCTCCCGCCAGATCCGGTCCAGGTCGACCCGGCTCGGGCGCTGCGCCGGTTCGGGGAGTTCCTCGGCGGCGAGCAGCCGCGACAGCCGGTAGGTGCGGTCGTCGCCGGACCTCGTGGCCAGCAGATAGCCCTTGTCCCGCACGGTCACCAGGCCCACCGGATCGACCGTGCGCCACTGCGCGGACTGGCCCGAAGCCGCGTAGTGGATGCGGAGCTTGTGCCCCGTCAGCACCGCGCGCCGGACCTCGGACATGACCCTTTCCGGCACCTCCTCGGTGCCGGTGCGGCGGGAGAGGAGGTCGGTCTCCGGGTCGACGAGGAAGCGCCGGGCCGCGTCGCTCGCGGTGGCCCGGTGGTCGTCGGGCAGCGCATCGGCCACCTTGCGCACGGCCGAGGCGAGCGCGGAACCGAGGCCGAACGCCTGCTCGCCCCGGCCCGCTCCCGCGGTCAGTACGGCGAGCGCCTCGTCGTGGTTGAGGCCGGTCAGCTCGGTGCGGAAACCGGGCAACAGCGCGAAGCCGCCGTGCCTGCCGCGCTCGGAGTGGACAGGGACCCCGGCCGAGGAGAGCGCCTCGATGTCGCGCAGCACGGTGCGAGTGGACACCTCTAGCTCGCGGGCCAGCGTGTCCGCGGTCAGCCGACCTCGCTGGCGCAACAGCAACACGAGCGAAACCAGCCGGTCGGCGCGCATGCCGGAAGTCTAGGCAGATACATGACGAAGGGTGTCGTGATTTGTTGGCAGGCTCTGCCGCACGACGTCGAAGCAGGTGGCCACCGAGTCGATGGACGTACGAACTCCGCATGGAACGAAGGGAATTGATGTGGCGATGGAGCGAACGGCGGTCAACCCGGTGACGTGGTCGACGGAGCTGGGGTTCAACCAGGGCGAGGTCGTCTCCGGGCACACCCGGACCCTGTACTGCTCGGGGCAGACCGCGATGAACGACGAGGGGAAGCCGCAGCACGACGGGGACATGGCGGCGCAGCTGGCGCTCAGCATCGACAACGTGGAGGCCGTGCTCGAAGAGGCGGGCATGACGCTCGCCAACCTCGTCAGACTCAACGTCTACACCACCGACGTCGACCAGCTCTTCCCGCACTACGGCGTGCTCGCGGCGCGGCTGGGCGCCGCCGGGGTGGCGCCGACCACCACGATGCTCGGCGTGACACGGCTCGCGGTCCCCGGGCAGCTGGTCGAACTGGAGGCGACCGCCGTGGCGTGAGCCCCACCGCGACCCCACCGCGATCCCACCGGATGTCCGCCGCCTCCGCGCGGGAGGCGGCGGGCCTCATCCCCGGTCCGGCCCGCCGAGCAGGAACCGGTCGATCCCGGCCGGGGTGTCGGAGGTGAGGTGGGCCGGAGCGAGGGCGAGGATGTCACGCCGGTGGTTGCGGATCTCCAGGGTGCTGTCGGCGGTCGCCGCCGACAGCAGCCGCAGCGCGCGTTCCAGCATCGGACGTGAATAGACCTTGAACGTCTTCTCGCGGACGGACGACCGGCCGCCGAGCTCCGCGAAGCCGCCGCTCCCGCTCCGCAGGTCGAACTTGAGGTCGAGCACGGGGCAGGGGACGCGGTCCCAGGTCGTCGAGGGCAGCGCGTCGCGCCCCTTGATGCGGGCCTCCACCAGCGTCTCGGTGTCCTCGTCGGCGATCTCGCAGCCGTGGATCGGGAACGCGCCCGCGAGCCGCCCGCCGTAGCGCGCCCCGTGCAGCGAGGGCGCGCAGAACAGCACGTGGTCGAGGCGGCCGACGGGGGAGGGCAGCGCCACCTTGTGGTGCGAGCGGCCGTCGAAGGCGAGGGCGACGCGGGGCCTGACGAAGTCGAGGAAGGCCGACACCGTCCCGGCGCTGTGCCCCGGCTCCTTCACGACGAAGGACAGGCCGCGCATCCCGTCATCGGCCAGGACCAGATAGTCGTGGAAGGGTCCGGGGCCCGCCCGGAAGTCGTGGAACTTCACGAACGTGCCCGGGTGCCCCGCCACCTCCTCGTACCCCTTCCAGAAGAACTCCCAGGCGCCCGCGTACCGCTTCGATTCGGCGGCCCGCATCACGTCGAGGAGCGGTGCTTCCGCGAGCGGTTCTGGCGCGGTGCCGTCCGCGTCGACGGACGGGTCGGGGACCGCCTCGACGTACCCCTGACGCAGCTTCTCGGCGACCTTCTTCTCGAAGTGACGTACGGCGTGCGCCTCGTCGTCGAGCGTCATGCTCGACCCCAGGGTGCGTCCGCCGACCCGCCCCCAGGCCATGTGACAGCGGATGCCCGACCGGCTGATCCGCCAGTGCCGCGCCACCGCGCCCTCGCGCTTCTCGAAATACCGCGTCTCGGACATTCCCCCGCCACTCTCCTGTCACATGGGCGCTCCGTACCGCCTCGACGACTGACGATAAGCTGTCGCTCTTTCGCTTCTGGAGGTGCAGGTTCGTGGAGTTCCGGCTGCTCGGATCGGTGTCCGTGGCCACCGAGGCCGGTGATCTCGCGCTCGGCCCCGTCAAGCGGCGCAGCCTGCTCGCCGCGCTGCTGCTGCGGCCCAACTTCCCGGTCCCCGTCGACCAGCTCACCGCCGCCCTGTGGGACGACGAGCCGCCGCCGCGCGCCAGGAGCGTCATCCAGGGCCATGTCTCGCGCCTACGGACGCTCCTGGAGTCGACCGACGCCCGGATGTACGGCGTGGAGCTCGCCACCCAGGGCGCGGCCTACGCGCTGCGGATGCCCGAGAGCCTCCTCGACGCCCACCGCTTCGAGGAGCTCGTCGCGCTCGCGCGCGGGCAGCGCTCGGCGGGCGACGCCGTCGTCATGTACCAGGAGGCCCTCGCGCTGTGGCAGGGGCCCGCGCTGAGCGGCGTCTTCCCGAGCGCGCCGTTGCAGGCCGCCGCGCACGCCCTGGAGGAGCTCAGGCTCTCCGCCGTCGAACAACTCGCCCTGGGATACGGCAAGTTGGGCGAGCACGCCAGGGCCGCCGCGGTGCTGCACGCCGAGGCGGGCGCCCATCCGCTGCGCGAGTCGCTCTCCGCCGCGCTGGTCACCGCCCTGCGGCGGGCGGGCCGACGCTCCGAGGCGCTCGACTGTTTCCACCGCACCCGGCGCCTGCTCGCCGACGAACTGGGCGTCGACCCGGGGCGCGAACTCGCCGAGGCCTACGCGCTGGCCCTGCGCGGACAGTACGACGACGAGGACGCGCGAGCGGCCGGGGCCCCGGTGGACGAGCGGGGCGGGCCCGCGGCGCGCCCCGTGCCCGCCGACGCGACGGCGCCCCTCGTCTCCGGCGCCCCCGTCGACCTGCTGCCGCGCGCGCCGCGCGGCTTCCACGGGCGCGCCGCCGAACTCGCCGCGCTGTCCAGGGCAGCCTCCGGCGAGGCGCCCGTCTGCCTGGTCACCGGGCCCGCCGGAGTCGGCAAGAGCGCCCTGGTGGTGCACTGGGCCCACCGCGAACGCGAGCGTTTCCCCGACGGCAGGCTCCACGTCGACCTGCGCGGCTTCAGCGAGACGGGCGAGCCCGAACTCCTCGACGTCCTGCGGGAGTTCCTGCTCGCCCTCGGTGTCGCGCCGCGCCGGATACCCGAGTCGCTGAACAGCGCCGCCGCCCTGTTCCGCTCGCTGACCGCCGAGCGCAGGATCCTCGTCGTACTCGACAACGTGCGCTCCTCCGAGCAGGCCAGGCCCCTGCTCCCCGGCGGGGCCGACTGCGTCACCGTCGTCACCAGCAGGCACCGGCTGAGCGGCCTCGTCGCCTCCGACGCCGCCCGGCCCGTGCCGCTCGACGTGCTGGGGGACGACGACAGCGCGGCGCTGCTCGCCGCGGTGCTCGGCCCCGAGCGGGTGCACGCCGAACCGATCGCCGCGCGCCGGCTCGCCAGGCTCTGCGACGGACTGCCGCTCGCCCTGCGGGTCGCCGCGGCCCGCCTCGCCGACCAGCCGCACTGGACGCTCGCCGCCATGGCCGAAGAGCTGTCGGACGCGACGCGCAGGCTCAGCCTCCTGGACGCGGAGGACACCGGGGTGCGCGCGGCCCTCCAGCTCTCCGTGCGCCGCCTCCCGCCCGGCGCGGCCCACCACTTGGCCCACCTGGGCCGTCACCCCGGCACCCGTTTCGGCCGCCGCACGGCCGCGGCCCTCGCGGGCAGCACACCGGCGGCCGCCGAGACGGCGCTCGACCAGCTGGCCGCGGCGCACCTCCTCACGCACGGCGCCCCGGGTCGCTGGACGATGCACGACCTCGTCCGTCTCTACGCGCGCGCCATGGACGCCGAACCCGATGCCCTGCCCCGCGTGCTCGATCACTACATCGCCACCGGGCTCGCCGCCGCACAGGCCGCCGAGCAGGACGGCGAACCCTGCTTCGAACTGCCCGCCGCGTTCCATCCGCCCGTGGAGGTGAGGGAGTTCGACGACCGGGACGCCGCGATGGCCTGGTACGCGGCCGAACGCGAGGACGTCGTCCTCGCGGCGGGCGCGGCGGACGCCGCCGGGCTGCACGACAGGACGTGGCGGCTCGTCCTCGCCCTGTGGCCGCTCATGGTGTGGCGCGTCCACGACGGCTGGTCCCCGCTCCTCTACACGGCGCTGGCCGCGGCGCGGGCCGACGCCGACGCGTACGCCCAGTCGAGGGTCCTCTCGCTGCTCGGCTGGGTCCTCACCGAGGAGGGCCGCACCGCCGAGGCGCTGCCCCACCTGGAGCAGGCGCCCCGGCTGGCCGCGCGGGCGGGCGACGCGGGCGGCGAGGCCACCGCGCTGATCAACCTCTCGCTGGCGCAGGCCGCGCTCGGCGACCTGGAGGAGGCTGCCGACGGCTGTCTGCGCGCCGTGGACATCGCCCGTGCGACGGGGGAGCGGAACACCGAACGTCTCGCCCTCTACCACCTGACGAGGCATCAACTCGACGCTGGGCAATGGAAGTCGGCACTCGGCACCGCGACCGCGGCCAGCTCCCTGCAGGCTCCGGACGCCCCCGCGCCGTCCCGTGTACTGCTGCTCGCGGCGGCCGGTGAGGCGCTGGTCGGCCTCGGCGACGAGATCGAGGGGGTCCGCTGCCTCGACGAGGCGGCGCGGGAGGCGGAGGCGGCCGGGTACGACGACGGCGCGGTGCGGGCGCTCGGCGCGCTGCTCCGGGTGACGGACGACGAGGCGTACCGCGTGCGGCGGGACGCGGCACGGGCGCGGCTGGCCGTCGGGGCGTGAGGGGCGGGGTGCGCGCTGCGGGTGTGCGTTCAGGGGTGCGCGCTTCGGGTGTGCGTTGAGGGGTGCGCGCTGCGGGGCGTGCGCATGAGGCTCGCGTGTAGGGCGTACGGCGTGTGGCGGCGGCCCGCGCGACCCGTTCGTGGACGTCAGCGGAACGTCAGCGGTGCGTGATCATGACGGCAGCAGATCCTGCCAAGGTGGTCACACCGCGACAAACCGTCGCGTCGACCGCACGACCACACAATCGGGGAGTACCACCATGCGCACGCACCGGATCCGCACCGCGGTCCTGGCCGCCACCACCGCCACCCTCGCCCTGACCGTCTACGGCGGTTCGGCCGGCGCCTCCGCCGCCGACCTCGCCACGGCCGGCAAGGCGGACACGATGCGGAGCGCGGCGACGACCACCGCCACCCGTGCGTGCCACGGCGATGAGCTGTCGTACTCCGTGGTGCACCGCTTCGCGAAGCAGCAGGGCGAGCACCTGCTCATCACCGCGACGAACGCCGACTCCAAGCCGTGCTGGGTGACCTCCTACCCCTCGGTGATGCTCGGTGACACGACCAAGGTGCTGCCCCACTCCGCCAAGGACGCCCCGGGCGGCGGCACCCGCGTGACGCTGCGGCCCGGAGCCAAGGTGTACTCGGCGGTGAACCTCTTCACCGACTCCGGGAGGCCCCACACCTCCGGCGACCTGAGCATCGCGCTGCGCGACCGTACGGGCGACACGGGCCCCGCCACCGAGCAGGCGGCCTTCGACGGCAGGGGCGTCCCCTCGAAGTTCAGCTGGACCAGCGCGGACGTCACCCACTGGAACAAGAAGAAGCCGTACGACTTCTAGTCCTCGGGTGCCTGCGCCCGCGGCTGCCCCGGTGGCAGGTGCCGTTGGCGCGGGCGGGCGCGGAGGCCGTCGAGGACGATCGTCAGATAGCGGCGCCAGGGCTCGGCGCCGGGTTCGCCGGGCAGCGGCATGACGGCGTCGATCATCGCGGCGATGGGGGTGATGTCGGCCGCCGTCACCCCGGCGCGCAGCGCGCCCTGGCGGCGCGCCCGCTCCACGAGCGCCGCGCAGTGCGCGGTGATCTCCGCCCGGGTCCTGGCGAGGTCGGTGTCCTCGGCGGTGCCCTGGCGCATCAGCTCCCGCAGGCCGCGGTTGACCGAGGCCTTGGCCAGGGCCCTTTCCAGGAAGTCGGCGAGGGCGGCGAAGGCGTCGGCGTCGTCCTGTGCCTGCCGTGCCAGCGCCGCGATCTCGTCGAGTTCCTCGCCGAAGACGGCCGCCGCGAGCGCCTGCTTGTCGGCGAACTTCCGGTAGACGGTGCCGACGCCGAGCCCGGCGTGATGGGCGACGTCGTTGAGCGTGGCTTGCAGCCCCCGCGCGGCGAAGACCTCCCGGCCCGCCTGGAGGACACGTCGGCGATTTTCCTCGGCGTCCCTCCTCAGCGGGCGTTTTCCCGCGACGGCCGGCCGCCCGGCCGCCCTCGCGCCTTCGTCACCCATGCGGGTCCCTTCGCGTGCCGTGATCGGTTCGGTGCCGTGATCGGTTCGGCCAAACAAACGGATAGAGCATATCCGCTTCGTGCTACGGTCCTGACGTAAGCGGATAAGGCCTATCCGCATGTGGGTTCCGGGCCGTCCTGCCGCGCCGCGGCCGCACCGCCCGGAGGGGAGGAGGCAGTCGTGCGGACCGTGGTCATCACCGGAGGAACGGACGGAATCGGCAAGGGACTTGCCCTGCACTACCTACGGGAGGGCGCCCGGGTGCTCGCCGTCGGCAGCACACCGGCCAAGGGCGATGCGTGGCTTGCGGAGGCGGCGGCCCTCTCGGCGGGAGATCGCGCACGCTTCGTGCGCGCCGACCTCACCTCCGTCGAGGCGGCGGGCGCGCTGGTCTCGGCAGTCCGGAGCGAGTGCTCCACGGTGGACCAACTCGTCCTATGCGCCCAGCGCTACCGGCTTTTCGGTCCGCGCACCGTCACGCCCGAAGGGTTCGAGCACAGTTTCGCGCTCGCCTACCTGAGCCGGTACGTGCTCGGCCACGGCCTGCGCGAGACGCTGGAGGCGGCGCCGCGCCCCGTCATCATGAACGTCGGAACGCCCGGCGTCCCGCTGGGCCGCGTGCACTGGGACGACCTCCAACTGACGCGCCGCCACAGCGGGATCAAGGCCACCCTGCAATCCTTCCGCGCCAACGACCTGCTCGGCGTGGCCTTCCCCCTCGTGCACGCCGGCACGCGGATCCGCTACGTCGGCTACCACCCCGGCGTCGTGGCGACCGGCATGCCCGACCATCTGCCCCAGCCGCCGCGCGCCCTCACCAAGGCGTGTTTCGCGCTCCTCGCCACCCCGGTCCCCAAGGCCGTCGCCCCGATGACACGCCTCCTCGACGAACCGCCGGGGCCACCCTTCACCGCCTACCGCGGCAGCCGTCAACTCGCCCTGAGGGGCGAGGCGTTCGACCCGGAGGCGGCACTTCGGCTGCATCACCTCACCGAAGATCTGGTGCCCTGCCTGTAGCGGCAGCGGCCGGAGTGGCGGTGTCGCCATCGTCCGCGGGCGGAGCGAGTTCCGTGAGGACGGTCAGGGCCTCGCTCAGCAGCAGAGGACGGCGCGTTCCCTTCACCGCCTGGCCCGGCCAGCCGGGACCCGCGAGGAGCACCGCCGGTCGGCCGCGCGCACCCTGCACGCCCCAGCGGGCACCCACCACGTGCTGGGCGAGCGGAACGCTCGCGGTGGAGCGGGCCTGCGACCAGAGCACCACGGCGCTCGGACCGATCCGGCGCACGGCCGCGGTCAGCGCGGGCACCGGCACGGCCGGGCCGAACATGCGCAGGGGGCGGCCGCATTCGTACAGCGCCGCGGCGAGCGATTCGAGCGCCAGGGAGTGCTGCTCGCCGGGCACGCAGGCCAGGAGTACGGGAGGGGCGGGGACCGGCGCGGCCGTCCTCGGCGCGACCCGGCGCAGAGCCGTCGATATGTGCCACGAAAGGAGGTGCTCCACCTCGACGTAACGGTCGCCTGACGACTCCCACCTGCGGCCCACCGCGTGCAGCGCGGGCACCATCAGCTCCTCCCACGCGACGACGAGCCCGTGCCGGGCGATCGTCGCGGACAACTGCTGCTCCACGGTGGGGGAGTCGAGGCGGATCGCGGCCCTGATCAGGCCGCGCCTGGCCCGCCGGATGTCCGCGGGCGCCGGGTCCGCCGACGTGGGGCGCGCGGCTGCCTGGCCCGCCGCGTTCGGCCGCGTGGCGTGCGGACGTGCCGTGGCGGGTGGTCGCGCGCCCGGCGGCAGGGTCGCGGCGGCCTTGGCGGAGCGGGCCGCCTCGGCGGGTGCGACGCCCGACGAGGTGAGGCGGCACATCTCCTCCAGGACGGCGATGTCCTCCGGTGCCCACCTGCGGTGCGTGCCGTCCGCCCGCGTCGCGGGACCCACCCCGTAGCGGCGGTCCCACGAGCGGAGCGTGGTGGGCGAGACGCCGAGGCGCCTCGCCAGCGCCCCCGTCGTCACACCCGCCACGGCCGTCGGCGGCGCCCCGCCCGCGGTGCGGTCGCTCTTCATCCGCACACCATACGATGCGAGAACGATGCAACTTGCCGCCTTTGCAAGGGAGTTCGGAGCATAGACGGATCCGCGGTGTCCGGCCCGACGGGTGTTCGCACCCGGGCCGCCTCAGAGGAGTCGGCGCCCCTGAGGCGTGGCTGCGTTCGCTCCCCCCCACGCAGCCACGGACGCGGCGGTGCACCCGGGCCGCGGGCCCCTCGACGGGCCCGCCGGTGCCGGATGCCAGACTGCCCGTATGTTCGCGCAGATCATGACGGCGGCCGGAGTGCTCGCCCTGCTCACGGTGGTACCGGGCCCCGACATGGCCGTCGTCACGAAACGGGCCGTCGGCGCGGGCTGGCGCGACGGCCTCCGCACGGTCGGCGGGATCACGACGGGCCTGCTCGTCTGGGGCGTCCTCACCGTGGCGGGACTCGCCGCCGTCCTCGCCGCGTCGGCCGCGGCGTACACGGCCGTGAAGCTGCTCGGCGCGGCGTACCTAGTCGTACTCGGCGTCCAGGCCTTGGTGCGGAGCCGTCGCGCCGGACGCGCGACAACGTGTCCGCCGAGCCTTGCCGCGCCCGCCGGGAACGCGTGGCGGACCGGCCTCGTCAGCAACGTGCTCAACCCGAAGATCGCCGTCTTCTACACGGGCCTGCTCCCCACCCTCGCGCCCCCGTCTTTCCCCTCGCACCTCGGCATGGCGCTGCTAGTCCTCCTCCACGCGACGCTGACGCTGCTCTGGCTCGGCGGCTACGTCATGGTCCTCGCCAAGGCCCGCGGCTTCTTCGAACGGCCCACCGTGCGCCGGGCCCTCGACCGGGTCACGGGGGTCGTACTGATCGGCTTCGGGCTGAAGGTCGCGACGGCCGACAGCCACTAAGGCCGGGGGCGGCGGGGCCGGGTTCGCCGGTCCCTCCTCGGCCATCCAGGTCCAGCTGCCGCCGTCCCGGGCTCCAGGTCGTGGAGAACTGGAACAGCGCGAACACCGTGCTCCGCTACGGCAAGGAGGGCGCCCTGACCGGCCCGGACAGGGAGCACGCCGAGACGTCGATGCTCGCGCTGCACCTGCTCCAGTCCGCGCTCGTGCACGTCAACACCCTGCTGGTGCAGCAGATCCTGGCCCAACCGGCGTGGGTGAAGAAGCTCAGCGACGAGGACCGGCGCGGCCTGACCGTGCTGTTCTGGTCGAACGTCAACCCGTACGGCACCTTCCGCCTGGATATGGACGCCCGGCTCGACCTAGGACCGGTTGCCGCCGTGCCCCGCCCCCGCGCATCTGCCGGCGCCGCCGACCGGTCACGCACGCAGCCACGATGAGGGACTTCCGGGGGGCATCGACCGGGCCGCCCGCCCCTCGAGCCCGCCTCGAATCCGAGCGGACTCATCTCGACCGGGTAGGTGGTCAAAAGCCAGCACCTGAGCAGCTCACTGCGTGGGCTCGCGGTTGTAGAGCTTCTTGGCCCACATATAGCCACCCAGGGCGATGAGAGCGCACCAGCCGAGGGCGAGATTCGCGTTGTTGCCGATCGGAGTGCCCATCAGCAGGCCGCGCAGGGTCTCGATGAACGGGGTGAACGGCTGGTAGTCGGCGAACCATTGGAGCCCGGCAGGCATTGAGTCGGTGGGGACGAATCCGCTGCCCATCATGGGGAGGATCATCAGTGGCGTCAGCATGTTGCTTGCGGCGGCGACGCTCTTGGCCTTGAGGGCCAGCGCGACGGCCAGCCAGGTGAGCGCGAAGATAATCAGAACGAGCAGGCCGATCACGCCGAGCCATTCCGCGAAGCCTGCGGTGGGCTCGAAGCCCACCAGCAGGGCGACGCCGGTGACGATGGTGATGCTCAGCAGGGTCTGGGTCAGGCTGCCGAGCACGTGGCCGGTGAGCACCGAGACCCGGGCGATGGCCATGGTGCGGAACCGGGCGACGATCCCTTCGGTCATGTCCATCGCCACCGAGATCGCGGTGCCCTGGGCCGCGGTGGCCGCGGTCATCAGGATGACTCCGGGGACGACGTAGTTCACGTAGGTGTCGCGCCCGCCCGACGGCCCGCCGAGGCCACTGCCGAGAATGCCGCCGAGGACGTAGACGAACAGCAGCAGAAAAACCACCGGTACCCCGGCGGCGGTGAGAGTGAGCGTCGGGTAGCGCAGCATGTGCCGCAGCTGGCGGCGCAGCATGGTCGCCGAGTCGGTGAAGGCGTGGGTGGCGGCGCTCATCGGGCGGGCGCCTGTTCGTCGACGGGGGCGCCCGTCAGGGCGAAGAAGACATCGTCGAGATCGGGGGTGTGGACCTGGAGTTCGTCCACGGTCAGCGAGGCGTGGTCGAGCCGGTCGAGGAGTGCGCGCAGCGACTGGACGTCGCCGCGGCCGGCCACCTGCAGCGTGAGTGCCTCATCGTCGCGGGACAGCACGTCCAGGGCACGGGCCGCACTGTCGTGGTCGTGCGCGTCGGCGAATCGCAGGGTGATGTGGCCGCCGCCGACCTGCCGCTTGAGCTCGTCCGGTGTGCCCTGGGCGACGAGCCTTGCGTGGTGCAACACCGCGATCCGGTCGGCGAGTCGGTCGGCCTCCTCCAGATACTGGGTGGTGAGGAAGACCGTGATCCCTTCGTTGGCCACCAGACGGCGGATGATCTCCCACATGGTCCGCCTGCTGCGCGGGTCGAGCCCGGTGGTCGGCTCGTCCAGGAAGATCACCCGGGGCCGGCCGACCAGCGTCATCGCGAGATCCAGGCGGCGCCGCATCCCGCCGGAGTACGTCATCGCGGGCTTGCGGGCTGCGTCCGCCAGGTCGAACCGCGCCAGAAGGTCGGTGGCGCACCGTCGCCGTTCCCGGCGGGGCAGGTGGTGCAGGTCGGCCATCAGAAGCAGGTTCTCCTCGCCGGTGAGAAATCCGTCAACCGCGGAGAACTGGCCGGTGACGCCGATCGCCGCACGGACCCCGTCCGGATCACGGACCACGTCGTGGCCGGCGACCCGCATCTCCCCGGCGTCGGCGCGGATGAGCGTGGACAGGATCTGCACCATCGTGGTCTTGCCCGCGCCGTTCGGGCCGAGTAGGGCGAAGACCGATCCTGCGGGGATGTCGAGGTCGATGCCGTTCAGCACCACGTGGTCGCCGTACGCCTTGCGGACAGCAGTCGCCGAGAGGGCGGGGGGACCGAGGTCGGTGTTCATGGGGTTCGCTTCCGTCGATGAGCATTCAGCCAGCCTTCATGGTTCAGTAATAGTTGCGTTGCATACATTGGTTCGTCAATCATGTTCAAGTGAAGCAACGACATACATGCAGGTAAATAAGGTAAATCGTTGCACGATGAGTTCCAGATAATGCAACGGAAAGAGCGTTGCATTAAGCTTGTCCTGACGTCGAACAGTGGAGGACGCCCGATGCCCGGCGACCGACTCACACTCCAGGACCGGCAGCAGATCGCCGCGGGGCTGCGCGAGGAGCTGACCTACGCCGCCATCGGCCGCCGTATCGGGCGGCCGACTTCGACTGTCACCCGCGAGGTGATGCGCAATGGCGGGCCGCGCGGCTACCGCGCCGAGGCGGCGCACCGAGTGGGCGCAGGGCACATGCGTCAGCGCAGGACCCCCGCGCCGCCGACCTCACCAGGAGAGGGCGACCTCGGCGGGCGCAATCCGCGGATCGTGGACGAGGTGGGCGCACAGAGCGAGGAGCTGATGATTCAGGCCGGGCTCCCGCAGATGATGGCCAAGGTGCTCGCCGCGCTGTTCATCACCGACAGCGGCGGCCTCACCTCTGCGGACCTCGTGCGACGCCTGCGGGTCAGTCCGGCCTCCGTCTCCAAGGCCATCGGCTACCTGGAGAACCAGGCACTCGTCAAGCGCGAGCGCGACCCCCGCAGCCGCGCCGAGCGCTACGTCATCGAAGAGGACGCGGTGTTCACATCCATCATGGCCGGCGCGCGCAACCAGACCCGGATCGCCGAAGCCTGCGCGGCCGGAGCTCGGAAGCTTGGCATCACCACCCCTGCCGGTGCCCGGCTGGAGAACACAAGCCAGTTCCTCCGCCACGTCATCGACGACCTGGTCCGCTCGGCCGAGCACTGGCACCAGGTCTACTCCACCCACTCTCGACAGACATCCGAAACCGCCTGAGCGGGGCACAACGGCCGCAGGTGTTGCCGCATCGCTTCCGTCACGATGTCCACCGTCACGCCTGACGGCACTGCTCCCTTATTGCTCTGGCCAGGTGGCGCGTAGCGCTGCATGATTCCCAGGGCCGCGATCCTCCGAGGGGTCGACATCTTGACAGTTCCCCAACGGCATTCGATCGTGCAAGCCGGGCTCGGCATGGACCGAACTGTCCCGGCCCGTGCGCGCCGGCGCCGAACCGGTCGGACACGTCCGCCTCGGCTACGCCCGCGCATCGACCACCCGACAGTCCCTCGACGCACAGCGCGACTCACTCGGCGGGGCCGGGGTCACCCGGGTCTTCTCGGAGAAGATCTCCACCCGCGCCACCAAGCGCCCCGAGTTGGAGGCCGCCGTGAAGCTCGCCGGGGAGATCCGCTCCTCCGGCGTCGCCGTCACCCTCGTGGTGCACGAGCACAAGCGGCTCGGTCGCGGCATCGAACTCGCCATGCTCGCCGAGGAGCTGAAGGCGAGCGACGTCGGCCTGGAGTTCCTCACCGGAGAACTGAAGGGCTCGCACGACCCGTCAGGCATCGTGTTCACCGTGCTCGCCGCCATGTCCGGGATGGAGCGCGAGTACATCCGCGACCGCACCCTCGAAGGCCACGAGAGCGCGCGGAATCGTGGCAAGACCATCGGCGGCGCCGGGGTCACCGACAACGACATGCTGTCCATGGCTCTCCACCTGCGGGACCAGGAGATGAGTCTGCGCGACATCGCCAAGCGCCTCGTCCTCACCACCGGAGCGAAGAGGGGCCAGCACCCCTCACCCGCCACCGTCATGTGGATGCTGCGGGAGCACGACGAACAGGCCTCCACGGCGGCAGGCGCGTGATCATCCGGCTAGTTTGCGGCTGGTGTCTGAGCTAGGACTCCAGGGCCTCATCGCCACGATGACCGATCCATGGCCCGTCGCGTACGGTTCGGCGGAGTTCCTCCGGGCTTGGGCTCGACAGCCCGGCTTCCGGCTGTCGAAGTAGGCGGCCGGGCCCGCCGCGATCGGCTCCGGAACGTGGAGGCGATCGCGGGAACGCCGAGCTGAACCCGTCCGGAGGCACCGGAGTGTCCTGGTGGGGCGTTCGGGCGTTGTGCGGGCGTGAACAAACTCGTGGTTCGATCTCTTGGCGCCCTCACACCCGTCCTCGCCTTCGGCCTCGCGTCACCGGCGGTGGCTGCCGCCGATTCGGCGCCGCCCCTCTCCGAGTTGTGCGACACCGCCGTGCCTGATGGCGCGGGCACGGTCCGCTGTGGAGACGTGAAGCTCAACGTGCCCGATGACGCCCCTTGCGCGCTTTCGGTATGGACGGACACGCTCGCGGGGCGGGCCTACCGCGGCACGTGTTTGTCGGAGGAGTCCTAGGTAACTGGGCGGTGCTCCGGCATTCGTCGAAGAAATTCCTCCGCCACCGGTCACACTCTTCCGCCGGGATCCGTCAGGGCAGTGAAAGCGATACCGAAAGCCTTGAAGGACCCTGAAGGAGATGACCATGGGAACGCATACGATCACGGCAGAAATCCCGATGGCCCCGCGGATGACCGAGGACCCGGCCAAGCTGGTCCCCGAGCTCGCCGATGTGTCGGCGGCACTGTTCAAGGTCACGGGCAACGGCTCCGTGCCGCGCGCCACGATCAGCCTGGTGCAACTGCGGGCGGGGCAGATCGCGGGCAGCACCTATCTGACCGTTCTGCACGCCGGCTTCCTGCGCGCGGCGGGGGAGTCGGAGGAGCGCATCGCCTCGGTGTCCTCCTGGCAGGATTCGCCGTACTTCACCTCCGCCGAGCGCGCCGCGCTCGCTCTCGTGGAAGCGGTGCTCCAGCCCTCCGTGGACGGCGAGCGGGTCTCCGACGCGCTGTACGCGGAGGTGGCCGAGCTCTTCGAGCCCAGGGCGCTCGCCACCCTGATGTTCGCCATCGGGCAGGTCAATTTCTTCACGGCCGTGGCACTCATCGCCAAGCCGGTCCCCGGCCGGTCGTTCTCCGAGCCGTGGAACTGATTTCTCCCACAAGGACGGCCCCTTCTCGATTTCTCGAGCTGATGCGCTGATGGCGACACCGGCATGAGAAGGGGCTGTTCCCCAATTCGCGGTCAGCGCCGCTCCGGACCCCAGGTGACGGGCAGCCGGTGCACCCCGAAGATGTTCATGCCGGTGCGCAGCGGCACCTCGTCGGCGGGTACGGCGAGCCGCAGCGTCGGGAACCGGGAGACCAGGGCGGGGAATGCGGCCCGCATCTCGACGCGGGCCAGCTGCTGGCCCAGGCACTGGTGGATGCCGTGCCCGAAGCCGAGGTGGCCGGTCGCCTTGCGGCGCAGGTCGAGTACGTCGGGGTCGGGATACCTCTCCGGATCGCGGTTCGCGGCTTCCGTCGAGACGATGACCGTCTCCCCGGCCCGGACTACCTGACCCGCGAGTTCCACGTCCTCCAGGGCGGACCGCGCGCCGAGCTGGGCGATCGTCAGATAGCGCATGAGTTCCTCGACGGCCTGGTCGGCGATGCCCGGATCGGCGCGCAGGGCGGCGAACTGGGACGGGTTGCTCAGCAGCGCGAAGGTGCCGAACGAGATCATGTTGGCCGTGGTGTCGAGACCGGCGCCGAGCAGGAAGACGGCGAGGCCGGTGAGTTCCTCGTCGGTGAGGTCGCTGCGCGTCAGGTCGCTGAGCAGATCGTCGGTCGGCGCGGCACGCTTGGCGAGGACCAGCTGACGCAGATACTCGTGCATCGCCGTCAGCGCCACGGCCAGCTCCTCCTGGGTGGAGCCGTGGGACATGACCGTCGCGGTGCTCTCCTGGAAGAAGTCGTGCTCGTCGTAGGGCACCCCGAGGAGTTCGCAGATGGTGAGGGCGGGGATCGGCTGGGCGAACGCCTTCACCAGGTCCACGGTCGGCCCCTGCCGTTCCATGCCGTCGAGGTGCTCCGCGGTGATCCGCTCGATGCGTTCGCCCAGGAAGGCCATCCTGCGGACGGTGAACTTCCCGGCCAGCAGCCGCCGGTAGCGCGTGTGCTCGGGCGCGTCCATCCCGGTCATGTCGCCGACCGGCGCCACCGGCAGCTCCCCGCTGTAGCCGGTCTCGAACGGCAGGTGCAGGTACTCGTACCGGGAGCTGAAGCGTGCGTCGGAGAAGACCGCGCGCGCCAGCGAGTGACTGGTTGCCAGCCAGCCGACGTGGCCGTCGGGGAAACTCAGCCGGGCGAGCGGCTGTTCGGCGCGCAGCCGCGCCATCTCGGCGGGCGGATCGAAGGGGCATCCGGAGGACCGCTCGACGGGAAGCCGGATCGGTTCGGCGCCGGCGACGGGGGTGTCGTCCTGAAATCCCGTGGTGGATAAGGGAGTTGCTGATTCGTGCGGCATGTGTCCTCCGGTGGGGGGTGACGTGCCCTGAGTGACGCGGCGGCGGATGGGGTGGCAGGTGGGCGGCGAGGGCAGCGCAAACTGCCCGCGCGTCGATGAGTCGTGCGCTGCGCACCTCGCGGCATCAGCATGACACATGAATGACGCCATGGGGAGCCAACTTGGCTCCTCATGGCGTCACTTGGGTCCTCCTGAGGTCACCGCCGCGACGGCCAGGCCGGTCAGGCCGCCGCGCGCCCCACGAGCAGATCGGCGAGCCTGCTGAGACGCTTCACGGTGCGGTCCTCGGTGGCGGCGGGCGCGGGGGCGACGCGTTCGGCACGGTCGTAGTAGGCGCCGTTGACGATCTCGAAGGCCGGATCGCACAGCCGCACCACATGGGCGGCGCCCTCGGCGGGCGTGACGCCTTCGTCGGCGTACAGCGGGAGCAGCGCCGTGCCGCACACGCCGGGGTGCACGGAGACCGCGGTGACGCGCGGATCCGCGGCGAACACCGTGAGGGCGAGCTGGGACTGCGCGTACGCGGCGAGCCGCGAGTAGCGGCGGGTGCGCTGCGGATCGCTCCACCGGATGGACGCGCTGCGGTGCAGCGACGAGGAGACGTTGACGACGCGGCCGCCCGGACCGGCGGTGAGGGCGGGCTCCAGGAGGCAGGTCAGCAGGTAGTGCGCGAGGAAGTTCACCTGGAAGGCGATCTCGTTCCCGTCGGCGGTGACGGTGTGCCGCTCGGGGGCCGCCATACCGGCGTTGTTGACCAGGGCGTCCAGGCGCGGATGTGCGCGGACTACCGTTTCCGCCAGTCGCTCGACCTCGTCGAGGTGTGCGAAGTCGGCGCCGTAGGAGTGCAGTTGTGCCGCGTCGATACCAGCCGTGGCGATCAGCCGGTCGGCGGCGGCGCGGGCCTCGTCGTCGGTGCGTCCGTGCAGCAGCACGGTGGCACCGCGCTCGGCGAGCTGTCGCGCCGTCTCGTGGCCGATGCCGGAGGTGGCGCCGGTGACGAGGACCGTACGGGTGGACAGGGTGGAACCAGACGTATACATGGGACATCCATGGGTGC
The DNA here is from genome assembly GCF_044744425.1 of Streptomyces sp. NPDC087300. Lineage (NCBI taxonomy): Bacteria > Bacillati > Actinomycetota > Actinomycetes > Kitasatosporales > Streptomycetaceae > Streptomyces > Streptomyces sp. NPDC087300. Next base: position 504,160 of record NZ_JBIUYI010000005.1, read on the forward strand.
GGGGTACGCCGCGTCGCCGACCGCGCAGCGCACGGCTGGGCAGGCAGGTGAAAGGGCGTACGGAACAGGTGTGTCGAGGCGAGTAAAGAGGGGTGTGAAGAAGGGGCGCCGTGTCAGGTCACGGCGCCCCACGGCTCTTCGGGAGGACGCGTCAGCGGCGGGCGGACGCCTCCGTCAGAGGGCAGCGGGGCATGCGACGGGACGCCCGATGAGGGGGCCGGTCGAGGAGGAGCCACGCGCTGTTCACATCACTCATCGAAGCCGGGCGGCCGCCGCCGGACAAGCGCCGCCGCCGCTTCCATACGCCGCTCTGACGATCCGCGAGGAGAACCGCCAGGAGGCTGACGAAGGGCACGCCACGTGAGCTCCGCGACCCGCGACGAACGAAACCTCCCCGTCACGCCCGAGGAACCCCGCGCAACCCCCGCCTCCCACGCAGCAGCCCCACGTAGACGGCCGACGCGACGACCATGCCGGCCGGCAGCGCCAGGTCCGCGCCGCCCAGGGCGTGTGACACCGGGCCGGTGTAGAGCGTGTTGACGCAGAGCGCGGCCGCGACGACGCCCGATACGAGGGCCAGGGCGCCGGCCCGGTGGATGCCGCCCGTGTACCAGAACGGGCTGCTCGGCGACTCGTCGCTGAGCGCGAGCCCGTCGTAGCGGTTGCGGCGCAGCACGATGTCGGTGGCGTAGAGGGCCATCGCGGGACCGAGCAGTACGACGGTGAGCTGGAGGACGTCGCTGACGGTGTCGAGGAAGTTGGACACGAGCAGTGCGTACAGGGTCAGGGCGACCGCCGCCGTGCCGTCGAAGAGGACGCTGACCGAGCGCCGGATGCGCAGGCCCACGGCTTGGAGCGCGAGCCCGGCGCTGTAGGCGGTCATCGCGTTGATGGCGATCGTGCCGAGCACCAGGGCCAGCAGGAAGACGGGGGTGAACCAGCCGGGAAGGAGTCCCTGTAGCGCGTTCTGAGGATCCGTCATGTCGACCGAGGTCGCGGCGAAGGCGCCCAGGGAGCAGACCGAGACGCTCGGCAGGAAGCCGCCGAGCGCGGTCCAGCCCGCGACCGCCTTCCGGGACGTGGTGCGCGGCAGATAGCGGGAGAAGTCCGCGCTCGTGGTGTACGACAGCGGGCCCGCGGCGATGAGCGTGACACCGGAGACCAGGGTCACCCAGAGCTGGGTGCCGCTCAGCGGCTCGGCGGGTGCGTACGAGAGGTCGGCGTGCCCGAGCACCGCGACGGCGACGAAGGCGAAGACCGCGATGAGCACGAGGGTGATGGGGAGGTAGAGCCGCACGATCGTGGCGTGGCCGTAGACGCTGATGGTCAGGGTGAGCGCCGCGATGACCACCACGACGGTGACCTGGACGCCGGTGGTCGCCGGTATGCCCGCCTTCTCCACCAGGGCGAACGCGGCTGTCGCGGCCGCCGACAGGTTGAGGGCGAAGTAGCAGACCGAGATCATCCAGCCGGTGACCGCGTTGTTCACGCGGTTCCCCATGACGCCGTACAGCGCCCGGGTGATCACTTCGCTCGGTGTGCCCGAGGCCGGGCCCGAGATCGCGAGCACACCGGTGAACACCCAGAAGAGGTTGCCGACCACGATCACGCCGACGGCCTGCCACAGGCTCAGGCCCATCAGGACGAGCGCGCCGCCGATCACCAGGCTCAGATAGTTCACGTTCGCCGCGGCCCAGACGGAGAACAACTCCCGCGGGTGCCCGTGGCGTTCGCCGTCGGGAATGTGGTCGATGCCGTGGGCCTCGATGCGTCCCGCGTGGTCCGCGCCGGTCGCGGCGGCCCCTGCGGACGACGGCGCGTCGAGTGCGCCGTGCCCGCCCGGGAGTGGGTCGGGAATCGTGGACGCCATGAGGCCCTCCGGGTGCTGGTCCATCCACCTGCTTGCTTATTGGTCGCACACTCAATAGCGTTGCGGGCATGTCGTCAAGCGTTCAGCGCAAGCGAATTCGGAAATCTCCGGCCGCCCGACGTGCGGAAATCGTCGTGGCGGCGGCCTCGGTCGCCCTGGCCGACGGCCTTGAGTGCGTCACCCTGCGGCGGATAGCCGAGGAGCTCGACGTGCGGCCGGGGCTGATCAGTCACTACTTCCCCTCGGTGGAGGATCTGGTGGCGGAGGCGTTCGGAAGCGCGGCGAGCGGCGAACTGGACACGCTCCTTCCGGCCGACCGGGCCGAAGGCACCTCGACGTCACACCTGGCCAGGTTCTTCGCACAGGCGACGGGGGAGTCGTACGACGACATCAGCCGCCTCTGGATCAACGCGCGGCATCTCAGCCGTTACCGGTCGGTCCTGCGCGAGCGCGTCGCCGAGCAGGAGGCCGCCTGGCGCGAGCGGCTCGCCGGGGCCATCAGGGACGGTGTGGAGCGCGACGAATTCCGTACCTCCGATCCCGATGTGACGGCCATTCAGATCCTCGTCGTACTGGACGGTCTCGGTGTCCACGCCAGTACGGACGTCGGCAACCGGCCGCCGGCGGTGGCCCGGATGGCCGTCGCCACGGCGGAGCGCGGACTCGGACTCGCGGAGGGCACGTTGGGCTGACCGCCCGTTCGGCACGTGCCGCCGAGCGGTCACGCGCGCCGCCGAGCGGGCACATGCGCCGCCGCTGACGCCGATATGCGCGCCGAGGCCGACGCCGAGACGTATGTCCCTCACGTACACCCGCCACGAACACTCCTCACGTACAGCCCTCACGAACCCCCCTCCCGAACACGTCGTCTCTCTGCAAGGAGCCCCCGTGCCACCCACCACCTCCCCCTCCCTCGTCCTGCTCTCCGCCCGCCTGCTCGACCCGGTCACCGGAGCGTTCCTGCCGGAGAGCGCGCTGGCCGTCTCCGGCGGGCGGATCCTCGCGCTGGGCGACGACCGGGAGATGCGGGCACTCGCCGCTTCCTCGACGACCGTGCTCGACCTCAAGGGGGCCGTCGTGACGCCCGGTCTTGTCGACGGGCACCTCCACCCCGTCTCCGGAGCCGAGTTGACCCAGGGGCTCGACCTCTCGGGCTGCGCCGATCTCGACGCGGTGCGCGACGCGCTGGCCCGGGAGATCCGTGGCCTCGCGCCGGGGGCGTGGCTGCGCGGGTGGGGGCTCGACCCGAACGTCTTCGGTGACCGGCCCGTCGGGACCGCCGCCATCGGCTCCGTGCTCGACGGCATCCCCGCCGCGCTCCAGATGTTCGACGCCCACTCGATGCTGGCGAGCCCGCGCGCCCTCGAACTCGCCGGGGTCGACGGACCCCGCACGTTCGACCAGGCCGCCGAGGTCGTCTGCGACGCGTCGGGACGGCCCACCGGGCTGCTCCTGGAGGACGCCGCCTGTGAACTGGTGGAGCGCGCCGCGCCGCGGCCCACCCGTGCCGAGCGCCGCGACCAACTCGCCGCCGTCCTGCGGGGGATGGCCGCCATCGGGCTGACCGGCGGTCACGCCATGGACGCCAACGGCGAAAGCCTCGCGCTGTACGCCGAGTTGGACGCGGCGGGCGAACTCCCGGTGCGCCTGCGCGTCGCGCCCTGGTGTCAGCCGGGAACCGACGCAGACGGCCTGCGCGCGCTCATCGAGGGGCAGGGGGCCGGTGGTGCCCTGTGGCGGACCGCGGGCGTCAAGCTCTTCATGGACGGCACCATCGACAACGGCACCGCGTGGCTCGAACGCCCGGACTGTCACGGCGAGTCGACGCACGCGTTCTGGCCCGACCCCGCCGCGTACACGCACATCGTCGGTGAGCTCCACCGGGCCGGGGTGCCCACCGCCACGCACGCCATCGGCGACGCCGCCGTACGGCACGTGCTCGACTCGGTCGAGAAGGCCCTGGCCACCGGGGCCGGTGGCGGTGCCGGCGCCGGTGCGGCCGGGACCCTCCGGCACCGTGTCGAGCACATCGAGACCGTGCCCGACGACACCCTGCGCCGGTTCGCCGAACTCGACGTCATCGCCTCCATGCAGCCCACCCACTGCTGTGACTTCACGCGCGCCGACCACACCGACAACTGGTCGCGGCGCCTCGGCGACGAGCGTGCCGGGCGCGCCTGGCGCTGCCGCGACCTGTGGGACTCCGGCGCCACCGTCGTCCTCGGCTCGGACTGGCCCATCGCCCCCTACCCGCCGCTCGCCGTCATGGCGGGCGCCCGCCACCGCCGCCCGAGCCGCGACCTGAGCCAGGCTCCGCACGGCCCAGAGCAGGCGCTCTCCGCGCTGGAGGCGCTCCAGGGCATGACCGTCAACGCGGCCCGCGCGGCGGGTGACGAGCACGAGGCGGGGCGGATCAGGGTCGGACACCGCGCCGATCTCACGGTCTTCGCGGAGAGCCCGCTCGACACCGCGGCCACCGAGCTGCCGGAGCTGCCCGTCCTGCTCACGGTGCTCGACGGCGGGACGACGCACCGCGACGCGAGCCTCTGAGGGCGAGGCCGCAGGCCACCCCGGGCGGCCCGCGCTCCGACGATCCCCGCGCCCCGGCGGCCCCCGCACGGATCAGGCGTGCGGGGGCCGCCCGGTGAGCCGGTGGTGCGCGAGGCTCAGCGCCTCGTCCACGACCCGGCGCAGATGGCCGTCGCCGAGTGCGTAGACCACGCGGCGGCCCTCCTTGCGGGTGGTCACGAGCCCCGCGTGGCGCAGCCGTGCGAGGTGCTGGCTGACGGCGGGGCGCGCCGCGTCGCAGGCCTCGGTAAGCGTGCTCACATCGGCCTCGCCGTCGGCGAGGCGGCGCAGCAGGACCAGGCGCGTGCGGTCGCCGAGGAGCGACAACAGCTCGGCCGCGAGGGCGAATTGGTCCTCGCCCGGCGTGTGCGGATGCGCAGGATGCGCAGGTGATAGGTGCATGCGTGCGCTCATACGCACATAATGAGCGCTCGGACCGCCCGAGTCCACCGTCCCCCTCGGGGCCGCGGGGGACCGGGTCCGTCCACGACGCCATCCGCGTACGGGAAGGGGCACGACGTGAACGACGGCAGGCAGCACGAGCACCCTCAGGCGCACGACGTGAGCGACGGTCGGCAGCACGAGCACCCTCATGCGGACGGGGGCGGGCACACCCCTCACCAGCACCCTCATCCGGCTCCACCGCCCACCCGGACGGGCCGCCCGCGCCACCGCGTCCGTCACCGCCTCCACCACCTCCGCCACCTGTTCACCCCGCACTCCCACGACTCCGCCGACAAGGTCGACGCCGCGCTGGAGAGCTCCGCGCGCGGGATGCGGGCGCTGTGGGTGTCGCTCGTCGTGCTCGGAGCGACCGCCCTGGCGCAGGCCGTCGTCGTGGCCGTCTCCGGATCCGTCGCGCTGCTCGGCGACACCGTGCACAACGCGGCCGACGCGCTGACCGCCGTACCGCTCGGCATCGCGTTCGTCGTGGACCGCCGCGCCGCGAACCGCCGCTTCACCTACGGGTACGGCAGGGCCGAGGACCTGGCGGGCGTCGTGATCGTGCTGACCATCGCCGCCTCCGCCGCGTTCGCCGCCTGGTCGTCCGTCGAACGGCTCCTGCATCCACGGGACATGAGCCACATCCCGGTGGTCGCCGTGGCCGCCGTCATCGGATGCGTCGGCAACGAGTGGGTGGCCCGCTACCGCATCCGCGTCGGCCGCGAGATCGGCTCGGCCGCCCTGGTCGCCGACGGACTCCACGCGCGCACGGACGGATTCACCTCCCTCGCCGTACTGATCGGCGCGGGCGGTGCGGCCGTGGGTCTGCCGCTCGCCGACCCGGTGGTCGGGCTGCTGATCACCGCCGCCATCCTGCTCGTCCTGAAGGACGCGGCCCGGGAGGTCCTGCGCCGGGTGATGGACGCCGTCGACCCGGCGCTCGTCGACTCCGCCGAGCACGCGCTCCTCGCCGTGGACGGCGTGCACGCGGTCGGTGAGCTGCGGCTGCGCTGGATCGGGCACCGGCTGCGCGCCGAGGTCGCGGTCGTCGTCGACGGAACGCTGACGGTACGGGAGGCGCACCGCGTCGCCGTCGACGCCGAGCACGCGCTGCTGCACGCCGTGCCGAAACTGACCGGCGCCACGGTCCACGCCGACCCCGCACCCGTCGCGGGCGAGCGTGACCCGCACCTGGCCCTCGCCCACCACGCACCGGCCTGACCGGACCGCGTAGCCAACTCCTCGTACGGAGAGCCGAGTTGTACGGGTGTGGTCTACGTCACTCGAAGTGGCGGGAACTCGACCGGTGTTCGGCCCGACTCCTGGACCGGTCCGGCCGCAGAGCCGGGCCACGGCCCCGCCGACCCAGCCGACCCAGGAGAACGCCCCATGCCCGCCGAACCCACCGTCCTCGTCCCAGACGACGGGCAGCAGCCGGACGAACCCCCGAAGCCGCCGCAGGAGGAGACGGCGGACCCGCGTCCCGTCGCCGGCCCGCGCTCCGCCCTTGCCTCGCTGCGCCCCCTGGTCCTGCGCCTGCACTTCTACGCCGGGCTGCTCATAGCCCCCTTCCTGCTCGTCGCCGCCACGACGGGACTCCTGTACGCGGGGTCGTACCAGGTCGAGAAGTACGTGTACGCCGACGAACTCCGCGTCCCCGTGGGCGATGACGCGGCGGAACTGCCCCTCACCCGCCAAGTGGCCGCGGCCCGCAAGGCACACCCCGAGGGCACGATCAGCGCGGTCCGGCCCTCGCCCGAGGAGGGCGCGACCACCCGCGTCCTGCTCTCCGGGGTCCCCGGAGTGGACCCCGACCACACGCTCGCCGTCTTCGTGAACCCGTACACGGCCGAGGTGCGCGGCGCGCTGGAGCAGTACGGCGCCAGCGGGGCGCTGCCGCTGCGCACCTGGATCGACGGACTCCACCGCGATCTGCAACTCGGCGAGCCGGGCCGCCTCTACAGCGAACTCGCCGCGAGCTGGCTGTGGGTGATCGCGGGCGGCGGACTCGTCCTGTGGTTCGGGCGGCGCAGGGCGCGCAGGAAGTTGCGCGGCACGAAGGGTGGCCGTCGCACCCTGGCCCTGCACGGTTCGGTGGGCGCCTGGGCGGCCGCGGGCCTCGTCTTCCTTTCGGCGACGGGCCTGACCTGGTCGACGTACGCGGGCCAGAGCATCAGCGACCTGCGGGAGGCCATCGGCCAGACGACGCCGACGGTGACGGCGAGCGTGACGCCGGGCGGCGACCCGGGAGCGGGCGGGGCGGGGGAGCACGCCGGGCACGGAGCGTCCGGCGGCACGGGGACGGGCGCGCAGGCGGGGAAGGCCGGAGCCGATGTCGGGCTCGACGCGGTCCTCAAGTCCGCCCGCGGCCAAGGGCTTTCCAACCCCGTGGAGATCGTCCCGCCGGCCGACGCGTCATCGGCGTACGTCGTCAAGCAGGTGCAGCGCAGCTGGCCCGAGAAGCAGGACTCCGTCGCCGTGAACCCCGCCGACGGCCAGGTGACCGAGGTGCTGCGGTTCGACGACTATCCGGTGCTCGCCAAGCTGAGCCGCTGGGGCATCGACGCGCACTCCGGTTCCCTCTTCGGGCTCGTCAACCAGATCGCGCTCGCCGCGCTCGCCGTCGCGCTGATCCTGCTGATCGTCCTGGGCTACCGGATGTGGTGGCGGCGCGGGCGCGGGAACAGTTTCGGACAACCCATGGCGCGCGGCGCGTGGCAGGACGTCCCCGCGTACGTCCTTGTCCCACTGCTCGCGATGATCGCCGTGCTCGGCTACTTCGTACCGCTGCTCGGCATCTCGCTGGCGGCGTTCCTCGCGGTGGACGTCGTCCTCGGTGAGATCGCGTACCGGCGCGGCAGGCGCACGTACGCGTGAGCTGACGAGCGCGGGGGCGTGTGGTCAGGTCCGGGCGGCGGCGACGCAGAACTCGTTGCCCTCCGGGTCGGCCAGGACGACGTGGTGTCCTTCGAACTCGGCCAGCACGCTGCCGCCCGCCGCGACGAGCCGCGCGGCCTCCGCCCTGATCCGCGCCCAGCGCGCGTCGGCGTCGCCGTGTCCCGGCACCCGGACGTCGATGTGCAGCCGGTTCTTCGCGGTCTTGGGCTCGGCGACCTTGAGCAGGGAGAGCCGCGGACGGATGCCGTCCGGATCGCGGAGCCACGCGCAGTCGTGCACGGATTCGTCCTCCGCCGGATCGAAGCTCGCGAACCACTCCTCGCGGGTGGCGAAGGGCGCGGGCGGCGGCTCGTCGACATAGCCGAGCGCCGTCTTCCAGAACGCGGCGAGCAGCCGCGCGTCCGTGCAGTCGAGGGTGAGGTCGATTCCGTTGGCCATGGCGGGACCGTACTGCGAGCCACCGGCGACACACCGTCCGCATCGGCGTCGTCCGGAGTGGTTCCCGCCGTCCGGGTGCCCGGAGTGGCTGAAGTGCTGCTGAAGGATGGCTCAAGGCGGCCAGGAATTATCGTCCGTGTGTGTGACTCGCCCCTGGCTGGGCACCCAATTCTTTGGGTCCCGCCGTGTCTCCCCCGTCGCGGCGGGGCCTCACCCTTTCCCCGGGTCCGCTTCCGGCGCAGGCCGACGTTTCCTCGTGGACGTCTCGGGGTCGGCCTAGGGGTCGGCTCCGACTCGCGGGCGAGCCCCGACCCCGACGCGGTTTCCGGGTAAGGCGGCCTGCACGCAGGAGGACCGGCCCCGGACAGCCCGTGTCTGCTGGGAGACATGGGATTCGACCGTCGTACGACGATGAAGGCGGGACTCGGCGCCGTGGCGGCCGCAGCCGTGACGGGAGCCGGGCCGGAGCGGGCCGCGGCGCGTGGCAGGGAGAACGGTCCCGTGCCGACCGGGACGCGGGGCCGGGGGAGTGGCGCGGTGCTCACGGTGCAGGCCGAGGCGGCGGTGCGCACCAACCTCCCCGTCGTCGCCGACCGGCGTGCCGCCAAGGGCAAGTACGTATATCTCCTCTCCTCCCAACGGCCGCCGGCGGAGGGCTGGTTCGCGACCTACGTCGTCGACGCGCCCGAACCCGGCACGTATGAACTGACGGCGGTCGCCACCGCGCCGGTCGAGGTCCCGCACACCGAGACCGTCGCCTCGTACCTCCACATCGCCGTGAACGACGAGCCGCCGAGGGAGGTGTCCCGGTCCCAGCCCTACTGGTACGAGTCGCGGGCCGCCTGGGAGACCTGAGCGTGCTGACCCTCGGCGACGTCGAACTGTGGCGCGGGCGCAACACGTTGACGTTCTCGGTCAAGGAACCGGCGGTCGTCGACGACGTCATCGCCTACGCCGTCGCGCTGGACCGCTTCACGCTGACACGCCTGCCGGGGCCCGTACTGCGCGACGCCTACGTGGGCGATCCGCGACACTCCCTCGGTACCGTCCGGCACGGCGAGCGCGCCCGCCTGCACTTCCGGCTCGCCGGACGCGCCGAGGGCACGTGTCGCGTCCACTACACGGTCACGGACTACTTCGGGGAGCGCGCGACATCGGGCACGGTGGCCGTCCCCTCCGGTCGGAGCGTCGCTTCGGGTGACCTGCCTCAACTCCCGCCAGGGCACTACCGGGTGGCGGCCAGGATCGTGCGGCATGGCGAAGGCCGGACGGCGCAGCAGGGCGAAGGGCCGCAGCTCGTACGGAACTTCGCGTGCCTCCCCCAACGCCGGGGCGCGGGCGGCGACCGGTTCACGGGGCCGCCGCGCGCGAACCGCTTCGGCGTCAACGCGTTCGTCTCCTCCCTGGTGCCGCCCGCCCGTCTCGACGCCTTCGCCGCGGGCATGAAGGAGATGGGCGTCGGCTGCGTGCGCGACGCCAACGCCTGGCCCGCCGCCGAGCCCGCGCGCGGCACGTACACCACCGAGCACTACGACCGCGTCACCCGCACCCTGCGCCGACACGGCCTGACCTCGCTCGAAGTCCTCTCGCCCGCCCCCGAGTGGGCGATGACCGATGCCTCGCTGCCGCTCCCCGCCGACCTGCGCGACGCCTACCGCTACACCCGCCACCTGGCCGCGGGGCGCGACGCGGCGGCCGTCCCCGAGGCGCTGCAACTCTCCAACGAACCGGACGTCGACGTCACCCGCAGCACGGGCGACGCCCACGCCGCCTACGTCAAGGCGGCCGCCCTCGGCATCGCGGACACGCCGAGGCCCCCGCTCACCGTGCTGCCCGGCATCGCCGAGGCCGGTCACTTCCAGCGGCTGATGCTGGCGAACGACGTCGTGCGCTACGCGGACGTCTGGGCCTTCCACGGCTACCCCGACCCCGCCGAGCAGAGCGAACCCGACTTCCCCGGGGCCGCGGAGGAGCAGCACGCGCTCAGCCGGGCTCACGGGGCGGACATCCCGCTGTGGATGACGGAATGCGGCGCGTTCCTCGAAGCCCGCCCCGGCCGCGATCTCACCCCATCCCAACAGGCCGTGCAGGCACGCTACTTGGTGCGCTCGACGGTGAAGGGGCTGGCTGCGGGGAACGACCGGCAGTTCTGGTTCGGCGGACCACCGCTGCACGACGAAGGGGTCTACTTCGGTCTGCTCAGCCGGGAGTTCCAGCCCTGGCCCGCCTACAGCGCGTGTGCCGCGCTCACGTCGCTGCTCGGCGACGCAAACGTGATCGGTCCCGTGGAGGGGCTGCCGCCGGGGGCTTTCGGCCATGTTTTCGACACGGGGGAGGAGTGCGGATCCGGGGAGCGAGGGGCGGGACGGGTGACGGTCACGGTCGCCTGGGCGGAGAAGCCCGTCCGTACTCAACTCCCCTTACGAGGAAGGTGCGTTGCGGTGCACGACATCATGGGGCGGCGCATCGATGGCGGAGACGCCACCGCGATCCCGGCCCCGGTCGGGCGTGGCGTGCGCGTCGAGCTTTCCCGCGATCCGGTGTACGTCGTCTGCGTCGACGAAGCGGGGAACGGGCGGCCCAGCGTCGCGACCTCACACGGCGAGCGGCTGCCCCGGCGGCTCTCCACGGCCGAGCACATCGTCCTCAGCCAGCGCTACGCCGCGCGCGACGCCGCCCCCGGCAAGGAGGACGGAGACGCCGAGCCGCCCCTCGGCTACCGGCTCGGCGTGCGCACCCGGATGACCCTGGACGTCTACAACTTCGACGCCGTCCCGCGGACCGTCACGGTCACGGCCCACCCGGCGGACGGCTGGACGGCGCGTGCGCGCGGGCCGCGTCGCGTCCGGGTTCCCGCGATGGGGCGCGTCGGCGTGGGGTTCACCCTCGTCGCGGGCCGCGGGGTGCGGCGCCGGGTCGATCACCGGCTCGCCTTCTCGGCCGTCCTCGACGACGGGGCGAGGGTGCCGCGTTCGGTCGCCATGGTCCATCTCGGGCGGGCGGCGAGGAGGGGCGCGGGGGAGGGCGGGTGAGGCGGGTCCCGGTGGGCGGCAGGGGTGTGCCCACCCCGGCAGGGACGGGCCGGGGTGGGCACGGGGTGGTGCGCGGGGGACGCACCGGGAAGGCGGGCTCGGCGGTTCGGCCGGCCGAGCGGCGGAGGCCGGGCCTCGCCGGGCCCGCGTGGTCGGTGGCTGGGCTACGGGAGGGTCAGCCGAACTTCACGGAGCTGATCTTGTTGTCGAAGCCGATCGTGGCCAGGTCGGCCACGTCGCCTTTGACGACCTTGGACTCGCCGGTGCAGTTCCGGCCCGACCAGATCTTCGCCGACCCGCTCATGGAGATCGAAGAGGTCACCTTCGGCCGTGCGACGTTCTGGCAGCCGGGTCCCGCCACGCCCTGGGCCGGTCCGTTGTCGGAGAACTTCGCGTCGTCGAAGAGGATGGCGCTCGTCGCGGGAGCCTGCTGGGACTCGTCGGGGGCGGGCTCTTCCTGGCCCGCGGGCTGCCCGGACTTCCCGCCGTCGGGCCGTACGCCGAACCAAGTACCGCCCACTCCCTGCCCGTTGGTGTCACCCGGCTTGAGGTCCTTGCTGAAGCGGTAGACGGGCCAGCCGCCGACGGTGACCTGGTGGGTGCCGTCGGCGCGCGTGATGACACCGACGGCCGACGGCTCCACGCCGTCCACGAAGACCTTGCCGCCGGGGTTCACGAGCACGGGCGGCCAGGTGGTGGCGCAGGCGCCGTCGCAGTTGGACTTGGAGGGTGCGGCGGTGTCCTTGTCGAAGCGGTAGAGGGTGAAGCCGGAACCGTTGACGACCACCGGATCGAGGTCGCCCGCCCTGCTCGCGGAGAGCTGCACCCACTTGCGCTGCACCGGCTTCGCCGCGGGCTTGCCGGGCGGGTTGGCCCAGTCACCGGTCATCTTCGGCGCGCTGTTCTGCTTCGCCGTACCGGACTTGAAGGCGAGATCCATGGAGCCGGAGTACGAGTCGGAGCCGGAGTCGGCCGCCCGGTCGCTCGCCGACGAAGTGGGCCGGGACCCTTCGGACTTGCCCGAGCCCGAGTCGTCACCGCCGCCGCAGGCCGACAACAGCAGGGCGCCCGCGGCGGCGAAGGACGCGAACAGGGCGGTGTTCCTGCGGTACTTGGTCCTGTCGGTCGTGGCGGTGGTCGTCGTCCTGGTCATCGGGATCTCCTCCGTTGGTGTCCGTCGGCTGGTGTCCGTGTCGGGCGCCGCCCAACTCGTGCCGTCGCAGCGTGAGTACGGGCGCCGAACGCCACCGGGTTCAGCACCGCACGGGACCGAGACCAAACCGAGACATTGTCTAAAGCGGGATACCTTCCGGGAGTTGAGTCATTCCCGCTCCCGGTAGCCGACGGCCGTCGCCGTGACGATCACCGTGCTCAGGAGCAGGGGCCAGGCGACTCCGTGGTGGAGGACGAGCCACGCGCCGGGGATCGCGCCCGCGAGCATCGCGACCACGGCGATGATCCGGCGTACGGAGCGGGCGTCCGTGCCGCCCGCGAGCCGGGACTCGGCTGCGAGGGCGGCCAGCGTGCGGGTGAGCACGGTCGTGGTCATGTCCGGGACGGCCAGCTTGCCCACCGTGCCGTTGCGCAGTCCCATCGCCAGCGCGACCAGGGCAATCACGGGATACGGCGGCCGCCCGCCGGTCGCGAACGCGACGGCGGTGGCGATGCCGAGCAGCACCGCCTCGCCCCACACCGCGGCGCGGACCCAGGGCACCCGGTGCCGGTCGCGGAACGCGCGCGCGAGCCGGCCCGCGACCACGGCGCCCGTGAGGAAGGCGGCGAGTGACACCAGCGAGCCGGTGACCGAGAACCCGGGCGCTCCGGCCAGCGCGAACCCGATGACGACGACATTGCCGGTCATGTTCGCGGTGAAGACATGGCCCAGGCCGAGGTAGCAGATCGCGTCCACGAGCCCGCTCACGGCGGTCAGCGTGATGAGGACCAGGGACAGGGGGTGACGGTTCCCGATCCGCGCGGTCGGCACGGATCGGCTTGCGGGGTGTGCGGTCATGTCGCCGTTCTACCGCGCGGGGCGCCGCGTTTGAGGCATGGCGTGACGGCTACCCGTGGGGAACCGAAGGGAGGGGTTCCGTGACCGTCACACCGTCCCCGCCGGCCCTGCCGACTCTGTCGAATCCGCCGCACCCGGCCGACCGCACCGACACCGAGGTGTGTCACGAGGACCTGGTCCGCTACCTGGAGGACCGCTTCGCCTGCGCCCAGGCGTGTGAGGACTGCGTCCGCGCTTGCGCCGTACGCCAGGGTCCCGCGGCCCCCGGCGCCACCCCGCGCCTCAACTCGGCCTGCGCGGACGTGTGCGACGCGACGTCGCGGGTGCTCGCCGAGCAGGGCGACCAGGACGAGCAGCGGGTCCGCATGCAGGTCGAGTGGTGCCGCGCGATCTGCCTCCAGTGCGCGAGCCTCTGCGACCGCCGGGCCGCCACGGACCACTGCGCCGAGGCGTGCCGCCGGTGCGCGAAGGCCTGCGACGACTTCCTGGCGACGCTGGGCTGAGCCCGGCCCGCCGGAACATCCGCCGGAGCCGGAGCCGGAGCCGGAGCCGGAGCCGGAGCCGGAGCCGGAGCCGAAGCCGAAGCCGAAGCCGAAGCCGAAGCCGATGAGCCCTCAGGCCCCCACTGTCCCGTCCACCCCCTCCCGCAGAAAGTCCGCGTGCCCGTTGTGGCGCCCGTACTCCAGCAGGACGTGCACCATCACCATCCGCAGCGACACCTTCTCGTCCCACCGGGGCTGATGCCCGGTCAGGTCCAGGGATTCCGCGGCCTGTTCGATCCGGCGTGAGTGCGCCACCTCGGCCTCCCACGCGGTGAACGCCTCGTCCCTGGTCGACGCGCTCGCGTCGTACGCCGCCTGGAAGTCGATCTCGTCGGACCAGACCATCGGCGCGTCGTTGTCCTCGAACACCCGGCGGAACCAGGCGCGTTCCACCTCCGCCATGTGCCGCACGAGCCCGAGCAGCGACAGCGTGGACGGGGGCATCGACCGCTGCCGCAGTTCCTCGTCCGTGAGGCCCTCGCACTTCATGGCGAGGGTCGCCCGGTGGAAGTCGAGAAAGGCCCGCAGCGTCTCGCGCTCGCTGCCGGCACTGGGCGGTCCTACACGCTGGTCCCCGGTCACTGACGTGCCTTTCCTCGGTGCGGTACATGGTGCGGTACGTGCGATCGGGGGCAAGTATCCACGACGCGCCACCGCCGCCCCGGGCGAGCCGTCCAACAGGCACCCGCTGAAGCTGCCCGCGCCGCCGCCATTCCCTATTACTGAAACGCGTTCTACTGTGTGCGCCGTCAAGTCCGGGACCGAGTCAGCCATCAGCCAGTCTGAGCCTGGAGGGGCCGTGCACCTCGAATACACGCCTGAGCAGCAGCGGCTGCGCACCGAGCTGCGTGCCTATTTCACCGAGCTGGTGCCGGACAACGCCTATGCCCGATACGGCGATCCCGCCGCCCAGAAGCGGTTCTACCGGGAGACGGTCCGGCGGCTGGGCACGGACGGCTGGCTCGGGGTCGGGTGGCCCGCGGAGTACGGCGGGCGCGGCCTCTCGCCCATGGAGCAGTTCATCTTCTTCGACGAGGCGGCGCAGGCGGGTGTTCCGCTGCCGCTCATGGCACTGAACACCGTGGGCCCGACGATCATGCAGTTCGGTACGGAGGAGCAGAAGAGCTACTTCCTGCCGAAGATCCTCTCCGGCGAACTGGACTTCGCCATCGGCTACAGCGAACCGGACGCGGGCACCGACCTCGCCGCCCTCAAGACCAGGGCCGTGCGGGAGGGCGACGAGGAGACCGGCCACTACACGGTCGACGGGCAGAAGATCTGGACGACCAACGGCGACACCGCCGACTGGGTGTGGCTCGCCGTCCGCACCGACCCCGACGCGCCGCCGCACAAGGGCATCACCATGCTCCTCGTACCGACGAGCGACCCCGGCTACTCCTGCACGCTCATCAACACCCTCGCCTCGCACGACACCACCGCGAGCTATTACGAGAACATCCGCGTCCCCGCGTCGCGCCGGGTCGGCAAGGAGAACAAGGGCTGGCGGCTCATCACCAACCAGCTCAACCACGAACGCGTCACCCTCGCCGCCCACGGCACCATGGCCATCCGGGCCCTCCACGACGTGCAGCGCTGGGCGATGGACACCAAACTCGCCGACGGCCGCCGCGTCATCGACCTGAACTGGGTGCGCCAGCGCCTGGCGCGGACCCACACCAGGCTCGACGCGATGAAGCTCCTCAACTGGCAGATGGTGAACGCCGTCCAGGAGGGCACCCTCACCCCGCAGGACGCCTCCGCCGTCAAGGTCTACGGCTCCGAGGCACGCCGTGACGCTTACGCCTGGCTGATGGAAGTGGTCGGCGCCGCGGGTTCCTTGAAGGAGGGTTCGGCGGGCGCGGTGCTCCACGGCGAACTGGAGCGCGGCTACCGGTCCGCGGTGATCTTCACCTTCGGCGGCGGCAACAACGAGATCCAGCGGGAGATCATCTCGTGGATCGGCCTGGGCATGCCGCGGGTGCGCCGCTGACGGCCGCCCGCCTCCCCGCGTGAGGGAGGTGGGCGGGCCCCCGCTGCGTCCCACTGTTCGGTGACCTGAACCGAACAGAAGGAGCGTCTCGTGCAGCAACTCGCCTACCGGCGGCGCCTGGTGCCGCTGCTCGCGCTCGGCGTCGTCGCCGGGCTCGCGCCGGGGCTCGCGACCGGGGTGGCATCCGCCGCTCCCGGACGAGCGGCCGCCCCCGCGGAACGCGGCTCCGCCGACCCGCTGGCGCCGTACACGCGGCAGAAACTCACCTGGAAGCGGTGCGCCGTCGACAAGCCCGCCGCGTTCCAGTGCGCCACCCTGAAGGTGCCGCTCGACTACCGCGCGCCCGAAGGCAAGCGCATCGACGTGGCGATCTCCCGGGTCAGGACGAGCGACCCGGACAAGCGGCGCGGCATCCTCACCATCAATCCGGGCGGGCCCGGCGGACCGGGCCTCGACCTGCCGGTCGAGGCCGCGGAGGCGTTACCGAAGGCCCTGCTCGACCAGTACGACATGGTGGGCTTCGACCCGCGAGGAGTCGGCAGGAGCACGCCCGTCAGCTGCGGGCTCACCCCCGACGAGCTGCCCTACCCACGCGTCACCCGCTCCGCCGCCGACGCCGCGGCGAACGAGGCCTGGGCCAGAACCTTCGCCGCCAAGTGCCGGAAGACGGCAGGAGAGCGGCTGCCGCACAACAGCACCCGCAACACCGCCCGCGACCTGGACGTCATGCGAGCCGTGCTGGGCGAGAAGAAGCTGACGTACTTCGGCGTCTCGTACGGCACGGCGCTCGGCGCCGTCTACATGCAGCTGTTCCCGCACCGCGTCGACCGGTTCGTGCTCGACAGCGCCGTCGACCCGGGGCGGATGTGGCGTGGCATGTTCCGGATCTGGGCCCCGGAGGGCGAGCGGGCCTTCCAGCGGTGGACGAAGTGGACCGCGGACCACGACCAGAAGTACCACCTCGGCAGCTCCCCGGCGGCGGTCGCCCGGACCTTCTGGGGGCTCGTCGCGCAGGCCGACAAGAAGCCGATCGTGTTCGGCGACGTGACGGTCGACGGCCCGGCCGTACGCGATCTGCTGCGGCGGGAACTGTACGGCGTGCGTACGGGTGCCGAGGCCGTGGCCATGCTCAAGAAGGCCGCCGAGGGGCAGAGCGTGCCCGGCCTGCCCGCCGACGAGAGCACCGAGAACGAGATCGCCAGCCAGACGGCCGTCCTGTGCGCCGACGCCCCCTGGCCGCGCGACCCGGGCGTCTACCGTCGTGACGCCGTCCGTGACGCGGCTCGCTACCCGCTGTACGGCGACTTCGTCTCCAGCATCATCCCCTGTGCCTACTGGCCGAAGGGTGCCGAGCCTCCCACCAAGGTCGACAACGACGCCAAGTCGCTGATCGTGCAGAACGAGTGGGACTCGCAGACCCCGCTGACCGGCGCCCGCGCCATGCACCGCGCCCTCAGGGGCTCGCGGATGGTCACCGTTGACGAGGGCGAAGGTCACGGCGTGGTGTTCGGCGACGCCCGCAACGCCTGTGCGGAGAACGCCGCCATGGGCTACCTCATCACGGGCGATCTCCCTGACCACGACATCACCTGCCATGCCACGCCCGGCGAGGGCGGCACCGACCGTGCGGTGCGGGGATTCGGGCTGGGCGCCCCTGCCCCGACCGACACCTGATCCGGCCTGGGGATGCCGCGCTTCCGCCGTTAACCTGGTTTTGACCGCCGGTCAGTGACGGGGGACCAGGACGGTCGGGACAGGAGGAGGGGGCGCACCATGACGATGGCGACCGGCGCCGATCCGGGGCTCTTCGGCCCGCGCTCGGTGACCTGGCAGACGCACGCCGACCCGATGATGTGGGTGGCGGGCATCCGCGCGCTCTACCTCCAGGCACTGCACCCGCGCGCGGTCCGCGGAGTCATGCAGAACTCCGACTTCCGCAAGGACGCCTGGGGCCGGCTCATGCGGACCGCGCACTTCGTGGGGACCACGACGTACGGCACCACCGAGGCGGCGGAGAAGGCGGGCGCGCGCGTCCGCAAGATCCACACCATGCTCAAGGCCATCGACCCGGACACGGGGGAGCGGTACGGAGTCGACGAGCCGGAGCTGCTGCTCTGGGTGCACTGCGCGGAGATCGACTCCTACCTCCACGTCGCGCGCCGCTCGGGCCTCCCGATCAGCGACGAACTGGCCGACCGGTACGTCGCCGAGCACCGCGAGAGCGCGCGCCTGGTCGGCCTCGATCCCGCGGGCGTCCCCGCGTCGACCGCCGAACTCGCCGCGTACTTCGAGAAGGTGCGGCCCGAGCTCGTCGCGGGGGCGGAGGCCCGCGCCGTCGACGACTTCCTGCGGCGGCCGCCGACCCACGCCCTGCTCGTCCCCGCGCGCGCCCTGCTGTGGCGGCGCGTGGCCGATCTGGCGTACGCCTCCCTGCCTCCGTACGCCCACGACCTGTACGGCAGGGCCGCGCCCGCACCCGCGACGGTGACGCGCCGCCTGCGCCTCACCGGCACCGCGCTGCGCACCATCCCCGCGCGTGTGCGCTGGCAACTTCCGCCCAAGCACATCCTGCGCGCCATGGCACGGCTCGGTCCCGGCAGCCGTCCGGCACCGTACAAACTCGACAGACGGGCCGCCATACTGGACGGGCCGGGGAGGGCGCAGCGAAACAACGGGGGCGACAGCACGAGATGGCGGACACCAGGCTGATCCACGGCCGCTACCGGTTGCTGGATCTGATCGGGCGCGGCGGCATGGGCGAGGTGTGGCGGGCACGCGACGAGTCGCTCGGCCGCCGGGTGGCCGTCAAGTGCCTCAAACCCATGGGGCCCCAGCACGACGACCACTCCTTCACGCGCGTACTGCGCGAGCGCTTCCGGCGCGAGGCGAGAGTCGCGGCCGCGCTCCAGCACCGAGGCGTCACCGTCGTGCACGACTTCGGCGAGTACGAAGGCGTCCTGTACTTGGTGATGGAGCTGCTTGAGGGCCGCAATCTCAGCCAGCTCCTGGAGGACAACAAACAGCACCCGCTGCCCGTCGACGACGTGGTGGAGATCGCCGAACAGGTCGCGTCCGCCCTCGCGTACACCCATGAACAGGGCATCGTGCACCGGGACTTGAAGCCCGCGAACATCATGCGGCTGTCCGACGGCACGGTGAAGATCTGCGACTTCGGCATCGCCCGGCTCGGCGCCGACATCGGCTTCACCTCACGCCTGACCGGCACCGGCATCGCCATGGGCACCCCGCACTACATGTCGCCCGAGCAGATCAGCGGCGACCCGGTCGACCAGCGCAGCGACCTCTACTCCCTGGGCTGTGTGCTCTACGAGATCGCCACCGGCGCCCCGCCCTTCGACCTGGAGGACGCCTGGGCCGTCCTCGTCGGTCACCGCGACACCACCCCCGAGCCGCCCCGCCGCCACCGCGCCGAACTGCCCGCGTACTTCGACCGGGCCGTCCTGGACCTGCTCGCCAAGGAACCCGCCGACCGGCCGCACGACGCACGGGAGCTGGGCCGCCGCATCACCGCGGGCCGCAGCAGCTGTTCGTACGTGCCGACCGTCGTCACCCCGCCCGTGCGCCGCCCCGAACAGCCGCCCTCCCACGAGCCGCGGCTGCCGTCCTGGACCCGCGGCATGACCACCGGGCACAAGGCCAGCGGCGCCTCCGTGCTGCGCACCACCCCGCCGGACGCGGCGGCGGGCCTGACCGGCGAGTGGATCCCGCGCGTCGACGCGCGCCGGGCCGCCGCGCCGCGCGGGCCCGAACGGCCCACGCCTTCGGCCGAGTTGGTGGCCACCCTGACCAGCAGACACAACGCGGGCCTCAGTCTCGGCAGGCTCGGCCGGTGGGCCGAGGCGGGCGAGGTGCACCGCGCGGTGGCCGCCGAGCGCGAGCACGCGCTCGGCCCCGACCACCCCGACACGCTCGCCAGCCGCTACGAGGTGGGGTTCACCCTCAGCCGCACGGGCCGCGCCGCCGACGCGCTGCGCGAGTACGGCCGCGTCGCCCAGGGGCGGGAGCGCTCCCTGGGGCCCGAGCACCCCGAGACGCTCGCCGCCCGCCAGGAGATGGCGTACGTACTGGGCCAGCTCGGGCGGCACTTCGAGGCCCACCAGACGTACACCGCGGTGCTCGCCGTACGGGAACGCACGGCGGGCCCCGACCACCCGGACACGCTGCGCTGCCGGCACAACCTCGCCTACAACCTGAGCCGCCTGGGCCGCCTGGAGGACTCCTACCGGCTCGCCGAGGAGGTCGCGGCGGCCCGTGCGCGCGTGCTCGGCCCGGCCCACCCGGACACGCTCGTCACGCGGTACGAAGTGGCGTACGCACTGGGCCAGTTGGGGCGCTGGCCGGAGGCCCTCCAGACCTATCGCGAGGTCGCGGACGCGCGGGTGCGGGCGCTCGGCGCCGACCACCCCGACACGCTCGCCGCCCGCTACGAGGTCGGCATCAGCCTGGGCAGGCTCGGCCGCAGCGGCGAGGCCCTTGAGCTCTACCGCGATCTGATCGACGACCGGACGCGCGTCAACGGGCCCGCCGATCCGGAGACGTTGCGCGCCCGGCACGGCCTCGGGGTGAACCTCGGCAGGCAGGGCCGCTGGGAGGAAGCGCTCGCCGAGGCGCGCGACGTGTGCGCCATCCGCGAGCGCGTGCTCGGCGCCGACCATCCGGACACGCTGGTGAGCCGCCGCGAGGTCGCCGTCGGGCTCGGCTGGCTGGGCCGCTGGGCCGACGCCCTCACCGAGTACCGCAGGGTGGCCGCGGCCCGCGAACAGGTCCTCGGCGCCGACCACCCCGACGCGCTCGCGAGCCGCAACGACGAGGCGCACTGCCTGGAGCAACTGGGCCGTGGCACGGAGGCGGTGGAGCTGTACCGCAGGGTGGCGGCGCTCCGCCAGCAGCGCGCACCCGGCGGTCACTGACCGCCGGAGGACCGGTCCCGCTCGACGATCGCCTCGATGATCCGCATGAGCCGTTCCCCGGCCCGGTCGATGCTCCCGTTCTGCGTGCTGACCTGGGCGCCTTCGAGCAGGAAGGTGATCTCGGCGGCACTCTGCTCGGGGTCGGGCAGTCCGGCGGCCGCGCACATGCCGACCAGACGACGGGTCTGGCGGGCCTTGTGCTCCTCGATCACCCGCCGTGCGGGGTGGTCCCGGTCGGGCAGTTCGGCCAGGGAGTTGATGAACGGGCAGCCCCGGTGCGAGACGGCGGGCAGCCCCTCGGCGATGAAGCGGGCCAGGCCCAGGATCTGTTCCACGGGCCGGTCGGGATGTGCGGCCTCGACCCGGTCGAACGCCGCCTGATAGTCGGCGGCGACGATCCGCAACCACTCCGCGACCAGCGCGTCCTTGGTCTCGAAGTGCCGGTAGATGGCCATCTTGGTGGTCTCGGCCCGCTCGGCGATCGCCTGCACGCCCACCCGCCGGATGCCCTCGCTCTGGAAGAGCTCCTCGGCCGCGTCGAGGATGCGCTCGCGAGGCGGCAGCTTCGCCACCCTGCCCGGCCTGCTG
This sequence comes from Streptomyces sp. NPDC087300, assembly GCF_044744425.1. Taxonomy (NCBI): domain Bacteria; kingdom Bacillati; phylum Actinomycetota; class Actinomycetes; order Kitasatosporales; family Streptomycetaceae; genus Streptomyces; species Streptomyces sp. NPDC087300. Next base: position 525,472 of record NZ_JBIUYI010000005.1, read on the forward strand.
ACGGTCGATGCCATGACTTCTCCGTGACGTCCGGTACGAGGCCGGGCCCGCCCGGCGCCGGGCCCTCTCAGGTGCTGCTACGGTACCAGTCCGTCCCGAGCGATACCGATCGGTATCATCAGGGACTCATCGGTACCGTTCCTTCTCTTCGCAGGGAGTGACAGTGAAGATCAGTGAGTACGTGGGCCATGACGCGGTCGGGCTCGCCGAACTGGTGGCCAAGGGCGAGGTGACCTCCGCCGACCTCGAGGAGGTCGCACGCGAGGCGGCGGAGGCCGTCAATCCGCGGATCAACGCCGTCGTCGAGACCTGGCCGAGCGACGACGACCCCGTGCCGGGCGGCGCGCCCCTGGCCGGAGTGCCCTTCCTCATCAAGGACATCGGCGTCACCATGGCCGGGCGGCGCATGGAACTGGGCAGCCGCCTCGCGGCCGGCCACGTCGCCGCCGCCGACTCCGCCCTGATGCGGCGCTTCCGCCGCGCAGGGCTCGTGACGTTCGGAAGGACCGCGACGCCGGAGATGGCCTACAGCACCACGACGGAACCCGTGCTGTACGGCGAGACCCGCAATCCCTGGGACCCGGCACTGAGCGCGGGCGGCTCCAGCGGCGGGGCGGGCGCGGCGGTCGCCGCCGGTGTGGTCCCTCTCGCGCACGCCACCGACGCGGCGGGCTCGATCCGCATCCCCGCCGCCTGCAACGGACTCTTCGGACTCAAGCCCTCCCGGGGCCGGGTCTCCTGGGGCCCCGACTTCGACGAGATGTTCAACGGACTCGCCGTGCACGGCGGCATCAGCCGCACGGTGCGCGACAGCGCCGTCCTGCTCGACCAGATACGCGGCACGGAGCCGGGCGACCCGTACGCCGCGCCGGAGCCCTCGCGGCCGTACGCCGAAGAGGTCACCCGCGATCCCGGCCCGCTGCGGATCGGCGTGCTCGCCCAGGCCTGGGGCGGACGACGCACCGCCGCGCCCGTCGCCGAAGCGCTCTCCCGAACCGTACGACTGCTCGCATCGCTCGGGCACCGGGTGACGGAGAGCGAGATCGAACTCGGCGTCACCTGGGAGGAGTTGCTCCTCGCCAGTGCCCGGCAGTGGACGGCGAACCTCGCCGCCTCGATCGACGGACTGGCCGCGGCCACCGGCAGGCCCGTCGACTCCTCGACCCTGGAGCCGCCCGTCCTGGCCAGCTACCACTACGGGCGGAGCGTCGGCGGCACCGAGCTGGTCGACGCGCTCGCGCTCCGCAACCGGCTCTCCCGCCGCCTGGCACAGCACTTCACCACGTACGACATCCTGCTCACCCCGACCCTGCCGGAGCTGCCCCTGCCGCTCGGCACCCACGCCGAGGGCGCGGCGGAACTCGACGGTCTCGGCTGGCTGCGCCGCCTGTTCGACATGGCGCCGTTCAACGCGGTGTTCAACGTGGCGGGCGTGCCCGCGATGTCCGTGCCGGGCCCGGCCGAGCCCGCGACGGGACTGCCGATCGGGATGCAGTTCGCCGCGGAGTACGGCCGCGAGGACCAGCTGTTCCGCCTGGCGGGCCAGCTCGAACAGGCGAGCCCGTGGGCGCACCTGACCCCCGCGGTGTGGGCGGGAGACGGCGCGCCACGGGCCTGAGACGCCTGCCCCGGTGCGCGGGCCGCGGCTCTCGTAGCCGCTACGGCGTCAGCACGATCCTGCCGAACACCTCTCCCGCGGCCATCTTCTGATGTGCCGTCACAGCCTGGTCCAGCGGCAGCACCTCGTGCACCACCGTCTTGAGCTCACCCCGGCTCGCGGCGGCGAACTGTTCGCTCCGCACGGTGTCGAGGTCCGTCGCGCTGATGGAATCGGCACTGAAGTAACCGAAGGTCAGCGACTTCCCGAACGCGGCCAGGAGCCGCGCGCCGAAGTCCGCGGGTGGCCAGCCCGCGATCACGCCGACGCCGATCATCCGGCCGTTGGGCCGCAGCCGGTCGATGAACGAGGGCATGCCGGGGCCTCCCACGACGTCGAGAATGACGTCGTAGCCGTCGGGAGCGTCGGGGGCGTCGTCCCCGCCGTCGCCTGAGCGGTCGAGCACATGGGTCGCGCCGAGCAGGCGCAGCCGCTCGGCGCGTTCGGCGGACGACGTGGTGACCGCCACGGCACCGGCACCCCGGGCCGCCGCGAGCTGCACCGCCATCAGGCCGATGCTGCCCGCGGCGCCCCGCACCAGCACGGATTCACCGGGAGCGGGATGGGCGTGCGCGAGGCCGAAGTGGGCGACCGTTCCCGCACTGCCCAGCGTGACCGCGTCGATCGCGGAGAGACCCTCGGGAAGGGGAGTGATGTCCTGCACCTTGGCGACGGCCTGTTCGACGTAGCCGCCGCCCCTGCCGGTGAACGCCCAGACCCGACGGCCGATCCACCCGCGGTCGACGCCGTCGCCGACCGCGGTGACCCTTCCCGCCACCTCGCTGCCGATGACATGGCCCTCCGTGAAGCCGAGTCCTGCCAGCGCGCCGCTGCGGATCACCGTGTCGACGCCGCCGACGCCCACGGCCTCCGTCGCGACGAGCACCTGCCCCGCGGCGGGCGCCGGAGCCGGCAGATCCACCACGGCCAGGCCTTCGGGGTCGCCGTACGCCTTGATCGCGATTGCCTTCAACGGGCTCTCCGTTCTCTTCGGTCCCTGGTGGGAACGGGTTCGTCCCCCGATGCGGGAACGTAACGGACGCCCCCGTCCGTTTAGCCGAAGTGAGAGTGACTCCCGAGCAATTGACTCACCCGCTGCGTTCCGACGCGCGGGACAACCGCGCGCGGATCGTCGACGCGGCCCGCGCGCTGTTCTCCACCGAGGGCCTGAAGGTTCCGATGCGGGAGGTCGCCCGCCGCGCCGAGGTCGGGCCCGCCACCCTGTACCGACACTTCCCGACCAAACAGACGCTGACGGCGGCCGTCTTCGCCGACCAGATGCGCGCCTGCCACCGCGTCGTCGACGAAGGGTGCGCCGACCCCGATCCGTGGCGCGGCCTGTGCCGGGTGATCGAGCGGATCTGCGAGGAGCACGCCCGCGACCGGGGTTTCACGGAAGCGTTCCTGACGGCCTCGCCACAGGCGGTGCCCGAGGGGACGACGGTGGGGGCGCCGGACATCGCCGAGGAGCGCGCCCGCACCGTGCGGGCGATCGGCGAGCTGGCCGAGCGGGCCAAGAGCGCGGGCCGGCTGCGCCCCGACTTCGTCCTCGACGACCTCATCCTGATGCTCATGGCGCACTGCGGGATCAGGGGCGCGTCGACCACCGCCCAGGTCGGCGCCTCCCGCCGGTTCGCGGCGTACGTCATCCAGGCCTTCGAGGCCCGCCCCGCGTCCACCCCGCTGCCGGCGCCCGCCCGACTCGCGTTCCCGTGACCCGGCGAACGCCCGCGCCCTGCGGCGCGCCTGTCCTTCACGGGCGGGCCCCTGACGCCCCGGCCCGTGCTAGGAAGGGGCATGCCTGATCGCGATGCGTACGACGCCGTCATCGTCGGCGGTGGTCACAACGGTCTCGTCGCCGCCGCCTATCTCGCCCGCGCCGGCCGGTCCGTGCTGCTCATCGAGCGGCTCGCGGACACCGGGGGCGCCGCCGTCTCCAGCCGGCCCTTCCCCGGGGTCGACGCACGACTCTCCCGCTACTCGTACCTGGTCAGCCTGCTCCCGAAGAAGATCGTCAGAGACCTCGACCTCGACTTCCGGGTGCGCACGCGCACCGTCTCCTCCTACACGCCCACCGAGCGGGCGGGCCGCCCCACCGGGCTGCTCGTCGGCGGTGGCGAGGCCCGCACCCGGCAGGGCTTCGCGCGGCTCACCGGCGACCAGCGCGAGTACGAGGCGTGGCGGAGCTTCTACGCCATGACCGGACAGGTCGCCCGCAGCGTCTTCCCCACGCTCACCGACCCCCTGCCCACCCGCGACGAACTGCGCGCCCGCATCGGCGACGACACCGCCTGGCGCACCCTCTTCGAAGAGCCCATCGGTGCGGCGATCGAGGAGCGCTTCGCCGACGACCTGGTGCGCGGAGTCGTCCTCACCGACGCCCTGATCGGCACCTTCGCCGACGCCCACGACCCGTCCCTGCGGCAGAACCGCTGCTTCCTCTACCACGTCATCGGCGGCGGAACCGGCGACTGGAACGTCCCCGTGGGCGGCATGGGCGCCCTCACCGACGCGCTCGTGGACGCCGCACGCGCCGCGGGCACCCGGATCCGCACCGGGTGTGAGGCGACCCGGATCGAGTCCGACGGGCAGCGCGCCGAGGTGACGTACGCGACGGCCGACGGCGAACACACCGTCGCCGCCCGGCACGTCCTGGTCAACGCCTCCCCGCAGGCCCTCGCCGGACTGCTCGGCGACGCGCCGCCCCCGCCCGCCGAAGGCGCCCAGCTCAAGGTCAACATGCTGCTGAAGCGGCTGCCGAGGCTGCGCGACACCTCCGTCGACCCGCGTGAGGCGTTCGCCGGGACTTTCCACATCGGCGAGGGGTACGAGGCGCTCGCGACCGCGTACACCGAGGCCGCCGCGGGCGCGCCGCCCACCGCGCCGCCGTCCGAGATCTACTGCCACTCGCTCACCGACCCGACGATCCTCGCCCCCGCCCTGGTGGAGCGCGGCTACCAGACCCTCACGCTCTTCGGCCTGCACACGCCCGCGAGGCTCTTCACCCGCGACCACGACGCGGTGCGCGCCGAACTCCTCAAATCCACGCTCGCGCAGCTCGACCAGCACCTAGCCGAGTCGATCACCGACTGCCTCGCACTCGACGCGGAAGGCCGCCCCTGCATCGAGGCCAAGACCCCCCTCGACCTGGAAAGGGACCTACGGCTGCCCGGCGGCAACATCTTCCACCGCGACCTCGCCTTCCCCTACGCCCAGGAGGACACAGGCCGCTGGGGCGTGGAAACCCGGCACGCCAACGTCCTGCTGTGCGGCGCGGGCGCGGTGCGCGGCGGCGGGGTCAGCGGCATCCCGGGGCACAACGCGGCGATGGCTACGATGGGCGTCTGACGACCGCTGTCCGCCGCAGAACGCAAGAAACCCCCGGCTCCTTGTGGGAGCCGGGGATTCCGGTGGAGCGCTGGGCAGGCCTTGCACCTACATTTCCCCGCAGGAAGCGGGGCGTCTTTCCTTGGACGACCAACGCGGAGCCCGTGTCCCGGAGTTCCGGGTGCGGGCGCAAGATCAACTGTAGCGCATGTTCGAGGTCGTCAGGACCACGTGCTCCGGCGCCTTCGCCAGGTATCCGGTTCACCAGGGATCCGGCCACAAAGAATCTGACACAGCATCAGAAAATCTCTTCCCTCGGCACGACCGCTGCGGCATCCTGCGCCCATGCAGACGGAGTTGAGCAGGAAACTGGGGATCGAGCACGCCGTCTTCGGCTTCACGCCCTTCCCCGCGGTGGCCGCCGCCATCAGCAGGGCGGGCGGGTTCGGGGTGCTCGGCGCGGTCCGCTACACGGCGCCCGAGGAGCTGGCCAGGGACCTCGACTGGATGCAGGAGCACGTCGACGGGAAGCCCTATGGGCTCGATGTCGTGATGCCCGCCAAGAAGGTCGAGGGCGTGAGCGAGGCCGATGTCGAGGCGATGATCCCCGAGGGGCACCGGCAGTTCGTCAGAGACACCCTCGCCAAACACGGCGTGCCCGAACTCGCCGAGGGTGAGGCGTCCGGCTGGCGCATCACCGGATGGATGGAAGAGGTCGCCCGCAACCAGCTCGACGTCGCCTTCGACTACCCGATCAAACTCCTCGCCAACGCGCTCGGTTCACCGCCGGCCGACGTGATCCAGCGGGCCCACGACCACGACGTCCTCGTCGCCGCGCTCGCGGGCAGCGCCCGGCACGCGCGCAAGCACGCGGAGGCGGGCATCGACATCGTGGTCGCTCAGGGGTACGAGGCGGGCGGCCACACCGGCGAGATCGCCTCCATGGTGCTCACGCCCGAGGCCGTCGAGGCCGTCGCGCCGCTGCCGGTGCTCGCCGCGGGAGGGATCGGCAGCGGGCAGCAGATCGCCGCCGCCCTGGCGCTCGGCGCCCAGGGCGTCTGGCTCGGCTCCCTGTGGCTCACCACCACCGAGGCCGATCTCCACTCGCCCGCGCTCACCCGGAAACTCCTCGCCGCGGGTTCCGGCGACACCGTCCGCTCCCGCGCCCTGACCGGCAAGCCCGCACGCCAGTTGCGCACCGAGTGGACCGACGTCTGGGACGACCCGCAGGGCCCCGGCACGCTGCCGATGCCGCTCCAGGGGCTCCTGGTCGCCGAGGCCGTCTCCCGCATCCAGAAGTACGAGGTGGGGGAGCTGCTCGGCACCCCGGTCGGCCAGATCGTCGGCCGGATGAACAGCGAACGCAGCGTCCAGGCCGTCTTCGACGACCTGACCCGCGGCTTCGAGCACGCCGTGGACCGCATCAACCGCATCGCGGGAAGGGGAAGCCAGTCATGAGCACACCCCCCAACGGCTTCTGGGCCCAGGCCACGGCCGACCCGGAACGCACCGTCCTGGTCGCGCCGGACGGCGAACCGTGGACGGCGGGCCGCTTGCACGCCGCCGTCAACCAGCTGGTGCACGGGCTGCGCGGCGCGGGACTCGAACGCGGCGACGCCTTCGCCGTCGTCCTGCCCAACGGCGTCGAGTTCCTCACCGCGTACCTCGCCGCCTCCCAGGCCGGGTTCTACCTCGTGCCGGTCAACCACCACCTGGTCGGGCCCGAGATCGCCTGGATCGTCGCCGACTCCGGGGCCAAGGTCCTCATCGCGCACGAGCGGTTCGCCGACGCGGCGACCGCGGCCGCCGACGAGGCGGGCCTCCCCGCCACCCACCGGCACGCGGTGGGCGACGTGCCAGGCTTCCGCCCCTACGCCGAACTCCTGGACGGACAGCCCGCGTCCGCACCCGCCGACCGCACCCTCGGCTGGGTCATGAACTACACCTCGGGCACCACGGGACGCCCACGCGGCATCCGCCGCCCGCTGTCCGGCAAGCTCCCCGAGGAGTCGTACCTCGGCGGCTTCCTCGGCATCTTCGGCATCAAGCCGTTCGACGCCAACGTGCACCTGGTCTGCTCGCCGCTCTACCACACGGCCGTGCTCCAATTCGCGGGCGCCGCCCTGCACATCGGGCACCCGCTGATCCTGATGGACAAGTGGACGCCCGAGGAGATGCTGCGCCTCATCGACACCCACGCGTGCACGCACACCCACATGGTCCCGACCCAGTTCCACCGCCTGCTCGCGCTGCCGGAGGCGACGCGGGCCGCCTACGACGTGTCCTCGATGCGGCACGCCATCCACGGCGCCGCGCCCTGCCCCGACCATGTGAAGCGGGCGATGATCGAGTGGTGGGGCGAGTGCGTCGAGGAGTACTACGCGGCCAGTGAGGGCGGCGGGGCGTTCGCGACGGCGGAGGACTGGCTGAAGAAGCCGGGGACGGTCGGAAAGGCCTGGCCCATCAGCGAGTTGGCGGTCTTCGACGACGACGGGAACAAGCTGCCGCCCGGCGAGCTCGGCACCGTCTACATGAAGATGAACACGGGCGGATTCTCGTACCACAAGGACGAGTCGAAGACGAAGAAGAACCGCATCGGCGACTTCTTCACCGTCGGCGACCTCGGCATCCTCGACGAGGAGGGCTACCTCTTCCTGCGCGACCGCAAGATCGACATGATCATCTCGGGCGGCGTCAACATCTACCCCGCCGAGATCGAGTCGGCGCTGCTCACCCATCCCGCGGTCGCGGACGCCGCGGCCTTCGGGATCCCGCACGACGACTGGGGCGAGGAGGTCAAGGCGGTCGTCGAGGTCGCCGAGGGCCGCGAGCGGGGCGACGCGCTGGCCGCCGAGATCCTCGCCCACTGCGAGCGCCACCTCGCGGGCTACAAGCGGCCCAAGACCGTCGACTTCATCGAGACGATGCCCCGCGACCCGAACGGCAAGCTGTACAAGCGGCGGCTGCGCGAGCCGTACTGGGAGGGGCGCGAGCGAGCGCTCTAGGGGGACGAGACCGGGGGCCGTACCGCGCGATCATGCGGTACGGCCCCCGGCCCGTTCAGCGGCGGCTCAGCGGTGCTCGCGCACCCGGACCACCTTCAGGTGCGGATCGCCCAGGACGTCCTTCTCGCAGAAGCGCGAGGTCACCCAGCGCTCCTTCGAGAACAGCTTCGTCTGGTCGCTGTAGTGCGCTGAGTTCGGGTTGGCGGACTGCGAATACGACAGGAGCGTGCGGGCCTTCGGGCAGCGCCCCTCGTCCCAGCCGACCGCCTGGATGTGGCTGGAGCCGTGCACGACCTCGGTGTAGCCGCCCTTCGCGTCCCAGGACGCCTCGATCTTGTTCCAGACGCCGAGGGCCTCCGTGCCGCCGGGGACCGGGATGCGCTTACCACCCCGTACGACGTACTGGTTCGCGCCGAGCGGGGCGTCCAGGGCGATGTCCGCCGCGGCCAGTTCGGACACCGCGTCGGCCAGCGCCTTGGCGAACTGCGGCGACGTGGTGTCCAGGGTGTTCGGGGCGCGCACCGGGTCGGCGGCGGAGAACGGCACCTTCCAGAGTCTGGCGTCCGGCACGGCCGCGGTCAGCTTCCGCCAGAAGCGGTCGAAGAGCAGCGCGCCCCGGCTGCCGGTGTCCATCGTGTGGTCCCAACGGGCAAGCACCCGGCAGGCCTTGCGGACGTCCACGGCCTTGCCGTCGCTGCCGGTCGCGGTGGAGCCGGGCAGCGCCGCGCAGGCCTTCGCCGTGTCGGCGGCGGCCAGGTCCGCCGCGGGCACGCGGTTCGCGAACTGCTGGCGTTGCAGGTCACCGACGGTGAGCCGGCCCTTGCGGGCCATCGCCGAGACGTCCTCGACGCCGCCGCGGGTGCGCAGCGAGCGCTGCGTGCCGATCGTGCCGAAGACCCGCTCGTAACCGGTGATCGGCCGGTCGGCGTTGGCCAGCCAGGCGCTGTCGTTGGAGTTCTCGACGTACGGCGCGTTCTTGAGGCCCGGCATGCGGGACGGGCCGAAGATGCCGGGCTGCACCGCGTCCTTGTCGGAGCCGAGCGCGCAGTCCCCGCGCGAGCCGTCGAGCACCGCGACGCCCGACGCCGGATAGGTGACCTTGCCCAGGGGAGTGCTGCACCGCGCCGCGAGCTCGTCGGTGATGCGGGGGAGCACCTGCGACTGGGTGAACAGCGAGTGCCCGCGCCGGTCCGCCGCCACCGTGTTGACCCAGGGCAGCCCCTGGGTGTCGCTCAGGGACTTGAGGATGCCGTCGGTGGACCGAGCCCTGCCGAAGCCGAGGTCGGTGTCGCTGCCGCGCAGGTTCGCGGAGTTGGGGTCGTTGAGTGCGTACGCCGTGGTGGCGGACCAGGGCAGCGGCAGCTGTGGACCGAGGTCGGTCACGACCGGGCCGTAGCGCGTCCACCACTGGGTTCGGGTCACCGGGGCGCCGTCCTTGACCGGCACCTCGACCGTGCGCCTGGTCATCTTGTGGGGCTTGCCGTCCACCAGATAGGTCGTCGGATCGGCCGGGTCGAGCGTCAGCTGATGCAGGTTCAGCGGCACCCCGGTCGCGACGGTGTGGCTCCACGCCACGTCACCGTTGAAGCCGATGTTGACCACGCTGGTGCCGAGCAACGAGCCGCCGGAGACGTTGAGTTCACCGGGGATGGTCTGCTGCGACTGCCAGAAGCGGCGCCCGCCGTGCCAGGGGTAGTGCGGATTGCCGAGCAGCAGGCCCTTGCCGTTCGCGGTGGTCTTCCCGCTGAACGCGACGGCGTTGGAGCCCATGTCGGCGTCGCGCGTGGAGAACAGCTCACGGGCCGCCGCCGCGGAGTGCCGCGGATCGGCCGTGCGGTCCTTCGCCCCCGCGGCCGGCGGCGCGGCCGCGGTGATGCCGTCGATGCCGCGCCCCTGCCCGCCCAGCACCTGCACGGCATAGCCCTGCCGGGCCACGTCGAGGGCGCTGATCGGGCGCACCCAGGCGGCCTTGGCGCAGGCCGGATCGGTGATGCGGTTCTGCTTCAGCCAGGCGTTGTAGCCCGCGGCGAACCCGCGCATCAGCTCCTTGGCGTCCCGGCTCGGGCCCGCGGGCGCGGGCTGGGCGAGCAGCTTCTCCACGGTGCCCGCGTCGCGCACCCCGCCGAAGTACAGGTCGCTCTTGAGGTTCGTGGACGCCGAGGACAGCGCGGAACCGGGCGGCGCGTCGGGCCCGAAGTACCGGGAGCGTTCGCCCTTGACGGTCAGGTAGCCGTCGGCGAGCGTGCACACCTGGTCGGCGGCCTGCGCCCAGCCGGTGCCGAAGCCGAGGTCGGCGTAGTCGTCGGCGAGGATGTGCGGAATGCCGTACTGCGTGTAGCGGACGGTGGCGTGCAGACCGCCGCCCGAGGGGCGTGCGTCGTCACGGGGCGCGGCCCCGGCGCCGGCCGGCAGCAGGGCGACGGAGGTCAGCAGGGTGACCCCGACGGCGGCCAGGCGTCTGGTGCGGATGCGCATGGTGCCTCCCAACGGCGTTGAGGGAAGGAGCGGTTGAGCGTACCAAGCGGTTGGTCATTTGCGTGGGGGTGTGTTTCCGCCGAGGTGCGGACGGTGGGTCCCCGCAGGGGAACGGAGGGCAGGCGCCGAGGCGTGGCCTTCCGCGAAGGCGTGAACCGGCCGTCCCGCCGGGCGGATCCGGCCCCGCCCGGCGGCCTTCGGTCATGATCTGCCCATGAGCTGTGGCCTGGTCAGGGGCTCACGATGCATGCTGGTCCCAGATGCCGGGGCCGGACCGTCAGGGGCGGCCTCCCGGTGTCGGACCGAGGAAGGAAGATCCACCATTCCCACCACGACATTGCAGATACCCACCCCGGACGGCCGGGCCGACGCCTTCGCGGCCTTCCCCGACGGGGGCGAGCGGTACCCCGGGGTCCTCATGTACCCGGACGTCTTCGGCGTCCGTCCCGTGATCGAGCGGATGGCCACCGAACTGGCCGGGCACGGGTACTACGTGCTCGTCCCCAACCTCTTCTACCGGCACGGCCCCGCCCCGGTGACCGAACTCCCCGCGCACATCACGAACGAGGCCAGGCCGGCGATCTTCGAGCGGCTGCTGCCGATCGTCCAGGAGCACACCACCGAACGCGCCCTGCGCGACGCCGACGCCTATCTGACGTTCCTCACGGGCCGCCCCGAGGTCGCCGAAGGACCGGTCGCCGTCACCGGCTACTGCATGGGCGCCGCCCTCGCGGTGCGCACCGCGACGGCCCACCCGGAGAAGGTGGCGGCCGTCGCCGGATTCCACCCGGGCGTGCTCGTCACCGACGCGCCGGACAGCCCGCACCGCCGCATCGCCGAGCTCACCGCCGAGGTCCACATGGGCCTCGCCGAGGGCGACCTGACGCCCGAGGCGCTCGCCGAGCTCAACCAGGGCCTGGACGCCGCGGGCGTGGGCTACAGCACCGAGACCTATCCCGGCACCGTCCACGGCTTCACCATGGCCGACACCGACGCGTTCCACGCCGAAGGGGCGCGACGCCACTGGGAGCGGCTCCTGGCGCTCCTCGACCGGACCGTGGCGGCCAAGGGCTGAGGCGTCCTCGCGCGGCCGTGTGTCCTCCCTTGACCTGAGCGTCGTGCGGGACACAGGATCACGCCATGACGGGCACCGGGGGCAACAGGGTCGACGCCGTACTCTCGCGCAGCGCGCGCCGCACGCCGGGGCGCATCGCGCTCCGGTACGGCGAGCGGACCTGGACGTACCGCGAACTGGACGACGCGGTGAGCGAGGCGGCCCGCTTCCTCCTGGCCGAGGGCCTCGGGCAGGGCGAGCGGGTCGGCGCGTACGGGCACAACTCCGACGCGTATCTCATCGCCTTCCTGGCCTGCTCGCGCGCGGGGCTGGTGCACGTGCCGGTCAACCACAACCTCACGGGCGACGACCTGCGGTACATCGTCGAGCAGTCGGGCAGCACCGTCGTCCTCGCGGACCCGGCGGTGCGGCACCGGCTGCCCGACGCCACCCGGGTGCTGCCGCTGCGCGACGCCGCGGATTCGCTGCTCGACCACGCACGCCGCCTGCCGGAGGGCGGCCCGCGCGTCTTCCCGGGCACCGACGACGGCGGCGAACTGGCGCAGCTGCTCTACACGTCGGGCACGACAGCACTCCCGAAGGGCGCGATGATGTCCCACCGCGCCCTCGTCCACGAGTACGCCAGTGCCATCGCCGCCCTGGACCTCAAGGAGACGGACAAGCCCGTCCACTCGCTGCCGCTCTACCACTCCGCGCAGCTGCACGTCTTCCTCATGCCCTATCTGGCGGTCGGCGCGGAGAACACGATCCTCGACGCACCCGACGCCGAGCGGATCTTCGAACTCGTCGAGGCGGGGCTCGCCGACAGCCTGTTCGCGCCGCCGACCGTGTGGATCGGCCTCGCGAACCACCCCGGGTTCGCCACGCGCGACCTGGGCGCGCTGCGCAAGGCGTACTACGGGGCCTCGATCATGCCGGTGCCTGTCCTGGAACGGCTGCGGTCCAGGCTGCCGGGGCTCGGCTTCTACAACTGCTTCGGGCAGAGCGAGATCGGGCCGCTGGCCACCGTCCTCGGTCCCGACGAGCACGAAGGCCGGATGGACTCCTGCGGGCGGCCCGTCCTGTTCGTCGAGGCGCGGGTCGTCGACGAGCACGGCGCGGAGGTGCCGGACGGCACGCGGGGCGAAGTCGTCTACCGCTCGCCGCAGTTGTGCGACGGGTACTGGGACAAGCCGACGGAGACCGCGGAGGCGTTCCGCGACGGCTGGTTCCACTCCGGGGACCTCGCCGTGCGGGACGCCGACGGCTACTTCACCGTCGTCGACCGGGTCAAGGACGTCATCAACTCCGGTGGCGTACTCGTCGCGTCGCGGCAGGTCGAGGACGTGCTGTACGAGCACGCGGGCGTCGCGGAGGCCGCGGTGATCGGGCTGCCCGACGACCGCTGGATCGAGGCGGTCACCGCGGTCGTCGTGCGCGCCGACACCGGTGCGGGCAAGGAGCTCACCGAGGCCGAACTGATCGCCCACGCGCGCGAGAAGCTCGCCCACTTCAAGGCGCCCAAGCGGATCCTGTTCGTGGCGGAACTCCCGCGCAACGCCAGCGGCAAGATCCTCAAGCGCGAACTGCGGGACCGGCCTGATCCAAACGAAAGACCCTAGCCCGGATGCGTCAGGACGTGGCGTGGTGCCGTCCCTCGCCCCCGAGGGAATTGGCACGGTCGGCTTCGTCGCGGGCGAGCAGGGAGAGCAGGGAGGCCACGGCGAGGCCTGATTCCGCCGGATGGCGCAGCACCTTACTGGGGTCGATCTCGTAGGCGTTGCTGCGTCCTTCGCGGGTGTGCGAGAGATACCCGTCCTGTTCGAGGTCGGCGATGATCTTCTGAACCGCGCGTTCGGTGAGGCGGCAGTGTGCGGCGATGTCTCGGATACGGGCGTTGTGGTCGTCGGCGATGGCCGCCAGCACGCGTGCGTGATTGGTGAGAAACGTCCATCCGGTATGTGGCTCGGGCACTCCATCCATGCGCCAACACTAGGACCTGGCATGCACGTTTTCAAAAACACGTACTCGATTTCAGGTATCTGTTGACGTGTGTGGCCTGCTGCGGGCAGCCTAAGAGCGGCGGATGGCGACGAGGAGAGGGAGAGGCCATGCCGGAGCCCGCACACTCGCAGCAGCCCCTCGCTGGAGGGCGCGTCGAGCACGCAGAGGGCGGTCACCCCACAGTGCCGCTGCCAGGTCCGCCCACCGCCCGGGTACCGGGTGGCGGCAGGCGGGTCATGATCGTGCGGGGAGAGCTCGACCTGGACGTCGCCCAACGGCTCAGGCCCGATCTGTGCGTCGCCCTCAACCACGCGGCCGCGGGCATCGACCTGGACCTGCGGGACATCGACTTCTGCGACTGCTCGGGCCTCAACGTGCTGCTCGGCCTGCGTCAACAGGCCCTGAGAATGGGCAAGAACGTCGTCATCAGCGTCAGCAGCCCCGCGGTGGACCGGGTGCTCGAACTGACCGGAACGCGCGCCTTGTTCAGGGCGTGGGAAGAGAACGAAGCCGAGGACGAGGCCGAGGTCGGGAACGAGGCCGGGTCGGGTGAGGTGCCCGGAGCGTGCCCGACGGTGCACGAGACGTCCCGCCCGGAACCCGACCAGGATCTGCACATGGTGGTGGCCCAGTTACGCCGCGCCATGTTGACCAGGCCGACCATCGACCTGGCCCGCGGCATCCTGATGTCCTCCTTCAGCCTGAGCCCCGAGGCGGCCTGGGAGGTCCTGGTCACCGCCTCGCAGAACACGAACACCAAGCTGTACGTGCTCGCCGAGGACGTGGTGAGCACAGTGCGGGGCAGTGCCCTGCCGGACGCCGTGCGCAAGCAGTTGGAGGCCGCGGTCGCCAGGACGACGGCGGCGTACACGGGGGCGGACACGCGCTCCCTCACCGATCTGGCCGTCGTCGCGGTCGATCCTTGTTCTCCGCCGGACGACCTGCCGTGACGGCGTAGCGCGGCGCGCGGCGCGTGGTGCGCGCGCCCCTTGAACCACCCCGAGCCGAGCCCGGTCCTCCCCCGAGCCGAGCCCGGCTCGGGGGCGGTCGTCTCAGTCCCGCAGATCCACGATTCAGTCCCGCAGGTCGATGATCCGCTTGAACTTGCCCACCGACCGCTCCAGCGTCTCCGGGTCGACGATCTCGACGCCCACCGAGACGCCGACGCCGTCCTTCACCGCGGCCGCGATCTCCCGCGCCGCCGCCTCGCGCCGCTCGGGCGGCGTGTCCGCGCGTGCCTCGGCCCGCACGGTGAGGGCGTCCATGCGGCCCTCGCGGGTCAGCCGGAGCTGGAAGTGCGGGGCGATGCCCGCCGTGCGCAGGACGATCTCCTCGATCTGGGTGGGGAAGAGGTTGACGCCCCGCAGGATCACCATGTCGTCGCAGCGGCCCGTCACCTTCTCCATCCGGCGGAAGATCCGCGCGGTGCCGGGCAGGAGGCGCGTCAAGTCCCTCGTCCGGTAACGGATCACGGGCATCGCCTCCTTGGTGAGGGAGGTGAACACCAGCTCGCCGGACTCGCCGTCGGGCAGCGCCTCGCCGGTGATCGGGTCGACGATCTCGGGGTAGAAGTGGTCCTCCCAGATGTGCAGCCCGTCCTTGGTCTCCACGCACTCCTGCGCGACACCGGGGCCGATCACCTCCGACAGCCCGTATATGTCCACCGCGTCGATCGCGAACCGCTCCTCGATCTCACGCCGCATCTCCTCCGTCCACGGCTCGGCGCCGAAGACGCCGACCCGCAGGGAGGTCGTCCGGGGATCGACGCCCTGCCGCTCGAACTCCTCCAGGAGCGTGAGCATGTACGAGGGGGTGACCATGATGATCTCGGGGCGGAAGTCCTGGATCAGCCGGACCTGACGCGCGGTCATGCCGCCGGATGCGGGGATCACCGTGCAGCCGAGCCGCTCGGCCCCGTAGTGCGCGCCCAGCCCGCCGGTGAACAGGCCGTACCCGTAGGCGACATGGACCTTGTCGCCGGGCCTGGCGCCCGCGGCGCGGAGGGAGCGCGCGACCACGTCGGCCCACATGGACAGGTCCTGCTCGGTGTAGCCGACGACGGTGGGCAGCCCCGTCGTGCCGCTGGAGGCGTGCAGCCTGCGCACCTCGGACTGCTCGACGGCGAACATCCCGAAGGGATAATTGGCCCGCAGATCGTCCTTGGTTGTGAAGGGGAACCGTGCGAGGTCGGCCAGCGAACGGCAGTCGTCGGGGCGCAGGCCCGCCTTGTCGAACGCGGCCCGGTAGAACGGGACGTTCTCGTACGCGTGCAGCAGGGTGTCCTGGAGGCGTTCGAGCTGGAGGGCCGCGAGGGCGTCGGGGCCCAGCCGTTCCGTCGCGTCGAGGAGCAGCGGCAAACGCGTCATATGTCATTCTCCCGTCCTGAACGGGCGACCGATCATTCGGTCGTCGATCTTCTGTCGAGGTCAGTAATCCAGGCGGCGGGGTGGCCGTCAAGAGATCGCGCAAGACCGCGTCGAGCTGGGGCGTTACGTTCCAGGAGCATTGCCCGGGTGCGACACGGGATGTGATGATCACCATCATGCCGACATTCAGTGCGTACGACGGAACCGAGCTGGCCTACCACGAGAAGGGTCAGGGCGAGCCGCTGATCTGTCTGCCGGGCGGGCCGATGCGGGCCTCCGCCTATCTGGGGGAGCTCGGCGGTCTCACCGCGTACCGCAAGCTGATCCTGCTCGATCTGCGCGGCACCGGGGATTCGGCGGTGCCCGGGGACCGGGCGTCGTACCGCTGCGACCGCATCGTCGACGACGTCGAGGCGCTCCGCGAGCACCTCGGGCTCGATCAGTTCGACCTCCTCGCGCACTCGGCGGCCGGCAACGTGGCCACCCTGTACGCGGCCCGCCACCCCAAGCGGATCCGCGCCCTCGCGCTGATCACCGCCGCCAGTCAGGCGGTCGGTCTCACCGTGACCATCAAGGACCGTCTGGCCGCCGTCGAGGCCCACAAGGCCGAGCCCTGGTATCCGGCGGCCGTCGCCGCGCTGGAGGAGATCGAGCGCGGCGGCAGCCCCGCGAACGCGGGCGAGGCGCTGGCCCCGCTGCCCTACGGGCGCTGGGACGAGACGGCCCGCGCGCACCAGGCGGCCAGCGCGACGGAGAAGAACGCGGACGCCGCCGCGGCCTTCTACGAAGACGGCGCCTTCGACCCGCCCGCGACCCGCGCCGCCCTGGCGGAACTGGCCGCTCCCGTGCTCGTCCTCGCCGGGGAGCACGACGGAAGCCCGAACCCCGCGCACGCCGCGGAGCTCGCCGGGTTCTTCCCCGGCGGCGTCCGCCAAGTGCAGCCGGGCGCCGGGCACTTCCCGTGGCTGGACGACCCCGAGTGGTTCGTGCGGCGCGTGGCGGGATTCCTCGCGCAGGACTAGCGCCCTTCCGGCGGTTCCCTGTGAGAGGGGTGCGGGGCTCGTACGATGGGCGCCGACCGGAAACGATCACCTGAGGGGAACCCCGTGCGCCTCACCTCACCCGTGTCCCGCTGTCTGACCGTCGGCGCCTTGACGGCCGCCCTGCTCACCGGGGGAGGCGCGGCCGTCGCCGCGCCCCCGCGGCCATCCGCGTCGACGGCCACGACGCCCGCCGGTCCCTACGCCCAACTGCGTCCGCTCGCCGACCTGTCCGCGGGGCGCCTCGCCACCGCCGACCTGGTCGCGGCCGCGAAGTACGGCACGGACAGCCCGATCGACGACCCGGCCCGCGAGAAGCAGGTCCTGGACGCGGTGGCCGCGCAGGCGCGTGAGATCGGCGGCGACCCCGAGGCGACCGTGCGGATCTTCCGGGACCAGATCGAGGCGAACAAGGTCGTGCAGCGCGGCCTGTTCCGGCGCTGGGACGCCGATCCCTCCCAGGCGCCGACCGAGCGGCCCGATCTCGCGGAGGTCCGCAAGGAGATCAACCGGATCAACGGCGAGCTGGTCCGGGGCATCGCCGCGTCGCCGGACGCGCGGACGGCGCCGTACTGCGGGGGAGTGCTGACCGTCGCTGCCGTGCGCGTCCGGCACGAGCGTGGGCTCGACGCCCTGCACTCGGTCGCCCTTGGCCGGGCGCTGCGGTCGGTCTGCGCGGCCTGACGGGGCCTTACGCGTCCTGGCGGGCGCGGTAGGCGCACCACGGCATGACGTACTGGGTGACCGGGCCGACCGCGACCGCGTAGAGGACCGTGCCGATGCCCACCGTCCCGCCGAGCAGCCAGCCGACGGCCAGCACCGCAAGCTCGATGAGGGTGCGGACCTGCCGCAGCGAGCGCCCGGTGGCCGCGGCCGCACCCGTCATCAGGCCGTCCCTGGGGCCGGGCCCGAAGCGCGCGCCGACGTACACGGCCACGGCTACCCCGTTGAGCAGCACCCCGCCGACGAGCAGCCCGAGGCGGGCGGGCAGGCCGTGCGCCTCGGGCAGGACGTGCAGGCCCAGGTCGGACGAGACGGCGAGGACGACGATGTTGGCGCCGGTGCCGAGCGTCGGCCGTTGCTTCAGGGGGATCCACAGGAGCAGGACGAGCACCCCGAGCACGGCGCTGATCGTGCCGAAGCTGAGCGGCGTCCGGTGCTCCAGGCCCTCGTAGAGGACGCTCCAGGGATTGACGCCGAGCGCGGCCCGCACCAGGACCGAGAGGCTGAACCCGTACAGGGCGAGACCGAGCAGGAGCTGGGGCACCCGCCGCGCGGGGTGCTCGTGGAGAGGGACGTAGGAGATGTCCTGCCGCATGCCGGATGTCCTCCGAAGGACTGGGGGAGAGAGATGGCCGGGTCTTTCAAGGCCACTCCCGCGCCTCAAGGCCATTGCGGCCACTCTGTAGAGTGATTGGCCCGGAAAACACAGCCAATTACAGGAGAATGGTGTGGTCGAGACGCTGGGCGGTCGGCAGCTCGCCGCGATGCTGCCCGATCCGGCAGGACTGCGCCCCGCCTACCGCCATTTGGCCCGCTCGATCGGCGAGCTGATCCTGGACGGCCGCGTCTCCCTGCACGTCAGACTCCCCGCCGAGCGCGAGCTCGCCGCCGCGCTCGACACCAGCAGGACCACCGTCACCGCCGTGTACGACCTGCTGCGCGAGCGCGGCTACGCGCACAGCCGGCAGGGATCGGGCACCTGGACGGCCCTGCCGGACGGGCAGGCCCCCAGCGGGGTGCGCAGGCTCGTCGCCGCCGAGGACACCGCGATCGACCTGGCCAGAGCGGCCCCGGGGCTGCCCGAGCGGGAGCTCGCCGACGCGCTCACCCGGATCGCCCCACGGCTGGCCGGGCACGCCCACACGCCCGGCTACCACCCCTACGGGCTGCCCGAACTGCGGGCCGCCGTCGCCGAGCGCTACACCCGGCGGGGCCTGCCCACCGTGCCCGAGCAGATCCTGGTGACGTCGGGGGCGCAGCACGCGCTCACCCTCGTGCTCGGGCTGCTGAGCCGGGCGGGTGACCGCGTCCTCGCCGAGAACCCGTCCTATCCCAACGCCCTCGATGCCATCCGCCGCGCCCGCCTTCGTACGGTGTCGGTGCCGGTCACCGACGACGGCTGGGACATCGGCGTGGTCGCGTCGGCGTTCCGTCAGTCGGTGCCCCAACTCGCCTACCTGATACCGGACTTCCACAACCCGACCGGCAGCCTCATGCCGGAGCGGGACCGGGGCCGGGTGCTGCGCGCCGCCCAGCGGTCCGGCTGCTGGCTCGTCGTCGACGAGACCCTCGCCGAGCTGGCCCTCGACGTGCCCGCGCCGGTCCCCTTCGCCGCCCACGCCCCGCCGGGCGGCGCGACACAGCTCGTCACGATCGGGTCCATGAGCAAGACGCACTGGGCGGGCCTGCGCATCGGCTGGCTGCGTGCCCCCGCCCGCCTGGTCACCGAACTCGCGGGCCAGCGCGTCGCCACCGACATGGGCGGCTCGGTCCTGGACCAACTGCTCGCCCTCGACCTGCTCGACAGGGCGGACGATGTGCTCGCGCGCCGACTGGACGAACTGCGCACGCGGCGCGCCGCGCTGTCCGCCGCGCTGGCCGAGCATCTGCCCCGGTGGACGTGGCGCGCGCAGCCCGGCGGCCTGTCGTGCTGGGTCGACCTCGGCGAACCCGTGGCGTCGGCGCTGGCCGAGCGGGCCCTCGACCACGGCGTACGGGTCGAGAGCGGCGCCCGCTTCGCCACCGACCCGGGCATCTTCGAACAGCGGCTGCGCATCCCGTACACCGCACCGCCCGACGTCCTGCGCGACGCGGTGCGCCGCCTGGCCGCCGCGCTCGCGAGCGGACTCCCGGCGGGCACCGGGGCACGACCGCCGCACTGGATGGCGTGAGCGCGCCGGAGGCCGCGGACGCTACCCCTGTGCCGCCACCGTCTTCGCCCAGCGGTAGTCGGCCTTGCCGCTCGGCGAGCGCTGTATGTGGTCGGTGAAGACCACCGCGCGCGGGATCTTGTAACCGGCGAGCCGGGTGCGGCAGTGGGTCTGCACCCCGGCCAGGTCCAACGAGGGAGCGCCCGTGCGGAGTTGGACGACGGCGGCGACGCGGTTGCCCCATCGCTCGTCGGGGACCCCGGCGACCAGCGCGTCGTAGATGTCCGGATGGGACTTGAGGGCCTGCTCGACCTCCTCCGGATACACCTTCTCGCCGCCCGTGTTGATGCACTGCGAGCCGCGCCCGAGCACGGTGACGATGCCCTCGTCGTCGACGGTCGCCATGTCGCCGAGCAGCACCCAGCGCTCGCCGTCCTTCTGGAAGAACGTCTCGGCCGTTTTCTTCGGGTCGTTGTAGTAGCCGAGCGGGACGTGGCCGCGCTGGGCGAGCCGGCCGGGCTCGCCGACCGGCACCGGCTCGTACGTCGCCGGATCGACCACCTGGGTACGCTCGTTGACCTCCAGGCGGAAGCCCTTCTCAGGGCCCGAGTCGTCCGTCGCCTTGCCGTTGGAGCCGGACTCGGACGAGCCGAAGTTGTTGAGCAGCAGCACATTGGGCGCGAGCGCCTGGAACTGGGCGCGCACCGTCTCCGACATGATCGCCCCGGACGAGGAGACGCTGAAGAGGGACGAGAGGTCGGCGCCCTGGAGCGGTCCGTGCAGCGCGTCGATCAGCGGCCTGAGCATGGCGTCGCCGACCAGCGACACGCTGGAGACCTTCTCCCGCTCGATCGTACGGAGCACCTCCTCGGGCACGTACTTGCGGTGGATCACCACCCGCTGCCCGTAGTTGAAGGCGATGAACGAGGTCAGCGTGGACGTGCCGTGCATCAGCGGGGGCGTGGGGAAGAAGGTGAGCCCGGGGCTGCCCGCGGCGACCCGCTCGGCCAGCTCGTCGGGCCGCTTGACCGGCTCGCCCGTCGGCTCGCCGCCGAAGAGACCCGCGAAGAACAGGTCCTCCTGGCGCCACATGACGCCCTTGGGCATGCCGGTCGTGCCGCCGGTGTAGATGATGAACTGGTCGTCGGCCGAGCGTGGCCCGAAGCCGCGCTCCGGCGAGCCGGTGGCCTCCGCGTCGGTGAACGCCACCACGTCGAGCGCGGGCGCGTCGGCGGGCGGCGTGCCCACCCGGACCAGATGCCGCAGCTTCTCCGTGCGCGGCAGGGCCGCCGCGACCCGCTCGGTGAACTCGGCGTCGAAGACCAGCGCCGCGAGGTCGGCGTCGCGGTAGAGATAGACCAACTCCTCTTCGACGTAACGGTAGTTGACGTTGACCGGTACGAGGCGTGCCTTGAGGCAGCCGAGGACCGTCTGGAGGTACTCGATGCCGTTGTACAGGTGCAGGCCCAGGTGCTCGCCCGGCTTCAGGCCGCTGTCGATCAGGTGGTGCGCGACGCGGTTGGCGGCCGCGTCCAGCTCGGCGTAGGTGAGGCGGCGCTCCGCTCCGGTGCCGGGATGGTCGACGTACACGA
Source organism: Streptomyces sp. NPDC087300 (assembly GCF_044744425.1). Classification (NCBI taxonomy): domain Bacteria; kingdom Bacillati; phylum Actinomycetota; class Actinomycetes; order Kitasatosporales; family Streptomycetaceae; genus Streptomyces; species Streptomyces sp. NPDC087300. The sequence goes on from NZ_JBIUYI010000005.1 coordinate 546,865, forward strand.
GTGCCTCGCGGTCGGGGACCACGTCGACGACCGACTCGAAAAGGTCGGCAAGGTTGTACTCCACCGCGCTCCTCCTGACCCCGGCGCCCACTGTGACGTCTCGCTTGGCGGTCATCAGAGCAGAGGCACCCCCAACTGGGAAGGGCCTCCGCAGAAGAAAACTGACTGGGTGTCAGAAAACTATTGAACTGGCTCCCCGCCTACTGCAACCTGTTCCAGGTCCGGAGCCGACAGGCCGGCCGTGCGGCGGCCGTCGATGGAGGGAGCACGGCACATGGGCGGTACGGAACACCTCACCGTGCGGCGCGAGGGCGCCACACTGATTCTCACGCTGAACAGGCCGGAAGCGAAGAACGCCCTCTCGCTGCCGATGCTCGTGGGCCTGTACGACGGCTGGCTGGAGGCCGACGCGGACGACGCGATCCGCTCCGTCGTCCTCACGGGCGCGGGCGGCGCGTTCTGCGCGGGCATGGACCTCAAGGCCCTCGCGGGCAAGGACATGGACGGCCAGCAGTACCGGGACCGGATGACGGCCGACCCCGATCTGCACTGGAAGGCGATGCTGCGCCACCACCGCCCCCGCAAACCCGTCGTCGCCGCCGTCGAGGGCTACTGCGTCGCGGGCGGCACCGAGATCCTCCAGGGCACCGACATCCGCGTCGCGGGCGAATCCGCCACGTTCGGCCTCTTCGAGGTGAAGCGGGGCCTGTTCCCCATCGGCGGCTCGACGGTCCGCCTCCAGCGCCAGATCCCCCGTACGCACGCGCTGGAGATGCTGCTCACCGGGCGCCCCTACTCGGCGGCCGAGGCCGCATCGATCGGCCTCGTCGGACACGTCGTGCCGGACGGCACCGCACTGGACAAGGCCCTCGCGATCGCCGAACAGATCAACGCGTGCGGGCCGCTCGCCGTCGAGGCGGTCAAGGCGTCGGTGTACGAGACCGCCGAGATGACCGAGGCGGACGGGCTCGCGGCCGAGCTGAAGCGGGGGTGGCCGGTCTTCGACACGGCCGATGCGAAGGAGGGCTCCAGAGCCTTCGCGGAGAAGCGGGTTCCTGTCTTTCGGCGGGCCTAGGCGTTCTCGGGTCGTCGCTTCTTGCCGCGGGTCCGTCGTGGCTGGTCGCGCAGTTCCCCGCGCCCCTCACGGGGCCCGTCCGCCCCTTGCGAAATGGAGTTCTGCTCATGGCGTCTACTCCCACCCCCGAGGTGCTGCGTGCTCCTCTGGTCGTTGAATTTCCCTTCACCCGGTCCCTCGGGCCCGTGCAGAGCGCGTTCCTCACCGGGCTCCGCGAGCGCACCGTGCTCGGCGTGAAGGCCGGTGACGGCAGGACGCTCGTCCCGCCCGTCGAGTACGACCCCGTGACCGCCGAGGAGATCCGCGACCTCGTCGAGGTCTCCGCCACGGGCACCGTCACCACCTGGGCCTGGAACCACGAGCCCCGGCGCGGCCAGCCCCTCGACACCCCGTTCGCCTGGGTGCTCGTGAAGCTCGACGGCGCCGACACGGCCCTGCTGCACGCCCTGGACGTGCCGGGCCCCGACGACGTGCGCAGCGGCATGCGCGTACGGATCCGGTGGGCCGCCGAACGGGTCGGAGCCATCACCGACATCGCCTGCTTCGAGGCGTACGAGGGCGAGCAGGAGCGGCAACCCGTGCCGCACGACGGGGAGTTCGCCGAGCCGGTGACCGGGATCGTCGCCGAGGCCAGGCTCGACTACACCTACTCGCCGGGCCGCGCCCAGACCGCGTACATCAACGCCCTCGCCGACCGCAGGACCGTCGGTGAACGCTGCCCCTCCTGCCGCAAGGTGTACGTGCCGCCCCGCGGCGCCTGCCCGACCTGCGGCGTCGCCACGACGGAGCGGGTGGAGGTCGGCCCGCGCGGCACCGTCACGACGTACTGCATCGTCAACATCAAGGCGAAGAACCTCGACATCGAAGTGCCCTACGTCTACGCCCACATCGCCCTCGACGGCGCCGATCTCGCCCTGCACGCGCGCATCGCCGGGATCCCCTACGACCAGGTCCGCATGGGCCTGCGCGTAGAACCCGTGTGGAGCGACTCCGCCACGGGTGCCCGCTACCCCGACCACTACCGGCCCACCGGCGAACCCGACGCCGACTACGACACGTACAAGGAGCTGGTGTAGATGGCGCCCCGCAAGCAGTCCGTGATGCGGCCCGCCCGTGAGGTGGCGATCGTCGCCTTCGGGCAGACCCGGCACCAGCGCTCCACCGACGAGATCTCCGAGGTGGAGATGCTCATGCCGGTGCTGCACGAGGTGCTCGCCGCCACCAGCCTGAAGACCAGCGACATCGGCTTCACCTGCTCGGGATCCTCCGACTACCTCGCGGGCCGGGCCTTCTCCTTCACGATGGCGCTCGACGGCGTGGGTGCCTGGCCGCCGATCTCCGAGTCGCACGTCGAGATGGACGGCGCCTGGGCGCTGTACGAGGCGTGGACGAAGCTCCAGACCGGCGAGGCCGACACCGCGCTCGTGTACTCCTACGGCAAGTCGTCACCCGGCTCCGTGCGCGACGTCCTGACCCGGCAGCTCGACCCGTACTACGTGGCGCCGCTCTGGCCCGACGCCGTGGCGCTCGCCGCGCTCCAGGCGCAGGCACTCATCGACGCGGGCGACACCGACGAGCCCGCGCTCGCCGGGATCGCCACCCGCAGCCGGACATCCGCGGACGCCAACCCCCACGCACAGCTGGGCAGTTCGGCGCGGCGGGGCGACTACGCCGTACGTCCGCTGCGCACCGGCGACTGTCCGCCGGTCGGCGACGGGGCCGCCGCGGTGATCCTCGCCGCCGGGGACCGCGCGCGTGACCTGTGTGAGCGGCCCGCCTGGATCCGGGGCATCGACCACCGCATCGAAGCGCACTCCCTCGGCGTGCGCGACCTCACCGACTCGCCCTCCACGCGGCTGGCCGCGGAACGGGCAGGCGTCTTCGAACGCCCGGTGGACACCGCCGAGTTGCACGCCCCCTTCACCTCCCAGGAGGTCGTCCTGCGCAAGGCCCTGGAACTCGGCGAAGACGTCGACGTCAATCCCTCGGGCGGCGCGCTCGCCGCCAACCCCGTGATGGCCGCGGGCCTCATCAGGCTCGGCGAGGCCGCCGCCCGCATCCACCGGGGCACATCGGACCGGGCCGTCGCGCACGCCACCTCCGGGCCCTGCCTTCAGCAGAACCTCGTCGCCGTCCTGGAAGGAGACGCCCGATGAGCGCCACGGTGCACACCTCGACGGGCAAGGAGCCCGTCGCCGTCGTCGGGATCGGCCAGACCAAGCACGTCGCCGCGCGTCGGGACGTCTCCATCGCGGGGCTCGTCCGCGAGGCGGCCCAACGTGCCCTGGAAGACGCCGAGTTGACCTGGTCCGACATCGACGCCGTGGTGATCGGCAAGGCGCCCGACTTCTTCGAAGGCGTCATGATGCCGGAGCTGTACCTCGCCGACGCACTCGGCGCGGTCGGCAAACCGATGCTGCGCGTGCACACCGCGGGCTCCGTCGGCGGCTCCACGGCGCTCGTCGCCGCGAACCTGGTCGCGGGGCGCGTCCACGGCACCGTCCTGACCCTCGCCTTCGAAAAGCAGTCGGAATCCAACGCGATGTGGGGCCTCTCGCTGCCCATCCCGTTCCAGCAGCCGCTCCTCGCGGGCGCGGGCGGCTTCTTCGCCCCGCACGTACGCGCCTACATGCGGCGCACCGGAGCCCCCGACTCGGTCGGCTCCCTCGTCGCGTACAAGGACCGCCGCAACGCCCTGAAGAACCCCTACGCGCACCTCCACGAGCAGGACATCACCCTGGAGAAGGTCCAGGCGTCACCGATGCTCTGGGATCCGATCCGCTACTCGGAGACCTGCCCGTCGTCCGACGGCGCCTGCGCGATGATCCTCACCGACCGTGCGGGCGCGGCCCGTTCGCCCCGGCCGCCCGCCTGGATGCACGGCGGCGCGATGCGCAGCGAACCCACGCTCTTCGCCGGCAAGGACTTCGTCTCGCCGCAGGCGGGCAAGGACTGCGCGGCCGACGTCTACCGGCAGGCGGGCATCGCGGACCCGCGCGGGGAGATCGACGCCGTCGAGATGTACGTGCCGTTCTCCTGGTACGAGCCGATGTGGCTGGAGAACCTGGGCTTCGCCGACGAGGGCGAGGGGTGGAAGCTCACCGAGTCCGGCGTGACGGAGCTGGACGGCGACCTCCCCGTGAACATGTCGGGCGGCGTCCTCTCCACCAATCCGATCGGCGCCTCCGGCATGATCCGCTTCGCCGAAGCGGCACTTCAGGTGCGCGGACTGGCGGGCGAACACCAAGTGGACGGTGCCCGCAGGGCACTTGGGCACGCCTACGGAGGCGGCGCGCAGTTCTTCTCCATGTGGCTCGTCGGAGCCGAACCGCCCACCACCTGAACGGCCGTGCGCGCCGGACGGACCGCGCCTTCCCGCCGCGGCCTGTCCGGCACCCGGAGCGAAAGCTAGGCTGGCGCCGGACGACGCACTCGGGAGGAGCACGGACGTGGCCGAAAGCACCACTCAGCAGCACCCGCTCACGGGCTGGGACAAGCCGCAGCTCGACCTCAGCACGGCCGACTGGCGATCGAGCAGCGAAGGGCGCGGGGACGTGGAGATCGCCTTCGTCGAAGGGTTCGTCGCGATGCGCAACAGCGGGCGGCCGGAGAGCCCGTCCCTGATCTTCACGCCCGCGGAGTGGGGCGCGTTCGTGCACGGCGCGCGCGAGGGCGAGTTCGACCTGACGTAGGGGTCGGCGCGGGGATTCGGCCCCGCCGATCTTGTGACCTTCGGCCCTCGCCGCGCGCTCGCGCGCGGACGAGGCTGAGGGCATGAACAGCCAGCCGGTGAGCAGTGAGTCAAGGAACGGCGGGCACGACGGGGCCGGTGAGCCGGAGCGCGGTCAGGGTCCCGTCGTCGCGGCCTTCGACGGTTCGGCGGGCAGCGGCCACGCCCTGGAATGGGCGCTGGCCGAGGCCCGGTTGCGGGGTGCGCCGCTGCGGATCGTGCACGTGCGGTCGTACGGCATCCCGTTCGTCGACGGCCCGTTGACGCCGCCCCTGCGGGAGCCCTCCACGGGTGACCTGGTCATGGACCGGGTGAGGACCGACCTCGAAGGGCGCGCCGGTCTCGAAGGGCGCACCGGTCTTGAAGCGCGCCCCGATCTGCCCCCGTTGGAGTACGTGACGGTCGACGGCAGCCCCGGACGCGAGCTGCCGCGGCTCGGCGCGGACGCTCAGCTGCTCGTGCTCGGCTCGCGCGGCAGGGGCGGCTTCGCCAGCCTGCTGCTCGGCTCGAACGGTCTGGCGTGCGCGCGGGAGGCGGCGTGCCCTGTCGTGGTCGTGCGGGGGCCCTCGGAGGGTGCGGCTGATTCGGGTGCGGTCGGGCGTTGCGGTGGGCCTCGGGTGGTGCTCGGGCTCTCGGCTCCCGCGCCGGACGCGGCGGCCGTCGCGTTCGCCTTCGCCGCGGCGGCGCGGCGCGGGGCGCGCCTCCAGGTGATCGCCGCGTACCCGTGGCCCGTCCTCAGCTCGACGCCCACGGGTGACTTCGTGGTCTCGGCGATCGAGGACGAGGAGACGCGGGTGGACTACGCCTCGCTCGGCGACGAGGTACTCGCCCCGCACCGGGCGCGGTGGCCGGACGTGCCGGTGGACGTGTTCGTGGTGCCCGGTGACGCGGCGGGCCACCTGGTCGACGCGTCGCACGACGCGGATCTCGTGGTGGTCGGGCGGCACCGGCGACGGGTGGGGCCGGGGCGGTGGCTCGGGTCCGTGACTCATGCGGTGTTGCTGCACGCGGGGTGTTCGGTGGGGGTGGTTCCGCCGGGGCCGGTGCCGGGGGCGGCGTGAGGGGGACTCTGGGTGCGGGTGTGTGGGGGGTGCTCGCGCCGTTCCCCGCGCCCCTGATCTGCCCGCCCCGGGTGCGTTCCCGGGTGCGGGTCCGTTGTGGCTGGCCGCGCAGTTCCCCGCGCCCCCTAACGGGGCACGAGCCCCGTCGTCGTTAGGGGCGCGGGGAACTGCGCGCTCAGCCACGACGATCCCGCAGGGAAGAACGCGGCGCGACCGGTACCCGGCTCAGGGGCGCGGGGAACTGCGCGGCCAGCCACGGCGCAACCCGCAGGGAAGGACGCCACGGGCCGTGTCCACCCGTGGTGAAGGAGGGGCGGGCTGACCTCGTAGGGGGCAGGGGGTCGCGCCGGGGAACGCGGCGAGGCACGTACCATGGGCGCATGTCCTTCCTCCGCCGCCGCAGCGCCGCCACACCCGCGGGCCCGGACTTCGATGTCCTGGCCATGGACCCCGGTGACTGGCCCGGCAATCTCGGCGCGGGCCTGCTGCCCGCACCCGACGGCAGCTGCCAGGGCGTCTTCCTGCGCTACGACCTGTTCGGCGGCCGCGGGCCCGCAATGATCATCGGCAACCTCCCCGAGGGCTCCCCGGCGCGGGAGACCGCGGACGGCGAGGTGCCCTTCGAGGTCGCGCAGCTGCTGATCGCCCTGGAGAACGAGGAGGAGATCACGGTGGTCTCCTCGGAGGACATGCCCGTGATGCAGGGGGACAACCTCCTCATCGTGCGCCGCCTGAAGCTCTCGGAGAGCCGCATCTCCTGCGTCCAGTTCGACCGCAGTGACAACGTCCTCGTGACGATCGCCGCCTGGGACCGGCCGATCACCGACGACCTCTACGCGCTCCTGAAGCCGCTGCCCGCGGAGCTCTTCCAGCAGGGCTGACGCCGCCGCCCCCGCACATTCGTCCAAGCGCCGCCCCGTTCCGTCCAAGGAACGGGGCGGCGCTCTGTCTTGCCAGGCAGTCATCGGACTTTTAACGTGGCCGGTCATGACTCAGGGGATGACGCGAAGAACCACGATGAAGTCGGCGCTCGGTGGAGCGGCCGTCATCGCGGCGGGCGGAGGAGGAGTCGCGAGCGCCGCCGCGGGTGGCACGGGAAGCGCGGAGGAGTCCGAAAGCGGGGGATCGCGGAAGGATCCATCCGATGAATTGGTGCTCTGGTATCGGGCGCCCGCCGCCGACTGGGAGCGCGAGGCCCTGCCCATCGGCAACGGCGCCCTCGGCGCCATGGTCTTCGGCACCCTCGCCACCGAGCGCCTCCAGTTCAACGAGAAGACCTTGTGGACGGGCGGCCCCGGCTCCCGCGAAGGCTACGACTTCGGCAACTGGCGCGCCGCGCGCCCCGGGGCCCTTGACGCCGTCCGTGCCGACCTCGACGACAAGGGCAGGCTCGACCCCGACGCGGTCGCGGCGAAGCTCGGCCAGGCCCGGCGCGGCTACGGCGCCCACCAGGCGTTCGGGGATCTGCACATCGACGTGCCGGGGGCGCCGGACGCGCCCGACTCCTCGTACCGTCGCGAACTCGACCTGGCGCGGGGCATCGCGACGGTCGCCTACCGCCGTCAACAGGTCGCCCACCAGAGGGAGTTCTTCGCCTCGTACCCGGACGGCGTGCTCGTGGGGCGGCTCTCCGCGACGCGCGCCGCCCAGGTCACCTGCACCCTGCGCTACACCTCGCCCCGCGCCGACTTCGCCACGAAGGCCGCAGGGGACCGCATCACCGTGCGCGGTGAACTCGCCGACAACGGGCTCGCGTTCGAGGCCCAGGTGCGGATCGCGCACCGGGGCGGCACCCGCACCGTTGGCGCCGACGGCAGCGTCACGGTGACCGGGGCCGACCACGTCTGGTTCGTCCTCGCCGCCGGGACCGCCTACGCCGACACCTACCCCGACTACCGGGGAGCCGACCCGCACGCCGCCGTCACCCGCGCCGTCGACACGGCCGTCGCCAAGGGGCACGACGCGCTGCGCGCCCGCCACCTCCGTGACCACCGCGCGCTCTTCGACCGCGTCGCCCTCGACATCGGCCAGGCCCCGCCCGCCGACGTCTCCACGGATGAGCTGCTCAAGCGGTACACGGGCGGTACGACATCGGCTGACCGGGCCCTCGAAGCGCTCTTCTTCCAGTACGGCCGGTATCTGCTCATCGCCTCGTCGCGGGCGGGTTCGCTCCCCGCCAATCTGCAGGGCGTCTGGAACAACAGCACCACGCCGCCCTGGTCGGCGGACTACCACACCAACATCAATCTCCAGATGAACTACTGGCTCGCCGAGGCCGCCAACCTTCCGGAGACCACCGCTCCGTACGACCGGTTCGTCGAGGCGCTGCGCGCGCCGGGGCGGCGTACGGCCAAGGAGATGTTCGGCAGCCGCGGCTGGGTCGTGCACAACGAGACCAATCCGTACGGCTTCACCGGCGTGCACGACTGGTCGACCGCCTTCTGGTTCCCCGAGGCAGCGGCCTGGCTCACCGCGCAGCTCTACGAGCACTACCGCTTCGGCGGATCCACGGACTATCTGCGCTCCACCGCGTACCCCGCGATGAAGGAGGCCGCCGAGTTCTGGCTCGACAACCTGCGCACCGACCCGCGCGACGGCACCCTCGTCGTCACCCCCAGCTACTCGCCCGAACACGGCGACTTCACCGCGGGCGGCGCGATGGCCCAGCAGATCGTCCACGACCTGTTCACCAACACGCTGGAGGCCGCGCGCACGCTCGGCGACGCACCCGCCTTCCGCGCCGAACTGGAGAAGACCCTCGAAGCGCTCGACCCGGGCCTGCGCGTCGGCTCCTGGGGCCAACTCCAGGAATGGAAAGCCGACTTGGACGACAGGGACGACGACCACCGCCACGTCTCCCACCTCTACGCCCTGCACCCCGGGCGTCAGATCGAGCCGGGCAGTGAGTGGGCCGACGCGGCGAAGGTGTCCCTGACGGCGCGCGGTGACGGTGGCACCGGATGGTCCAAGGCGTGGAAGATCAATTTCTGGGCGCGGCTGCGCGACGGCGACCACGCGCACAAGATGCTCGGCGAACAGCTCAAGTCCTCCACGCTGCCCAACCTCTGGGACACCCATCCGCCGTTCCAGATCGACGGCAACTTCGGCGCCACGTCGGGCGTCGTGGAGATGCTGCTCCAGAGTCAGCACGACGTCATCGAGGTGCTGCCCGCGCTGCCCGCGGGATGGCCGCGAGGATCGGTGCGCGGCCTGCGGGCGCGCGGCGGGGCCACCGTCGACATCGAGTGGGAGGACGGCCGGGCCCGCCGCATCGTCGTACACGCGACGCGCACCCGTGAACTCACCGTGCGCAGCGGTCTGTTGAGTGGTGGGAACAAGACCTTCAGGGTGCGTGCGGGGCAGCGGTACGTCTTCGACTGAGCGAGTAGCCGTTGCCCCCTGCCGCACATGGCGTCGGGTCCGGGCCCACCCCCACGCGGACCCGGACCCGACCCTTCATGGCGGCTCTCGGTACTGCCGGCTCTCCCGGCAGGGGACGACGCCGGCTACGAACCGGACCGCACCACCTGCACATCGGCGGCCCGTACGTACCCGACGCGGTGCCCGTACTGGACGACGTAGTACATGTCCTTGCCGCGCACCACCTTGTGCGGCGCGGTGTCGAACGTCGGCGCGTAGAAGTACTCGCCGGGCACCTTGTCACCGACCACGTACCGCTGGCCCGCGAGGATCTTGTACGGCAGCGGGGAGACCGTCTGCACGGGCACGCCCGCCGGGTAGGCCTCCTTCTCCGGGTAGGCGCGGCCGTACACGGGGACCTCGGTGGCGCCTGCCTTCGGCGTCACCACGTAGCCCTTGGCGTCGACGGCCGTGGGCTGCTTCCTCGGGTTCTTGAACCACGCCTTCTGGCCCAGGTACCAGACGGCCGTCCAGTCGCCCTTGCGGTCGGCGACCGCGTACTGCTGGCCGGTGGAGAGCCGCGGTCCCGTGTCGTTCACGTCGAGCGTGGAGTCCTGGCCGCCGGGCCGCTTGCCGATGTCCTTGATCAGCGGAGCGTCGTCGCGCGGCTCGGTGTGGACGCGCAGCGCGGTGGAACCGTGCGGCACGCACGTCTCGCCCGGCTTGACGCAACCGGTGTACTCCGGACGGTTCTTGGCGTACTCGGGTGCCACGGTGACCAGGCCGCCCTTGGGTCCCGCCGTCTTCCTGAACGGCTTGCCCAGCAGCGTGAAGTAGTGCTGCCAGTCCCAGTACGGGCCCGGGTCCGTGTGCATCCCCGGGATCGACGACGTCACGGTGCCCTGCACGTTGTCGTGGCCGAGGATGTGCTGCCGGTCCAGCGGGATGTCGTACTTCTTGGCGAGGTACTTCACCAGACGGGCCGACGAGCGGTACATCGCCTCCGTGTACCAGGTGTCGGGCGCGGTGAGGAAGCCCTCGTGCTCCAGGCCGATCGACTTGGAGTTCACGTACCAGTTGCCCGCGTGCCAGGCGACGTCCTTGGCCTTCACGTGCTGGGCGATGTGGCCGTCGGTGGAGCGCAGCGTGTACTGCCACGACACGTACGTCGGGTCCTGCACCAGGTTCAGGACGCCTTCCCAGCGGCCCTCGGTGTCATGGATGACGATGCTGTCGATGCTCTGCGACTTCGGCCGGTCCGCCAGGTCGTGGTTGCCGTAGTCCGGGTTGCCCTGCGGGTCCTTGAACTCCTCGTACGGCGCGGGGATCCACTCGCAGGAGACGGTCCTCGGGCACTCGGTCTCGCCCGTGGGCGCCTCGCGCAGCCCCATGCTCCGCAACTGCGCGGGGTCGGTCCGCAGCGCGGGCTCGGGCGCGAGCGTGACGCGCTGGCCGGAGTCCGTGACGCGCCGTTCGCCGTCGCGCATGACGGCGAACACGTCATTGGCGTACGTCGCGGCGGTGGCCTGGTCGTCCGCGCCGGAGAAGCGGGCGATGGCGCCGTACCAGTCGGCGGGGTCGGAGCTGAGCGGCTCGCCGAGCTTCCGCTGGGCGGCGGCGAGCAGCGCCGCGCCGCCCTCGACGTTCGCGGCGGGGTCCGTGCGCAGCTGCTCGGCGGAGCGCCCGGTCAGCTCCGCGGCACGGGGCAACGTCTTGAGCCTGGCAGGGACCTGGGACTCGGCGGGCAGCTTCACCTTCGGCGCGAGCGCCCGGCGCGAGGTGTCGCCGCGCGGGTCCTCCTTGCCCTCGGTGTGCTGCGGGGCGGTGGCGATGGCCGTCCTCGCGTCGGTGAGGTGCATGGGGCCGTAGCCGCCGGTCACGCTGGCCGCGCCGCCGTGCGCGTCCCAGCGTGACTGGAGGTAGGAGACGCCGAGCAGCACGCTCTGGGGAACGTGATAGCGGGCCGACGCGGACGCGAAGGCGCCCTGGAGCCCTGCTGTGGACGACTGTTCGGGGGTGCTCGCCGAGGGGGCGGCGCCGAGCAGCGGAATCAGCAGGCCGGCCGACGCGAGGGCGCCCGCCGTCCTGACGGAGCGTCTGCGCGCTGACGCGGTACGGGCGGTGGCGGATCCTCGCAATGCAGCCTCCTGGGCCGATGAAGCGTGACGGGGCGTGCGGGGCCGGGCGTGCGTCAGTGGTACCGGCTCTCCGACGATCCGTCAATCATGCCCAGAGGAAGGGATTTCCCATGTCAGCACCGGTACCGGCGGGTTACGGACAGGTTTTCGCCAAGGGAGCCCCCACCGCCTGCGGTGCGTCAGTGGAGTGGACCAATGGGGCGGCGCGAGATCCACCTGTTCGGGGGAGCACTCGGGGGAGTGCGCGAGGTGTTCTCGGGCCGTATGGAATGAGCTACCCGTCCTCTCCTCACCCACCGGCCCACCCGGCAGCTACTGCCCCACCCTGCCGTCCACACACTCGCGCAACAGGTCCGCGTGGCCGCTGTGCCGGGCGTACTCGTCGATCCTGTGCACCAGCAGCTCGCGGATCGCGATCCCGTCCTTGCCCACGCGCTCGCCCAGATCTTCGAACGCGGCGAGCGCGGCGTCGGTCGCGGCCTGCTCGCGCTCCAGATCGGCGTACGCGGCGTCGACCACGGCCTGCTCGCCGACGGCGCCGTGGAAGTCCGCGTCCTTCTTGCCGTACAACCTCGGCAGCGGGTCGTCGTGGGTGAGCCAGCCGCGCCAGTCCCGCTCCACCATCGCGAGATGCCGGACCAGACCGAGCAGGGACATCGTCGACGGCGGCACCGACCGCCGGGCCAGCTGCTCCGGGCTCAGCCCCTCGCACTTCATCCGCAGCGTCATGCGGTAGCTCGACAGGAAGTCCGTGAGCGTCGCGAGCTCACCGTCCGGGCTGGTGCTGTCACTGTCCCGGGGGTCGTTGTCCGGATCCGTCCACATGTCGGGGTAGACGGTCGCTTCGGTCCAGCGCGCGGGCTGTTGATCACCAAGGTCACTCATGCGGGTCATCGTGGTCTGCCGGGGCCGGGCTTGCCACTTCTTTACTGTGGGGGGGGCGGGGACCGTGGGGGTGCCCTTCCGTACGCGAAGGAACCCGTACCCGGAGGAATCCGTACCCGAAGGAACAGGAGGCCGAGGTGGCTGACGTGGCCGAGACGACCGTGGCCGAGGTGATGGCCGAGCTGGCCGGCCTCGAGGACCCGAAGAGCCGCGCGGTGAACGAGAAGCACGGCGACGATCACGGGGTGAACCTCGGAAAGCTGCGTGCGATCGCGAAGCGCCTGAAGACGCAGCAGGAGCTCGCGCGCGGGCTCTGGGCCACGGGCGACAGCGCGGCGCGGCTCCTCGCGCTGCTGATCTGCCGCCCCAAGGCTTTCGAACGCGCCGAGTTGGACACCATGCTCCGCGAGGCGCGCACCCCCAAGGTGCACGACTGGCTCGTGAACTACGTGGTGAAGAAGAACCCGCACGCCGAAGAGCTGCGCCTGGCCTGGTCCGCCGACCCGGACCCGGTGGTCGCGAGCGCCGGATGGGCGCTGACCACCGAACGCGTGGCGAAGCGGCCCGCGGGCCTCGACCTCGCGGGACTGCTCGACGTCATCGAGGCCCGGATGAAGGACGCGCCGGAGCGCCTGCAGTGGGCGATGAACCACTGCCTGGCCCGGATCGGCATCGACCACGCCGCGTACCGCGCCCGCGCGATCGACATCGGCGAACGCCTCCAGGTCCTGAAGGACTACCCGACGGCCCCGGGCTGCACCTCGCCGTTCGCGCCGGTCTGGATCGACGAGATGGTGCGCAGGAACAGCGGAACCTAGCGGGCAGGCGGACGGCGGCCGGGAGGGCCCGCGCTCCCGGCCGCCGTCCTTCGACGACCTGGCTGATCTTCGCCGTCGCGTGGGCGTCCGCCGGTCCGGTCTCGTTAGCGTGACGGCGTTCGCGGCCGGGAACTCCCGTGCCGGAGACGTGACGGAGAGAGGCGCGCGGCATGACGTTCACGCAGTGGCAGGACCGGTCCGTCATCGTGACCGGCGGCACCCGGGGCATCGGGCTCGGCATCGCCGAACTCTTCGCCCGCCAGGGCGCCGCCGTGCTGCTCACGGGCCGGGACGAACCGACGGCACACGCGGTGGCCGACGGGCTCGCCCGAGCCACCGGCGGCCGGGTCCGCGGCATGGCGGTGGACGTACGGGAGCCGGAGCGGATCGAGGAGATGGCGGCCGAGGCCGAGCGGCGGCACGGCGGCATCGACGTGCTGTGCGCCAATGCCGGGATCTTCCCCGAGCGGCCCCTGCGGGACATGAGCGCCGAGGACCTGGACGAGGTACTCGACGTCAATCTGCGGGGGTCCATCCTCGCCGTGCGGGCCTGCCTGCCCGCGATGGAACGGGCGGGGCGCGGCCGCATCGTGCTGACCTCCTCGATCACCGGGCCGACCACCGGCTACGCGGGCTGGTCCCACTACGGGGCGAGCAAGGCGGGCCAGCTGGGCTTCCTGCGGGGCGCGGCCCTGGAGCTCGCGCCGCACGGCATCACCGTCAACGCCGTGCTGCCCGGCAACGTCCGCACCGAGGGCCTGACCGGCCTCGGCCCCGACTATCTGCGCAAGATGACCGACGCCATCCCGCTGGGGCGCCTCGGCGAGACCGCCGACATCGCGCACGCGGCCCTCTTCCTCGCCTCGGACGAGGCCTCCTTCGTCACCGGCCAGACCCTCACCGTCGACGGCGGCCAGACCCTGCCCGAGTCCCTGGACGCCTTCGCCGTACCCGCCCGCCCCTGACGGTCAGGAGGATCCCGCCGTATTCGGCGGGGAACCGACCCCCTCCGACCGCAGCGCCTCCGCCACCGCGTCGCGCATGCCGCGCGCCGACCACGTCCGCACCGGCGTCAGGCGCCCGACCACGCGTTCCAGCCACGCGGCGTCGCCGAGCCGGTGCGCCTCACCGGCGGCGACCGTCCGCGTCAGGAGCTGCTCCAGGAAGGCCACGTCCATGACCGGGTAGGCGTGTGGGTGGCGGTCGTAGCCGAGGCTGTGGTCCTCGTACGGGTGGCGGAGCGTCATGTCCAGGTGGCCGCCGCCGCGCCCACGCAGCCCCGGGAGGCCGCCCAGCAGGCCGGGGATCGTGAAGTTGCCGCCCTTGGAGGGGTAGCCGCGGCCCACGTACACGCTGATGCCCAGCATGATCCTCGGCCAGGGGATCAGCTCGTCCGCCTCCGACGGCTTGCGCGCGGGCGCGTGCCGGTACAGGCCCTCCGGGCGGAACTCCACCCAGGAGCCGCCCGGCCGCCGCGAGTCACCGACCCCGCAGCGGCCGTCGGTCAGCTCCAGCGGCCCCAGCAGCAGTGGCGTGTTCATGTACGGTCCGGCACTCATGCCTCATTGGAGCACGGGCGGGGCAGGACGGCCGGGTCAGGACGACAGGAACGCGAGCAGGTCCGCGTTGAACTCCTCCTCGTACGCGCCGTTCAGACCGTGCGGGGCGCCCGGGTACACCTTCAGGGTCGCGTCCTTGACCAGCTGCACGGCCTTGGGGGCCGCCGCGACGATCGGCACGATCTGGTCGTCGTCGCCGTGCGCGAAGAACGTGGGCACGTCCACGCGCCGCAGGTCGTCCGTGAAGTCGGTCTCGGAGAACTGCCGCACGCAGTCGTACGCCGCCTTCACGCCGACCTGCATGCTCTGCAGCCAGAAGGCGTCGCGCAGGCCCTGGGACACGGTGGACCCCGGCCGGTCAGCGCCGTAGAAGGGCACGCTCAGCTCGTGGTAGAACTGCGCGCGGTCGGCGCGCACCCCTTCCCGCAGGCCGTCGAACACTTCCCTGGGCAGGCCCTCCGGGTTGGCGTCGGTCCGGAGCATCAACGGCGGGACCGCGCCGAGGAGCACCACCTTGGAGATCCGCTCCGTGCCGTGCCTGCCGATCGTGCGGACCACCTCGCCGCCGCCCGTCGAGTGACCGACCAGGACGGCCTCGCGCAGGTCGAGCTCCGCAAGCAGATGGGCGAGGTCGTCGGCGTAGGTGTCCATGTCGTTGCCGTGCCACGGCTGGTCCGAGCGGCCGTGGCCGCGCCGGTCGTGGGCGATGGCGCGGTAGCCGCTCTCGGCGACCAGGCGCAACTGGTTGTCCCAGGCGTCCGCGTTCAGCGGCCAGCCGTGGCTGAAGACCACCGGCTGCCCCGTACCCCAGTCCTTGTAGTGGATCGAGGTCCCGTCGGCGGTCGTGACGGTGCCCATGAGTGTCCCCTTCCGGGTCCTTGCGCGGTGGTACGTCAGACGAAGCGTTGTACGAACGCCAGGGCGATGTCGGCGACCTCCTTCCACCTGCTGTCGAGCGTCAGCGCGTGGTCGCGTCCGTGCAGCTCGGTGATCTCCGTGACGGACGTATTGCGCTTCTGCCGCTTGTACGCGCCGTTGGCGAGGGCCCAGGGCACCGCGTTGTCGTGGCTGCCGGAGACGATGAGGAGCGGTCCGCGCTGCGGAGTGCGGGAGTCCGCCTTCGCCTCGGTGCGGGGATTGAGATTGGCCATGGCCGCCTGCATCGGCGGGGCGCACGGTGCCGGTACGGCGTACCGGTCGTAGATGGCGCGGGCCTCCTCCTCGCCGACGGCGTTGGCGTAGGCGTAGCGGAACTGCTCGTAGGTCAGGGGCTTGGCGCGCTTGCGGTTGGCCGGGTTGGCGATCATCGGGATCAGGGAGCGCAGCGTGGACATGGGGAGCGCGAGGACGCCGCGGAAGGGGGCCGGGTCGATCGCCACCGAGACGGCGGACAGGCCGCGTCCCGCGAGGATCTGGGTGAGCATCCCGCCGACGGAGTGCCCGATCAGGGCGGGTTTGCGGTCCAGGGTGTTGATGAGGTCCGCGAGGTGGTCGGCGACCTGCCCGACCGTCTTGCCCGCGATGGCCTCGGGATGGTTCCTGGCCTCGGCCACCGTCTTCGCCTCCCCCGGCCAGGTGAGGGCGACCGGTGCGTATCCCGCGGCGTCGAAGTGCGGCAGCCAGTGGTCCCAGCTGCTTGCCAGCATCCACAGGCCGTGCACGAATACGACCGGCGTGCGACCGGAGGCGTTGGCCCGGTCGATCTGCTCTGCGTCGGTAACGGACATACCCTGACGCTACGGTCGCAAGTCCCCTGGTGTAAGGGGGAGTTGACGGTGTGGCCGATACTGCCGCGTGCGCTTCCGGATCGTGCCGTCGCGGGGGAGCGGATTCCGGTGCGGCCGGGGTGCGGTGGCCCGCTGCTCAGCGTGGTGCGCCCGCCAGGACCCGGTCCACCTGCCGCGGTGACAGCGCGTGCTCGACGGCGAGGATCCCGGCGCCGACGGCCGCCGCGTTCTCGCCGGTGCGGCTCGGCTCGATGCGCAGGACGTGGGTGGCCAGCGGGTGCGAGCGCCGGTACACCGCTTCCCGTACGCCCGCGAGGAGTTGGTCGTGCACGGCCGCCAGCGCGCCGCCGACCACCACGGTGTCCGGATTGAAGAAGTTCACCAGGCCCGCGAGCACCTCGCCGACCGAGCGGCCCGCCTCGCGCACCATCCGTACGGCGTCCCGGTTGCCCGACTTGACCAGGCGTACGACATCGCTGCCCGATGTCGCGTCGAGGCCGAGCCCCGCGAGCCTGCGGGCGAGCGCCGCGCCGCCCGCGATGGCCTCCAGGCAGCCGGAGTTGCCGCACCGGCAGGGGTCCTCCAGGTCGCCGACGCGGATGTGCCCGATGTCGCCCGCGCTGCCCTGCGCGCCCCGGTGCAGCCGGCCGTCCGCGACGATGCCGCAGCCGATGCCCGTGCCCACCTTGATGTAGAGCAGATAGCGCGTGTCGGGGAAGGCGCGGCGCTGCTCGGCGAGGGCCATCACGTTCACGTCGTTGTCGACCAGGGCCCGCGCGCCGAACCGCTCGGCGAAGAACTCCGGGATGGGGTACTGGTGCCAGCCCGGCATGATCGGCGGATCCACCGGCCGGCCCGTGGAGAACTCGACGGGCCCCGGCACGCCGACGCCGATGGACTGCAGGGCGTCCGGGGAGTGGCCCGCCTCCTTGAGGAGGGTGTGCAGGGTGCGCTCCACATGGCCGAGAACCGCCCGCGGCCCGTCCGCGATGGACAGCGGGTCCTCGCGGAGCGCCAGCGTCTCGCCGCCGATGTCCATGAGCGCGACGCGGCAGTGCGAGGCGCCCAAGTCCACTCCCGCCACGGCGTGTTCACGGGTGCGCAGGCGCAGTCTGCGCGGCGGCCGCCCGCCCGTCGAACCGCCGTCGGCCTCCTCGGTGAGGAAGCCGTGCGCGATCAGCGCGTCCACGCGCTGCGACACCGTCGACCGGGCGAGGCCCGTCAGACGGGCGATGTCCGCGCGGGTCGCGGCGGCTCCCGTACGCAGCAGGGCGAGCACCTCACCGGGTGAGGACGGCACGGCGGCGGGTGCGGAAGAGGCCTCGGGAAACGGGTGATCCGACGCTCCAGGCATGGAGCCACCCTAGGCAGGAGTTCCGCTGCTCACAAGGCCGATGGTGTTCGACAGTCGACCTAAGTCACCGTCAACTCCCGTGCAAGCAAAGCTGCTTGGACCCTTGACAGGTCAAAGTTGTCTCATCACATTGCTCTGCAGACCGCTGCCGAAGGAGCCGAGGGTGCAGGCGATGCAGGCGACACGGACGATGTTGGCGATGCGCGGAGTGTCCAAGAGCTTTCTCGGGGTGCGCGTGCTGCACGACGTCTCGATCGACCTCGCCGCGGGTGAGGTGCACGCGCTGGTCGGCGAGAACGGCGCGGGCAAGTCCACGCTGATGAAGGTCCTGGCAGGCGAGCACGTCCCGGACGAGGGCACCATCCTGCTCGACGGCGAGGAGCGGTCCTTCACCCATCCCGCGCAGGCCCAGGCTGCCGGAATCGGCATCATCCACCAGGAGTTCGCGCTGCTGGCGCACCGGACCGTCGCCGAGAACGTCTTCCTCGGCCGCGAACCGACCCGCCGCGGTCTCGTCGACCGCCGCGCCATGGAGGCCCGTACCGCCGAACTCCTCGACGAGGCGGGCGTGTCGGGCATCACGCCGCGCACTCACGTCAGGGAACTCTCCGTCGCCCGCCAGCAGACCGTCGAGATCGTCAAGGCCCTCGCCTCCGACGTGCGCGTCCTGGTCATGGACGAGCCGACCGCGCCGCTCGCCGACCACGAGGCCGGACTCCTGCACGCGCTGGTGCGCCGCCTCGCCGCCCGGGGCCTCGGCATCCTCTACATCTCCCACCGGCTGCGCGAGGTCTTCGACCTGTCGCGACGCGTCACGGTCCTCAAGGACGGCCGCCACGTCATGACGGTGCCCACCGAATCGACCGACACCGACCAGGTCGTACGCGCCATGGTGGGACGGGAGTTGAGCGCCTACTACCCGCCGCGCGCGAGCCCCGGGGACATCGGTGACGTCCGCCTCGCCGTGCGCGGCGGTGGCAACGACCGGCTGCGCGACGTCGACCTGACGCTGCGCGCGGGCGAGGTCACCGGCATCGCGGGGCTCCAGGGCTCAGGGCGCACCTCGCTGGTGCGCGCCCTGTTCGGCGCCGCGCCCTTCACCAGCGGCGCCATGACCGTGGACGGCGCCGCGCTGCGGCCCGCCAGCCCGCGCCGGGCCATCCGCGCGGGCATCGCCCTGGTCACCGAGGACCGCAAGGCCGAAGGGCTCGCCCTGCGCCAGTCGGTGCGCGACAACGCGCTCCTGGTCACCCGCGCCGTGCCGGTCCGCGGCCGGCCGCCCGCCGACCGTGACCTCGCCGCGCTCCTGGAACGCGTCACGCTCCAGGCGCGCGGCCAGGACCAGCAGGCCCAGTACCTGTCCGGCGGCAACCAGCAGAAGGTCGTCATCGCCAAATGGCTCGCCGCGCACCCGCGCGTGCTGCTCTTCGACGAGCCGACCCGTGGCGTCGACGTCGGCGCCAAGGCCGCCATCCACACGCTCGTGCGCGACCTCGCCAAGGAGGGCCTCGCCGTCCTGATGGTCTCCTCCGAACTGCCCGAGCTCATCGGCATGAGCGACCGCGTGCTCGTCATGGCCGAGGGCCGGATCGCCGGTGAACTCCCGCCCGGCGCCTCGGAGGAGGACGTGATGCGGCTCGCCACGGCACGGCGGGACGGCCCATGACCATCGGCACCGCGCACCTCGTCATGGGAACCACCCATCCCGTCATGGGCACCGCTCACCCCGTCATGGGAACAGCCCATCCCGTCACGGGAACCGCCCGCCCGGCCACCGCGCACCACCCGCATCCGCCGCAGGAGGAAGCCGCATGACCGGCACCACCCTCGCCCCGCCGCCCGCCGTGGAACGCGCCGCGCGCCGCCGCGCCCGACTCGCCGATCCGGCCGTCGGCGTCTGGCTCGCCGCCGGCGCGGTGACCGCGCTCGGCTGGATCGTCGTCGCCGCCCGGGGCGGTGACTTCCTCACCCAGGCCAACGTGGTCGGCATCCTGCAGAACTGCGTCGCGCTCGGCCTCGTCGCCGTCGGCCAGACCGCCGTCATCCTGACCGGCTCCCTCGACCTGTCGGTGGCGTACCTCATCAGCCTCGGCACGCTCGTCGCCGCCACCACGATGGAGGACGGGAGCGTCCTGACCGCGGTGCTCGCCGTCCTCGCGCTCTCCGCGGCCGTCGGCCTCGCCAACGGCCTGATCGTCACGGGCCTCAAGGTCAACGCGTTCATCGCCACCCTCGGCACCGCGTTCATCCTGCGCGGCTGGATCGAGGACAACTACACCGGCCCCGCGGGCAAGGTGTCCGCCTCCTTCCAGCACCTCGGCTACGACCGTGTCGGACCCGTCCCCGTCTCCCTCTTCCTGCTGCTCGCCGTCGCGGCGGCCCTCTGGGTGATCACTCGCCGCACCCGCTTCGGCCACCATCTGTACGCCACCGGGGGCGACGAACACGCGGCGCGCCTGTCCGGCGTGCGCACCCGGCGCACCGTCATCGCCGCGCACGTCCTGTGCTCGCTGTGCGTCGGGGCCGCCGCGCTGTTCCTCGCCGCGCGGCTCGGCGCGGGCGCCCCCTGGGCGGGCACCGAGGCCCGCTACGACCTGGAGTCCATCGCCGCCGTGGTGCTCGGCGGCACCGCGCTCGCGGGCGGGCGCGGGGGAGTGACGGGCACGCTCGGCGGCGTCCTCGTCCTCGCCGTCCTCGACTCCGTCTTCAACCAGCTCGGCGTCGACCCGTTCTTCAAGAACGTCGTCCGGGGCGTCGTCATCATCGCGGCCGTCGCCCTCTACGCACGGCGCGGCAGCAGGAGGCCCGCATGACCACGGCCACGGCAACTCCCGCCCTGCACAAGCGCGTCGCGCGCTCCCTCGGCACCGGCGCGCCGGTCTTCGCGCTGCTCGCGGTGCTGCTCGCCGTCCTGGCGGTCACCGACATCGGCTTCTACGAACCCGACCGCTTCCTCGCCTTCGTCAAACGCGCCGCGCCCCTGGTGATCCTCGCCGCGGGCCAGTACCTGGTCATCGTCTGCGGCGAGTTCGACCTCTCCGTCGGGGCGATCGTCACGGCGGGCGTCGTCGCGGCCGCCGAGGTCTACGGCTCCTTCCCCGACGCGCCCTGGCTCCTCGTCGCCGCCGGACTGCTGCTCGCGGGCGCCCTGGCCGGACTGGTCAACGGACTGATCACCACGAAGCTGCGCGTGCCGTCGTTCATCACCACCCTCGGCATGATGCTGATCCTCGAAGGCGCCGTCTTCTACTGGACCGGCGGCTCCCCGCACGGCCAACTCCCGCAGGACTTCAGGCAGCTGGGGCGAGGCACGGCACTGGGCTGGCTGCCCTGGGCCGTGCTCGCCTGCCTGGCCGCAGGAGCCGTCGCCGTACTCCTGATGCGCTCCGACTTCGGCCGCACGCTCATCGCCACCGGCGACAGCGATCGCGCCGCCGCGCTCGCCGGGGTGCGGGTGCACCGCGCCCGCATCATCGCCTTCGTCCTGTCCGGCGCGGCCGCCGCGCTCGCCGCCGTACTCGTGGGCGGCTTCTCCGGAGTCTCCGCGCAGGCGGGCCGCGGCTACGAGTTCGAGGCGATCACCGCCGTGGTCCTCGGCGGTGTGGTGCTCGGCGGCGGCCGGGGCGGCGTCGTGGCCGCGATGGCCGGCGCCTTCTCGCTCCAGGCCCTGTTCACGCTGCTCAACCTGCGGGGCGTCTCCGGCGCCCTGGAGTCCACCGTCCAGGGCGTCATCGTCATCGCCGCCGTCGGCATCGGTGCCGCCGACTGGTCCCGGCCGCGCCGCCGCCGTACCCACTCCTCGTCCCCGGGAGGGACACCCTCATGAATCCCCGCATGGTCCGCAGACGCGCGCTCGCGTCGGCCGCCGTCCTGCTGACGGGCGCCCTGCTCGCCTCCTGCTCCAGCGACGCCCCGCCCGACGCCCCCGCGGCGGCGAGCGGGGGAGAGAAGGCAGCCGGTGACAAGCCGTCCAAGTTCTTCGAACGAGACGAGTACGAACGGCAGTTGAAGCTCGGCGCGGAGACCCCGAAGGGCCCCGCGGGCAAGCCGTGGGAGCAGATGCTCGAACCGCAGATGGTCTCCACCGCTCAGTACGCGAAGAAGCGCAAGGGCGACGACGTCCACCTCTGCTTCTCCAACGCCGGGGTCTTCAACCCGTGGCGCCAGGTCGGCCTGAAGACCATGAAGGCGGAGGTGAAGCTGCACGAGGAGATCTCCGACTTCACCGTCCTGGACGCGCAGGGCAAGGACGACAAGCAGATCTCCGACATCCAGGAGCTGGCGGGCAACAAGGACTGCGACGCGCTCATCGTCTCGCCGAACACCACCGCCACCCTCACCCCCGCCGTGAAGGAGGCGTGCGGAAAGCTGCCCGTCATCGTCTTCGACCGGGGCGTCGAGACCGACTGCGCGGTCACCTTCGTCAACCCCATCGGCGGCTACGGCTACGGAGCGGTCGCCGCCGACTTCCTCGTCGACGAGGTGCAGCCCGAGGGGAAGATCCTCGCCCTGCGCATCGCGCCCGGCGTGGACGTCCTGGAGACCCGCTGGTCGGCGGCGAAGCTCGCCTTCGACAAGAGTGAACTCGACGTCGCCGACGTCAAGTTCACCGACGGCGACCCCGCCAAGACCAAGTCGATCGTCGCCGACGCGATCTCCCGGCACGGCTCCATCGACGGGGTGTGGATGGACTCGGGCGCCACGGCCGTCGCCGCCGTCGAGGCGTTCGAGGACGCGGGCGTCGACGTGCCGCCGATCACCGGCGAGGACCAACAGGACTTCCTCCAGGCGTGGAAGGACAAGAAGCTCACCGCGATCGCGCCCACCTACCCCACCTTCCAGTGGCGCACACCGGTCATCGCCGCGCTGCGCGTCCTCGGCGGCGAGGGCGTCCCCAAGGAGTGGAAGCTCCCGCAGCCGACCGTCACGCAGGACAACCTGGACGAGTACCTCAAGGACGGCATGCCGCCCCTGCACTACGCGATGTGCGGCTGCCAGAAGCTCCCCGGCTTCCCCGAGGACTGGGGAGGCAAGAAGTGACCCGCGCCGACGATCGCCAAGAGGTCGCTCTGGTATGGCAGTTGGGCGCCAATCCCTGGATCTGGCACTCGCCCGTCACCACCGAAGCCCTCACCGAGACCCTGCCCCGTCTTGCGGGCTGGGGCTTCGACTGCGTGGAACTCCCGCTGGAGAACCCCGACGACTGGGATCCCGCCTCCGTCACCAAGCTCCTGGACACCACGGGCCTCGCCCCTGCCGCCGTCGTCGCCGTCATGTCCGAGGGCCGCGACCTCGTCCGCGCCGACCCGGCCACGGTCCGCGCCACCCAGGACTATCTGCGCCGCTGCGTCGACGCGGCCCACGCCGTGGGCGCCCCCGTCGTCGCCGGACCCGTGTACGCACCGGTCGGCCGCACCTGGCGCATGGACCGCGCCGCGCGGACGGCCGCGTACGAGGAGTGGCGCGCCCACCTCGGCCCGGTCGCGGCCCATGCCGCCCGCGCCGGAGTACGGATCGCCGTCGAACCCCTCAACCGGTACGAGACGAGCCTGCTCAACACCGTCGCGCAGACCCTCGAAGCGCTCGAAGGCCTGCCCGCCGACGTGGTCGGCATCGCCCTGGACACCTACCACCAGAACATCGAGGAACACTCCCTGCCCGAGGCCGTCCACGCGGCGGCGGACCGCATCGCCCACGTCCAGGTGTGCGCCAACGACCGTGGCGCGCCCGGCACCGACCACCTCGACTGGCCCGGCTTCCTGACCTCGCTGCGTACGGCGCGGTACCGCGGGCCGCTGTGCATCGAGTCGTTCACCGCGCACAACGCGTCCATCGCCGTCGCCGCCTCCGTCTGGCGCCCGCTGGCCCGCAGCCAGGACGCGCTCGCGACCGACGGCCTCGGCTTCCTGCGCCGCGCGCTCGCGGCCCACTGAGTTTCCGGCATCCGGCACCCGCACCCCCGTCCACACAGAGAGGACCCGCTCATGGGCTGTCATGCTCGTGACATTCATGGTCTGAGAAGCCTGCGAAGAGGTCTCGTCGTGCTCGTCGCGGCGCTGCTCCTCACCGTGGCCTTCCTGCCAGGCACCGGAGCCACGGCCGCCGACAAGGCCCCCGCCTTCCGCGCCCTGCTCTTCACCAAGGCCGTCGGCTACGTCCACGACTCCATCCCGGCGGGCATCCAGATGCTCAAGGAGCAGGCCGCCGCGAACAACTTCGAGGTCGTCCAGACCGACGACGCCACCGTCTTCGACGACGCGAAGCTCAAGGACTTCGACGTCGTCGTCATGCTCCAGAACTCCGGCATGGTCTGGGACACCGAGGCCCAGCGCGACGCGATGAAGAAGTACGTCAAGAGCGGCAAGGGCGTCGTCGCGCTGCACAACACCCTCGACATGGGCGTCGAGGACTCCTTCCCCTGGTGGGACGACCTCATCAACGCCGGTGCCCACATGCCCGCCCACTCACCGGGCGTCCTCAAGGGCACCGCCAAGGTCGCCGACCGCGCCCACCCCTCCACCAAGGGCCTTCCGGAGCGCTGGGAGCGCCCGGAGGAGTGGTACAACTTCGACAAGAATCCCCGCGGTGACGTGCACGTCCTGGTCACCGCCGACGAGAGCACGTACGACCCGGGCGGCTCCAAGATGGGCGCCGACCACCCCATCTCCTGGTGCCGCAACGCCGAGGGCGGCAAGGTCTGGGCCACCGCCATGGGCCACGACAAGGCGTCCTACAGCGAATCCGCCTTCCGCGAGCACGTGCTCGGCGGCATCAAGTGGGCGGCGGGCAACGCGCCCGGCGACTGCGGCGGCACGGTCTGGTCCGGCTACGAGAAGACCGCACTCGACGACAACACCGCCGACCCCATGGAGCTCGACGTCGCCAAGGACGGCAAAGTCTTCTACGTCCAGCGCAGCGGCGAGGTGAAGATCTTCGACCCCAAGACCCACGCCACCACCACCGCGGGCAAGCTCGACACCTACACCGGCGGCGAGGACGGCCTGGTCGGCATGGAACTCGACCCCAAGTTCGCCACCAACCGCTGGATCTACCTGTACTACGCGCCCGCCAAGGCCACCGACGACGTCAACCGCCTCTCCCGGTTCACGGTCAAGAAGGACAACACCCTCGACCTCGCCAGTGAGAAGAAGCTCCTCGACGTCCCCGCCTACCGCGACCGTACCTTCCCCGAGCCGGGACACACCGGCGGCGCCGTCGAGTTCGGCCCCGACCGCACCCTCTACCTCGGCGTCGGCGACGACACCCCGCCCAACCTCGACCCGGCCTGGCAGGGCTACGCCCCGCTCGACTGGCGCCCCGGCAAGCAGATGCTGGACGCCGCACGGACCGCGGGCAACACCAACGACCTGCGCGGCAAGATCCTGCGCATCAAGCCCAAGGACTCCGGCGGCTACACCATCCCCAAGGGCAACCTCTTCAAGCAGGGCACGGCCAAGACCCGCCCCGAGATCTACGCGATGGGCTTCCGCAACCCCTTCCGCTTCACCGTCGACCCCAAGAACGGCTACGTGCACGCCTCCGACTACGGCCCCGACCGCGGCGGCCCGACCACGGAGCGCGGCCCCGAGGGGCTCGTCGAGGTCAACGTCATCAAAAAGGCGGGCAACTTCGGCTGGCCCTTCTGCCACGGGAACAACCAGGCGTACGCCCCCTACGACCCCGACACCCAGAAGGCCGGCGCCAAGTTCGACTGCGCCGAGCCCACCAACCCCTCGCCCAACAACACCGGCCTGAAGGACCTGCCCGCCCTGGAGCAGCCCGACATCTGGTACGGGTACGGGGAGTCCAAGGAGTTCCCCGAGATGGGCGCGGGCGGCTCCGCGCCGATGAGCGGACCCGTCTACCACTACGACGCGAAGAACCCCTCCACGACCAAGTTCCCCGCCTACTTCGAGGGCGCGAACTTCTTCTACGAGTGGGCGCGCGACTCGGTGAAGGAGATCCGCTTCGACAAGGACGGCAAGCTCCTGAAGATCAACGACTTTCTGAAGTCGGCGAAGTTCGCCAAGCCGATGGACATGACCTTCGGCCCTGACGGATCGCTGTACGTCCTGGAGTGGGGCAGCGAGTTCGGCGGCGGCAACAACGACTCCGGGCTCTACCGCATCGACTACGCCCAAGGACAGCGCATCCCGCTCGCCAAGGCCAAGGCGTCCGCCACCAACGGCCCCGTCCCGCTCAAGGTCGACTTCTCCAGCGCGGGCAGCGCCGACCCGGACGGCGATCCCCTCACCTACGCCTGGGACTTCGACGGCGACGGAACGTACGACTCGACCGACGCCAACCCCTCGCACACCTACACGGCCAAGGGGAACTTCAACGCCCAGCTGAAGGTCACCGACTCCACGGGCAAGTCCGGCTACGCCAACATCCCCGTCAGCGCGGGCAACACCGCGCCGACGGTCAAGGTCGAGACACCGGTCGACGGCAAGCTCATCGAGTTCGGCGACAAGATCCCCTACAAGGTCACGGTGACCGACCCCGAGGACGGCACCATCGACTGCTCCAAGGTGACGGTGAACCCGGCGCTCGGCCACGACGACCACGAACACCCCACCACCGACA
This sequence comes from Streptomyces sp. NPDC087300, assembly GCF_044744425.1. Lineage (NCBI taxonomy): Bacteria > Bacillati > Actinomycetota > Actinomycetes > Kitasatosporales > Streptomycetaceae > Streptomyces > Streptomyces sp. NPDC087300. The sequence continues at coordinate 573,158 of NZ_JBIUYI010000005.1, forward strand.
TCCCGGGCTGCGAAGGCACGGTCGACACCGGCGACCTCGGCGGCCACCCGGAGGGCGCCGACCTCACCTACGTCCTCAACGCCAAGTACACCGACAAGGGCGGCGACGGCGTCAACGCCCTGACCGGGTACGGACGTTCGGTGCTGCAACCCAGGCACAAGCAGGCCGAGTACCGCGACGACCAGTCGGGCACCCGGATCGTCTCGCAGGAGGGCGCCGAGAACGGCAAGCGCATCGGCGACATCAGCGACGGCGACTGGATCGCCTACAGCCCGATGAGCGTCGAAGGCGTGAGCAAGGTCAGCTACAAGCTGTCCTCGCCCTACGGCGTCGGCTCCGTCGAACTGCGCGCGGACGCGCCCGACGGCAAGCTCCTCGCCACCACGCCCGTGCCCAACACCGGTGGCTGGGACACCTACCAGTCCACGCCCGAGGTCCCGGTGGAGGCGCTGACCGGCACACACAAGCTGTATCTGGTGTTCAAGTCCCCGCAGGACAATGCGTTCGACGTCGACGCGGTGCAGTTCTCCACGTCATAGTCCTGAGGCCATAGTCGAACAGCAGTAGCCAGAGGCATACGAGAGTCCGCGGTGCGCCACTGTCCAAGGCGCACCGCGGACCGTCGTCCCCGTCAGCGAGTGCCGACCGCCGCGCGCACGGCCCGGCGGGCCAGCTGGCAGTCGTCGTGCAGCCGCCTGAGCAGCAGCCGCTGTTCCTCGCCGGACGGCGCAGCACCGGGGTGGGCCGGACCCGGTGCAGCCGGGGTCGTCTCGTGCATCGAACGCTGCACGGCCGTTTCGTACGTACGGATCTCCCTGGTCAGGACGAGCATCAGGTTCACCAGGAAGGCGTCGCGCGCCGCGGGGCCCGCGCTCTGTGCGAGCTGGCTGATCTCGCGCCGTGCCACGGGGGCGTCCCCGAGGACGGCCCACAGCGTCGCCAGGTCGTACCCGGGCAGGTACCAGCCCGCGTGCTCCCAGTCGACGAGGACGGGCCCGGCGGGCGAGAGCAGTACGTTCGACAGGAGGGCGTCGCCGTGGTTGAACTGCCACATGGCGTGCAGCCCGTTGCCCTGGTGGGCCACCGAGTGCGCGATGCCGTGCAGCAGCTTCTGCAGGTCGCCCATGTCGCGGTCGGTGAGCAGGCCCAGCTCGTGGAAGCGGGAGATGCGCCTGCCGTAGTCCAGCGGCCTGCCGAACATCTCGGCCGGCGGACGCCAGGCGTTCAGCCGGACGACCGAACCGAGGGCCGCCCTGATGTCGGCGCGCGGCGGGGCCTCCGCGGGGTGCCGGTGCAGCGCCGCGACGCGTCCCGGCATCCGCTCGATCACCAGCGTGCAGTCATCGGGGTCGGCGGCGATGAGTCGCGGCGCCCTGACCGGCGGGCGGTGCCGGACGAACGAGCGGTAGGCCGCTATCTCGTGCCGGATCCGCTCGGCCCAGACAGGCGAGTGGTCGAGTAAACACTTGGCGACGGCGGTCCCGCGTCCCGCTGTGCCGACGAGCAGCACGGTGCGGCCGTTTCTGCGGAGCACCTGCACCGGATTGAACTCGGGGCAGATGCGGTGCACCGAAGCAATCGCGGTGCGCAGTTGCGCCCCCTGGGGGCCGGACAAGTCGAGTCTCCCGCTGAGCGGTTGGGTGCCGGGCCCCGACGCACGGCGCGTCCGGCCGGCGCCGAGCTGCGTGGCACCGGGGCGCACGGGCTCCAGATACGGGCCGCTCCCCGACGAGGGGGGAATCTCGCGGCCCCGTGGGACCGGGGGGCGCGGGTGGAGCGGCCGGGGCGGGGCGGACACGGAGGACGATGCTGCGTACATGGGCGATACAGATCCCTTCGTGTGCCTGTGAGTTGCGTGCGCCTCCCGGCCCGGCCGCTTCGGGTGCACCCTGGGGAGTGCCTTGCGGCGACCGGGTCGGGGTGGCGCACTCCTACCTGACACCCGGCGTCCCATGGCACACCATCTGGCGCACCCTGGCGAACCCTGGCGAATAGTCGCCCAGCAACTGACAGAGGGTTACTGTCAACTCAGCCGAGAACCTGGGGGCTTGACGTGAACGGACAACCCAATACTCGCCTTTCGGACCTTTTCGGCCTGGCCGGTTGGTCCAAGGGGGAGCTCGCGAGGCTGGTGAACCGGCAGGCGGCGGCCATGGGCCACCCCCAACTGGCCACCGACACCTCGCGGGTGAGGCGGTGGATCGACATGGGAGAGATCCCGCGCGATCCGGTGCCCCGGGTGCTTGCCGTCCTGTTCACCGAGCGTCTCGGCCGTGTCGTGACCACTGAGGATCTTGGTCTGGTCCGGCACGGGCGCGTTGGGAAGCGGCGTGGCGACGGGAGTGTGGAGCACCCCGACGGCGTGCCGTGGGCGCCCGAGCGGACAGCCGCGGTCCTCACCGAATTCACGGGAATGGACCTCATGCTCAACCGACGCGGCTTGGTGGGCGCGGGCGCTGCGCTTGCCGCAGGCTCCGCACTCAGCAGCGCCATGCACGACTGGCTGCACACCGATCCGGCCTTCGCGGCCGACGCTCCCCGCATCGAAGATCCCCTGCACGCCGACCCCGCTGGGTTCGACCGCTACGAGGCCGCCCCCATCGGGTCGCAGGAGATCGAGGAACTGGAGCGCTCCGTCGAAGTGTTCCGCGCCTGGGACGCGGCCCGCGGCGGCGGGCTGCAGCGCAAGGCCGTGGTGGGCCAGCTCAACGAGGTGGGCGGCATGCTCGCCTACCGACACCCCGAACACCTCCAGCGGCGCCTGTGGGGCGTCGCTGCCAACCTCGCGGTGCTCGCGGGCTGGATGTCGCACGACGTCGGCCTGGAGCCCACGGCACAGAAGTACTTCGTCATCGCCGCGCACGCGGCCCGAGAAGGAGGGGACAGGCCGCGTGCCGGCGAGGCCCTGTCACGGGCCGCGCGCCAGATGGTGCACCTGGGCAAGCCCGACGACGCCCTGGATCTGATGAAGCTCGCCAAGTCGGGAGCGGGCGAGGAGGCGCTGCCGCGCACCCAGGCCATGCTGTACACCATCGAGGCCTGGGCGCAGGCGGCGATGGGGCGCGGCCAGGCGATGCGGCGCACCCTCGGCCTCGCCGAGGACCTCTTCGTCTCGGACAAGGGGGACGTGCCGCCGCCCAGCTGGATGCAGATGTTCGACGAGGCGGATCTGCACGGCATGCAGGCCCTCGCGTACCGCACCCTCGCCGACCACGAGGCGTCCGCGGCGACCATCGCCCAGCAGCACGCCCGGCAGGCCATCGAGCTGCGCGCGAAGAACCGCAACCGCTCGCAGATCTTCGACTACATCTCCCTGGCATCGGCGTGCTTCATCGCCGACGACCCCGAACAGGCCGACAGGTACGCGCGGTTGGCGCTGGTGTCGATGCGGGCCAACTCCTCGCACCGCACCTGGGACCGGCTGCGCGAGATGTACCGGCTCACCGCGCAGTACTCCGGCTACCCGAAGATCCAGGACCTCCGCGAGGAGATCAAGCTCGCGCTGCCCAGGAGCAAGAGGGCGGGGAGGACGGCAAGGGCCTGACACACTCCCGGATCAGGGAGACCAGGGAACACACCGCGCGATCGGTCAGATCCGCGCGATCAACAGGCAGGCGTCGTCCTCACGCGGAGCCTCGCCGAACTCCTCGACGACGGTCCGCACGCAGTCCTGTGCCGTACGCGCTCCGCCGAAGCGGGACGCGAGGGAGAGCAGCCGGCCCGTCGCCGCTTCCCTGTCGCACCGTGACACCAGGCCGTCGGTGTGCAGCAACAGCAGGTCTCCGGGCCGCAGTTGCTCATCCGCCTGCCCGTACGTCGCGCCCGCGGTGGCGCCGAGGAGTTCACCGTCCGGTGGCGTCAGCGCGCGCCCCGTCCCGTCGCGGAACAGCAGCGGGGCGGGGTGGCCCGCCTGCGCCCAGGTGAGGCGGTGTTCGGCGGGGTCGTAGCGACAGCAGACCGCGCTGCCGAGCGCGGTCTTGACCGTGGCGTCGAGGAGCTGGTTGAGCCAGCCCATGAGGCGGCCAGGCTGCGCTCCCGCGACCGCCATGCCGCGCAGCGCGCCGAGCAGCATCGCCATGCCGGAGGTGACGGCGACGCCTTGCCCGGTGAGATCGCCGACGCTCAAAAGGGCCTGGCCATCGGGTAGTTGCAGCGCGTCGTACCAGTCGCCGCCGGTCAGGGCACCGGCCGAGGAAGGGAGGTAGTGCGCGGCGAGATCGAGTGTGCCGGGGCCGTCCCCGGGCGGGAAGCGCAGTGCGCCGCGCCACGGTGGCAGGACGGCCTCCTGCAGCTCGACGGCGAGCCGGTGCTCGGTGTGCGCCCGATCGCGATGGCGCTGTAGCGAGTCGCGTGTCTCGCGCACCACGCGCTGGCTGCGCCGCAGTTCGCTGACGTCCCGCAGTACCGCCCACATCGAGGCGGTGGAGCCGTCGGCGGCGAGCACGGGCTCGCCCATCATGTGCACCTGGCGGACCCCGCCGTCGGGCCGCATGATGCGGAACTCGCCGTCGATGGGCTTCCCGTCGATGAGGCAGTCCGTGACCATCGCGGTCAGCTGGGGCTGGTCCTCGTTGTGCACCAGGGCGGGGAGTTCGTCCAGGGAGAGCGGCGGGGCCGCGGGGTCGCGGCCGAGGATCTGATAGAGCTCGCCGGACCAGCTGGCCTCGTCGTTGAGGAGGTTCCACTCGGCGCTGCCGACCCGGCTGAGGAGTGAACCGCGGCGGGGCTCCTCGGGGGTGGGCGCGGGCGGCGCGGCCGGTGCTTCGGTCGGCGGCGGGCCGTCCCGCAGCTGGGCCAAGTGGTCGTCCAGATCGTTGAGTTGATGCACCGCCAGGTCGCACAGGGCGCGCTGCCAGCGTCCCTCGGGGTCCCCGTGATCGATCACGGAGTCGCGGCGCACGGCGTCGACCTCGCCGCGGAGGCGGCGCGTCTGCGAGATCAGCGCGTCGACCGCACCGCGCTCCGGCGGCTGGGCGGCAGCGTGGTCCGCGAAGACATGGGACGGCATGAGGTGCTCCGTTGAAGATGCGGTGCGACCAGCTTGACGGGTGGTGGACCGCTAATGACTTTCGCACAGCAGTAGGTGGCCTGTAAGGGATTTGGCAACACACGATGCGGTGGTGCTTATGGCATATGCCTCTGGCTCGCCGATATGCGGAGTCCCGCGCGGAAGTCTACGGGGGAACAGTGAAGAATGCGTAGGGCCTCGGCTCGGAATGTGGTGCTCCAGTGGGGGAGTTGGTGTCATGTGTGCCCCCGGCGAACGTACGCCCGACCGTGCGGCGGACGGCCGATGGTGACCGGGGCGGTGGGTCCTAGGAGCGCAGATACCGGATGACCGCGAGCACCCGCCGGTTGTGGTCGTGCGAGGTCGGCAGGCCGAGCTTGTCGAAGACCGCGGCGACGTGCTTCTCGACCGTGCCCTGGGAGACGAAGAGCGCCTGCGCGATCGCCGCGTTGGAGCGGCCCTCCGCCATCAGGGAGAGCACCTCGCGCTCGCGGCCGGTCAGCGGCGCCAGTTGGGCGCCACGGCTGCTCGCGCCAGCCAGCTGGGTCACGACCTCCGGGTCGAGCGCGGTGCCGCCCGCCGCCACCCGTTCCAGCGCGTCCGTGAACTCCGCGATGTTCGCCACCCGGTCCTTGAGCAGATAGCCGACGCCCGCGGAACCCGCCGCGAGGAGCCGGGTCGCGTACTTCGTCTCGACGTACTGCGAGAAGAGCAGCACGCCCGTGCCGGGATGCTCGGCGCGGATGTCGATGGCCGCGCGCAGGCCCTCGTCCGTGTGGCTCGGCGGCATCCTGATGTCGACCACCGTCACGTCCGGGCGGTGCGCGGCGACCGCGTCGCGCAGGGCGTCCGCGTCGCCGACCGCGGCGCAGATCTCGTGCCCGCGCTCGGTGAGCATCTGGGCCAGCAACTCCCGGAGTACGGCGGCATCCTCGGCGATCACGACACGCATGGCCCGCATGCTCTCACGACCGCTCCCACCGGCGCGTTCACGCCCGCAGCGGCAGCTCGACGGTGACCGCCGTCGGGCCGCCCGCGGGGCTGCGGACGTCGATGCGCCCGTCGACCGTACGGACGCGCTGCGCGAGCCCGGTCAGGCCGCTGCCCGCGCCCGGCTCGGCGCCGCCGCACCCGTCGTCGGTGACCTGGAGCCGCAGCACCCCGTCCCGCTGGCTCACGCCGATCGCGGCCCGCCCGGCGCCGCTGTGCTTGATGACGTTGGTGAGGAGCTCGGCGGCACAGAAGTACGCGATGGTCTCGATCGCCGGAGTGGGCCGCACCGGCACGTCCGCCGAGAGCTCGACCGGCACCGTGCTGCGCGCGGCGAGGGTGGCGAGCGCGTCCGGCAGTCCTTCGTCGAGGGCCGGCGGATGGATGCCGCGCGCCAGGTCGCGGAGTTCGGTGAGCGCCTCGGTGGCGTTGCGGTGCGCGCCGTCGACGAGTTGGCGGATGCGCGCGACGTCCGGTGGCTGCCCGTCGTCGAGCCGCTGTCTGATCATGTCGAGGCCCATGGCCACCGCGACCAGGCGGACCTGCGCGCCGTCGTGCAGATCGCGCTCGACCCGGCGCAACAGCGCCACGGAGTCGTCCACGGCGAGCGCCCGCGTCTCCTCCAGATCTCTGACGCGGTCGGCCAGTCGCCCGGGACCGAGCAGCGCCCGGATCAGCCAGCGGTCGCCCGCGACGACGAGTCCGGTCACCCAGGGCGCGCACAGCAGCGTGCCCACGCCGAGCGCCACCGCGAAGAAGGTCCAGGCGAAGGTGTCCGCGGTGAGGCCGCCGAACGGGACCGGCGTCAGGATCGGCATGCCCTCCGGGTCGCCCGCCGTGGGGTGCTGTCCGAACGCCGCCCAGCGCAGCGGCGCGGTGAGGTTCACCAGGCCGGTGATCCACCAGAGCACGGCATACGCCCCGAGCAGGCCGACCGGCAGCTTCGTGAGGACGTACGCCGCAGCCCGCCAGCCGGTGCCGTCCCGCAGCCGCGCGTCCAGACGGCCGACGAAGCCGTCGCCGGGGCGGAACGCCGGGGGCGCGGGCGTGCGCTCGCCGAGCAGCGCGGCGGCGAGCCCGCGGTGCACGCCGCCGAGCGCGCGGGCGAGGCGCAGCGCGGCGATGAGCAGCAGCACGCCCACCACGGCGAGCACGAGCGAGACCGTGAACCCGGCGCCCAGGGCCAGGAGTACGACGAGGACGAGGCCGCCCGCGACGCCCAGCGGGAACCCGGCCAGGCAGTACGCGGCCTCGGCCCACGCCCGCCGGGTGAAGGGGGCGCGGAGCGCGGCGCGGACGGCTTCTCGCAGGTGCATGGGGTTTCAGTTTCCTCTGTGCTCAGACGTGTGCTCAGACGTGTGCTCAGGCGTGCGGTCGGGTGTGGGCTCGGGCGCGCTCAGGCATCCCTGCGGATCAGCAGACGCCCGCCGACCGCGAGGACCGCGGCCGTGTACAGACACAGCAGCCCGAACCCGGCCCACGGCGAGAGCATGCCGGACACCGGCTCGGCGACCGCCAGGGAGTTGCCCGCGATCATCGTCGGGAAGAACTTGGCGACGGTCGTGCCCGAGACGCCGCCGATCACCGCGGGCAGGACGAAGGTGATGCCGACGAGCACGCCGATCGCGCTCGCGGTGTGCCGGGTGATCGCGCCGATCCCGATGCCGATGAGCCCGATCATCGCGAGATAGGCGCCGGACATCAGGACCGCGCGCAGCACTCCCGCGTCCCCGAGCGAGGGCCTCGGCACACCGTCGGCGAGCGCGGCCCGACCCGCGAGGAACGTCACGAAGCTGACGGCCTCGCCCACCGCGAGCGAGACCGCGCCGTACACGGCCGCCTTCGCCGTCAGGACGAGGCGCCGGTCGGGGACGGCGGCCAGGGTGGCGCGGATCGCCCCCGACGCGTACTCGCCGGTGACGACGAGCACCCCGAGCACGCCGATCAGGAGCTGTCCGAAGGCGACACCCGCCAGGACGTTGTTGGTCGGATCGAAGGCGGCGGCCTTGTCGGGGCTCGGCGCCTTGGTGTTGGCCATCGTGACGACGCCGGTGGCCACCATCGCGGCCACCACGAGGAGCAGTGTCCACAGGGTCGACCGCAGACTCCGCAGTTTGATCCACTCCATGCGGGCCGCGTGCCCGAATCCGTAGTGCCCGGCGGGGACGCGCGTCTCGCGGTGCCAGGCGGGTGCTGCCGTACTCATCGGGATGCCCCCTTCTGAGGCGTGGAGACCGTCGGCGCGGTGGTACTGCCCTGGGGTGGCGCGGTGAGCGCGAAGAAGGCCTCCTCCAGGGAGCCGCCCCGCGCGGTCAGTTCGCGCACGGAGGTGTCGGCGAGCAGCCTGCCCTGCCCGATCACCACCAAGTGGTCGGCGGTGAGCGCCATTTCGGCGATGAGGTGGCTGGAGAGCAGCACGGTGCGGCCCTCCGCGGCCAGGGACTTCATCAGCTCCCTGATCCACCGCACGCCCTCCGGGTCGAGCCCGTTGACCGGCTCGTCGAAGAGCAGCACGCCGGGATCGCCGAGGAGCGCGGCGGCGATGCCGAGCCGCTGCGCCATCCCCAGGGAGTACGTCCCGGCCCGCCGCCCCGCGACGTGGCCGAGCCCCACGATGCCGAGCACCTCGTCGACCCGGCTCCGCGCGATGCCCCCGGCGGCCGCGAGCGCCGTCAGATGCTGGGCCGCGGTGCGCCCCGGATGGAACGTGCGCGCCTCCAGGAGCGCACCCACCTCACGGGCGGGCCAGCGCAGTTCCCCGTACGGCAGGCCGTGGATCGTGGCCCGCCCCGCGTCGGGCCTGTCCAGGCCCATGATCATGCGCATCGTGGTCGACTTGCCCGACCCGTTCGGGCCGAGGAAGCCGGTCACGGCTCCTGGCAGCACGTCGAAACTCAACGCGTCGACGGCGACGGTGGGTCCGTACCGTTTGGTCAGACCCTTGGCCTCGATCATCACTGCTCCCTGCCGACGGCTGTACGGCGCGGCCGGATGCCCGCGTACCTGGTGTGTTCACCACCGCACCTCACGCTAGGGACGCGGCACCCCCGGCCGGAACGCTGCTTTCCTCCGTCCCCCCTGGGGGTTTTCCCCCAGAGGCCGCGCGGGGCAAGGGCTCAGCTCTCGGGGCGTCCTGCGGCTTCCCTGCCGTGCCGCGCGATCCGGACGCGCAGCAGCCGGCTCAGGGTGGTCGCGCCCGCGGTGAGGAAGACGAAGCTGTAGAGGAGTTGCAGGAGCGTCAGGACGCGCGCCGTCTGGCCGCTCGGGCTGATGTCCCCGTAGCCGACCGTCGCGAGGGTCACGACCGTGAAGTACAGCGCGTCCACGCGGGTGCGCAGCCCGATGAACTCGCCCCGCTGCCGCGCCAGCACGAAGTACGCGGCGGCGAACAGCAGGATGGTCAGGCACATCAGACCGGCGATCATCCAGGCGGGTGTGGTGCCGGTCCGGTCGGTCAGGACGTACTGGATCTGCACCAGGAGACCGACGGCGACCAGGGCGAGCCCGGCGACGAACAGGAGCCAGCTCAGGAGCGGCCGGTGCGGGCCGAGCAGGTGCAGCGGCAGCAGGAAGTACGCCGTGACCATCGCCGCCGACGCCGCCGCGAGCAGGGCGGGCCGGTGCAGGCCGAGCGTCCTCTTCCCGTCCGTAGGGTCCTTCACCGTGGCGCGTACCGCCGTTCCCCGGCGGTCCGGTGCGCCGGCAGACCAAGTCTCACCCGCACGGTCCGTTCTCGCATGCGCCGGGCGGCCGCTGCGCCGATCGTCGAAGCAGCACGGACCGGCGCGGAGCAGGGGAACGGTGTGGCACAGACTGGGACGCTCATCCTGATCATGGCGGTGGCCGTCCTCGCCCCGCTGCTCGCGCACGGGGCCGGGCGCTGGGTGCGGATCCCGGTGGTCATCTTCGAGATCGTGCTCGGCATCCTCATCGGCCCCGACGTACTCGGCTGGGCGCGCAGCGACGAGGTCGTCGACGTGCTCTCGGACCTCGGCCTCTCGATGCTGATCTTCCTGGCCGGGTACGAGATCGAGTTCGGCGCCATCCGCGGGGACACCCTGCGCCGGTCCGTCTGGGCCTGGCTGGTCTCGCTGGCGCTCGGCCTCGCCGTCGCGCTGGCCCTCACCGGCTTCGACCTCTCCCGCGCGGTCATCATCGGCACGGCGCTGACCAGCACGGCCCTGGGCACGGTGCTGCCGATCCTGCGGGACAGCGGGGATCTGGAAGGCCGGTTCGGCACGGTGATGATGGCGTTCGGGGCACTCGGCGAGTTCGGTCCCATCATCGCGATGTCGGTGCTGCTCAGCGGGCGCAGCCCCGGGGTGTCCACGGTCGTCCTCGTCGTCTTCGCCGCGATCACCGCGGCCGCCGTGTTCTGGGCGCTGCGCCCGCGCCCGCCCTGGTTCAGCCAGGTCATCCGCGCGACCCTGCACACCAGCGGACAGTTCGCGGTCCGCTTCGTGATGCTGCTGCTCGTCGCGATGCTCGCGCTGTCCCAGGCGTTCGGCCTCGACGTGCTCCTCGGCGCCTTCGCCGCCGGGCTGCTCACGCGGCTCGTGCTGCAGGGCTCGGCCCCCGAGAGCAGCGAGCAGATCCTGGAGAAGGTCGAGGCGATGGGCTTCGGCTTCCTCGTCCCGCTCTTCTTCGTCGTCACCGGCATCCAGTTCGACCTGGCCTCGCTCCTGGACGGCGGCCGCGCGCTGTTGCTGCTGCCCGTCTTCCTCGTCCTGTTCGTCGTCGTCCGCGGTCTGCCCGCCTACCTGCTCGCGCCACGGGACCTGTCGCCCCTCGGCCGCCGGGCGCTGACGCTGTACTCCGCCACCTGTCTGCCCCTCGTCGTCGCCATCACCGCGATCGGCGTCGACGACGAGGTGCTGAGCCAGAGCACCGCGGCCGCCCTGGTCGGCGCGGCGATGATCTCCGTCCTGGTCTTCCCGCTGCTCGCGATGCGGGTGCGCGCACGCGAGCGGAACGTGTCGCCCCGGCTGCCGCCTTCGGCGGAGACGGAGAGCTGGTGAACCGGGCGCGGCCAGCCGGGTGCATGCGGTGCATGCGGTGCATGCGGTGAATGCACTGAATGCACTGAATGCGCGGAAGGCGTACCTGAAATGCGCGAAGCCGGGGGCGCGGAGATACTTCGAAGCACTGTCCGTGCACCATTCGTCCACCGTCCGTGCGGCGAAGGAAAAACCTTGTGCGGCGATGGAAAAGAGGACGTCATGGACGACTATCCGCTTCTCGACCTCTTTCTCACGATGCTGTTCTTCTTTCTCTGGATCATGTGGCTCTTCCTGCTCTTCCGAGTCGTCATGGACGTCTTCCGCGACGAGGAACTGAGCGGCTGGGCCAAGGCGGGCTGGCTGATCTTCTGCATCGTGCTCCCGTACCTCGGCGTGCTGGTCTACGTCATCGTGCGCGGCCGCGGCATGGGGCAACGGGACGTCGAACGGTCGAGGAAGGCGGAGGCGGCCTTCCAGGACTACATCCGCAAGACGGCCGCGGACGGGAAACAGGGCGGTGCGGACGGCGCGAGCGGGCCGAGCGGCACCGACGAACTCGCCAGGCTCGCCGCACTGCACGACTCCGGATCGCTCACCGACGACGAATTCGCCCGCGCCAAGACGAAACTGCTCGCCTGAACCGCTCGCTTGAACCGCTCGTCTGAATACCTCTTCCCCCCGAAGGAATCGCCCTCGTGGAATCACCCAACAGCCCTTACGGCCGGTCGAGCACGCCGTACGGCGTCCCGCCGCCCGCATCCGATCCGACGCCGCTGCCGCCGCAGAGCCCGCGCCTGGACGCCGGGCGGCTGTGGGCGGGCGGCGTGATGACCGCGGTGGTCGCCGCGCTCACAGCCGTCGTCGCGCTGATGCTCGTCCGCGGTGTGCTCGGCATCGCCGTGTTCGCGCCCGAGGGCGACGGCGCGATGGGCAACGCCACCACGGGAGCGCTGGCGGGCGGCGCCGCCTTCGCGGCGCTCGTGGCGACCGCCCTGCTGCACCTGCTCGTCGCGGGGACCCCGCGCCCCGAGCGGTTCTTCGCGTGGATCGTCGCGCTCGCCACGGCGGTCATGGTGCTGCTGCCCTTCACCGCCGCGGCGTCCCTCCCGGCGAAGATCGGCACCGCGGCCGTCTATCTGGCCATCGGCGTCGCGATCGGATCGCTGCTGTCCTCGGTGGCCCGCAGCGCGGTACGCCGGGGCTGACCGTGCCGTCGGCCCAGGACGCGCCGCCCGACGTACCGCCGGAGGCCTCGTACGGGATCCTGCTCAGCGGCCGCTACCTGCGGATGCTGCTGCTCTCCCTCGTCTTCGGCGTGCTCATCGCGCTGGCCTGCTTCTTCTTCGTGGGACTCCAACACTGGCTGCAGCACGAGGTCTGGACGGAACTCCCCAAGACCTTCGGCTACCGCGAGGCACCCTGGTGGTGGCCGCTGCCGGCCCTCGCGCTCGCGGGACTGCTCCTCGCGCCGATCGTCGCCCGCGCGCCGGGCGGCGGCGGGCACCTGCCGGCGAACGGCCTCGGCGGCGCGCCGATCGGCCCGCGCGAACTGCCCGGTGTGGTCCTCGCGGCGCTCATGACGCTGCCGCTCGGCGTCGTCCTCGGCCCCGAGGCGCCGCTCATGGCGGTGGGCAGCGGCCTCGCGCTCCTTGCCGTACGCCGGATCAAGGGCGCGAGCGATCCGCGGACGGCGACGCTCGTCGCGACCGCGGGGTCCACGGCCGCCATCTCCACGATCCTCGGCGGCCCGGTCGTCGCCGCCGTCCTCGTCGTCGAGGCGGCCGGGCTCGCCGGTGCCCGGCTCGCCGTCCTGCTGCTGCCCTGCCTCACCGCGAGCGCCGCGGGCGCGGTGGTCTTCACCGGCTTCGGCACATGGACGGGGCTCTCCATCGGCGGTCTCGCCCTGCCCACCGTGCCGCCCCTGGTCAACCCCGACGCGGGCGACTTCCTGTGGGGCATCCCGCTCGCCGCGCTCATCGCGGGCGGCATCGCCCTGACCCGGCGTCTGGGCCGGATGACCGGCAAGTGGGCGGGCGGCCGGCACACCGCGGCCCGCACGGTCCTCTGCGCGGTAGCCGTGGGCGGCTGCCTCACCGCGTACGCCCTGCTCACCGGCCGCTCCCCGGAAGAGGCCGCGCTCTCCGGACAGGCGACCCTCGGCCACCTCGCGGCGGACCCGGGCGCATGGTCCGTGGCCGCGCTGCTCGCCCTGGTCGTCTGCAAGGGCCTCGCCTGGAGCATCAGCCTCGGGAGCCTGCGCGGCGGCCCCATCTTCCCCGCCCTGCTGCTCGGTGCCGCCGCGGCCCTCGCCTGCTCGGGACTCCCCGGCCTCGGCACGACCCCGGCGCTCGCGCTCGGCATCTGCGCCGCGGCGACGGCCGTGATGGGCCTGCCGCTGTGCAGCGCGGTGCTCACCGTGCTGCTGATGGGCGAGGACGCCCACGACCAGATGCCGCTGATCGTGCTCGCCGCGGTCGTCGCGCATCTGACGGTGCTGCTGGTCGACCGGGGGTTCCGCGTCCCTGGCAAGGAGCCTGCGTCTGCCGCGTGAGGCGGTGCGTCAACGGAAGGCTCCGCGGCGGCCTGTTCACCGGTCCGCGCCCTCGGCGACGTAGATCACCAGGGTCCGGTCGGGCTGTTCGGCGAGGTGGAAGGCCGTGTACGCGTACTCGACCACCTCGTGCCCGCCCCGCCGGAGCCGCTTCCGCCCGCCGTGCCTGACCTGCACGTCGTACCGGGGCCACCAGGCCCGGACTTCCTGGCTGCCGGACTTCAACTCGTCGATGAGCGTGGTGTAGCGCGGATCTCCGGGATGACGTCCGGCCATGGTCCGCAGCCGGGCGAGCAGGCCCCGCGCCTCCTCCTCCCAGTCGACGACCACGTCGCGGGCCGCGGGGTCGAGGAACGTCCAGCGCGCGAGGTTCGCCGGTGCGACGGGGCCGTCGGTGAGGTGCGGGAAGAGCTCTTCGGCCGCCTGGTTGCAACTGAGCACGTCGTACCGGCCGTTGATGATGAACGCGGGCTGCGGCTGGAGCAGCCGGGGGACGGCCGCGACCTCGGAGGGGAGCGGTTCGGGGTCCTCGTTCGCGGCCTCGGCCGCAAGGGTGTGCCCCGCGAGCCGGAAGAGATGGGCGCGCTCGCCCGGGTCGAGCCGCAGCGTCCTGGCCAGGGATTCGAGCACCTGGTCCGATGCGCGGATGTCCCGGCCCTGCTCCAGATACGTGTACCAAGTCGCGCTGATCCCGGCGAGCAGCGCGAGTTCCTCCCTGCGCAGCCCCGGCGTACGACGTCGGCCGGAGAGCGGCAGGCCAACCTCGGCAGGGGTGACGCGCTCCCGGCGAGTGCGCAGGAAGGCGCCCAGTTCGCGGCGCTGCTCGGGGCCTTGGGGCATGAAGGGTGGCACCTCTGATTCCAGGATGAAGAGATTCTGTATACCAGGATCAGACTCTCGCAGACTGGAATCCCGGTGCCGAGCACGGCGCCGACCGGTGGCCCTTGAAAGGCCGCCGGGGGAGACCAGGAAGAGGGATACCCATGTCGGAAATCGACGGCAAGGTCGTGGCGATCACGGGCGCGGGCAGTGGCATCGGCGAGGCGACCGCGCTGCTGCTCGCCGAGCGGGGCGCGCGGCTCGTCGTGGGCGGCCGCAGGTCCGAGCGGCTCGCGGATCTCGTCGCGAGGATCGAGAAGGCGGGCGGTGAAGCCGTGCACCTCCGCACCGACGTGACCCGGCGGGACGACCTGCACGCCCTGGTGGGTCTTGCCCGCGAACGCTTCGGCCGCCTCGACGTGCTGGTCTCCAACGCGGGGGTCGGAACGATCTCACCGCTCGACGACCTGCGCGTCGAGGAGTGGGACCACATGGTCGACGTGAACATCAAGGGCGTGCTGCACGGGATCGGGGCCGCTCTGCCGGTCTTCCGGGCGCAGGGCGGCGGCCACTTCGTCACCACCGCGTCCACCGCCGCGTTCCGCATCGTGCCGACCATGGCGGTGTACGCGGGGACGAAGGTCGCGGTGCGGGCCATCTGCGAAGGGCTGCGCCAGGAAGCCGGTGACTCGCTGCGGGTGACCACGGTCTCGCCAGGCATGATCGGCACCGAATTCGCCGACGCGTCGAGCAACCCGCGGGTCAGGGCGGAGCTCTCGGCGGCCAGGGACCGCATCGCGATCCCGCCCGCCGCGGTGGCCCGCGCGATCGCCTACGCAATCGGGCAGCCCGCCGACGTCGACGTGAACGAGATCGTCGTACGGCCGACCGCCCAGAGCTAGCCGTTGCCCCCCTGCCTGACGTGCCCCCGGGCCCCGACGGTCCGTACCCGTACGCCGCGTCAGAACCCCACGTCGGCCGGGCGGTAGGTGGGCGGGCGCCGGACGCGGCTCGCCTGTTCGTAGGCGTGGGCCAGGCGCAGCAGGACCGGTTCGCTCCAGGCCGTGCCCATGAAGGTCAGGCCCACGGGCAGGCCGACGGCGAAGCCGGCCGGGACGCTGACCGCGGGATATCCGGCGAGTGCGGCGGGAGTCGACGAGCCGCCGCCGTAGCTGTCGCCGCAGATCAGGTCGATCTTGGCAGGCGGACCCGTGGTCGGCATGACGAGGGCGTCCAGGCGGTACCGGCGCAGCACCGCGTCGATGCCCTCGGCACGCGAAAGCCGGTGGTTGGTGGCCAGTGCCTCCCGGTACTCGCGCTCGCTGAAGTCAAGGCGCTGCACGGCCTCCAGGCCGTCCTGCCGTACGTGGCGAAGTTCGCGGTCGGCGTGCTCACGGTTGAACGCGATCAGCTTCGCGAGGCTGCGCGGGTGGTCGCCGCGCGCCCCGGCCAGGTACGCGTTGAGCGCGCGCTTGATCTCGTACGCCTGCACGACCATCGAGCTCGGCAGGTCTTCTAGGCGCTCGGCGGTGGGGATGTCGGCCGGATCGACGATGGTCGCGCCCGCTTCGCGCAGCGTGGCGATCGCCCGCTCCGCGATCTCGTCCGCGTGGTGGCTGTAGCCGAAGTACACGCCGCGCGATACGCCGATGCGGGCCCCGCGCAACCCGTCCGCGCCGAGGAACCGGGTGTAGTCGCGGACGAAGTGGCCGCGGCTCGCCCTGGTCGCCGGGTCGCGGCCGTCGACCCCGACGAGGGTGCCGAGCAGGATCGCGGCGTCCCGCACCGTGCGCGCGATCGGCCCGACGCTGTCCTGGCTCGGCACCCCGGGGATCACGCCGCCACGCCCGACCAGACCGACGGTCGGCTTGACGCCGACGACGCAGTTCGCGGACGCCGGGTCGATGATCGAGCCGTTCGTCTCGGTGCCGATCCCGGCCACGCACAGACCGGCCGCCGCGGCCGCGGCCGTGCCCGAGCTGGACTCGTTGGGCGAGCGGTCCAGCTTGTACGGATTGCGGGTCTGGCCGCCACGGGCGCTCCAGCCCGCGTGATGGGTGAGCGACATGCCGCCCGCCCACTCGCTCAGATTGGTCTTGCCGAGGATGACGGCCCCGGCCGCGCGCAGCCGGGCGGCGACCGTGGCGTCCGCCGTCGGGCGCAGGCCCTCCAGGGCGAGCGACCCGGCGGTCGTGTGCATCCGGTCCGCGGTCTCCACCAAGTCCTTGAGCAGGACGGGCATGCCGTGCAGGGGCTTGCGGCGATCCCCTTCGGCGTCCAGGCGGCGGGCCTCGCGCAGCGCGTCCGGATTGACCTCGATGACGGCGTTGAGGAGCGGGTCGACGCGCTCGACGCGGTCCAGGAAGTGCCGGGTGAGCCGCTCGGCGTCGAGCCGCCCCTCGGCCATCCTCCGGCGGAGTTCGGTGATGCCGAGTTCGGCGAGGCCCCTGCCGTCCGCTCCGGGGTCCGCGCCGGGACCTTCGGCGGCACGGGCGGGTGAGGGGGCGCCGCCGAGCCAGGGCGCGGCGGCCGCGGCGGTGCCGAGCGCGAGCACCGCGCGACGTGGGGTGGTGTTCCGGTTCATGAGGTGCGGCTCCTGCGGATGAGCGGTCGGCACACGGGACTCGGCATGCACGGCGCGGGCCCTCGCCGTGCGCGGCGGGGCTTCCTCCGTGCGGTGGGGTTTCCGCCGTACGCGGAGAGGCTTCCGCCGTGCGCGGCGGGCTCCTTCCGCACGCGGCGGGCTCCTTCCGCACGCGGTGGAGTTCCCTCCGTACGCACAGCACGCTAGGGGCGCGGACGGCCGCCGCTCGCCCCGGCTGTCCCCCGGATCCACGGTCCCGGCAGCCCCCTGCCCCGCCTGGGGCCAGCCGGAACCCGCGCCCGTACGCCGCATACGTACGCTGGGAGGCATGCGGACGCGACCCACGTTGACCTGGGAGCCCACCGGCGGACTTCCCCCCGCCTCGACCGACCTCGGCGCCGTCGTCGACGCGGTGCGCGGGGGCGGAGTCGTGGTGCTGAGCGGGGCGGGGCTCTCCACGGAGTCCGGCATCCCGGACTACCGGGGCGAGCACGGCTCGCTGCGCAAGCACACGCCCATGACGTACCAGGAGTTCGTCGGCGGCGAGCAGGCGCGGCAGCGCTACTGGGCCCGCAGCCAGCTGGGCTGGCGGGCGATGACGCGGGCGCGGCCCAACGCCGGGCACCTGGCTGTGACCAGGCTTGCGGACGCGGGCCTCGTCACCGGAGTGATCACCCAGAACGTCGACGGGTTGCAGCAGGCCGCGGGGGCGCGGGACGTGATCGAGCTGCACGGGAGCCTGGGCCGGGTGCGCTGTCTGAGCTGCGGTCGCATGAGCGGCCGTACGGAGCTCGACGGGCGGCTGCGGGAGGCCAATCCCGGCTTCGAGGCGGCCGCCGAGCGCTACCGTGCCGCGCGGGTCAACCCGGACGGTGACGTGGACCTGCCCGACGAGGCGGTCCGTGAGTTCCAGGTGGTGGCCTGTGCGGTGTGCGGCACCGGCGTCCTCAAGCCGGACGTCGTCTTCTTCGGCGAGAACGTGCCGCCCGAGCGGGTCACGGAGTGCCGGCGCCAGGTCGACGCGGCGGCCGCGCTGCTGGTGCTCGGTTCCTCCCTGACCGTCATGTCCGGGCTGCGATTCGTGCGGCAGGCGGCCGATTCGGGCACGCCGGTCCTGATCGTCAACCAGGGCCCCACACGCGGTGACCGCTGGGCCACCCACCGGATCGGGCTGCCGCTCGGGCAGGCGTTGGCGGATCTGGTGGCGCGGGTGTGCCCTTGACGTCCCCGACGCCCCTGACGGCTTTCCGCCGGAACCGCCTCCTCCCTGTGCGTGATCGGTAACAGACGTACGGAGAGCGGTTGTTGGCGCGTTTCCCGGTGCAGAATCCGTTCGCCGACGCGAGCCGAGCCGAGTCGAGCTCGGCCGAGAGTTGTCGCGCGGCGGACCACGGGGGAACATCATGAACACAACCGTCTTCAGGACGCGGACGAACAGGCGGAGCAGTTGGAGCGGTCGGAGCCGCCAAAGCGGGAGGGCCTGCGTCCTCGCGGCCGCGGCGGTCGTCGCGGCGCTGGCGACCACGGCTTGCGAGCCGGGTGGGTCCGACGGATCGGACGACGCCAAGCCCACGGACCGGCCGAGCGCGACGGGTTCGGCGGAGCCGAGCGCCGGGGACAGCACCGACGGCAGCAGCGATCCCAGCTCCGACCCCAGTTCCAGCGGCAGCACCGATCCCACCTCGGACGATGGCGGGGACGGCGGCAAGCGCACCCTCCCCGCCTGCGCCCAGGACGCCCTGGCCTTCTCCTCCACGAAAGAGCCCGAGGACGGCAAGGAAGCCAGGCACCTCGTCCTCGTCGTCCAGAACGTCGGTGAGAAGAAGTGTGACGTCTACGGCTATCCCCGGGTACGGCTCGGTGCCGATGCCCGTACGACGGTCCCGGTGATCAAGGACAGCGACCCGGACTCAGGAAAGCCCGTGACCCTTGCTCCGGGCGACGAGGCGTACGCCGCGCTGCTCGTCAACGGCGGCGGACGGGACGAGTACGAGGCGGAGAGCATCACCGTGACCCTCCAGGGCGGCAAGCCCGGCAGCGAGGCGGGCGGGCCGGTGGACGTGCCCATGCCGGTCAAGACGCTGCACGCGGACGACGGCCAGCTCGTGACCTACTGGACGACGGCCTCCGGCTACGCCCTGGACTTCATCATGTCGAAGTAGTCGGACCCGGTGGGGCCAGGTCGGCGTAGTCGGTCCTGGTCAGACCAGGACCACGCAGCCCTGCCGTGCCAGCCGGACCAGCACCGGCAGGGCGGGGTCGACGCCGGTCCAGCGCAGATCCAGCTTTTCCAGCGACGGCAACTCGCTTATCCAGTGCGGGAGTTGGGTGATTCGATTGCCGCGCAGGTCGAGCTGGCGCAGCAGCGGCAGCCCGGCCAGGGGCCCTGGAACCTCGGTGAGCGCGTTGTCGCGGAGGTCCAGGTGACGCAGCGCGTGGAGCCGGTTCACGGACGACGGCAGGCGCTCGACGGCGTTGCCGCGGAGATGGAGCTCGCGCAGCCCGTGGAGCCGGCCGATCGAGGCGGGGAGTCCGGTGAGGTGGTTGTGCTGGGCCCGCAGTTCGACCAGGCCGCTCATCCCGCCGATGGCATCGGGCAGCGCGGGGAGGCGGTTCTCGCCGACGTTGAGGTAGCGCAGTCGGGTCAGGTGCGTGAGTGTAGAAGGGAGTTGGGTGAGGTGGTTGTCGTGCAGGTAGAGGAAATCGGTGAGTTCGGGCAGCAATCCCACTTCCTCGGGGACCAAGGTGAGCGCGTTGTGGCCTAGGTCGAGCGTGCGCAGCCGCTTCAGTGTTCCGATCTCCGGGGAGAGGGAGGTGAGTTTGTTGTCCGCGAGGATCAGCACCTGGAGTCCGGTCCGCTGCCAGACCGACTCGGGCACCTCGCCGAGCCTTTGACGCCACAGGTTCAGCGTGTGCTGCACGGCTCTGCCCCCTTGATCGGCTTCAGTCTTCCATGAGGCGGGTCCCTACTGGAGGCACGTCCTTGAGGCCAGCCCTTGAGGCACGTCAGGGGTAGCCGCCTACGGTAGGTGCCGTCGATCCAGTGCCGTCAGTCCAGCGCCGTCAACGGCGGCCAACCGCAGTGGGAGAGAGATCCGATGCCCGACGAGCCGATGCCCGACGAGCCGATGGAGAAAGATCCGATGCCGGGCCACATGCTCGTGGTCGAAGACCTGATGCTGTTGATGTTCGACGACAAGTCGGGTGTGATCGCCGGTGAGGGCACGTTGTACTACGCGCTCGGGGGCGCGGTCCTCGTCGAGCTCGGACTCGGCGGGCACGTCACGGTCGACGAGCGCGACAAGGGGCTGAACGGCCTGAAGGTGCACGCCGTCGCCGGTGATCCGCTGCCGGATCCGGTGCTGCGGAGCGCCCAGGAGAAGGTCGCGGAGAAGGTCCGCGGCGTACAGACGCTGCTCGTCTCGATCGGCGCCGACCTGCGCGGGACCGTGCTCGACCGGCTCGTGGAGCGCGGCATGCTGCACAGGGAGAGCAAGAAGCGGCTGGGCATGTTCCGTACGGCATCGATCACGGCCGCGGACACCCGGCACAAGGAGGCCCTCGTGGCGGGGGTCCGGGCCGTGCTGGTCGACGGCGAGGAGCCGGATGCCCGCACGGCGGCGCTGATCGGGTTGCTCTCGGCGAGCGGCACGCTGCCGACCCTGCACGCCGTCGTCCCGTGGTCGGGCGAGGTCTACACGCGCGCCAAGGAACTGGAGCGGTCGAGCTGGGGAGCCGAGGCGGTGAACGTCGCCGTGCAGCGGACGGCTGCGGCGAACTCCGCCGCCGGCACCGCGGCCGTCACCACTTAGGGTTGCTCTTCCCGGTCCGGCGCGTCTCTCCCCGACCGGGGCATCACGCCACACGGGAGACGCCGGGGGATGAACATGAGCACGCCGCCATCGCTGTCATCGGGGCCGGGCACGGGCCGTCCTGACGAGTCGTCCTGCCGCATCGGCGTGCTCGTTCCGCTGACCCGGCCCGGCTGGGCCGAGGCAGGTCAACACCTGCTCGCAGGCATGGAGTTGGGCGTATCCGACGTCAACGCCGCCGGAGGCGTCGGCGGGCGGCCGCTCGAACTCGTCGTCCGTGACACGGCCGCCGATCCGGAGAAGGCCGCGGCGGCCGTGGACGAACTGGCGGCGCTGGGCGTGGCCGCCCTGGCCGGTGAGTACCACAGCGTCGTCGCCCGCGCGGCCGCCGCCAGGGCCGACGCGCTCGGCCTGCCCTACCTCTGCTCCTCGGCGGTCCTCGACGCGCTCACCGAGCACCCGACGGAACGGGTCGCGCGCCTCGCCCCGCCGCAGTCACGGGGCTGGCGGACCTACGCCGACTTCCTCCTCGGCGCGGGGCACCGCCGGATCGCCGTGGCGGCCCAGCGGACCGTCTACTGGGAGGCCGGGACTCGTATCCTCCGGGACCACCTGGCCGCACGCGGCGGCACCCTCGTCGAACTCGACGCGAGCGCGCTCACGCCCGCCGCCGTGTGTGACGCGCTGGTGGACCACCGCGCGACGGCCCTGCTCCTCCTGGTCGGCATCCCGGACCCGGCGGTACCGATCGTCACGTCGGTCCGCCGCGACCCGCGCCTCGCCGGGCTGTTGATGGGCGCTCCCGCCGGGCAGCCGGAGTTCGCGGAGTGGGCGGCGGCGCTGGGCGACGACGGCGCAGGCATCCCGTTCCTGCGCTATCTGCCCGAGCGCCTTACCCCGCTCGGCGAGCGCGTCGCGACGGGTCTGCGCGAGCGGTTGGGCGGGGCGCCGTCCTTCGTCGCCTTCGAGGGGTACGACACCGTCGCCGTCCTCGCCGACGTGCTGCGGTCGCAGGGTGCGGACCGGGCACGCATCGCGCAGGCGTGGCCGCACGTCGCGGTCGAGGGCACCCGAGGGAGGATCGAGTTCGCCCGCACCCCGGGCATCGGTGTCCGGCAGTGGACCCGGGCGCCGATCCAGGTCGTCGACCGGGACCCGGCGGAACCGGGCCGCTTCCGGGTCCTGCACGCGGGCTGAGAGGTCTGTCGTCGGCGCTCCGGACCAGGACCGGGACAGATGCGGGCAAGGCCCCCACCAAGGGGTTCGTCCCGGGCCACCGATCAGGTCACGTATTCTCGTACGCACATACGAACGCGCTCGACCGCACCCGTCCTAACCTGCGGAGATGATCAGGCACATGTCGCCACACCCGGCCCGGAGTCTGAGCCGGGTGCTCGAGGACCTCGGCCCCACCCTGCTCGATCTGCTCCACGGCGATCCGGAGCAGGGGAGTGAACTCGGCGGTGTCGGCATCCATGATCCGTACGACGAGCAGCACTACCCCGAGCGCGCCGTCGTCCTCGGCGTCGGCGTGCACGGAGCCGACGCCATCGCCCGCCTCCTGCGCGAACTCGCCGCCGCGGGCGCCGCCGCGCTGGTGGTCCGCGGGCCCGTCGACGACGGCGCCGCGCTCGACGAGGTGGCGGCGCAGACCGGTGTGGCGCTGCTGTCCCTGACGCGCGGGGCCTCCTGGGCCCAGCTCGCGGCCATGCTGCGGACCCTGCTCGCCGAGGGCGACGTGGGGGAGACCGGGCGGCAGACCCTGGGCGGGGTGCCGTCCGGCGACCTCTTCGCGCTGGCCAACGCGGTCGCGACGCTGCTCGACGCGCCGATCACCATCGAGGACAGGCGCTCGCGCATCCTGGCCTTCTCCGGGCGCCAGGACGAGGCCGACCCGGCACGGGTGGCGAGCATCCTGGCCCGGCGGGTGCCCGAGCGCTATCGGCGCCTGCACGAGGAACACGGCGTCTTCAAGGAGCTCTACCGCACCGGGAAACCGGTGTACATCCCGCCGCCGACCCTGGGCGACGAGGTCGCGCTGCCCCGCATGGCGATCGCGGTCCGCGCGGGGGACGAGATCCTGGGATCCGTGTGGGCGGCGCTGCGCAAGCCCCTCACCAAGGAACGGGAGGAGGCCTTCCAGGAGGCCGCCAAGCTCGTCGCCCTGCACATGCTGCGCTTTCGCGCGGGGACCGACGCGGAGTACCGGCTGCGCGCCGACCTGGTGACGACCGCCCTGGAGGGCGGCCCCGGCGCGGCGGGGGCTCTTGGCCGACTCGGGCTCGGCGACGGGCCGCTCCTCGTGATGGCCCTCGGCCTCGAACCGGCGGGGGACGCCGACCACGCCCGGGTCACCGCGGAGCGCCAGCGCCTGTCCGGCGCGCTCGCGGTGCATCTGACGGCGGTCCAGCCGAGGTCCGCCGTCGCACTCCTGGGGGACGTCTCCTACGCGCTGTTCCCGGTGCCGGACGACACCACGGCCGTACGGGAGCGGGCGGTTCAGGTCGCGTCGAACTTCCTGGAGCGCACCGGGGACCAGCTCGGCGCCGTCGTCGGCATCGGCTCGGTGGCGGGCGAGGCGGCGGCGCTCGCCCGGTCGCGGGCCGACGCGGACCGGGCGCTGCGCGTGCTGTTCAGCGGCCGCATCGCCCGGCGGGCCGCCTCGATCGCCGATGTGTACGTCGACGCGCTGCTCCTGGAGATCCGCGACCTGGCGATCGCCAACCGCGACGAACTGTCCGGCCCCATCGCCCGGTTGACGGACTACGACACCCGGCACAACGCCCACCTGGTGGAGACGCTGCGGGCCTGGCTCGACGCGTTCGGCGACGTGATCGCCGCCTCGGCGAGCGTCTTCGTCCACCCGAACACCTTCCGCTACCGGATCCGCCGGGTCGCGGAGGTGGGCCAGATCGATCTCCAGGACCCGTCCGCGCGCTTCGCGGCCATGCTGCAGCTCCGGCTGACGGGCGCGTACGACGGGAACAAGCGCACGGGCTGAATCCGCTCCGCCCGGCAGTTGGGACGCTCGTACGAATCCACGCCGGATGTTGTCCCTCCCGTACGAACTCCGGCCCCCGCATCCTGCCTAGCGTTGTCCTCACCCCACCCCTGGAGGACGCACCCGTGCAGGCCGATCACGCACCCCTTCCCGCCGCGCCGCCCCTCGACGCGATGCTCGCCGACCTCGAAGAGCTCGTGACCTGCGAGTCGTACTCCGCCGATCACGAGGCCGTGGCCCGCAGCGCTCGCGTCGTGGCCGAGCAGGGCGCCCGGCTGCTCGGCGCCCGCCCCGAGACGATCGTCACCGGCGGAGTCACCCACCTGCGGTGGAGCTTCGGCGCCCCGCGCACGCTGCTGCTCGGCCACCACGACACGGTCTGGCCCATGGGCACCCTCAAGACCCACCCGTTCTCGGTCGAGCGGGGCATCGCCCGCGGCCCCGGCGTCTTCGACATGAAGGCCGGTCTCGTCCAGATGTTCCACGCCCTGGCCCAACTGCCGTCCCTCGACGGCATCTGCGTCCTGGTCACCGGCGACGAGGAGGTCGGATCGGATACCTCGCGCGCCCTCATCGAGGAGAGCGCGCGCGCCTGCCGGGCCGCGCTCGTCCTGGAGGCCGCCGCCGCGGGCGGCGCCCTCAAGACGTGCCGCAAGGGCGTGTCCAACTACCAGCTCACCGTGCACGGCCGCGCCGCCCACGCCGGGCTCGAACCGGAGAAGGGCATCAACGCCGCGACCGAGCTCGCCCACCACCTGCTCGCGCTCGGCGACATCACCGAAGCCGTCACCGTCCGCACCGGGCCGGGGACGACGGTCACCCCGACCGTGCTGTCGGCCGGTACCGCCACCAACACCGTCCCGGCCCGCGCCGAGCTGAGCATCGACGTACGCGTGCCCAGCCCGGCGGCCCAGACGGCGGTCCACGAGCTCGTCACGGCGCTGCGGCCGCACCACCCCGAGGCCGGTCTGCGCGTCGAGGGCGGCCCCAACCGCCCGCCCCTGGACGCCGACGCCTCCGAGGCCCTGTTCGCGCTCGCCTCGCGGACGGCCGCACGCCTGGGCATGGAGCCCCTCAAGGAGGCGTCCGTCGGCGGCGCGTCCGACGGCAACTACACCGCGGGCGTCGGATGCCCCACCCTCGACGGACTCGGCGCCGTCGGCGACGGCGCCCACGCCGACCACGAGCACGTCGTCACCGCCGAGATGCCGGTCCGCGCCCAGCTCCTTGCCCACCTCATCGGAGCGATGCCGTGAACGACGTCGACACCCTTCCCGACACCCTTCCCGACACCCGCGAGACGGGGACCATGACCTCCCTCGACATCCGCGAACTGCACGCCATGGACGACCTGGAGGCCGTCTGCCGCCTCTACGGTGAGATCTGGGGCACCCACCCGGACCAGGGCCCCGTCTCCGCCGAGGTCATGCGGGCCCTCGGACACGCGGGCAACTACGTGGCCGGGGCGTACGAGAACGGGCGGCTCGTCGGCGCGTCCGTCGCCTTCTTCGGCGAACCCGCCGCGGCCACCCTGCACTCGCACATCACGGGCGCCACCGCGGGCCGCGGCATAGGGCTCGCCCTCAAGCTGCACCAGAAGCAGTGGGCGCTGCGGCGCGGCATCACCCGGATCACCTGGACGTACGACCCGCTCATCCGCCGCAACGCCCACTTCAACCTCACCAAGCTCGGCGCCCGCCCCGAGGAATACCTCCGCTCCTTCTACGGCGCCATGGACGACGCGATCAACGGCGGCGACGAGTCCGACCGGGTCCTCGCCGCATGGGACCTGACGGCGCGTCCGGCCGATCCTTCCGCCTGGGACGAGGCCGCCGCAGACGCCGTGCGCGCCGTACGCAACCGGGGCGGACGCCCCGAAGTCACCGCCACCGAGGCCGAGTTCGTCCTCGTCGACCTGCCCGACGACATTGAGGCGCTGCGCCGCAGCGACCCGGACGCGGCGCGCGCGTGGCGGCTCGCCGTCCGCGACACCCTCGGCACCCTCCTCGACGAGGGAGCCCGCGTGCTCGGCCTCCACGACCGCCGCAGCTATCTCGTGCACCGCACGCCCACCACCGGACCCGTCCGCCCCCACACGGAGAGCACCCTGTGACCACCATGAAGATCTCCGGCATCGAACTGCGCCGCATCGCCATGCCGCTCGTCTCGCCCTTCCGCACCTCCTTCGGCGTCGAGACCAGCCGCGACGTCCTCCTCGTCCGGGTGGTGACCGACGACGGCGAGGGCTGGGCCGAGTGCGCCGCCATGTCCGAACCCCGCTACTGCAGCGAGTACGTCGACGGCGCCCAGCGCGTCCTGCGCGACTTCCTGATCCCGGCCCTGCCGAAGGACGGCGTGAACGCCGCGACCGTGAGCCGCTTCCTGGAGCCGTTCACCGGGCACCGCATGGCCAAGTCCGCCCTGGAGACCGCCATCCTGGACGCCCAACTCCGCACGCGTGGCGAGTCGTTCGGCTCCTACCTCGGCGCCGAGCGCGACCGCGTCCCCTGCGGAGTCTCGGTCGGCATCATGGACTCCATCCCCCAACTTATCGACGCGGTGGAGCGGTACGTCGCCGAGGGGTACGTCCGCATCAAGCTGAAGATCGAGCCCGGCTGGGACGTCGAGCCCGTCCGCGCGGTCCGTGAGCGCTTCGGCGACGAGCTGCTCCTGCAAGTCGACGCCAACGCCGCGTACACCCTCGTCGACGCCCAACACCTGGCCAAGCTCGACGAGTTCGGCCTCCTCCTGATCGAGCAGCCGCTCGCCAACGACGACATGGTGCAGCACGCGCAGCTCGCCAAGATGCTGCGCACCCCCGTCTGCCTCGACGAGTCCATCGAGTCCGCCGCGCACGCCGCCGCGGCCATCACGCTCGGCGCCTGCTCCATCATCAACGTCAAGCCCGCCCGGGTCGGCGGCTATCTGGAGGCCCGCCGCATCCACGACCTCGCGAGCGCCCATGGCATCCCCGTCTGGTGCGGCGGCATGCTGGAGACCGGCATCGGCCGTGCCGCCAACGTCGCCCTCGCGGCGCTGCCCGGCTTCACCCTCCCCGGCGACACCTCCGGCTCCAGCCGCTACTTCGCCACCGACATCACGGAACCGTTCGTCCTGCGGGACGGTCACCTCGACGTACCGAAGGGCCCCGGCCTCGGCGTCGAGCCCCTGCCCGACGTCCTGGCCGACGTGACCACGTCGACCGAGTGGATCGCCCTCTAGCGCGCCGACCGCCGGTGGCACACAACACCGCCTGTGGGCAGGGGTGTTCGTGTGAAAGGGTGTGCCCATCGGTACGCGGCCCCGCCGGGGCGTGACGGCGGACGAGAGGGGCGGGCGTTGAGCCAGGGCGGGTTCCGCGTGGGGGAGATAGACACGAGCAAGCCGCACCCGGCGCGCATCTACGACTATCTGCTGGGTGGCAAGGACAACTACGAGGTGGACCAGCGGGCCGGCGACGAACTCGCCGCCGCCGCGCCCGAGGTCCGCATCGGGGTCCGGGCCAACCGCGCGTTCATGCGCCGCGCCGTCCGGCACGTCACCGGCGCGGGCGTCCACCAGATCCTCGACATCGGCACCGGCCTGCCCACCTCGCCCAACGTGCACGAGATCGCCCACGAGACGGTGCCTGACGCGCGGGTCGCGTACGTGGACAACGACCCGATCGTCCACACCCATGCCGAGGCCCTGCTCCACGGCGTCGGCGGCACCAGCAGCGTGCTCGCCGACCTGCGCGATCCACGGGCCGTCGTGGACCACCCCGACGTCCGCCGCGTCATCGACTTCGACGAGCCGGTGGCCCTCTTCCTCGTCGCCGTCGTCCACTTCCTCACCGACGCGGAGGAGCCCGAGCGGATCGTCGCCGACCTGCGCGACGCACTGCCCGCGGGCAGCTTCCTGGTGCTCTCGCACGCGACGGGCGACTTCGCCGACCGCACCGACGCCGAAGCCGTCTACCACCAGGCCACCGCCACCCTGAACTTGCGCACCCACGCCCGGGTCGAGCGGTTCTTCGCCGGCTTCGAACTGGCCGAGCCCGGCTTGGTCCAGGTTCCGTTCTGGCGCCCCGACGACGTCCCGGCGGCGCGGTCCGGCGAGATCGGTATTTACGGGGGCGTCGCGCGCAAGGCCGGTTGACGCGCCCGCGGCGCGGCTACCGGGCGTGCATGTGATCGAACGGATACCTTCCCGTGCGCCGTTCGCCGCTCTGATCTGCGGAGATTGACCTCATGGGTCATGTGCGTCGCAGGAATCGTCGCCGTCGGGGTCGCGTCCCCGCGCTCGTGTGCGGCATCGTGCTGCTCGCCGCGGGCTGCTCGGGCGGTGGCGACGACGAGTGGCGGCACGACGCCCTCGGCCGCTGCGCCACGTCCGTCCCCCACACCCCGGCCGCCTCCGCCCCGGAGAGGAAGCCGGACGAGAAGCCGGACAAGGACCCGGGGGAGAAGCCGGGGGAGAAGCCCAAGTCGCCGAACCGCGACGACTTCGACGGGGACGGCCGGCACGACCTGCTCCTCGCGGGCGCCTACCAGAAGCCGGGCTCGGCCCTGGTGCGTCACCAGGCCCTGCTGCTCGGGGCCCCGGGCGGCGCGGCGGCGGGCCGGCAGGTCTCGCTGACCGACGAGGTGCCGGGCCTCAAGGACGCCGAGGCCGGCGAGCACGGCCTCTCGGCAATCACCGGCGACTGGGACGACGACGGCCGGGCCGACATCCTCTACGACGCTCCGCACGACGTGTCGGAGAACGGTCCGCCCCACCACAAGGAGCAGATCGTGTGGGGCGCTCCCGGCGGGGTGAGCGGCAGGCCCACCGCGCTGTCGGACTCCGCGGTGCGGCACGTCGACTCGGGCGACTTCGACGGCGACGGGGCGACCGACCTCGTGTCGGGACCGTACAAGGCGTCGAAGGACGCGAGGAACGAAGTGCGCTGCGTGGCCGTCGACTTCGGCCCCTTCACCCGGGACGGCGAGCCGCAGGAGCGCCGCTACGCCGACATCACCCGGCGCGGCACGGTCCGCACGGACGCGTTCACGGCGGGCGACTTCGACGGCGACGGCCGCACCGAGTTCGTCACCTCCGGGTTCCGCGAGGCCGGCGAGGCCGTCCCGGACGAGAGCTATCCGGAGTACTTCGTGGACGTCTCCTACCACCACGTCGGCACCGACCGTTCGGTCTCGCGTACGGGCGGTCTGAAAGCGCTCGGCCACGGCAGGAACACCCACTACGACCCGGAGACCGGCGGCGGCGTCCCGAACCCCCTGGCGTCGTCGGCGGCCTCACTGACGACCCGTCTCACCGGCGACTTCGGCGGCAACGGCCGGACGGACCTGATCGACGAGGAACAGGTCTACTACGGAGGCGCCCAGGGGCCGGGCAGCGGCCGCGCCCCGACGGACACGATCAGGAGCGACGGCAAGGCGGTGGGCGACGTGAACGGTGACGGCCGCGACGACCTCGTGGTCTCCGACCACCGCGATCAGTACCACCGCGCCGGTACCGTCGCCGTCTTCCTCGGCGGCGCGCACGGCCTCGCCGAGCAGGCCGCTCACACATTCGACCGCAGGGACGTGGGCATGGCCGGCAGGGCGAAGGACGACCGTGCCCGCGACTCCTTCGGCAGCGGCCTGGCCCTCGCCGACCTGGACGGCGACGGCTGCGACGAACTGGCCGTACTGACCCAGGACTTCCCGGGCCGCGGCGCCACGGGCACCTACTGGATCGTGCCCGGCGGCCCGCGCGGCCCGGTCCCCTCCCGTGCCGTACGCCTTGGGTCTTTCGTTTGGATCAGGCCGGATCAGGGAGCGGGGTCTGGTGCGTGCGATCGCAAGGCGGAGGAGGGCGGCAACGCGGAGCGTTGGCAACCGACGACAACGCCGGAGGGGGCACCTCCCTGCTCGAGCGAAGCCGAGAGCTTGGGGGAGGGCGTGCCAGACCCCGCGAGCCCGGCCTGATCCAAACGAAAGACCCTAGACGTGTCCCGGCTCGGCCGCGGCTGAACCCGGCGTGCCGCTCGGCGAGCCGTGGCGGGTGAACGCCCACAGCGCGAGCGCGACGCAGCTGAACCCGGCGCCGAGTGCGCAGACCGCGCCCCAGCCCTCCGCCGTGTAGAGGGAGGTCGCGGCGATGGCGCCGGTGGCGCTGCCGAGCGAGTAGAAGACCATGTAGCCGCCGATGATCCGGCTGCCCGCGTCCGGGTGCAGCGCGTAGATCAGGGTCTGGTTGGTGACGTGGACGGCCTGCACCGCGAGGTCGAGCAGGATCACCCCGAGGAACAGGGCCCAGAGCGAGTCGCGGGTGAAGGCCAGCGGCAGCCATGAGAGGGCGAGCAGCGCGAGGGCGATACCGGTGGTCCGCTGCGAGAGCCCCCGGTCGTTGAGGCGGCCCGCCGCGCTCGCGGCCAGCGCGCCCGCGACACCGATGAGGCCGAGCGCCCCGATCGCGGTGTGCGAGAAGGAGTACGGGGCCTCACTCAGCGGCAGCGCGACGCTGCTCCACAGCGTGCTGAAGGAGGCGAAGATCAGCAGACCGAACAGGGCGCGGAGCCGCAGCAGCCGTTCCTTTGCGAAGAGGGTGAGCGTGGAGCGCAGGAGCTGTCCGTAGCGCAGGGACGTGGTGGGCGGGGCGTCGGCGCGGTGCGGCAGGACCCGGTGCAGGACCAGGGCGAGCAGCGTGGTGAGCGCGGCCGACGCCAGGTAGACGGCGCGCCAGCCCGCGAGGTCGGCGAGGGCGCCGGACACGGTGCGGGCGAGCAGGATGCCGATGACCACGCCGCTGGTGACCTGGCCGACGACGCGGCCGCGCCCGGCGGCCGGGGCCAGCGATGCCGCGAAGGCCAGCAAGGTCTGGGTGACGACTGCCAGCAGGCCCGTCGCGGCCATGCCCGCGAGCAGGAACGCCGCGGTGTGCGCGGTGGCCACCAGGGCCAACGCCCCGACCAGGAGCAGCAGTTGGGCCACGACGAGCCGTCTGCGGTCCGCCACGTCGCCCAGCGGTACGAGGAAGAAGAGGCCGAGGCCGTAGCCGACGTGCGTGAGGGTGACCACGCTGCCGACGAGCGCCGGGCTCATGGCGAGGTCGTGTCCCATGGTCACCAGGAGCGGCTGGGAGAAGTAGACGTTCGCCACCGCGGCGCCGCAGGCCACGGCGAAGAGCAGGACGACGCCGCGTGACAGGGCGAAGACGGGGTCGCGCGACAGGGCGAAGGCGGGGTCGCGCGGACTGTGCCGTGCGGTGTCGCCTTCCCCGCTCGGCTCCTCGGTCCGTCCCGTCACGGCCTCGCAGTTGCCGGCCATTGGCATCCCCTCCCATGAACTGGTTTCAACTTGCTACCGGTCGAGACCGTAACTTCCTTGGTAGCATGTTGCAACCACATCGGGAGTGAGGGGCGGATGCCATGGTGACCAGGACGCGGTTCGACGACAGCGAATGCCCGGTCGCCCGGTCGGTGGACGCGATCGGCGACTGGTGGTCGCTGCTGATCGTGCGCGACGCGTTCGACGGGAGCCGGCGCTTCGGGGAGTTCCAGCGCGGCCTCGGCGTCGCGAAGAACATCCTCACCGCGCGGCTGCGTTCCCTGGTCGCGGGCGGGGTCCTCGCATCCGTCCCCGCGTCGGACGGCAGCGCCTACCGCGAGTACGTACTGACGGAGAAGGGCAGAGCGCTCTTCCCCGTCATCGTGGCGCTGCGGCAGTGGGGCGAGGGGAACTTCTTCGAGCCCGGCGAACCGCACTCGGAGCTCGTCGACAGGCGGAGGGGGGAGCGGTTGCGCCCCTTGGAGGTGCGGTCCGCGGACGGGCGACGCCTGGAGCCGGACGACACGACGGTGCACAAGGTCTCCGGCGCGTCTGGCTGAGCTGGGGAGGGGGCGGCTCTGGACCGGGGGTGGCTCCGGGCCGGGGTGACTCCGAGCCGGGGCTGGCTCCGGGGTGAGGTCCCGTCCCCGTCCTGGGTCCGGGCGCAGCCTCAGGTCCGGTCCTCGTCCCGGATCCGGTCCTCGTCCCGGGTCTGGCCCCAGCCTCAGGCCCGGCCCCAGCCTCAGGCTCGGCCCCAGCCTCAGGCCCGGCCCCGCCCCAGATCCGCCCCCGCCCCAGGCCTGCCGCCGGCCCCAGCCCGCGCCCGACGGCCGAAGCCCCCCGCCCGATCAGTGAGTCGCCGTCCCCCCAGCCCCCCGCCCCCGCGATTTGGCGAACAGCCCCCAGAAGGAGACGACGGCCCACGTCCCCTCCAGGAGCAGGAACCCCCAGTCGCCCTCCACGACCGCGTCGACGGCCATCAGGAGTGAGCCGATCGCGTTGAGCCAGAGGTAGGACCAGGCATCGGTGCGCATCCGGTTCGCCTGTACGGCGACGAACGCGGCGAGGACGAGCAGGGAGCCGACGATCTGCACGGTGAGCCACATGCCGTCGATCATTCCGGGGCGCGTGAGGTCCGTGCGGCGCGCTGGTGCATTCGCCGCAGCGACTTCCTCCCTTCGATGGGAGCAGGCAGGGAGCCGCCGTGGACATCCCCGTCCGGGCTCGCGACGATCCCCACGATGACGGCGTCCGCCCTCGTGCCCGGAAGGAACCCGTCCCATGCCCCTGCACCGGACCACAGCCCACCCCGTCAAGCCCGGCAGCCCCTTCGACGACGTCTACGCGCTGCCGATCAGCGAGCAGATCCTGCCCAAGTACAAGATGCCGCGCTCGTCCTCCGACCCCCGCGCCGTCCGCGAACTCATCCACGACGAACTCGCGCTCGACGGCAACGCCTCGCAGAACCTCGCCACGTTCTGCACCACCTGGGCGGAGCCCGAGGTGCACCGGCTGATGGACGAGTGCCTCGACAAGAACATGATCGACAAGGACGAGTACCCGCAGACGGCCGAGATCGAGAACCGCTGCGTACACATGCTCGCCGACCTGTGGAACTCACCCGAGGGCGAGACCACCCTCGGCTGCTCCACCACCGGCTCCAGCGAGGCGTGCATGCTCGGCGGCCTCGCCCTCAAATGGCGCTGGCGCAAGCGCCGCGAGGCCGAGGGCAAGCCCACCGACCGGCCCAACATCGTCGCGGGACCCGTGCAGGTCTGCTGGGAGAAGTTCGCCCGCTACTTCGATGTCGAGCTGCGCCAAGTCCCGCTCCTCGACGACGCGTTGGGGATGCGCGCCGAGCAGCTCAAGGACTACGTCGACGAGAACACCATCGGCGTGGTCGCCATCCTCGGCGTCACCTTCACCTGCGTCTACGAACCGGTCGACCGGATCGTCGCCGAACTCGACCGCATCCAGGCCGAGACGGGGCTCGACGTTCCCGTGCACGTGGACGCGGCCAGCGGCGGTTTCCTCGCGCCGTTCCTCCACCCCGAACTCGTCTGGGACTTCCGGCTGCCGCGCGTCGCCTCCATCAACACCTCGGGGCACAAGTACGGCATGGCGCCCCTCGGCGTCGGCTGGGTGGTGTGGCGCTCGGCCGAGCTGCTACCCGAGGACCTGGTCTTCCGCGTGAACTACCTCGGCGGCGACCTGCCCACCTTCGCCCTGAACTTCTCCCGGCCCGGCGGCGAGATCGTCGCCCAGTACTACAACATGCTGCGCCTCGGCCGCGACGGCTACCGCAAGGTGTACGAGGCCTGCGCGGCCACCGCCCACATGCTCGCGGAACGGATCGAGAAGATGGGCCCGTTCACCGTCCTGTACGACGGCCGTGGCGCACTGCCCGCCGTCTCCTGGCGGCTCACCGATCCGGGAACGGCCGGGTTCACCCTCTACGACCTGACCGACGAGCTCCGCAAGCGCGGCTGGCAGGTCCCCGCCTACCCGCTGCCCGCCGGACGCGACGACACCGTCGTCCAGCGGGTCCTGGTGCGGCACGGCACGGGCCACGACAAGATCGGGCTGCTCGCCGACGACATCGGCGCCGCCGTCGACCGGCTGATGAAGTCGGGCCCCGGCGGCCACGCCCCCGAACAGCCGGGATTCCACCACTGACGGCCGCGCCGCGCGCCGTCCCCGCGCAATAGTCCAGGGAGGTCGGTAGTCCAGGGCGCTCAACAGCCGTGGGCGCTCAGTAGTCCTGGGCGTCGTCGTGCGGCGGCGCGGCGGTGGCGGGCACGCCGTCGCGCAGCCGCCGCAGATGCACCTGGCGCGCCAGCCGGATCGCCGGACGCAGCAGCAGCTCGACGCTGCCGAGCAGGAAGCGCCAGGTCCCGGTGCGCGTCCAGGAGGCGGAGAAGAACATCACGCTGCCCGTGATGAACCACAGGGCGATCAGGACGTCGTTGAGGATGCTCACCGCCTCGTAGCGGCGGCGGATGACGATCTCGTCGTGGCCGATCCGGAGGACGAGCTGCTGGTCTCGGGGTGTCACTCCGCGCACGCCAGGCGCAGGGGGGGCCGGTCCGCGGGTGGTCCCCGGCGGCCGGGTCGCCCGAACGTGTGGCCGCGGCGCCGCACGCGCGCGGCGTCCGCCACGCACGACCACCTCCCTGGCGGCCCCTCGCCGGGCGGGTCGCCCGCCCCTGCGCGCCGCCGCCACCTACGGTGAAACGCGTGAACGAACCAATGCCCAGCGAGACGGCCTCGGGGCTCGTCACGCTTCCCGCGCACGGCACCGTCGACGCCGTGGTGGACCGGCTGCGCACCGCGGCGACCGAGGCCGGCCACCACGTGTTCGCCGTCATCGACCACCAGGCCAACGCGGAGAAGGCGGACATGACGCTCCGCCCCACCCGGCTCGTCCTGTTCGGCAGACCGGCCATCGGCACCCGGCTGATGCAGGACCGGCAGACCGCCGGGATCGACCTGCCCTCCAAGGTGCTCGTCTGGCAGGACGAACACGGCGAGACCCAGCTGACCTTCTCCACCGGCACCTGGCTCGCGAACCGGCACGGACTCAAGACGAGCGGCCGCGAGACAGCCGCCCGACTCGACGCCGCCGTACGGGAGTTCGTGACCCGGGCCAGACGCCCCCTGTGACTTGACTGTGCGTCAGATGCGGTCGACCGTGACGCCATGACCTCACTGTCGCCGTCCGCCGCCCGCTATGTGCCGAGCTCCGGCGAGGCATGGCGGGACCCCTACGACATGTACGCCGGGCTGCGCGACCGCGACCCGCTGCATCATGCCGAGGACGGCGACTACTGGGTCCTCTCGCGCTACGACGACGTGGTGCACGCGCTGCGCCACCCCGGGCTGTTCTCCTCGCGCGGCGGTCTGACGTCTGCCTACGACGACATGGCGGCGGCAGGCGTCGAAGGGGCGCCGCCGCTCGTCATGCTCGATCCGCCCGAGCACACCGAGTTCCGCAAACTCCTCACCAAGGGCTTCACGCCCCGCAGGGTGACGGCCATCGCCCCCGCGGTGCGCGCGTTCGTACGCGAACGCCTCGACGCGATCGACGCGGCGGGCGGCCGTGCCGACATCGTCGCCGAGCTGTTCGGGCCGCTGCCCTGCTTCGTGGTCGCGCACTACCTCGGGGTCGACGAGGCCGACCGGACGCGCTTCGCCGGCTGGACGCGCGCCATCGTCGAGGCGGGCGGCGCGGGGGACGTGCTCGGCGCGCACGAGGCGGTCGGTGACCTCTTCGGGTACTTCGCCGAGCTGATCGAGCGCCGCCGCGCGGAACCGGCCGACGACACGGTCTCCGACCTCGTCCGCCTGATGGACGGCGATCCGCACGCCGTGATCCGCATCCTGGGATTCGCTTTCACGATGATCGCCGGTGGCAACGACACGACCATCGGCCTGCTCGGCACGGCGGGCCAGCTCCTGACCGAGCGCCCCGAGCTGCGCGCGGCACTCCTGGACGACCCCGGACTCGTCGCCCCCGCCGTCGAGGAGTCGCTGCGCCTCGGCTCGCCCGTCCAGGGCCTGGCCCGCACCCTCACCGCCGACCTCACCCTGCACGGCGCGACGGCACCGGCGGGACGCAAGGTGCTGGTCCTCTACGCGTCGGCCAACCGCGACCCGCGCGCCTTCGGCCCCGGCGTCGACGAACCCGACCTCTCCCGTACGGGACCCCAGCACCTCGCCTTCGGATACGGCGCGCACCACTGCCTCGGCGCCGCGGCCGCCCGTCTCCAGGGGCGCATCGTCCTGGAGGAACTCCTCGCCCGCTTCCCCCGGTTCACGGTGGACGCGGCGGGCGGCACCTTCGCGGGCGGCCGGTACGTGCGGCGCCACGAGACGCTGCCGTTCCACGCGGACGGGGGCCGTCCGTGACGCGGTGCCGGTGCGGCCGCCGCCAGATCCCGCACCGGGCGCCCCGACGTCCCTAGAGTGTCCGAAATGTGGCATGACATGGTGGTGTCGGGCATCGGCTACGGCGAGAAGGCCCTCCGGACTGTTCTCGTCTACTTGGCGCTCGTGGTGCTGCTGCGCCTCGTCGGCAAACGCGGCCTCGCCCAGCTCAACACCTTCGACCTCGTCGTCATGCTGCTGCTCTCCAACGTGGTGCAGAACGCCGTCATCGGCCCCGACGACTCGGTCACCGGCGGGCTCTTCGGCGCCGCCGTCCTGATGGCGGCCAACTCGGTCCTGGTCCGCTGCGCCGCCCGCTACGACTGGCTCTTCCGCCTCTTCGAGGGGACACCGACCGTACTGGCCCGCGACGGCCGCTACGACGACCGTGAGGTCACGCGCCAGGGGCTGCGGCGCGGCGTCCTCGACGTCGCCATCCACACTCAGGGCGGCGACCACGTCGAGGAGACGGAGCTGGTGGTCCTCGAACCGGGCGGCACGCTGCTCGTCAAGCTGAAGCCGGGCGACCAGGTGGCGGACAAGGACGACATCGCCGCGCTCCGCAGAGTCCTTGCCGGCCTGGATCGCCGCGGCGGCTGAGGAAGATCATTCCGTTTGCCGACGAGGCGCCCCGTGATGATCCTTGGCGTCGGCGCGCGCCGACGGGCGCGCCGATCGCGAACGAACGAGGGGGACAGGGTGGGGCTTCACCTCTATCCGAACGACGACGAGGTGACCAGCCCGGACATCTCCTGGTCCTACAGCGGCTTCCGCATGTTCCGGGAGTGGCTGGCCCAGGCCGAGGGCTTCGTCCTCGCCGAGATGCGCGGCCACGACGGGAACCGCCCGTGGAGCGACGTCACCACCACGCTGGAACCGCTGCTCCACCACGCGGACGACGACGGCCCCGACCTCGCACCGGACCAGTGCGCGGCCATGCTGCCCCGCCTGCGGGCCATCGCCGACGAACGGCGGAGTGACGCGGCCGACCCCGTGGTCGGCAGGCGCGTGGACGACACCCGTCAGCTGATCACCGTCATGGAGTTCTGCGTGGCGGAGGACCTGCCGCTGGTCTTCGGCTGACCGCGCGGAGCCTCCGCGACAGACGTGCAGACCCCCGCCCTCACCACAGCCGCGCGCCGAAGCGGGTCAGGATCAGTACGGCGAGGACCCCGTACATCAGCACCGGACCCAGCCACGCGTACCGGGTCACCGTCGCCGTGAGCCGCCGGGGCGCGGGCAGCACGCCCGAGCGCAGGGAGTGCAGCGTCACGTACCAGAAGAGGGGCAGGACGACCGCCCAGACGAGCATGCACCACGGGCACAGCGCCCCGATGACGTACAGGCACTGGGTGATCAGCCAGACCACGAAGCCGAACGCCGCCGTCACGCCCGCCTGGAGGAGCATCCACAGCCAGCGGGGGAAGCGGGCGCCGGACAGCAGGGCGAGCCCGAACGCGGCAAGCGCGGCGAAACCGGCGATGCCGAACAGCGTGTTCGGGATGCCGAACACATTGCTCTGCCAGGCCTCCATGACGTCGCCGCAGCTGAGCACCGTGTTGATGTTGCAGCCGGGGGCGAACGCCGGATCGGCGAGCGACGCGATGCGGTCACGGGTCAGCTCGGCGGACGCGACCGTGCCGAGCACTCCGGCGAGCAGCATGAGCAGGCTCGGCCCGCGGCCTGCGCGGACGTTCGTGGACTGGGGCATGCGGTCCAAGGGTGGCCGTCACCCAGGCGCCGGGGCAGTGCCGACGGTCCCTGGGTGACGGGCCGTTCGGCCCGGAGCGGCTCAGGAGCTCTTGGCCCGGAACTTCTCCGCGAGATCGGCGCCACGGATGACGCCGCCCGTGTGGTACTTCAGGCCCCACGCGTCGATGATCGAGCCGTCGCCGAACACGCACCCGGAGATCACCTGGTCCGACCGCGTGGCGCCCTTGGGCCCCCAGCCGCCGGAGTCCAGCTTTCCGGGGCCGTACATCGCGGTGCCGTTGATGGCGTGGCAGTAGGCGATGGACGGATTGCCGGTGCCGCCGCCGGGGTCGGCGAACTTGCGCTGGTAGGCGCGCTGGGCCAGCGTCTCCTTCTCGGCGGCCAGGGTGTCCGCCGCGACGGCGATCCGGGAGCCGTCGTCGGCGCTGAAGACACACATCGTCCGCTCGCCGCCGAGCCGGACGAGCTTCTGCGTGGCAGGGTCCGTGCGGTAGGGGTACTGGGTCTGTGGGGTGCCGCCCTGCTTGGCGCACCACGCGGCGGCGGAGATCTTGGCGGTCGGATGCTGCGCGTCGGGGCCGCTCTGCGCGGCCTGGGCCACGGCGGCGGTCGTGCCGAGCAGAAACAGGACACCGGCACCGATGACTCGGGAGCGTTTCACACTGCCTCCTCAGGGAGGGACGTCGGCCTCTTCGGCGAGGGACGTGGGGGAGTGGTGGGCGAACGCACACATCCTGAGCACCGGTTTCGACACCGTCAACGCGCTGCGCACGGCCGCTCGGAGGCCCGGACGACATTGGCGTGATCTTCGCGGGACGCGCCCCTGAAGTGCCGGAACGGACGACGACTTCCGGCCAGTAACTCCCCTGTAACGGCCCCTCTTCGGCGGGCGGCTGCGGCTAGAGTGACCGACCGTGAGGGGCGCGGCAGCACACTCGGACGGCGTCGCGGAGCAGGCGACGGCGGCTCCGCCGCTCCTCCGCATCCACCTTCTCGGCGGCTTCCGCACGGCCAGGGACGGCGGCGCGCGGACCGTCGAACGCTGGTCGAGGCCCGGCGCCCGCACCTTGGTGAAGCTGCTCGCGGTCACCCCCGGGCACCAGTTGCACCGCGAGCGCGTGATGGCCGCGTGCTGGCCCGACGCCGAACTCGCCCCCGCCCTCAGGAGCCTGCGCGTCGCCCTGCACACCGCCCGGCACGCCCTGGAACCCGAACTCGCCCCACGCGCCGCCTCCGCCTACCTGATCGGGGACGGCGCACTCATCCGCCTGGCGCCCGAGTGCGTCTGGATCGACACCGACCACGCGGCGACGCTCGCCGAGCACGCGCTCGCGGCGGACTCCCTGCCCGAACTCACCGCAGCCCTGGCCGCGTTCACCGGCGAACCGCTCCCCGAGGACCGCTACGCGCCCTGGGCCGACCTCTGCCGTGAACGCCTCGGCGAGCTCTCCCGACGCGTCGCACTCGCCCTCGCTGGTGCGCAGTTGGGCGCGGACGACCTGGACGGCGCGGTCCGCACCGCCCGCCGTGCCCTGGCCGACGCCCCCGCAGAGGAGGCCGCGCACCGGGTGCTGATCGAGGCGTATCTGCGCCAGGGCCTGCGAGGCAGGGCGATCCGTCAGTACGAGGTGTGCGCGGCCGCCTTGGCCGACGAACTCGGCGCCACGCCGGGACCGGAGACACGGCGGCTGCACCGGGCCGCGCGGCGCACGCCGCACTCCGTCGCACGGGAGCGGTCCGGGTCCGCCATGGAACGGGAGGCCGAGGACGCCGCACGGGTGCGACTCGCCTGGGCCGCGTCCCTGGAGCGCTCGGGGCGCTACGCGGAAGCGGCCCGCACGCTCCACGAGGCCCTCGACTCCTACGAACGGCACGGTGAGCGTGACGACTGCGTGCTGACCGCCGCCCGCCTCGCCGAAGTGCTGTGCCGCAGCGCCACGTCGGAGCAGGCGCACGCCACGCTGAGGCGACACGCGCCCACCTCGCGTACGCCCGCGGCCGTGACCGGCACGCACCACATGGCCCGCGCCATGGTCGGCTTCTACGCGGGCGCTTACGACGAGGCGCTGACGGCGGCGCGCCTGGCCGAGGAGGCGAGCGCCGCCGTGCGCGGCGCCGAGGGGCAGGCGCTGCGGGCCCGCGCGCTGGCCCAGCAGTCCATCTGCCGCAGCCTCGCGGGCGAGCTTGACCTGGCGGTCGCGCTCGGCGAGCGGGCCCTTGCCCCCGCCGAGGCCTGCGGCGATCCGGCGCTGCTGGCCAACGTCTTGTCCGTACTGCGCGAGAACGCCTGCCGGGCGGGCAGCCTCGACGACGCCCTGCGCCACGGCCGCCGCGCGCTCACCCTGGCCGAACGCGCGGGACGCCCCACGGCCACCGCCTTCGAACGGGCCAACCTCGCCGAGCTGCACCTGCGCAGGGGCGAGCGGCCGGAGGCGGAGCAACTGGCCCGGTCCGCTGCCGAGTTGGCCGAACCCTTCGGTGAAGCGGCGCTGGCCTTCGCCCTGATCGCCCTCGCCCGCGTCCGCATGCACGCCGAACCGGCCGGGGCCGCGGCCCTGCTCGACCGCGCGGAGGGATGCGCCAGGGACAGCGACCACCACCAGGCGTCGGCGGAAGTCCGGCGGGCGCGCGGAGAGTTGGACGATCTCGGATAGGCGGTCGTCGGCTCACTCCGGCGCGAGGGCGCCGGTCAGGTGGTCGTAGGCGACGTGGGCGTGCAGGCGTACGCCGGTGACGAGGGTGTCGTCGTCGAGGTAGAAGTGCGGGTTGTGGTTGACGACCAGGCCCCGGCCGCCGGGGGTGGGGACGGGCGCGCCGGACCCGTCGAGTTCGGCGTCCTGGACGCCCAGCATGACGTACAGGCCGCCGTACTTGTTGACGAACTCCGAGACGTCGTCGTAGCCGAGCGTGGCGCCCGTGACGACCACCTTGTCCTCGCCGACGACGCGGCGGAAGGTGGGCAGCGCGGCGTCCACCCAGGGCTCGCGATTGTGTACGGCGGGGACGTCCTGGAGGTACTCGACCGTCGCCGAGGCCCCGTACGCCTGCGCCACGTGCTCAGCCATCCGCGTCAGCCGCCCCTGCACGTCCTTCATGTCCGATTCGACGGTGCAGTGGATGGTGCCCCAGAGCGTGATGGTCTGGCCGACGATGTTGAAGCGGCCGACGTCCTCGATGTGGCCGATCGTGACGGTGATCGGGTCGAACGCGGAGATCTGCCGGTAGAGCTGGCCGATGCCGACCTGGATCGCGCCGGCCGCGGGCATCGGGTCGATGCCCTGCCAGGGCGTGGAGCCGTGCACCTGCTGCCCGGTCAGCACGATCTTGATCATGCAGGAGGCGCCGTACTGGTTGCCGGCCCGGTAGGCGACGTGCCCCTTGGGGAACGGCGTGACGTGCATGCCGAACGCCATCGTCGGCTCCGGGTCCGCGCACGCCCCCTCCTCGATCATCGCGCGGGCGCCGCCCCGCTCGTCGGCGGGCGGCCCCTCCTCCGCGGGCTGGAAGACGAACAGGACCGTGCCGGGCAGCTCCTCGCGCACCCCCGCGAGGACGGTGGCCGCGCCGAGCAGCATCGCGGTGTGACCGTCGTGGCCGCAGGCGTGCGAGACGGGGAAGGGGCCGCCGGGATAGTCCTCGTCCACGACCTCGGAGGCGAAGTCGACGCCGCACAGGTCGGGTACGGGCAGTGCGTCGGTGTCGGCCCGCAGCGCGACGACGCGGCCGCTCTCCTTGCCGCCGCGCAGCACACCGACCACGCCGTGCCCCGCGATCCCCGTCCTGACCTCGTCCAGGCGCAGTGAAGCGAGGTGGTCGGCGACGAGCTTGGCGGTGGCGACCTCCCGGTTCGACAGCTCGGGGTGCCGGTGCAGATGGCGGCGCCAGGCGATGACCTGGTCGGTCACCTCGGCGGCGCGCCGGTCGAGGGCGGCGAGGACCGGGTCGGTGTGCGGGCTGCTCATGGGGCGACGGCCTCCCCGGTCCCGTCCGGCGCGCCGGGCCCCTCGTCCTGCTCGGGAGACCCGGGCCCATCGGACCGCTCGGGCGACCCGTCCCCGTCGGGCCGCTCGATGGCGCAGACGAGGGCGTCGTCCTTGACGTCCGCGACGATGGTGTCGCCCGGTTCCGCCTCGCCCATGAGGATCAACTCGGCCAGCCGGTTGTCCAGTTCGGTCTGGATCGTACGGCGCAGGGGGCGCGCCCCGAACTCCGGCTGGTGCCCGTGCGCGACCAGGAGCTTCTTGGCCGCCTCGGTGACCTCGAGCTCCAACCCCTGGGCGCGCACGCGGCGTTCGGACTGCTTGAGGAGCAGGGCGAGGATGCGGCTCAGATCGTCCTCGGCCAGGCCGTGGAAGATGATCGTCTCGTCGATGCGGTTGAGGAACTCAGGGGTGAAGTAGCCCCGCAGATCGGCCTTGAGGTCGTCCTTGATCTCGGAGACGTCGCCCTGGTGCGCGAGGATGCGCTGGGCGCCGATGTTCGAGGTCATCACGATCACGCAGTTGCGGAAGTCGACGGTGCGGCCCTGGGCGTCGGTGAGCCGCCCGTCGTCGAGTACCTGGAGCAGGGTGTTGAAGACGTCCGGGTGGGCCTTCTCCACCTCGTCGAAGAGCAGCACGCTGTACGGCTGCCTGCGCACCTTCTCGGTCAGTTGCCCGGCCTCCTCGTGCCCCACGTATCCGGGCGGGGCGCCGATCAGCCGCGAGACGGTGTGCTTCTCCTGGAACTCGCCCATGTCGAAGCGGACCATGCGGCTCTCGTCCCCGAACAGCAACTCCGCGAGCGCCTTGGCGAGTTCGGTCTTGCCGACGCCGGTCGGGCCGAGGAAGAGGAAGGACCCCACGGGCCGGTCGGGGTCGCCCATGCCCGCGCGGTTGCGGCGCACCGCCTGGGAGATCGCGGTGACCGCCTCGTCCTGCCCCACCACCCGGTCGTGCAGCGCGTCCTCCAGCTTGAGGAGCTTCTCCTTCTCGCTGGCGGTCATCTGCGCGACCGGAATGCCGGTGCGCCGGGACAGGATCTCGGCGATGTCGAGCGCGGTCACCTCCATCACGCCCTCGCGCCGCTCCTCGACCCCGGCGAGCTCGCTCTCGGCCGTCGCGATCTGCCGCTTGAGGCCGGAGGCCCGCTCGAAGTCCTCGGCGCCGACCGCCTCGTCCTTCTCCCGGCGCAGCTTGGCGATGCGGTCCTCGCGCTCGATGACGGCGCCGGACCTGCCCAGCGACTTCAGCCGGACGCGCGCGCCCGCCTGGTCCACCAGGTCGATGGCCTTGTCCGGCAGGAACCGGTCCGAGACGTAGCGGTCGGACAGCTCGGCCGCGGCGGTGAGCGCGCCGTCGGCGTAGCGGACCTGGTGATGGGCCTCGTAGGAGTCCCGCAGCCCTTCCAGGATCTGCACGGTCTCCTCGACGCTCGGCTCCGGGATGAGCACCGGCTGGAACCGGCGCTCCAGGGCGGCGTCCTTCTCGATGTACTTGCGGTACTCGTCGATGGTGGTCGCCCCCACGACGTGCAACTCCCCGCGGGCGAGGGCGGGTTTGAGCATGTTGCCCGCGTCCATCGCGCCCTCGCCGGAGGCGCCCGCGCCGACCACGGTGTGCAGTTCGTCGATGAAGAGGACCGTCGAGTCCGACGCCTCCTTGACCTCGTCGATGACCTTCTTCAGG
Organism: Streptomyces sp. NPDC087300; assembly: GCF_044744425.1. Lineage (NCBI taxonomy): Bacteria > Bacillati > Actinomycetota > Actinomycetes > Kitasatosporales > Streptomycetaceae > Streptomyces > Streptomyces sp. NPDC087300. Next base: position 616,520 of record NZ_JBIUYI010000005.1, read on the forward strand.
CGCTCCTCGAACTGGCCGCGGTACTGCGCGCCCGCCACGAGCCCCGACAGGTCGAGCGAGACGACCCGCTTGCCCGCCAGCGTCCTGGGCACCTCGCCCGCCACGATGCGCTGCGCGAGGCCCTCGACGATCGCGGTCTTGCCGACGCCCGGCTCGCCGATCAGTACGGGGTTGTTCTTGGAGCGCCGGGAGAGGATCTCCACGGTCTGCTCGATCTCGTCGGCCCTGCCGACCACCGGGTCAAGGCGGCCGGCCTTCGCCTCCTCGGTGAGATCCCTGCCGTACTCGTCCAAGGTCGGCGTGGTGCTCGTGCCGCCGGTGGGCGTGCCCTCGGCCCGCGCGGCCGCCTCCGTGCCGTGCCCGAGCCGGTCCGCGTCCACGCCCTGCGCGGCGAGCGTCCGCGCCGCACCGGAGTCCGGGGTGCCGAGCAGCGCGGCGAGGATGTGCTCGGGGCCGATGTAGGACACCCCTGCCGCCTGGGAGCGCTCGAAGGCCGCCATCAGGACGCGCTTCGCTGCGGGCGTCAACTGCGGTTCGGCGGAAGGCACTTCGCTCGCGCCCGGCAGGGCATCGGCGATCGCCTTGCCCAGCTGGTCGGGGTCGGCGCCCGCCTGCGCGAGCAGGCTCCTGGCCGGGTCGACCTGGGTCGCGGCCCACAGCAGGTGCTCGGTGTCGAGGTCCGCGCTGCCGTCGTCGGCGGCGCGCGTGGTGGCCAGGCCGATCAACTCGCGCGCCGAGTCCGTGAGCAGCCGTCCGATGGGCACCCGCTGCACCTGTGGCGGCGAGGAGGCGGGGGACATCCCGAAGAAGCGGTTGAGCAGCTCGGAGAAGGGGTCGGGGCCGCCGAGGGATCCGAAGGAGGACATGGTCATGGTCGCGTCGCCGTCCAGGTCTGGGGCAGGTCGTCGTGCGGGGCACAAGCCTGTGCGGGGCCCAAGCCTGTGCGAGGCGGATCACCGGGGTGGATCACCGGGGTGGATCGCCGGGGCGGTCGCCCTCCCTCACTAAAACAAGCCCGACGTATTACCGCAGAAGGTGCGCACGCCGGTGAATTGGGGTAGCGGGACCCGCACCCGGGGACGCGGCTCCGCGCGCCTCCCCACGCTGCGGCCCGCGCTCCGGCCCGGTGCGGACGGCCCCGTCACCCGCTCGGCCGCACGGCGCCCCTCGGCCGACGGCCCTGCGCCCCGGCCCCGGACGCCCGCACCGCGGACCTTTCGGTCCTCGCTCCCGGTTGTCGCCGCGACGGCGCCGACCAGCCTGGAAGCATGCACACAGCCACTCCACCCACCCCGGACACCCCTCCAGGGCCGAGCGGGCCCGACGGCCCCGGCGGCCCCGACGGGCTCGCGGGGCCGCTGAACAGGCTGGTCCGCGGCGCCTGGCAGTACGTGCTCGTCTCGGGCGTGCTCGCCCTGGTCATGGGCGTACTCGCACTGGTCTGGCCCGGCGCGACACTGCTGGTCGCGGGCGCCTTCTTCGGCGCCTACCTGCTGGTCGGCGGCATCTTCCAGATCGTCGCCGCGTTCGGCACGCACGTGTCGGGCGCGATGCGGGTGCTGGCCTTCATCAGCGGCGCCCTGGGCATCCTGCTCGGCCTGTTCTGCTTCCGCGGCGCGATGCAGTCGATCCTGCTGCTCGCCCTGTGGATCGGCATCGGCTGGCTCTTCAAGGGCATCACGCTGACCATCGCCGCGGTCTCCGACCCGGACATGCCCGCCCGCGGCTGGCAGGCCGTCACCGGCATCGTGAGCGTGATCGCGGGCTGCGTCCTGATCGTCTCGCCCTTCGACTCGGTGGCGATCCTCACCGTGCTCGGCGGCTGCATGCTGATCGCGGTCGGCGTCGCCGAGATCGTCACCGCCCTCCAGATCCGCCGCCGCGCCAAGCAACTGCCGCACCACGTGTGACGGTCCCGGCCCGGACAGCGACGACCGACCATGGCACCCTCCGACCCGGCCGACGGGCGCCGACGCCACCGCAGACCCGTACGCCTGCGCACCCGGCAGCTTCCGCGGGCGGCCCCCGACGCCGCCGTACCCGACGCGCCCGCCGAACGCGAGCCGGCGGTCCCGCTGCGCCGCATGGCCCGGCGCGCCGGACGCGGTGCCGTGTCCGTGACCAGGCTGTGGCGGCGCAGGCTGCCGCCGCCCGACACCTCCGAACCCCCGCCGCCGCCCAAGGAGTTGGTGCGCTTCCTGCGCGACTGCGGAGTCGCCCTGTGCCGGGCGGGCGAGATCAGCGAACGCGTCCAGCGCGTCGTCACCACGCTCGGCACCCGCTACGGCCTGCACCCCGTGCACGCCTTCGTCCTGCCGACCGGCGTCTTCGTCCGGGTCGGCGACGGCCCCGACTCCGTCGTCGACTTCGCCCCGGTGCGCGGCGACACCCTGCGGCTCGACCAGATCGGCACCCTGTACGCGTTCGTCCGTGACCTCTACGAACACCCCGTGGACCCGGCCGAAGGCACCGAGCGGCTGCGCCAGGTCTACGCCCTGCCCGCCCGCTTCTCCGCCCCGCTGCGCGTACTCGGCTACACCGTCATGACCCTGGGGCTCGGCTTCCTCACCGTCCCCAGCCCCATGGCGCTGATCGGGTACGCCGCGCTCGGCGCCGCCGTCGGCACCCTGCGCGAGACGGTCGCCGCCCGCCTGCCGAGCCTCATGCTGGCGCTCCCGGTGCTCGCCGCGGTCCTGGTGACCGTCCTCGCGTACCGCTACAGCGGCCCGCTGCTCGGCGAGAACCCGGCGAAGCTCCTCATCCCGCCGCTCATCACCTTCCTGCCCGGCGCCGCCCTGACCATGGGGACCATGGAACTGGCCGCCGGATCCATCGTCTCCGGTTCGAGCCGCCTCATCTACGGGATGAGCGTCCTGGTCCTGCTGACCTTCGGCATCACGGTCGGCAGCCAGCTGATGACCGCGCACCCCATCCCGCACGGCACGGCCGCGTCCTCCTTCGGCGCCTGGGCGCCGTGGGCCGGAGCACTGCTCCTCGCCGTCGGCTATCTGTTCAACTCCTCGGCCGCCGCGCGGTCGTTGCCCTGGCTCATGCTCGCCCTGGTCCTGGTGGAGGGCACCCAGCAGCTCGGCAACGCGCTCTTCGGCAGCCTGTTCGGCGCCTTCCTCGGCGGGATGTCGCTGCCGGTGTTCAGCCAGATCATGCAGCGGTGGCGCAGCGCACCGCCCTCGCAGGTCACCTTCCTGCCCGCGTTCTGGCTCCTCGTCCCCGGCGCGCTGAGCCTGACGGGCGTCGGTGAACTCCTGGTCGGGCAGAGCGACCGGGGCCTGCCGACGATCGTCAGCGCCCTCATGACCGTCGTCGCCGTCGCGCTCGGCGTGCTCGTCGGGGCGGGCGCCACGCAGCCCAGGGAGGCCGGGGCCGCCGACGACCCGTCCCGCGCCGAGGAGCCCGACGCTCCCGAGGGGCGGGAGCCCGGCCCGGGGGAGCCCGGCGAGGCCGTCACTCCCTCAGCGCCTGGCTGAGGGCACGCCCCCGGTCAGGTGCGACGCGACCTTTCAGTGCGCGATCCCGTCGATCAGCTCACGCGCCCCCTGGCGCAGCAGCGCCACCGCCACGGACATGCCCAGGGTCGTGGGGTCGAGCGGACCCGCCCACTCCTGTGCGTTCAGGACCGTCTTGCCGTCCGGGGTGAACACACAGGCGCGCAGCGACAGATCGCCGCCCCGCTCCGAGCGGGCGAACCCGGCGATCGGCGAATTGCAGTGGCCCTGAAGGACGTGCAGGAACATCCGCTCGGCCGTCGCCTCCCGCCAGGCGTCCCGGTCGCCGAGCCCCGACACCGCGTCGATCGTGGTGGTGTCCTCCTCACGGCACTGCAGGGCCAGGATCCCCGCGCCGATCGGCGGGCACATCGTCTCCACCGACAGGATCTCGCTGGCCAGCTCGGGGCGGCCGATGCGGTCGAGGCCCGACTGGGCGAGCAGCAGCGCGTCGGCGTCGCCCGCCGCGAGCTTCGCCAGCCTGCGGCCCGCGTTCCCGCGCATCGGCACGCACTCCAACTCCGGGTGCGAGGCGGCGAGCTGCGCGACGCGGCGGACCGACGACGTGCCGATGCGGGTGCCCGCGGGCAGCTCGTCGAGGGTGCGGCCCTCGGGGTCGATGAGCGCGTCGCGGATGTCGTCCCGCTTGAGGAACGCGGCGAACGTGGTGCCGGCGGGCAGCGGCCGGTCCGCCGGTACGTCCTTCACGCAGTGCACCGCGAGGTCCGCCTCACCGGCGAGCAGCGCGGCGTCGACCTCCTTGGTGAAGGCCCCCTTGCCGCCGAGCTTCGCCAGGTCGCCCATCCAGCGGTCCCCGGAGGTCGTGACCGGCACGACTTCGGTCCGGATGCCGGGGTGCAGCGCGGCGAGTTCGCTGCGGACGCGCTCCACCTGGGCGAGGGCCATGGGGGAGGAGCGGGAGACGATGCGGATGAGTTCAGGAACGGACATGCGCTCCACGATAAGGGCTGCCGAGGGCCCGCCCGACCGGTGCGATGATCAACGAGCTGGCCCGGAGCGGGAGTTGTGCGCCGACCGGCCGATCCCGACGTAGACATCCGGGCCGACCGTGCCGTACGACGTGGCGCCGGCCGAGCCGTACGGCACGGTGCTGCTCGCACGCTGGGGCGCGGTGCCTCTTGTGCCGTACACCTGCGAGCCGCCCGAGCCGCCCGAGCCGTACGCTGCCGCGCCGGTCACCCCGTACGCTGCCACGTCCACTGGGCCGTACGCCGCAGCCCCCGGCCGCTGACGGCGCGCGACCCCGCGGGCCCGCCCCGGCGTGCGCCACCCGTTCCCCGCTCATAGCGTGAAGTGCGCCCAAGGCGTGGCCTGGTGCCGCGCCCGCCGCCCTCGGAGGCCCCATGTCCACGCCCGCACCGTCATCGCGCCCGGAGATCGCTCTCGCGCCGATGACGGCCACTCATCTGGCCGATGTCCTCGCCCTGGGGCGCCAGGTCTACGACACGACGGTGAAGCCCTACACGTCCTGGTCGCTCTCGGCGATCGCCGGGCACATGGACGGCGAGGCGTCCGCCTGCTGGGTGGCGCTGGACGGGGAGAGGGTCGCCGGGTTCGTGCTCGGCTCGATGGGCTTCGACCAGCGTGCCGACTGGGGCAACCTGGAGTGGATCGCCAGCGCGCCCGCGTACCAGGGGCAGGGCATCGCGAGCCGCCTGGTGAAGGCCTGCGTCGCGTCGCTCACCGAGGCGGGCGCGAGCGCCGTCGTCACGGACGTCGAGTCCCGCAACACCGCATCGGCCGCGCTGATGCGGCGCAACGGCTTCGAGGCGAGCGTGTCGGTCACCCTCTTCGTACGGGAGGCGGGGGCCTCCTAGCCCGGAAGCAGCCGGGTGGCCTACGCCTCGTCGCGCACCCCCGGCTCCAGCGGCGGCGCGTTCACCCCCAGGCACGTCTTGCACTGCGGCTCGTTGCCCTTCTCCGCGTGCCAGGCGGCGGGGCTGGGCCTCACGAACAGCGCCGCCGCGAACGCCGCGAGGACGAACAGCGCCGCGCACATCACCGCGGCCTTGCCGAAGGCGGTGTTCAGCGCGTCCGGGTCGGCGTACGCCGTGCCGGTCAGGCCCACCGCGAGCGGCAGCCCCGCGACGACGAGCAGTTGGGCGATGCGCGCCGCGGTGTTGTTGACGCCGGACGCGAGGCCCGCGTGGCTCCCGTCCACCGAGGCGAGCACGGTCGCGGTGAGCGGCGCCACGAACAGGCTCATGCCGAGGCCGAGCACGACCACCGCGGGCAGCACCTCCGTGACGTACGAAGCCCCCGGCCGGATCCGCAGCATCAACAGCACCCCGGCGGCGGCCACCAGCGGTCCGGCCATCAGCGGCAGGCGCGGGCCGATCCGCCGGGCCAGGTCACCGGAGTACGCGGAGAGCAGCAGCATCAGCACCGTGATCGGCAGCGTCGCCGTGCCCGCCTGCAGCGCGTCGTAGCCGAGCGTCGTCTGGAGCTGGACGGGCAGCATGAACAGGATGCCGCCGATCGCCGCGTACAGGCACAGAGTCATCACGTTGGCCGCGGAGAACAGGCGTGAGCGGAACAGCGTCAGGGGCAGCATCGGGTCGCGCCTGCGGTGCTCGACCAGGACGAAGGCGGCGCCCGCCGCCAGACCGAGCACGCCGGGAAGCACCGCGCCGGCCGCCGACGAGTCACCGGACGCGCCGATCAGCGAGAAGCTCACGCCCGCCAGGAACAGCGCGGCCAGGCACGCGCCCGGCACGTCGAACGGCCGCGCGGACGCCGACTCGTCGCGGCTCTCCGGCACGTGCCGCACCGCGACCAGGACGAGCGCGGCGAGCGGCACGTTGATGAGGAAGATCCACCGCCAGCCGGGACCGTCGATCAGCCAGCCGCCCAGGAAGGGCCCGATCGCGCCCGCCACGCCGCCGAGCCCCGACCAGGCACCCACGGCGCGCGCCTGGTCGTCGGGGCGGTACGAGGAGCGCACGAGCGCCAGCGAACCGGGGGTCAGGAGCGCGCCCCCGACACCTTGGAGCGCCCGCGCCGCGATCAGCGTCCCCGCGTTCTGCGCGAGCCCGCACAGCGCGGAGGCGAGCGCGAACCACACCACGCCCACGATGAGCGTGCGCCGCCGCCCGACGCGGTCACCGAGCGCGCCGCCGAGCAGCAGCAGCGCCGAGAGCGTGAGCATGTAGGCGTTGACCACCCACTGGAGGGCGGAGATCGAGGTGTCCAGGTCCCTGCCGAGCGTGGGCAGGGCGACGTTGACCACCGTCCCGTCCAGCATCGCCATGCCCGACGCGAGGACCGCGCACGCGAGCACCCAGCGGCCGCGCGCCGAGGAGAGCGCGACTCCGCCCTCACCCGCGGGGCCCGTCGGGCCCGTCGAACCCGCGGAGCCCGTCGAGCCCGCGGACCCCTCAGAGCCCGATCCCTCGGAGACCGACGCCATCAGGTCACCCCCGCCCTACATGTGCACCGCGCCGCCGCCCGCTTCCGTCGCGACCGGGGCCCCTCTGCGGTACAGGACGACCGTAACGACCAGGCCCACGGCGAAGAAGAGGGCCGACCACCAGTACGCCGTCGAGTACGACTGCATCGCGGACTGCGCCTGCACCTCGGGCGTCGGCTTCTTGCCGACGAGGTAGTTCGACGCGGCCGTGGTGGCGAGCGTGTTGAGCAGCGCCGTACCGATCGAACCGCCCACCTGCTGGCTGGTGTTGACCATCGCGGAGGCCACCCCGGCGTCGTGCGCGGCGACCCCTGCCGTGGCCATGCTCATCGCGGGGGCGAAGATCAGCCCGAGCCCGAGCCCGGCGACGAGGAGCGGCGGCAGGACGTGCGCGGCGTACCCGCTGGTCGTGTCAAGGGCGGTGAGCCAGGCCATGCCCGCGGCCGAAAGGCCCATGCCCAGCGGCACGATGGGCTTGGCGCCCATCTTCGGCAACAGGTTGTTGGTGGTCACCACCGAGGCCACCACCATCACCGCGACCATCGGCAGGAAGGCGAGGCCGGTCTTCACGGGTGTGTAGCCGAGGATCTGCTGGAGGTAGTACGTCAGGAACAGGAAGACGCCGAACATGCCGGCGCCCGAGATGAACATGGCAAGGAACGAGGCGCCGCGGTCCCGGTCGAGCACGACCCGCAGCGGGAGCAGCGGATGCGCCGCCCGCGTCTGCCACCAGGCGAACGCCACGAGCAGCACGGCGCCGACCACCAGGAACCCCCAGGTCTGCACGTCGCCCCACTCATGGGTCTCGGCGTTGGAGAAGCCGTAGACGATGCAGAAGAGACCCGCGGAGACCAGCAGCGTGCCGGGCACGTCGAGCTTGGGACGGTCCGGGGGAGCGCCCGCGTGCAGCAGCCGGGCGCCGCCGATCATCGCGGCGACGGCGAAGGCGAGGTTCACGTACAGGCACCAGCGCCAGTTCAGGTACTCGGTCAGCACACCGCCGAGCAGCAGTCCCACCGCGCCGCCCGCGCCCGCGATGGCGCCGTAGATGCCGAAGGCCTTGGCGCGCTCGCGCGGATCCGTGAACGTCGTGGTGAGCAGCGAGAGCGCGGCGGGCGCGAGCAGCGCGCCGAACACGCCTTGCAGCGCGCGGGCCGCCACCAGCATCGAGAAGCTGTTGGCCGCGCCGCCGAGCGCGGAGGCGAGCGCGAAGCCGGCGAGCCCGGACAGGAACACGAGCTTGCGCCCCACCAGGTCGGCGATGCGCCCGCCGAGCAGCAGCAGCGAACCGAAGGCGAGCGCGTACGCGGTGACGATCCACTGCCGGTTGCCGTCGCTGAACCCCAGGTCCCGCTGGGCGGAGGGCAGCGCGATGTTCACGATCGTCGCGTCGAGCACCACCATGAGCTGGGCCATGCCGATCACGGCGAGGATCAGCCAGCGGTGCTCGTGGCGCCCGCCTCCCGTGTACGGCACGGAACCAGGTGCCGAACCGGATGTCCCGGCATCGCGGACGGAGTCGGTACCGGGCGGAACGGGCTCCGAAGCGGGTATGGACGAGCTGTCCATGGTGACCTCCAGACACCCCCGCACCACGCTAAACGCACTGCTCGGAGGCCGCGACCGGGACCTCCGGGCAGTGCGTGGAGCCCGCTCGGTCAGGCGGCGCGGTCGGCGGCGAGCAGCAACGCGCTCACCCGCTCCCGCGCACGCGCCACCCGGGAGCGCACGGTGCCCACCGGGCAGCCGACGGCGGCCGCCGCCTCCGCGTACGGCAGCCCGGCGAGCTGGGTCAGGACGAACGCCTCACGCCGCGGCGCGTCGAGCCCGGAGAGGAGGTCGAGCAGGGCCACGCCCTCCTCGAAACCGGGCAGGCCGCGCGGCTGCGCCCGCTCGGCGGCCGCCTGCCAGTCGCCGGTGTCGGCGATCCGCGGCCGCGCCGCCGCCCGCCGGAACCGGTCGGCGACGGTACGGCGGGCGATGGCGAGCAGCCAGGTACGGGCACAGGCTCGCGCCGCGTAGCCGGGCAGCGAGGTCAGGGCCCGCAGGTACGTCTCCTGGGTCAGGTCGTCCGCACCGTGCAGATCACCGCTGAGGTGGGCCACGAAGCGCCAGACGTCGCGCCGGGTGGCCCGCACGAACCGTTCGAACGCCTCGGCGTCGCCGTCGCGGGCCGCGAGCGCCCACTGGGTGATGAGGTCGTCGCGGGCCGGGTCCCCGCCGGGCGCGCCGGACAGGGGCCGCAAAAGGGTAGGAGTCATCGCGAAAGGTCCTTCGGTGAAGGGAGTTCGGAAGCGGCGCGGCGCACCCGGCCGGGCACTGCGGACCCGGGGGCGCGGACGCCGAAAATCCGCCCGGCACCGAGGGGTGCGGGCGGTATCAGGAACTGACCGGAAGAACCGGTGGACCTCTGCGGGAGACGACGTACTGAAGGAGGACCCCGCGCAGCCGCGGCACGGGCACGAGCGCGCCGACGCGCGGCGGGGCGGGGGGAAGGGCCGCGACGAGGATCCGCAGGACGAGGCGGAGCGGCACGAACAGGGCCGCGGCGAGCGCCCGTCCGGTGCGGAACGCGGCGGCCTCGCCGCGCCACAGCCACAGGGCGCAGATCAGGGCGGCGACGACGTGGGCGAGGAGCATGCCGAGGGCGCTGTGGCCGAAGAGCGACATGATCCACTCACCGGCGTCGCCGGAGTGGGACCCTGGGGCGGTCCCGGCGCCGGACCCGGAGGGCATCGGCATCGCATGGTTCATGTGGTTCATGGAATCCATGCCGCCACCGCCGGTCGCCTCCGCACCGCCAGCCGCCCCCATGCCACCGACCGCCCCCGCGCCACCGTGCGCGGCGGTGCCGCCCGCCCCGGCCGGTGCGCCGAACCGCTGGGCGAAGCCGAACAGTTCGTGCAGGGCGAGCTGCGCCGCGACCGTGGCGGAGGTGACCGTCAGGGCGCCGCGCTCACGGCCGGTCAGCCACCACGCGGCGGCGGCCGTGGCCGCGAAGGCGTAGCCGACGGCCCACCAGGGCAGCGGGGCACCGGACATGAGCGCGTGCCCCAGGGCCGTCACCACCACGCACACGGCCGCGAACACGGCGGCTCGTGCGAGGCGGAACGCGGGCCCTGAGGTCATGGGGAGCATCGTGCCAGCAGGGCGGGCGGTGCCGGGCGGCGAGTCCCGAAGTTGCCCGGTGTGTACCGAGCTGCACCGCCCGGCACGTCCGCCGGCCGACCCGCGGGCGACCTACGAGCGGTCGCGCGCGTCCTGCCCGTCGAGGTTCTCGACCGGCTCCCTGGGTCCGGGCAACTGCGCGGCGGCGGCTTCGACACCGTCACCCGCGGCGACGGACGAGGCCCGCCTGCGCGCGAGCAGTTCGCCCACGAAGCCCGCGATGGGCTGTGTGTAACGGGCGGTCAGCGGGCCGACGATCACCAGGATCAGCACGTACGCGGTGGCCAGCGGGCCGAGCGAAGGCTCGATCCCGGCCGCGACCGCGAGCCCCGCGATGACGATGGAGAACTCGCCGCGCGCCACGAGCGCGCCGCCCGCCCGCCACCTGCCCTTGACGGACACCTGCGCACGGCGGGCCGCCCAGTAACCGGTCGCGATCTTCGTGCAGGCCGTGACGACGGCGAGCGCGAGCGCGGGAAGCAGCACCGGCGGAATGCTCGCCGGATCGGTGTGCAGCCCGAAGAAGACGAAGAACACCGCGGCGAACAGGTCGCGCAGCGGCGAGAGCAGCGAGTGCGCGCCCTCGGCGACCTCTCCGGAGAGCGCGATGCCGACGAGGAACGCGCCGACGGCCGCGGAGACCTGGAGCTGCTGGGCGATGCCCGCGACCAGGATGGTCAGACCAAGTACCACCAGGAGCAGCTTCTCCGGGTCGTCACTGGAGACGAACCGCGAGATGAGCCGCCCGTACCGCACCGCGAGGAACAGCACGAGGCCGGCCGCGCCGAGCGCGATGGCGAGCGTGAGACTGCCCGCGGCCAGACCGACTCCGGCGAGCAGCGCGGTGATGATGGGCAGGTAGATCGCCATCGCCAGGTCCTCGAGGACGAGGATGCTGAGGATGACCGGCGTCTCGCGGTTGCCGACCCGCCCGAGGTCGTTGAGGACCTTGGCGATGACGCCCGACGAGGAGATCCAGGTGACGCCCGCGAGGACGACGGCGGCCACCGGGCCCCAGCCCATGAGCAGCGCGGCGATCGCGCCCGGCAGCGCGTTGAGGGTGCAGTCGACCAGACCGGCCGGGTACTGCGTCTTGAGATTGCTGACGAGGTCGTTGGCCGTGTATTCGAGGCCGAGCATCAACAGCAGCAGGATGACGCCGATCTCGGCGCCGATGGCGACGAACTCCTCGCTCGCGCCGAGCGGGAGGAGACCGCCCTCGCCGAACGCGAGCCCGGCGAGGAGGTAGAGGGGTATCGGCGAGAACTGGAAGCGCCCCGCGAACCGGCCGAGCAGGCCGAGGGCCAGGATGATCGCACCGAACTCGATCAGGAAGACAGCGGAATGCACGCGATCACTCCCGCCCGAGTATCGTCGCGGCCGTCTCCACGCCTTCGCGCGTGCCGATGACGATGAGGGTGTCGCCACCCGCCAGGCGGAAGTCGGGGGCGGGCGACGGGAAGGCGTCGGCCCTGCGCAGTACGGCCACGATCGAGACGCCGGTCTCGGTCCGCATCCTGGTCTCGCCGAGGAGCCGGCCGTTCCAGTGCGAGGTGGCGGAGAGCAGGACCCGCTCGGCGACCAGGCCCAGGTCGGTGGTGTGCAGCAGGTTCGGGCTGTGGTGCGAGGGCATCAACGCGTCGATCAGCGCGTCCGCCTCGCCGGAACTCAGCTTCAAGGACAGCGCGCACTCGTCCGGGTCGTCGGACCGGTAGGCGCTCAGCGTGCGGGCGCCGTCCCGGTGGGCGACCACGGAGAGACGGCGCTGTTCACGGGTCGTCAGGTCGTAACGTATGCCGATGCCTGGGAGCGGCGTACGACTGAGTCGTGATGCGGGCACAGCTTTCCCCTTGTGCAAATAGGTGATCTTTCGGGGAGTCACCCTATCGGGGCCAAGTATTGGCAAAATTCACGCGCGGAGGCCGTCATGCCCAGAACGCCGCAGGAGATCTTCGAGAGTTACGTCCGCGCCGGGACCGTGTCCCACGACGCGGACGCTCTGGCCCGGCAGTTCACCGAGGACGGCGTCTTCGAGGCGCCGCTCCTGCCCGCCGACGCCGCCTTCCCGAAGCGGTTGGTGGGCCGCGAACAGATCCGCGCCGGGATGGCTGAGTACTACGCGCGCCAGGCGAGCAGTGAACGCGGGCCGAACTTCGCGAAGTCCGGCTACGTCCTGCACACCACATCGGACCCCGACGTGTTCATCGCCGAGATCGACACGGTCTTCGACGGGGAGGGCGGCGACGGGGAGGGCGGCGCCGAGGACATCACCGTCTCACTCGTCCAGATCTTCCGCGTCAGGGACGGGAAGATCGCCCGGCTGCGGGACTACTTCGCGCCCGACCTCACGGGCTGAGGCGACGGTGGCGCCAGCCTGGTGCCAGATGTGGTGTCACGTTCTTTTCCGCGCGACGAGAAAGCCCCTGTCCCTCTGGCCAGGGGCTTTCTCGTACCCACCGACTGCTGGTGCCACTCGATGCGAACTCGGTGCCATAAATGGCTCCACAGTGGCGCCATAGATGTGCCATGATGATGCACGTACAGCGCACCCCGGCCGCACCGGCCGAGGTGCGCGTTTCGTGGAGCGGGTCATCACGAGTCATCAAAGGGGCGGGGTCATGGAGACAGCAGAGAGCCAGCGGCAGTCGGCACCCGGCGCCTTCGTCGCGTTCGCGCGCTTCGTGCTCTGCGGCGGCGGTGTCGGTCTCGCCTCCAGCTTCGCCGTGGCGGGTCTCGCCTCCTGGCTTCCCTGGGCCCTGGCCAACGCCCTGATCACCGTGGTCTCCACGCTGCTCGCCACCGAACTGCACGCCCGCTTCACCTTCGGCGCCGGCGGCCGCGCGACCTGGCGCCAGCACACGCAGTCGGGCGGCTCGGCGGCGGCCGCGTACGTGGTCACCTGCGCGGCGATGCTGGTCCTGCAGCAGCTCGTCGCGTCACCCGGAGCGGTCATCGAGCAGGTCGTCTACCTGTCGGCCTCCGCGCTCGCCGGCGTCGCGCGGTTCGCGGCGCTGCGCCTCGTCGTCTTCGCCCGGAACCGTTCGCAGTCCGTCGTCACCGGCCGCGCCGCGCGTCCCGTGACCGCGACCGTGGCCCGCGCCTCGGCCCCGGCCGACCCCGCGCGGCTCTGCCCCGCCGCCTGACCCGTCAGGCGGGGTCGGCGAGGTGGCCGGTCACGACCAGGTCCCCGGCCGGAGTGCGGCGCGCGAGCGCTCCGGTGCGGAAGTAGCCGTCGGGGGTGAAGGTGCGCGCGTCGTGGTCGGGCGCCCGGTAGTGACCGCGCGGGGTGTACGGTCCACGGCCGAGCAGCTCACCGGATGCGCCGTCGGGTACGTCCCTGCCGTCGGAGTCGACCAGGCGGATCTCATCATCCGGCGAAAGCGGGCGGCCCTGCGTGGTGCGTACGGTCTCGTCCGGATCGGTGGGGCGGGTGAACAGGAGCGGCCCCTCGGCCCCGCCGAACACCCGCTGCGGTCGGCAGCCCCACTCGGACCCCATCCGCTCGACGGTCGTACGTGCCAAGGCGCCGCCACCGCTGATCGGGCCGACCTCACTGATCTGTACGAGCCGCAGACTGCTCAAGTCGGCCTGGGCCGTGGGGAGTCCGTCGAGCCAGCGCTCGGCGTCGGCGGGTGTCACGGAGGTGAGAGTGACCTGCTCCCGTTCGACGAGCGGCAGGCAGGCGCCGGGTTCCGCGTTCTCGGCGAGGACGACGGTGCCGCCGACGGAGAGCGTCCCGACGATGCCAGGGCAGCCGAAGGCGAAGGGGGACCCGGCGGGCAGCGCGGCCAGATAGACGTCGTCCGCGGTGAGTGACACCAACTCGGCGGCGGCTCGCGCCTGATGGACGTAGTCGTTGTGCGTGCGCGGCACGAGACGGGGCTCCGTGGTGGGGGCCCCGTCGGCGGGCAGCAGGAACGCCACCTGGTCGGCGCTCTGGGCGACCGCCCGGTCGGGCGGCGCGTCGATGGAGGACAGCGGGAAGTAGTGGCAGCTCGACGCGTCGACCCTCATGCCTCCGAACGGGGACGAGGTGCCCGGCGCCTCGTAGCTGAACACCCGCCGCAGGAAAGGCCCTTCGGCCGCGATGTCCGCGGCCATCGCCGTGTGGTCGAAGCCCTGGTACGTCGAGGGGCCGACGTAGCCGACGGCCTGCGTGAGCCGGACGAGCGGGGACACCTCGGCCGTGCGGTGCGGGAGCGGGCAGAGGACGGGGACCGCGCCGACGCGCATCAGCGCGAAGACGGTGACGACGAACTCGGGCACGTTCGGCAGCTGGACGACGACCCGCTGCCCCGGCCGCAGCCCGCGCAGCCGGAACCCGGCGGCCACCCGGTCCACGCGCCGGTTCAGGTTCGCGTAGGTGAGGCGGGTGTCATCGTGCACGAGCGCGGTCCGCGGCCCGTACTCCAGGGCCCAGCCGCGCAGCAGATTGTCCAGCGTGTTGCCACTCCAGTGCCCGGCCGCCCAGTAGCGGTCGACGAACTCCTCGGGCCAGGGCGTACAGCCGTCGAGCATGAATGTCCTTCGCTTGCCGCGGTGTTGACCTTGGCCACCCAATCCGCCGAGGCCTCCGAACGGCAATGCGCGTTCCGGACCATGAGCGCCGACGCGCATCGGTGGAAACTCCAAGGGGCGTCGTTGACCTGGGGGAAAGCGTGCGCACCGGGGAGCCCGAGGGGGACCACGAGCGGTTGATCACTAGGCTGCTGCCGTGAACGACACCACGCCCCGCGTACGCATCCGTCCCGGCGGCATCGCCGACGCACCTGCCGTCCTCGGCATGCTCGACGCCGCCGTGGTCTGGATGAACGCACGCGGCAACACCGAACAGTGGGGTACGACTCCGTACTCGCGGAAGCCGGGCGGTACGGAGCGCGTCGAGCGGTATCTCACCGAGAACGCCCCGCACATCGCGGAGTCGGACGGCACGCCGGTCGGCGCGCTGGTGCTGGACTCGGGCCCCAGCCCGCAGCTGCCGATCGCGCCCGCCGGGGAACCCGAGCTGTACGTCCGGCTGCTCGTCTCCGACCGGCGCCGCGCGGGCCTCGGGATCGGCGCGGCGCTCCTGGCCCATGCCGAGGAGGAGGCCCGGCGGGCCGGCGTGGCGCTGCTGCGGCTCGACTGCTGGGCGGGTGGCGGTGGCGAACTCGTCGCGTTCTACGAGCGCAACGGGTTCACCCCCGTCGACAGCTTCGTCTCCGGCGACTGGCCTGGCCAGGTTCTCGCCAAGCGGGTCGCCTGACGGGCGGACGTCCGCATCTGCGCCCCTATGGCTGGTGGCAGATGTAGATCGGCCCGATCCAGGGCTCGCAGACCGGGGGCTCGGGTGTGGGTTCGACCGGTGTCGGGTCGACGGGTGTGGGCTCCACCGGCGTGGGGTCGACGGGCGTAGGCGTAGGGGTGGGTGTCGGCACCGTATCCGTGGGGGTGGGCGTGGGTGTAGGCGTCGGCGTCTCGACCGGTGGTGTCGCGGGAGCCTCTGTCGCAGGAGTCTGTGTCGCGGGAGGTCGCGTCGCCGGACCCTGGGTGTGCGGGGGCGGGGCGGGCGCGTCCGGCTTCTCGGCGGGATTCTCCGCCTCGGGGCGTTGCGCGGGCGGCCCCGCGGGCCGCTGTCCGGACGACTGCCCGGAACCCGTCTCGGACTTCGGCGCCGCACCTGGCTTCGGTGCGCTGCCCTGCTTCTGCTCAGGCGCCGCCTTTCCCGGCTCCGGCTCCGCGTCCGTGCCCTTACCCGTGCCCTTCTCCTGCTCTGTCCCCTTCTGCGGCTTCTCCGGCGC
The DNA here is from genome assembly GCF_044744425.1 of Streptomyces sp. NPDC087300. Classification (NCBI taxonomy): domain Bacteria; kingdom Bacillati; phylum Actinomycetota; class Actinomycetes; order Kitasatosporales; family Streptomycetaceae; genus Streptomyces; species Streptomyces sp. NPDC087300. The sequence continues at coordinate 632,401 of NZ_JBIUYI010000005.1, forward strand.
CTGCCATGGCGGCGGGGGCGGCTGCGGCACCCCGCTCTCCGCGGTGACGACCCGCTGCTGCGGCAGCGAAGGCTCGTCGGAGCCGGTGAGCACGAGCCCTGCGGCGACGGCCGCCCCGGCCACCGTCGTGGCGACCGCTCCCGCCGCCACGGCGGACATCTTGCCGCCGCCGGTGAGGACGTGCCGCATGCCGTGCAGCAGACCACCGCCGTGGCCCGCCGCGGCGCCCGTCGCCGAGCCCGCGGCGAGCGGCAACAGGAACTTGCCCGAGCCGCCGAGGACGAAGACCAGGAGCGCGGGCCCCGCGAGCGCGGGCAGCCGGGTGTTGGCGCGGGTGAGCAGCGCCAGCCGGGCGCGGCAGTCCGCGCAGTCGTCGAGGTGGTCGAGCAGCCGCTCCGACTGCCGGGGTGACGCCTCGCCACGGATGTGTCCTGGCATCCGGTCCCAGTGCGGCTCGCACGCGGGATTCTCCGGCGTGCCGGGATGTGCGCGCAGGAAGGCCTGGCGCATGCCTTCGCGCGCCCGGTGCAGCAGCACCGCGGTGGCGCCGCGCCCGGCGCCGATCCGGCGCCCGATCGCGTCGAGCGGCTGCCCCTCGGCCTCGGCGAGCCACAACGCCTTGACCCACCGCTCGGGCAGCTGCCCGAGCACCCGCGTCAGGAGATCGACGGAGGAGACACGGGCCGCGGGATCCTGTTCCGCGCTTCCCGTACCCACCGTGCCGAGCGCGCCGAACGGCGAGTCGGTGAGGCCCGAGATCCCGACGGTCTCCGGGGCCTGCGGATCACGCGGCGTCTCGCGCCCCGCGGCGCCCCGCCCCACCGTGGCGGCGAGGTGCCGCACGGTCGTCATCAGATACGCCGGTACGTTCTCGATCTCGTGCCAGCCGGACAGCCGCCGCCACACCCGGAAGTGCGCCTCGGCGACGAGGTCGTCGGCGACCCATGAGTTGCCGGTGAGGGAGCGCGCGTACGCGACGAGACGAGGCTGTTGTTCCTCGAAGACGCGTGTGTAGTCCGCCGTGGCGGGCACACGGGCAGGCGCGACGGCCGGATCGGCGCGTCCGGCGGATATGCCGGAGGGGGCGTCGGCGGGGACGTCGGTCATGACAGGACACACTCCCGTTCCCACTGCGAGGGACTCGGACTGCGGGGGATTCGGACTGCGGGGATTCGGCCGAGTTCGAAACTCTAGGCGACAAATGTCCGAGTCGTGCGAGGGGAGTGGCGCAGGTCACATGGATCTCTTGGCGTGTTGCCGTAATGACCGGGCTGCTCACGGGGTCTGCACAGTACGAGGGTCATGGTCACGGCCGTGACCCCGGGAACCGGAACCGCAGAAGTGGAGCTCGATCATGGCCGTCACCCTCGAACAGCCCGCCCGCGCCCGCCTCATCACGTCCGACGGCCGCGAGCGCGCCCTGCCCGTGGTCCTGCGCTACTCGGCGGCCGATCCGCTCGCCGTCCAGATGACCTTCCCCGCGCAGGCGGCGCTCGACGGCGTGGAGGTCACCTGGATCTTCGCCCGCCAGCTCCTGGGGGAGGGTCTCAGCGCTCCCGTCGGCACCGGGGACGTGCACGTCTGGCCGTGCGGCAGGGCCCGCACGGTCCTGGAGTTCCACGCGCCGCAGGGGCTCGCCCTGGTGCAGTTCGACACGCTCGTGCTGCGCCGCTTCCTGAACCGGTCGTACGCCGTGGTGCCCGCGGGCGGCGAGGTGGCCGACCTCGATCTCGACCTGGGGCTCTCGCGGCTGCTCGGGGGTGTCTGAGCGTATTTTCTTAGGTTAGGCTCCCCTAAGAAGATCACGGGGTTCGCTCAGGGGAGGGGTGTGCGGTGGGGCATGGCTGGGAGGGTGTGGTCCTCAAGCTGCTGCGCGGCAAGGACTTCAAGTTCACGGTGACGAGGACCGACGAGGTCACCGAGCACTACCGCCGCATCCACGTCACGGACGGCGGCATGCTCGCCCTGACCGGCGTGCACCCCACGATGTGGGTGCGCCTCTGGTTCGACGACGCGGGCAAGCCGCACCAGCGCGCGTACACCCTCGTCGACCCGGACCCGGAGACGGGCACCTTCACTCTGGAGTTCGCGCTGCACGACGGCGCCGCCAGCGAGTGGGCGCGCAAGGCCGCGCCCGGCGACACGATCGAGGCGACGGTCCAGGGCACCGGCTTCGAGACGCCGGACCCGGCGCCCGCGCGGCTCTTCGTCGTCGCCGACCCCGCCTCGCTCCCCGCGGTCAAGTCCCTGCTGGGCGCGCTGCCCAAGACGCCCGCGACGATCTGGTTCGAGACGCAGCACGCCACCGACGGCGATCTGGACCGCCTCGGCCTGCGCCTGGACGCCGGCCTGCACGACGTGCGCACCGTCGAACGGCGGACCTCCGGCGGGCACCTCGTCCAGGAGGTGAAGGCCGCGCTGCCCGACCTGCTCGGCGACCCCGAGGACGCCTACGTATGGATCACCTGCGACACGACGACGACCCGCGCCCTGGCCTCGTACGTCCGCAAGGAACTGTCCGTGCCCAGGCACCGCGTGCACGCGCTCGGCTACTGGCGCTCCTGACCCGGCGGCCCCACGAGCGCCACGAGCCCCACGGCTCTCAGCCGTACAGCGCGGGCCGTTCGGCCAGTTCCACCGTGCTGCGCGCGCCCTCGCGCAGCGCGCGGACCCCGGCCTCGGCGACGGCGGCCGCCGCGTAACCGTCCCAGGCGCTCGGCCCGGTGGCCCGTCCCGCGCGGGCCGCGGCCACCCAGGCCCGTACCTCACGGTCGTACGCGTCGGCGAACCGCACCACGTAGTCCTGGGCGACGTCCTGCCCCGCCCGGCCCGCGGAGCGGACGGTCATCGACCGGTCCTCGCCCACCGTCGCGCTGCCGCGCTCGCAGACCGCCTCGCACCGCACCTCGTACCCGAAGCCGCAGTTGACGAAGATCTCCACGTCGACCAGCGCGCCGCCGGACGTCTCGAAGAGCACCAACTGCGGGTCGAGCAGTCCGTACGGGGCGTCGCCGGACGGCGTCGGGCGCAGCACCGTCACCGCGGTGATCTCCTGGCCGAGCAGCCAGCGGGCCGCGTCGATCTCGTGCGAGACGGAGCTGCTGATCAGCATCGACGAGGTGAAGTACGGCGGAGAGGCGACGTTGCGGTGCCGGCAGTGCAGCATCAGGGGCCTGCCGAGGCCGCCGGAGTCGAGCAGTGCCTTCAGGTCGGCGTACTCGGCGTCGTACCGGCGCATGAACCCCACCTGTATCAGGCGGCGCCCCAGCCTCGCCTCCGCCTCCACGATCCTGAGCGAGGAGGCGGCGTCAGGGGTGAGGGGCTTCTCGCAGAGCACCGGGAGGCCGCGCGCGCAGGCCGCGAGCAGGGCCTCCTCGTGCGCGGCCTCCGGCGAGGCCACCAGGACGGCCTCCACACCGGGCGCGGCGAGGGCCGCGAGCGCATCGCCGTGCACGGACACCCCGGAACGGCCCGCCACCGCCGCCTCGGCCCGCGCCGTGTCCGGGTCGGCGACCGCCACCACGCGGGCCCCGCCCACCGTCGTGCCGATCCGCCGCACATGGTCGGCGCCCATGTGTCCCGCGCCGAGCACGGCCACCCCCAGCGGATCGCCCACGTCAGCTACTCCTCGTCAGCCCTCACGGCGGCCATGCGCCTTTTCGAACAGCTTCGCGCGCGCGGCCGCGCGCCGGGCCACCGTAGCCCGTCGCCGCGCGGCCACCACGACGCCCCCGAGCACGGCGAGCGCACCCGCGCCGACCATGAGCACCGCGGGCCAGTCGGAGCCCTCGTCCGGTGTGCCGAGGATGGCCTGGGCGGCGGCGTGCGCCGGGCCCGGTGCCGTGCCCGCCGTCTTGGCCGGCGGCAGCAGCGATCCCACGGGCCGCACGTGCCCGGCCGCCGCGAAGCCCCAGTCGAGCAGCGACCTCGCCTCCTCGTACACGGCGTGCCCGCCGCCCGCCTGAGGGTTCATCACTGTCACGACGAGCGTGCGGCCGTCCCGCCGGGCCGCGCTGATCAGGGTGGAGCCCGCGTTGGTGGTGTAGCCGTTCTTCACACCGAGCAGGCCGGGGTAGGGCGCCACGCCGTCCGCGCCCGTCAGGAGCCGGTTGGTGTTCTGGATCGGGTACGACCAGCCGCCCGCGGGGAACTTGGCCACGCGGGTCGAGCAGTAGCGGGCGAACTCGGGATCCGCGAGCCCGGCCTTGCCGAACACCGCGAGGTCGTACGCCGAGGAGACCTGCCCCGCCGCGTCGTAGCCGTCCGGCGACACCACATGGGTGTCGTTCGCGCCGAGCTCACGGGCCTTGGCGCGCATCTGCCGCACGGTCTTGGGCACGCCGCCGTTGAGCCCGGCGAGCACGTGCACGGCGTCGTTCCCGGAGTTGAGGAACACGCCGCGCCACAGATCGGCGACCCGGTAGCGGCGGCCCGGCGCGACGCCCACCAGGCTGCTGCCCTCGCCGACCTGGTCGAGTTCGTGCGCGCCGACCAGGTGCCGTTCGTCGGCGTCGAGGCGGGGGAGCGCCGTGAGCGCGAAGAGGGACTTGAGCGTGGAGGCGGGCGGCAGCGGGCGGTGCGCGTTCCTCGCGGCGAGCACTTCCCCCGTCTTGGCGTCGGCCACCAGCCACGACAGCGCGGAGACGTCCCCCGGCACCGAGGGCACGCCGGGGGCGGGCCGCACCTGGACGCCCGGCCGGTCGAGGAGTGCGGACGAATACGCGGGAAGCGGCCGCGGCGGCGCGGGTTCGGCGGGAACCTCGGTCGCGGCGACCGGAGTCGACAGGAGGACCAGAGCCCCGACGGTGAGGGCCGCGGTGCGTACGGAGGAGGAGCGCGGAAGGTACCTGATGACCATTCAGCCACCGTAGGAGCGCGGCCCGGACTCCGCAGATCGGCTTGGACCGGCTGGAGGTATCACTCCGTCATCCGGCCCGCCTGGCAGGGCTGGTGGGGTGATCTGCGTCGGGGGCGGGGGTACGGGAGCGGGGGCACCGGGCGGTACGCCTTGGGCTCGCGGCGCGCCGGGCGCGGGGTCCTCACGTGTGGCCGCCCAGGCCCGCTGGAGCACGGCCAGTGCGATGACCGCGCACACCGCGTTGCTCACCAGATCGGCCGTCAGCGAGCCACCGCTCTCCGGGCGTACCGGGAAGGCGGTCCACACGTAGGTGAGCAGCGCCCCCGCGGCGAGCGCGCACACGTGGCGCTGCCCCCAGCCCCGCATGCGCGACCACCGCAGGACGGCCCGCACACCGGCGACCGCCACCACGCACCACACCGCGACGCCGACCCATTCGTAGGCGTCGGAGGTGACGAGGACCGAGGGCCCCCAGTAGAGACCCGTCCCGGCGAATGCCGCGGCGCCGACCAGCCACGGCGCGGGCGCGGAACCGGCGAGCGGTGCCGGCCGCCACGACCGGACGCGGAACGCGAGGACGACGAGGGTGGCGATGACGACGCCCGCGAGGGCCAGTTGGGCGGGCGACGCGAGGAAGTGCTCCTCGGCGTAGTTCCCCCAGAAGACGAGCCCGGCGCCGAGCACGTACACCACGCAGGTGAGGGCGAAGCCGGTACGGCCCAGCCACGGCGTGCGCCCGCGCCCCTTGACCCAGCACTCCACCAGCGCGATCGGCACCAGGATGGACCACACGGTGTGCAGCGCGAGGATCGCCTGCGTCAGCTCGACGCTCATCCCGAGCCCCGGCAGGAACGAGGGACCGTGCAGCAGGTCCTGCCCCGCGTACGAGTCGTTCCACAGGAGCTGGTCGACGGGCCCTTCCTCGATCAGCGCGTACGCGGCGGCGAGCAGGGCCATCGTCGGCCAGCCGCCCCCGTACCGCCGGGCCGCCTCGCGCACGAGGAGCGCGCCGCAGCCGTACAGCGGCGCGAGGACGATCCCGAGCCCGGACTCGGCCACCGTCAGATTGCCCAGCAGGAACTCGCCGACCAACGGGGCCAGCAGGAAGAGCGCGATGACGGGGCCGAACCGCCTGGTGGAAGCCACGCTCCGACGCTAGGCGGCGCGGCCCCGTCGTCGGATCACCCGAAAGTCGACGGCGCGGAATCCAAAGTCGCCGATGCCGCCGAGGTCGGGGCCAGGGGCCTGATCAGGCAGCGGTCAGGCGGGAAGAACCCTCTCGATCGCGGCGATGACCTCGGGGGCGTCGGGCTCGGTCTGCGGAGCGAACCGGGCGACGACCGCGCCGGACCCGTCGACGAGGAACTTCTCGAAGTTCCAGCGAACGTCCCCGGTGTGGCCCTCCGCGTCCGGGGTGTCGACGAGACGCGTGTACAGCGCGTGCCGCCCGTCCCCGTTGACGTCGACCTTCTCGGTCATGGGGAACGTCACGCCGTACGTCGCCGAACAGAACTCGGCGATCTCCTCGGACGTCCCCGGCTCCTGCCCCATGAACTGGTTGCACGGCACCCCGAGCACGCTGAACCCACGTGCCGCGTACTGCTCGTGCAGCCGCTCGAGCCCCGCGTACTGCGGGGTGAGCCCGCACTTCGAGGCGACGTTGACGATGAGGACGGCCTTGCCCAGGTACTGGTCCAGGCCGGCGGAGCCGCCCTGAAGGCGGTCGATCTCTACTGCGTCGTAAACAGACATGGTGCGGAGCGTACGCCGCGCCGCCGTGGTGTGACGCACCCAGCCCTGGTCCGGTGCCGTACTGATCCGGGCAGCGGCATCCCTCTCAGTCTGGAGCTATTGAAACTGCACGCTTCCAACGGATTGCGCCGCGATGATGTGGCAGTCGCCGACCTCTGTATCGGACGGGACGTGCGTCGACCATGCGCCGTTGGACGGGGGAGTCCAGTAGGGCCGGTCGACCGCCACGCCTGTATCCGCCACCTTGCCGCGGATTATGCGACCTGTGGTGAGGTGCACGGCTATGCGGAGCCGCACTTTTTCCTCGTGTGGCCAGCCCAGTTCGACCGAGGGGAGCACGTGCATGTTGCCGCTCTTCACGATGACCGGAAAGCCCACGTCGGCGAAGGACTGGTTCTTGGCGAAGAAGAGCACCACGGGGAGCGGGAAGGACATGGTGCGTCGCGAGCGGAGCAGGCCGAGGCGGCGGATGGTGCGTAAGCGCCACAGTGCCTTTCTGACGTACATGCCTCGGGGCTCGATCCATACGCAATACCCTCGGATGGCCACATCCAGGCGTCCCACGTTGATGGCGGTGGCCCCTACGCGCGAACGTCCATCACTGGGATGCTGACTTGCTGTCAGCTGGATACGCCCGCCCGTCAGGCGGTGACTCCAAACCTGCCACAGCAATCCAGCAGTTCCGGTTACGGCGCCGAAAATGGCGAGTGCGTCAGTCAGCGACATGGCGAGCAAGCGTAGGCCGTTCAGCGGGCGGGTGGACCGACTATGGCCGGGCTCAACCCACCCGCCGCAACGCCCTCTCCCGCCGAGCGGCCACGTTCGACCCCGATTCGCGGCGGGCCGTCCTGCGCAGCACCAGGGGGGCCAGGGCGAAGCCGATCGCGGCCCAGGTGGTCAGCGTCCCGAGCGTTTCCCACTGGCGCCAGGACTCGCCGATCTCGATCGTGACCGCGCTGTCGGGCAGCAGCGCGGCGCGCATGCCGAGGCCGAGCCAGTAGACGGGGAACACCTGCGCGACGGACTGCAGCCACTCGGGGAGCGTGGTGATCGGGTAGAAGATGCCGGAGATCGCGATGAGGCCGAGGACTGGCAGCTGGATGATGCCCTGGGCGCGGGTGCTCGTGAAGACCGAACCCAGCACCGCGCCGAACGGCAGCGTCGCCAGCATGCCGAGCACCAGGACCCAGGACAGCGTGAGCCAGGAGCCGGCGCCGGTGATGGACAGGCCTTCTACGAGGAACAGTGCGGGGACAAGGAAGATCGCGAGGTCGGCGACGAGACCGCAGGACACCGTGATGATCTTGCCGATGAAGTACCCCTGCATGCCGTGCGGCGTCGCCTTGGCCCGCAGCAAGGTGCCGTCCTCGCGTTCGGCGGTGAGGACCTGGCTCATGGTGAGCATGCCCATGGCCGCGTTCATGCCCAGGATGCTCGGCAGCGCCAGTGTGCCGAGCAGCAGCCCTTCGGACCCGAAGGACGAGTCCCGCATGAAGTACATGACGGTCAGCATCAGGACGGGCCACAGGAAGTGGGAGAGCAGGTCCGCGCCGTTGGTGAAGGACTGGATCAGCTCGACACGGCCGCGGGTCCAGCCCGCGCGCAGGGCCGTGGCGGTGAGGCGGGGAGTCCGCGTCATCGGGCCGCCTCCGTGGTCCGGCGCACCCACGCCAGGTAGGTGTCCTCCAACGAGGTCCGGTGGACCTCCAGTTCATGGATCGCGTCGCCGTGCTCGTGGAAGAGCCGGTGCGCGAACCGTGTCGAGTCGGCGGTCATCGCCGCGAAGCGCCGCCCGTCGCGCACCCAGCGCACCTCGTCCTCACCCGCCATCCGGCGTGCGAGATCCTCCGCCGTGCCGTCCGCGACGATCCGGCCCTCAGCGAGAATCACGATGCGGTCGGCGAGTTTCTCCGCCTCGTGGAGGTCGTGCGTGGTCAGCAGGACCGTGGTCGCGTGGACGTCGGCGAGGCGGCGTACCAGGTCGTGGAACTCCTGGCGGGCGGCCGGGTCGAAGCCGGTCGTCGGCTCGTCGAGGAAGAGCAGCTCGGGACGGCCCACGATGCCGATCGCCACGTCCAGCCTGCGCCGTTGGCCGCCCGACAGGTGCTTGATCTTCTTGCCCGCGTGCGCGGTCAGCCCGACCGCCTCGATCAGTTCGCCGGTCTCCCACGGCCTGCGGATCAGTTCCGTGGAGTACGCGGCGTAGTACGCACCGAGGTGCGCGAGCAGTTCCCGCACCCGCCACTTGCCGTGATCGCGCCAGGACTGCAGGACGACGCCGATACGGGCCCGCCACCGTTCGTCACCGTGGGCGGGGTCCGTGCCGAGCACCTGGACACGGCCCGCCGACCTGGTGCGGAAGCCTTCCAGGATCTCGATCGTGGTGGTCTTGCCCGCGCCGTTCGGCCCGAGCAGCGCGACCACTTCCCCGTGGCGGGCCCGGAACGTCACGTCACGCAGCACGTCGTGCGTGCCGTAGCGCATCCGTAGTCCTTCGACATCGAGCGCGGTCGCACCGCGCGCCGTCGTCATCGCCATCGTCGTCATGCCGCTCTACTCCTGTCGCAGCTGTTCAATTCGCGGTGAAAGCTACGTTGCGTTTCAAGGCTCATCAATGCTGGAGAGCGGTAATTCGGCCTGTTGGCGCGGTAATTCGTGGAAATATTGCAATGAATATGGCAGTGAACGCAATTCTGGTCCGGAGGCTGTTGCAATGAACTGTCGATGAACGCAGACTGGGCGTCCCGGCCCGAGCGGGCCGCGTCGGAGCCGGAGGGGAAGGGGTGGGGGCGGATGCCCGGAGGCAGGCTGACCCATGACGAGCGCCGCCGCATCGCGACGGGCCTCGCCGACGGGCTCGGATACGCGGAGATCGCCCGTCACTTGGACCGGCCGACGTCGACCGTCAGTCGCGAGGTCGCCCGTAACGGCGGGCACGGCGGATACCGCGCGGACCACGCCCAGCACGCCACCGGACGCCGGGCCAGGAGGAGCGGGACCGTCGTCCCGCGCGAGGAGCCCGCGGCGTTCGACGAGCACGGCCGTGACGCCGAGGCCGTACGCGCGTACGCCGAGGAGTTCGCGGCGCTGATGGTGGCGACCGGGCTGCCGCGCATGGCGGCCCGCGTCCTGGCCCGCCTCGTCACCACCGATTCCGGCAGCCTGACGGCGTCCGAACTGGTGGCGGGACTACGGGTCAGCCCCGCCTCGGTGTCCAAGGCCGTCGGCTATCTGGAGGGCCTCGACGTGGTGCGGCGCGAGCGGGACGCGGGACGGCGGCGCGAGCGGTACGTCATCGACGACGACGTGTGGCTGCGCTCCTGGCTGACCAGTGCGCGGACGAACGCGATGTGGGCCGAGACCGCGCGCCGCGGCGCCGAGACGCTCGACGCGGCCACGCCCGCGGGGGCCCGGCTCGACCACATGCGCCAGTTCTTCACCGGGCTGAGCGACGACATGGCGGGCGGCACCACCGCGGAGGTCTTCGCCGACGTACTGACCGTCCTCGCCGCGCTCGTCCAGGCGGGGACGCCGCTCGCCGTGGACCCCCTGGCCGCCGCGCTCGGCTGGCCACGAGACCGCGTCGCCGACGCCCTGCGGGACGCCGAGCGGCACCCGGACATCGCGGGCCCCACGGCCCTCGCGCGCCTCGCACCGGACACGTACGCGGTCGTCGCCGCACCCGATCGCCTCACGGCGGAGCAGCGGGCGGCGCTCGGCGCGTAACGGCCGCCCCGAGCGGCGCGGACCCGCATACGCTGACACCCATGCCCGGTCTGGAGCAGGACCCCGCCCTGCACACCACCCCCCACCCCGACCAACACCCCAACATCGGGACCGCCATCCGCTACCACGAGGCCGTGGCGCGCGGTGCCGTCGGTGCCGAGCTGGCCGGGTTCTTCCACGAGGACCTGGTCCAACAGGAGTTCCCCAACGCGCTCTTTCCCGACGGCGTACGGCGTGATCTGGACGCCGTGTTGCGGAGCGGGGGCAGGGGCTGCTCGCCGAGCAGCGGTTCGAGGTGGTGAACGCCGTCGCGGCGGGGGAGCAGGTGGCGTTGGAAGTCACCTGGGCAGGGACGCTCGCCGTGGCGATGGGGGAGTTGCCCGTCGGGCACGTGCTGCGCGCCCGCATCGCCGTCTTCCTCGAATTCCGGGACGGCAGGATCCTCGCGCAGCGCAATTACGACTGTTACGACCCGCTGAACCGCGTGCGGTGAGCCGCGGGGCCGGTCAGACAGCCGGTCGGGAGGCCGGTCAGGTGGCCGTGCTCGGCAGGGGCGCTGCCGCCGGAGTGCCGGTGCGGCCGTGCTCGGATTCGGCGAAGGCCTTGCGGACGAGCGGGCGCGCCGCCTTCGACTGAATCGCGCGCATCGCCAGCGCGTTGACCCGGATGCCCAGCGCGGACTTGGGGGCCATGGACGCGACCCGGCCGGGCAGGAGTTCCTGTGCCGACGCGGCCCTGGGCCGCATCGCCCGCTCGAAGGCGGCCAGCGCGGCGGGCGTCCGCGCGGTGTCGCCGGGCGCGCCGACGTCGCGCAGCGCGGCCGTCAACTCGGCCGCGCCGCGCAGGGCGAGCGCGGTGCCGAGGCCGCTGAGCGGGCTCGCGCACCAGGCGCTGTCGCCGAGCAGGACGATCCGGCCGGTGCTCCACTGCGGCACGTGGATCTGGTCGAAGGTGTCCAGGGCGAAGTCGTCGGCCTGCCGGGCCGCGGCCAGGAATTCGGCGGCGCGCCAGCCGACGTCGGCGAACGTCCTGTCCAGCAGGGCGAGTTGGGCCTCGCGGTCGTGCCGCGGGGGCAGCTTCTCGGCGGCGAAGGTCAGGCCGACCTCCTGCTGTCCGGGGTGGCCGGGGCGGGCCTCGACGGCTCGGCGGCCGGGTGCGTTGTGGGTCAGGAACCAGCCGTCGATGGGCGGCGTGCCGGGCCGCTCGGTGAGGGTGAACCAGGCGTGCGCCAGGCCGAGGGGCTTGCGGTAGTCCTCCTCGGGGCCGAACCGCAGCGCGCGGACCCGTGAGTGCGCGCCGTCGGCGCCGACCACCAGGTCGAACGTCTCCTCCGTACCACTGCGGAAGTGGGCGAGCACTCCGGTCCCGGTGTCCTCAAGCGCCTCCACGGTCTCGCCGAACCGGTGCGTCACGCCCGGCCCCGTCGCCTCGTGGATGATCCGGGCGAGGTCGGTGCGAAGCAGCTCCTCACGGGACACGTAACCGCGCCCGTCGAACGCCTCCACCGGCATCTCGGCGAGACGCCGCTCCCTGGCGTCGATCCAGGCCGCGCCGCGCTGCGGCACCAGGCACTCAAGGGCCTGCGGGAGCAGTCCGGCGCTCTCCAGCACCTCCCGGCTGTCGCCGCGCAGGTCGACGGTCTGGCCGCCGGTGCGCAGGGCCGGCGCGATCTCCGCGACGGTGACCTGCCAGCCGTCCCTCTCCATGAGCAGCGCGAGGGTGTCCCCCGCGATTCCAGCGCCGACGACGAGTACGTGAGCCACGACATCCTCCGTTTTTGCTTCTGCTTCCGCTGCGATCGCAGGAAGCGTCCCGACACCCTCATGCGAATGTTTCGCATTTAGCTTAAGCACCTCGACCGCCCTAATGCAAGAGTTTCGCGATAGAGTGGCGTGGTGACGCAAGCATCAGGAACAGCCCGCCCCGGCGGACGCACCGCCCGCACCCGTGAGGCCGTGCACGCGGCCACCCGCGAGCTGCTGGCCGAATCGGCCGACGGCACCGTCGACATCGCGGAGGTGTCGGCCCGCTCGGGCGTCCACCTCGCCACCGTGTACCGCCGCTGGCGCAGCGCCGACGGCCTGATCATCGACGCGGTGGTGGACGAGCTGGGCAGCCGTTCGCCGCTGCCCGCCACCGGCGATCTGCGGGCCGATCTGTACGCCTGGATCACCAACCTGCTCACCGACCTGACCCGGCCGGGCCATCTGGCCTTCTTCCGCGCCCTGCTCCGGGCCGGCGGCGAGGGACAGGACACGCGGACCTTCGCCGAGCCTCGTATCCAGCAGATCCAGGCCACCCTGGACGCCGCCGGTACGACGGTGCTGACCTGGATGGACATCTTCGAGCTGGTGCTGGCACCGGCCTATGTACGCGCACTGCTGACCCTGCCGATGGACCCGGCGACCGAGGCGGAGCGGCTGGTCGGCAACGTGTTGGCGGTCCGGGCGGCGCGTGAACGCGAGGCGGGGAAGCGCGGAGCGGGGAAGCGCGAGGCGGGGGAGGGCGAGGCGGGGGAGCGCGGGGCGGCGGAGTGAGCGAACACGAGCGCCTTTACGGGCGGTCCGGCTCCTGGTTTTCAGGCTCCTGGTTTTCAGGTACCTGGCTTTCGGGTTCCTGATTCACGGACGGTCCGGTTCCGCCCGATGCAGCCGTCCCCGCGCGACGAGTTCCACCGTCAGCGCCACCGACACCGCCTGCACCGCCATCAGCGCGATGAGCACGAAGAGCTGGACCGCCCCGGCGAGCACGGGGGACGCGCCGCCCAGCAGCATGCCGACGAACGCGCCGGGCAGGGTGACGAGGCCCACCGTGCGGGTCTGGTCGAGGCCGGGCAGCAGGGCGTCGGACGCGGCCGGGCGGACCACTTCGAGACGGGCGTCGCGGTCGAGCAGGCCGAGGGCGAGGCCCGCCTCGAACTCCCCGTTGCGGGTGTGGAGTTCGTCGAGGGCGCGGCGGCCCGCGAGGACCGTCGCGGTGAGCGCGCCGCCGATCAGGATTCCCGTCACCGGCACCATCGCGATGCCCCGTACGGGCAGCAGCCCCGCCAGGGTCAGGCCCGTCACCACCGGTACGACGGGTCCCGCGATCGGCACCGCTGCCCACCACCAGGTGCCGTTCGGCGTGACGCGGCGCCCCGCCGTGCGGGTGGCCACGGCGAACATCAGCAGCAGGAAGGCGTACAGGGCCGCCGTGTGGTGCACCACCCAGCCGATGACCAGCGAGACCGCCGCCAGTTGGGCGGTCGCCCGCACCCCGGCGACGAGGATCTCCTTGGCGCGTCCCCGTGTGCCGTCGGGGGCGAGCCGGCACACGGCCGCGGTCGCCGCGGTGAGGAGCAGCAGGACGAGCAGGGCCACGGCGAGCGCCGTGTTGACCGGCAGGAGCGCCTGAGCGGCTAGATCACGCACGCGCTCACCCTAGGCCGCGCCCTGGCGACGACGTCACGGCGCGCGGCCGCGGGTTGCCGCGCCGCGCGTTCGTGCACCGCTGCGGACACCCGCCGCTCGACCTGTAACGATGGGTCGGGAAAGACGTGGAGAGAAAGAAGGGCTGAAGTCATGGCGCAGCAGGTGCAGGGCGTGATCGCACGCGCGAAGGGCGAGCCGGTACGGATCGAGACGATCACGGTGCCGGACCCGGGCCCGGGAGAAGCCGTGGTGAAGATCCAGGCGTGCGGGGTCTGTCACACCGACCTGCACTACCGGGAGGGCGGGATCAACGACGAGTTCCCGTTCCTGCTCGGGCACGAGGCGGCGGGCGTCGTCGAATCGGTGGGCGACGGCGTCACCGAGGTCGCCCCCGGCGACTATGTGATCCTCAACTGGCGCGCGGTGTGCGGCCAGTGCCGCGCCTGTCTGCGCGGCCGCCCCCAGTACTGCTTCGACACGCACAACGCGAAGCAGAAGATGACCCTCGCCGACGGCACCGAGCTGTCGCCCGCGCTCGGCATCGGCGCCTTCGCCGAGAAGACGCTGGTGGCCGCCGGGCAGTGCACCAAGGTCGACCCGGCCGCGTCGCCCGCCGCGGCGGGCCTCCTCGGCTGCGGCGTGATGGCGGGCATCGGCGCCGCCATCAACACCGGCGAGGTCGGCCGGGGCGACTCGGTCGCCGTCATCGGCTGCGGAGGCGTCGGCAACGCCGCCGTCGTGGGCGCCCGCCTCGCCGGCGCCGCGAAGATCATCGCCGTGGACATCGACGACAAGAAGCTGGCGACGGCGCGGAGCCTCGGCGCCACGCACACCGTCAACTCCCGCTCCGCCGATCCCGTCGAGGCCATCCGCGAGCTGACCGGCGGCAACGGCGCCGATGTCGTCATCGAGGCGGTCGGCCGCCCGGAGACGTACGAACAGGCCTTCTACGCCCGCGATCTGGCCGGCACGGTCGTCCTGGTGGGCGTCCCGACCCCGGAGATGAAGATCGAGCTGCCGCTCCTGGACGTCTTCGGGCGCGGCGGCGCGCTCAAGTCGAGCTGGTACGGGGACTGCCTGCCCTCGCGCGACTTCCCGATGCTCATCGACCTCTACCAGCAGGGCCGCCTGGACCTGGACGCGTTCGTCACCGAGACGATCGCCCTGGAGGACGTGGAGAAGGCCTTCGAGCGGATGCACCACGGCGACGTCCTGCGTTCGGTGGTGATCTTCTGATGGCGGCCGGGACCACCGCGAACGGACCCTCGGGGACCGGCGCCCGCGTCGACCACCTCGTCACGTCGGGGACGTTCTCCCTCGACGGCGGCACCTGGGAGGTCGACAACAACGTGTGGATCGTCGGCGACGACAGCGAGGCGATCGTCATCGACGCCGCGCACGACGCGGACGCCATCGCCGCGGCGGTGGGCGAGCGCCGTCTCGTCGCCATCGTCTGCACGCACGCGCACGACGACCACATCGACGCGGCCCCGGCGCTCGCCGCCCGTACCGGCGCGCCGATCCTGCTGCACCCGGCCGACACCGAGCTGTGGAAGCAGAAGCACCCCGACCGCGCCCCCGACGGCGAGCTCGCCGACGGGCAGGAACTGACCGTCGCGGGCACCACCCTGACGGTGCTGCACACGCCGGGCCACTGCCACGGTGCGGTCAGCCTGCACGCGCCCGCGCTCGGCACGGTCTTCACCGGCGACACGCTCTTCGCGGGCGGTCCCGGCGCGACGGGCCGCTCCTTCAGCGACTTCCCGACGATCGTGGAGTCCATCAAGGAGCGGCTCCTGACGCTGCCGGCCGAGACGGTGGTGCGCACCGGGCACGGCGACAGCACGACGATCGGCGCGGAGGCGCCGCATCTGGAGGAGTGGATCGCCCGGGGCCACTGACCCCGGCGACGGACGCGCAGCGCGTCAACTGACGTATGTGCCACGGCCCCGCGCGGTTCACCGCGCGGGGCTTCGGCGTACTGGCAGTGCCGCACGATCTCCGATAAGTTAGGCAAGGCTTACCTAATGGAGGTTGAGGATGGGTGTCCGTCACAGCAGCACGACCGTGCCCACAGCGGCAGCACGCGCACGATCCATGCTGGCCACCGCATGGTCCTGTGCCGTGACCACGGAGATCGGCAAGGACGAACTCGTCGGCGCGCACAGCGTCACGGACGACGGCAAACTGCGGCTGCACCCGCCCGAGGACAGCACGCTCGCCGCCGCCCTGATCTGCGCACCGCACGGCGAACCGTCCACGCTCATCGAGTTCGCCGACGTCTCGCCGGTGCCGGTCAGGGACCGGATCCGCGCGCGGCTGTGGCTCTCGGGATCGCTGATCCAGCGCGGGGACGAGCTGATCTTCGATACGACCTGTGCCGTGCTGCACGACTCCACCGGACGCGTCGGCGTCGAACTGGACGAACTCGCGCTGACCGTGCCCGACCCGCTGGCCGAGGCGGAGTCGCGCCTGCTCACCCATCTCGCCGACGCCCACCCGGACGCCGTCGAACAGCTCACCCGCCTCATCAGCCCCGACAGCCTCCAGGGCGTCGTGCGCGTACGCCCGCTCGCCATCGACCGGCACGGCATCACGCTGCGCCTCGAACGCACCAGCAGTCAGGCCGACGTGCGCCTCGCGTTCCACCAGACCGTGGAGGACGTCAGTCAGGTCACGGACTGCATGCACGCCCTGCTGACCCGGGCCAGGCTCTCAGCCATCCGGCGCGGACGGCCGGTCGGCGGCTGACCGCAGGGACCGCAGCGCCAGCAGGAGCACCCCGATGTCGTCGAGGAAGACGGGATCGGGCAACAGGTCCGCGGGCAGGACGAGATAGGCGATCGCGCCCCAGAACACCCACTGCCGCTCGACGGGAAGCCCGGCGTCACGCAGGAGGCGGCGGGTGCGGACGAGACGGACGAGCAGCAGCACGGCCGTCGCGAGCGTCGCGACCACGACGACGCCCGCGACGACGAGCAAGGCGGTCATCTCGGTGCTCATGGCGTCACGCCTCCGTTCACATCTCGGTCGTACGGGTCGAGCATCCTCCGAGTGCCCCGTATTTCCCGGTCAGTCCCACGGTTCATCTGGGCCGATCGAGTGGGATGTCGGAGGAAGGGGAGTCAGGACGGGGCTGCGAGGTACACGAGACAGATGACGCGATACTCGATGCCCCTGGCCGCGGGAAGCGCCGCCTCGGCGCTGCTCGTCATCGTCGGCCTCGCCGTGGTGGCCATGCTGCTCCTGCTCTTCTGGCGCGGCAGGCAACGCGTACGGCGGCGCCCCGAACCGCCGCGCCCCGGCCAGCCGCGCGGCGACTCGTGGGACACGCCCGACTCGTCCGATTCCCCGAACCCGCCCGACTCGCCCGGCCCGTCGGACCGGCGGTGACCGGACCCGGGGGCTGACGCGGCGGAATCCTCAGGCCGCTGCCGGTCGGTGGAGCGCCCGCGCCCTGACCGTGTCCACGCCCCCGTCCCCGCGCAGATCCAGGAAGTGTGCCAGCTGCCAGGCCTGCGTGCGGTCGGCCTGGCGGTTGGCGGTGGTCACCCAGGGCGGATAGACGCGGAAGGCGCGCTTCCCGCCGACGCCGTCCGTGGCGACGACCCCGTGGCGGCGGAGCGTGTCCACGGAGAACACGAACTGGCCGAAGCGGCCCTCGTCGCGGCAGCTGATGACGAAGAGATCGACGGGGTCCGAGCTGTCGTACGGCGCGATGGGGCCGCCCGGGGACCTCTTCCACACCGTGACGAACTGGCCGACCTTGGTGGGCGTCGTCCTCGCCGCGCGGAACCGGACGGCCAGGCCGTCCAGCGTGAACGCATGGGCCGCGTACTCGGCGCTCTCCGCCTCGGCGACCGGCTGCGAGCAGACGAAGCCGCAGGGGTCGTAGACGAGCTCCTTCGCCGCGAGCAGCTCGCCGTGCGGCCGGGTGGCGCTCGACCACGGGGTGAGGCCGGTGGGGCGGGGGTCCGCGGAGTCCTGGTGGTTCGTCGTCACCCGTCCACCCTGCCATGAAGCGCACAAGTGATCGAATCCGCTGGCGGGCGGGTGACCGGCGTGCGGGCGGGCCGCAAGGCGACGCGCGGCTAGAGGGGCAGCACGCACACCGCGATCGGCGCCGGGAACGGATCGCCCGCGCGGCGGAGTTCACCGGTGGTCCCGTCGACCTGGAACACGGTCACCGAACTCGACTTCTGGTTCGCGGCGAACAGCAGGCGCCCGGACGGGGAGAAGGCGAGCTGGCGCGGAAAGTCGCCGCCGACGTCCACGGTGTCCAGGAGCCGCAGCCGGGCACCGCCGCCCTCGATCGCGTACCGCGTGATGCTGTTGTGCCCGCGATTGGCGAGGAAGGCGAAGCGCCCCTCGGGCGTCACGAGGATCTGCGCGGGATAGGAGGTGCCTTCGCCGGTGCCCGTCGACTGCGGCTCGCCCGGCGTGAGGCGGCCGGTGGCGGGGTCGTACGCGCAGACGACGACCGTCTTGTCCAGTTCGTCGGCCAGGTACGCGAAGCGTCCTTCGGGGTGGAAGGTGAGGTGGCGCGGCCCGGCGCCGGGCCGCAGCCGAGCCTGCGACACCTCGGAGAGCCTGCCCGCGTCGAGGTCGAGGCGGTAGGTGTAGACGGTGTCGGTGCCGAGGTCGACGGCGAGGACGTGGCGGCCGTCCGGTGCCGTGCTGATCTGGTGGGCGTGCGGCCCGTCCTGGCCGGGGCCCGGCGCCGGGGTGGAGTGCGTGACCAGGTCGGTGCGCTCGCCGAGCGCGCCCGACGGTTCCACGGGGTGGACGCTCACGCTGCCGGAGCCGTAGTTGGCGCTGAGCAGCCAGCGGCCGCCGGGGTGCACGGAGAGGTGGCAGGGGCCTCCGCCGCCGGTCGCGCGGGTGTTGAGGACCTTCGGCGGGCGGCCCCCGTCGGCCGCGAGCGCCACGGCCGTCACCGCGCCCTCCGCCCGTTCGTCGACCGCGTACAGCGTCCGGCCCGAGGGGTGCAACGCCAGATAGGAGGGGTCGGGCACACCGGTCAGCGTCCCCGTGCCGGTGATCCGTCCTGTCACGTCGTCGTACGTCGCCAGGCCGATGCCCTTCCCGCCGCCCGCCTGCGAGGTGTACGTCCCGAGGAACAACTGCCGTGCGCGGCGCGGCCGGTGCGGGGGTGCGGCGGTGCGGCCCGCGGGCGCCACGTCCGGCGCCGCTGCCGTCGTACGGGCGGCCGCCGATGTCGTCGTGGCGCCCGCGGCCACCGCCGCGAGCGCCCCGATGAACCGCCGCCGCCCCAAGCCGCTCCCCGCGTGCCCTGCCGACCGTGCTCCGCTGCTCATACCTGCACCTCGTGTGTCGGTGGTGACGGACGTGGCAGACACGGTGCCGCTACGCGGCCGCGCGGACAAGTGCGGCTACGCCGGGTGCGCGGCTTTTCAGAGGGCCTGGTGCATGATGTGCAGTCCCACATATCCGTGCACCGGGTGGTGGAAGCCCTCGGGGAGGGTCCCGAGCACCGTGAAGCCGAGCGAGCGCCAGAGGGCGACGGCCCGCGTGTTGGTCTCCACGACGGCGTTGAACTGCATGACCCGGAACCCGTCGGCCCGCGCCTGTGCGAGCGCGTGCCGGCCGAGCGCCCGTCCCGCGCCCTGCCCGAAGTGCGCCGGATCGACCATGAAGCTGGCGCTCGCGATGTGGGCGGCGCCGCCTTCATGGTTGCGGACGCTGTTGGCGGTGCCGAGTATCTCGCCGTTGGGGCCGACGGCGACGAACGTGTGCCCCGGTGGCTCGGGAAACCACATCTACCGTGCCTGCTCCTCGGTGGTCGCGCGATCCCGGGAGAAGGTCTCCCCGGCCCGCACGATGCCTTTCACCATCCCCTGGCCCGCCGCGAGTCGTTGTCGCTGGAGGACCTGGCGCGGGTGAGGCTGCTGCGGCTGCCGGCGGGCGCGCCGGAATCCATGCGACGCGACCGCACGCCGGATGAGACCCCGGCCGGGCGCGTGATCGAGCACGGCCCCGAGGCCGCCACGTTCAACGAGGTGCTCACCCTTGTCGGCGCCGGTCAGGGCGGCGTCGTCGTCGGCGCGCAGACCCGGCGCTACTACGCGCGTCCCGATGTCGCCTACGTCCCGTTCAGTGACGCCCCGCCGCTGCTGTGGGCGCTGCACTGGCGCGCGGACGCCGCCACCTCCCGAGTCCAGGCCTTCGGCGCGGCGGCCGCCGCGCTGGTCGGGCACGACCGTACTCAACTCCCCTTCCCTGTCTGACTCGACCGTGCTTCCCGACCTCCGAAATCAGCCAACGGCGGTCCAAAACCGGCGGAGTTGACCACGTAGCGCCACCACTCTTATACGGTGTGCGAGCGAATCTTGCCGACCGCACGCACCAACATGCCCAGCCGTATGAGGAGTTGACGAGGGTGGACCGCAGTCCTGTGATCCGGATACGTACCGTCCTGGCCGCGCTCGGGGTCGCGACCGCCATGGCGGCCGCCCCCGCGGCGAGCGCCACGGCGTCCGCCGAGCCCGCGCCCCTGGCATCGAGCGGGGCACCGCACGAGCCGTGCACGGGCCAGCTCTCCGGCGACGCCAGACTCGGTCCTGCCTGGCTGCCCAAGAAGTGGCAGCGTCCCGTCGGTCCGCTTCTGAAGAACTGGAAGCGGACCGGCAAGCTGTCGCCGAATGCCTTCCTCAAGAAGTACTGGGAGGGGCCGGCGGACACCGGAACCTGGAAGTACCCGCCCAACGACGGCTTCGGCACGGTCAACGGTCAGGTCGACAAGCACCCCGAGCGCCTGGACGAGGGCGAACGGCTCGACCGGTTCGGCTCGGAGTTCGGCTCGTTCCTCGCGCCCGCGGGCGACTCCTACGCCGAGCGCGCGCTGCCGCCGCAGAATCTCAACACCAGGGACGCCGCGTTCCCCTGCGACTACCGCGTCTACGAGGTCAGCAAGCCGTTCTCCGTCTGGCAGGGCAGCATCGCCCCCTGGTTCGAGCAGCCCGGCGGCGGTCAGCAGATCAAACTCGACCCGGTCTTCCTCGACCCGGGCGAGGGCCAGCGCCTCAACGTGAAGTGGCTCATCGACCACGACTACCTCGAACCGGCCAACGGCTAGCGGCGCCGCAGGAGCGCGCCCCGTGGACGTCCGGGAACTGCACACCGCCCTGCGCGCCGCACACGTGGCCGACGGCTACTACTGGATCGAGGGCGTGCACGAACCGGTCCCTACGCCCCCCGATTTCCTCTACCTGCGCGGGAGCGAGCGCGGCGGCTGGGAGATCGGTGTCTTCGAGCGGGGCTCGCACCATCCCGTCGCGCGCCATGTCGATGAGGCGGCCGCCTGCGCGGACCTGCTGGGCCGACTGACCTGACGGCCGGGCGCCGGTCGGCCGCGCGGCGCCGACCCGCCCCGCATGTCGCCGGCTTGACCCTCACGTCACGTCAGGCTCCACGCTGTACGTCGACGAAAGGCGAGGTACATGAGTTGCACCGTCGGTCAGGTCACCGGTTTCGCGGGCGTCACGGTCCGCTCTGAGGGTCAGCGAGAGGAAGAGGCCGACTCCCTCGACTCTCACCCTAGACCTGAGAGTGAGAGTCGCGAGGGTGGCCTCTCCTCGACGGCTCGCGCGGCGGAGTGGATACGAGGGGCAGAGGGAGCGCGATGACCAGGATCCTGATCGCCGCCGCCGGTTCGTACGGGGACGTCGCGCCCTACACCGGTCTGGGCGCCCGGCTGCGCGAGGCCGGGCATGACGTCACCCTCGCCACACACGACACCTTCGCACCCCTCGTCACCGCCGCGGGCCTGAGGTTCCGGCCGCTGGCGGCAGGGCCCGAGCATCGGGGGCGCGCCGCCGGGCAGGGGCGCGGGGAACTCATGCGGACCGCTGCCGACTTCGTACGGAACCTGGGCGACGGCCTCGCCGACGCCGCACAAGAAGGCGCCGACCTCCTGCTCCTCTCTGCCACCACGGCGCCGCTCGGCTGGCAGCTCGCCGAGGCCATGGGCGTACCGGCCGTCGGCGCGTACCTCCAGCCGACGCATCCCACGCGGGACTTCCCGCCCGTCGTCGGCGGCACCCGGTCGCTCGGCGGCCTCGCGAACCGCGCCTTCGGGCGCCTCACCCTGCGCATGGTCGACCGGATCCACGCCGACGCCGTACGCGAGCTGCGTGCGCGCCTCGCGCTGCCCGCCGCGAAGCCGGGCGCGGTGCGGGACCGGCAGGAGCGGGAAGAGCGACCGGTCCTGTACGGCTTCAGCCCGGCCGTGGTGCCCCGGCCCGCTGACTGGAGACCCGGCCTCGACGTCGTCGGCAACTGGTGGCCGCACGTCGACCACGAGCGCCCCCTGCCACCCGAACTGGACGCGTTCCTGCGGGCCGGGCCGCCTCCGGTGTTCATCGGCTTCGGCAGCATGGCCGCCGGGGAGGGCGAGCGCCTGAGCGACATCGCGGTGACGGCGTTGCGCGCGGCGGGTCTGCGCGGAGTGCTTCAGTCCGGCCGTGCGGAGCTGGCCGCTTCCGGAGACGACGTCCTCACCATCGGGGAGGTGCCGCACGCCCGGCTCTTCCCCTGGGTCGAAGCCGTGGTGCACCACGCGGGCGCGGGCACCACGGCGGCGGCGCTGCGCGCGGGCGTCCCGGCCGTGCCGGTGCCGGTCATGGCCGATCAGCCGTTCTGGGCCGCGCGGCTCGCGGCCCTGGGCGCGGCGACCGGGCCCATCCCCTTCAAGGAGCTGACCGCGCCGCGCCTCGCGGACGCGCTCTGCCGCGCGGTCCGCGAGCCCGGCCACGCCGACGCCGCTGCCGGCCTCGCCCGCACGATGGCCGCGGAGGACGGGGCGGGCCAGGTACTGAAGGCGGTCGAGCGGATCGTCGGGTAGCGGCGGCCGGTCTCACACGACGGCCCGGTCGCTCTCACACGGCGGCCCGGCCGGACGCCTCCTCGCCGACGACGCTTTCGTCGCCCACGACGGCCTCCTCGTCCACGACCGTCTCCCCGCCGACCACGACCACCTCGGCGCGCGTCCCCGGGATGTCCTGCGGACGGATCCGCAGGATGTCCCGGGACAGTACGACGAAGTCGGCGAGCTTGCCCACGGTCAGCGAGCCCCGTTCGTCCTCAAGGAAGTTGGCGTACGCCGAGCCCATCGTGTAGCCGTGGACCGCCGTCTCCACGTCGAGGGTCTCGCCGGGCTGCCAGGGTTCGCCGCCGCCGAGCGGGCGCCGGGTGAGCGCCGTGTAGATCCCCGCCATCGGGTCCATCTCGGCGACGTTCCAGTCGCTGGAGAGGGCGAGCACCGCGCCCGCCTCGTGCAGGCTCCGCATGGGCCACGCCTTGTGCCAGCGGCCCGCGCCGACGTTCTCGGCCCAGTCCTTGCCGGGGCCCGCGATCTCGGGCGCGCAGTGCCGGGGCTGCATGCAGGCGACGACGCCGAGTTCGGCGAAGCGGGGCGTGTCGCGCGGGTCGAGGCATTCGACGTGGACGACCTGGTGGCGCGCGTCGCGCGGGCCGTTGACGGAGCGGGCGTGCTCGACCGCGTCGAGGACCGTGCGGATGCCGCGGTCGCCCGTCGCGTGCACGAAGCACTGGAAGCCGCGCCCGTCCAGCTCGGCGAGCAGGTCCGCGAACTCGTCGGCCGGGTAGAAGGTCTCGCCCCTGTGGTGCCCGCAGCCCGCGTACGGCTCCAGGAGCGCGGCCGTGCGCGGCTCCACCACGTCGTCGATGTACAGCTTCAGCGGACCCACGCGCAGCCGGTCGTCGGCGAAGCGCTCCGCGGCCGCGGCGAAGTCGTCCAGATCAGCCTCCGACGTACCGCGCGGGTGGAAGAGCGCCGCGACGATCCGCGACCGCAGCCGTCCCTCCGCCCTCGCCCGCTCGAACAGCGCCAGGTCGTCCAGGGAGTTCTGCGGCTCCACGACGGTGGTGATGCCGTAACCGATCGCGTCGTCCAGGCTCTTGGCCAGGCGTCCGTACTGCCGGTCCGGCGAGGCCCACGGCACACCGAGGTCGCGCAGCGCCCGGTGGCCGTCCCTGGAGAGGCCCTTGACCGCGAAGTCCTTGACGAATCCGGTGGGTTCGCCGGTCTCCGGGTCGGTCTGCGCCTGCCCGAACGGCAGCTCCGTGTGGTCGCGATCGATGCCGAGCCCGCGCAGCGCGGCCGTGTTGAGCCAGGCGGTGTGCACGTCGTAGCTCAGCACGAAGGCGGGGGTGTCGCCGGTGGCCGGGTCGAGGTCGGTGGCGTGCGGCATGCGGCCGCCGGGGATCGCGGAGTAGTCGAACGCCTCGGCCTCGATCCACTCGGCGCCGGGGTGCGCGGCGTGCCAGGCGCGGATCCGGGCGTGGATCTCGTCGAGGGTGCCGGCGCCCGCGAGCTGGACGCAGGCGTCGTCGGAGCCGAGCCGTACGTGATTGTGCGCGTCGATGAAGCCCGGCAGGACGAGCCGCCCGCGCCCGTCGAGCACCCGCGTCCCCTCGCCGGTCCACCGCCCGGCGTCCGCGTCCGCCCCCAGCCACACGATGCGGCCGTCCCGCACCGCGAGCGCCTCGGCGGCGGGCAGCGCGGGGTCGACGGTGTGGATGCGGGCGTCGCGCAGGACGAGGTCGGCGGGTGCGGGGGAGGAGGTGGTGGTGCTGGTCATGAGGGGTGAACTCCTGGGGTGGCGCGGGCGGTTCGGGTCGTACGGGTGGCGGCTCATGGCGTACGGGAGGTCGTCGATGTCGTACGGGACGGGGAAGGGCCCGGGGTGCGGACGGTGCGGCGGGCGAGTGCCCAGTAGGTGAGCGCGGCGACGGCCGAGCCGAGCAGGGTGAGGTCGCCGCCGCCGAGCGGTGCCACGAGCGGTCCCGTCCACAGCTCGGAGTCGCAGGTCAGCGCCGCGAAGACCATGCCGGTGAGGAGGGCGGTGAGGCCCGCGGGGTGGAATCCGGCGCGGTACCAGTACGCGCCGTCGCGCCCGGTCGTGTGCAGCGCTTCGGTGTCGTAGCGGCAGCGGCGCAGCAGCATGTCGGCGAGGAACACCCCGCCCCACGGCGCGAACACGATGATCAGTAGCGAGAGGAAGCCGAGCAGCGACTCGGTGAAGTCCGTCAGGAACAGCGCGCCGAGCGAGCCGAGCGCCGTCACGACGACGCTGATCACGATGGCTTTGGCGCGGCTCCAGGGGATGCCGAGCACCTGGAGGTTGAGGCTGGAGGAGTAGAGCGTGAGGATCGAGTTGGTGACCGAGCCGCCGAGGACGAGCAGCAGGAACACCGGGCGGAACCAGCCGGGCAGGAGTCCCTCGACACCGGCCACCGCGTCGGTCATGTCGGTCTGGCTCGCGGCCGCGACACCGGCGACGCCGAGCGCCACGGAGGAGAGCAGGCCGCCGAGCGCCCCGGAGACGGTGATCGAGCGCAGCGAGGTGTCGCGCGGCAGGTAGCGCGTGTAGTCGGCGGGCATCGGCAGATACGAGAAGGGGCCCGCGAGCATCACGACGAACGCGAGCGTCCAGCCGGAGAAGCCCGCACCGCCGCCCGTGCCGGACCCGCCGAACTCGGTGCCGGGCAGCAGCAGGAGCAGCAGCACGCCGAAGCCCACCGCGAGGACGTACGCGAGCCAGCGTTCGGCGAGCTGCACCGTGGCGTGCCCCCACATGGCGACGGCGAAGGTCATGGCGAGCGTCACCGTGAGCGCCAGGGCCCGTGCCGTGTCCCCGCCGGCCAGGCCGAGATCGGTGAGGAGGGCTTCGAGGGCGAGGGTGCCGACCACCGTGTTGACGATCGTGTAGCCGATGGAGACCACCCAGTTGAGCAGCCCCGCGGGGAAGTTCCCGAGGACACCGAAGGCCGCCCGGGAGATCACCAGCGTCGCCGTGCCCGTCCTGATGCCGCTCAGGCCCGCCGCGCTGATGACGAAGAAGGACAGACCGCCGATCACGACGACGGCCACGGCCTGCCAGAAGGTGAGGCCGAAGGAGACGGCGAGGGCGCCGTTGATGACGTACGTGAAGGTCAGATTGGAGCCGAACCAGAGCCAGAACAGGTCCTTGGCGCTGCCGTGCCGGTCCGCGTCGGGGATCGGGTCGATCCCGTGCGTCTCGACCCGGAAGACCTCGTCGCTGCTGACTCCCGTGCCCCTCCCGCCGGACTCCGGGACCTGTTGCGCCATGCGGGACCTCGCTCTCCGGCATCCAGAGTTTGAATGCCGTTCTATGAATTAGAACGGCATTCAAAGTGCGGCACGCGCCCCCGGGCCGTCAAGACCCCGGGGGAAATCTCCCGGTGGCAGGCGGGGATAGGGTCGACGCGGGACCGGGTGAGGAGCGGCGGCGAGGGTCGGCGCACAGGCGGGAGCGGAGCGGACGTGGCACGACGGCGGGACGGGCAGGTCGCGCGGGACCGGATGCTCGACGAGGCCATGACGGCCATCGCGGAGAACGGCCTCGCCGCGCTCACCATGTCCGCACTCGCCGACCGCCTCGGCACCAGCGGCGGCCACATCCTGTACTACTTCGGCAGCAAGGACCGGCTGCTCCTGGAGGCGCTGCGCTGGAGCGAGGCGGCGCTCACCGAGGAACGCCGTACGCTCCTCGCGGGCCGCACCGCGCCCGCCCGCAAGCTCGACCGCTTCCTCCAGCTGTACCTGCCGAAGGGGCCGCGCGATCCGCGCTGGACGCTGTGGCTCGAACTCTGGGCGCGCGCCGGGTCCAACGAGCCGCTGCGCACCGCCCAGGACGAGCTGGACCAGGGGTGGCGGGAGGACCTGGCGGCGCTGCTGGCCGAGGGGGGCGCGGCGGACGTCTTCGCGGTCGACGACGCCGCGGGCCGCGCCGACGAACTCCTCGCGCTGCTCGACGGGTTGAGCACACGTGTCGTGCTCGGTCAGCGCGGCGCGGACCGCAGGGGCGCGCTCGCCGCCGCGCGGTCGGCGGCCCGGCGTCTCGTGGGTGGTCCCGAGTAGCCCGAGCGGCCGACTGGCGAGGCGGTCTCCCCGGACACCGTGGAAGAGTTCACGACATGACAGAAAGCGCGTACCTGTACATGGCGAACCCCCGGATCACGGTCCTCGGAGTGCAGCCCGGCAGCCCGCCGTTCCGCATCGTGGAGATCGACGGGGAGGTCGTCGGCAAGGCCAAGACCGTCACGGACGTCCTGGACGCGGCCGTCATGGCGGGCATCACGGTGCACGATCTGGACGACCCGGACGCGGTGCGCTGGGTGGGCGGCGACAAGTTCACCTGGGACCTGTCCAGCGCCGTCTAGCCCCGGCCCGCGGCCCCTGCCCCGCACCCTCCTGCCGAGGCACCGATGAGTTTCCGCGGGCCCCGCGGTCTGAGATCCCGGTTGATGCGCGACGGCCGGACGTGTGGTCCAATCGCGCATCGACCGGATCTGCTGAGAGCCGGACACGAGATACCGAGGAACCCCAGATGCGTACGTTGATCAGCACCGCTTTCATGTCCCTCGACGGCGTCGTGGAGGCGCCGGGCGGCGAGCCCGGATACCGGAACTCCGGGTGGACGTTCAAGGACATCGAGTTCCTCCCCGAGGCCTTCGAGATCAAGGGCCGTGAGCAGCAGGAAGCCACGGCGATGATGATGGGCCGCACCAGCTACGAGGCGTTCAGCCCCGTGTGGCCCGACATGGCGGACTTCGCCGACTACAAGGTCATGCCGAAGTACGTCGTCTCCACCACCCTCGGCGAGGGCGACCTCGTGTCGAACTGGGGCGAGACCACGATCCTGCGCTCGCTCGACGAGGTCGCCGCGCTCAAGGAGACCGAGGGCGGCCCGATCATCGTGCACGGCAGCGCCTCCCTGAACCGGGACCTGTCGGACGCCGGCCTGATCGACCGCTACCACCTGCTCGTCTTCCCGCTGCTGCTCGGCGCGGGCAAGCGGCTCTTCAGCGGCACGGACAAGGACACCCAGAAGCTGAAGCTCGTCGAGCACGAGGCCTACGCCAACGGCCTGCAGAAGAACGTCTTCGACGTCATCCGCTGAACCGCCGCCACGTCAGGCGCCCGCCGGACGCGGACGAGAGCGGGGGCGGGGAGCAGGTCAGGGGCGGCCCGTGGCGGGTACCTCCTCGCCCTCGGGCACCGGACCGGGCGGCGTTCCCTCACCGAACGGCCGCCCGCCCAGCTGCTCCCGGTGATGCGGCGTCAGCCAGCCGCCCAGGTCGGGCCCGAGCGGCACGATCCCGGTCGGATTGATCCCCGCGTGCACCTGGTAGTAGTGCCGCTTGATGTGGTCGAAGTCGATGGTGTCGCCGAAGCCCGGCGTCTGGAAGAGGTCCCTGGCGTACGCCCACAGGACCGGGTCCTCGGCGACCTTCCAGCGGTTGCACTTGAAGTGGCCGTGGTAGACGGCGTCGAACCGCACCAGGGTGCAGAACAGGCGGACGTCCGCCTCGGTGATGGTGTCCCCGACGAGGTAGCGGCGCCCCGCGAGGCGCTCCGACGTCAGCTCCAGGCGGCGGAACACCTCGGTGCAGGCGGTCTCGTACTCGCTCTGCCGGGGTGCGAAACCGGCGCGGTACACGCCGTTGTTCACGTCCCGGTAGATGCCGTCCATGACGCCGTCGATCTCGTCGCGCAGCGGCTCGGGGTACAGATCGGGCGCCCCCTCCCGGTGCAGCGCCGTCCACTCGGTGGCGAGGTCGAGCGTGATCTGCTGGAAGTCGTTGGTGACGAGCCTCCCGCTGGGCACGTCCACGATCGCGGGCACGCTGACACCCCCCGGATAGCCGGTCTCCCTGGCCTCGTACGCCTCGCTCAGGAAGCGGATGCCGAGCACCGGATCGCGGTCGCCGGGATCCAGCGTGAAGCGCCAGCTCCGGTCGTCCTGGACGGGGTCGGTGACGGCGAGGGAGAGGGCGCCCTCCAGGCCGAGCAGCCGCCGCGCGATCATCGCCCGGCCCGCCCAGGGGCAGGCGCGGCTCACCACGAGGCGGTAGCGGCCCGCTTCGACCGGCCAGCCGTCCCGCCCGTCGGCGGTGACGCGGTCCGCGAAGTGGCTCTTGGAGCGCTTGAACTCCTTGTGGCCGTACGACTCGTTGCCCTCGGAGCTCTTCTCCGGCGCGCTCATGACGCGCTGCTCTCGCGCGCGCAGGAACGGAACACCTTGGCGGCCTCGCCCCGGGGCCTGCCCACGGTCCGCGGGGCCGGTGCCGGGGGTGGCGGCGGGGAGAGATCGTAGATCCGGTCGATGAGTGCCGCCTCGTTGCCCGCGAGGCCCGCGCGGCGCAGCGCCTCGTCGGCCTCCGCGATGGGCCCCGCGAGCAGCGAGGCGGCCGCCGCGGGGGAGACCGCGTCGGGATCGGACAGCGCGGCGCGCGCGGTGTGCAGGAGGCGCAAGCAGGCCTGGGCGGCGCGCAGTTCCTCGGACGTCGTGCCGGTCATGTCGAGTGACTCCTCTGCGCTGGGTGGCACGGACGGCATCGCACCGATGCCACCTCCACTCTCGCGTACGGGTCTGACATTCGGGCCCCTACGCGTCCCTGGCGCGGCGCCCGAGTCGCAGGGTGAGGCCGTCCGGCATCAGGGTGAGGCGCTCGGTGACCCGCAGCCGGTAGCCGGGATCGGCGTGCAGGTCGTACCTGCGAAGGAGCAGTCCGAGCACCAACGTGGCCTCGTGGAGCGCGAACTGACGGCCGATGCAGGCCCGTGCGCCGGTGCCGAACGGCTTGAAGACGTGCGCGGGCCTGGCCCGTACCGCCGAAGGGGCGAAGCGGTCGGGGTCGAACTCCGCCGCGTTCTCGCCCCACGCCTGCGGGTCGCGGTGCAGCATCGTCGCGAGGACGAGCGCCCACGCGCCCCTGCGCATCGGATGGACGCCGCCGAGCGTGGTGTCCTCGCGAGCCTCGCGGGCGAAGGCCGGTGCGGTGGGCCACAGCCGCAGCGATTCGTCGAGCACCCTGCGCAGGTAGCGCAGCTTGGCCACCTGCTCGTAGGCGGGCTCCCCGTCGGCTCCCCAGACCTCGTCGACCTCGGCACGCGCGCGTGCGAGGACATCGGGATGGCGCGACAAGTAGTGCAGCGCGAACGACAGCGCGCCGGACGTCGTCTCATGGCCCGCCACCAGGAAGGTGATGACCTGGCGGCGGATGTTCTCGGCGGAGAGCCGCTCCCCGGTGTCGGGGTGGGCGACCTCCAGCATCCGGTCGAGCAGGTCGCCCTGGCCTTCGCCGGAGCCCCCGGCGGCGCGGCGGGCCGCGACCACCTCGTCGACGGTGCGGTTGAGGTAGGCCATGTCGGCGTCGTTGCGCCGGTCCGCGTCGCGCAGCAGCAGCGGGCCGAGCAGCGGCGGCACCACGTTGCGGCGCTGGGCGAAGGAGAGCGTGCCGACCATGGCCGTCACGAAGGGGTGCGGGGTGGTCCGCTCGAACGAGCCGAAGTCGTGCCCGAAGCCGGTGCGGGCGATCGTCTCCAGGGTCAGCTTCGTCATGTCGCCCGGCACGTCCACCGCGTCGCCCGCGGCCTCGCGTTCGTCCCAGCGGTCGGTCAACTGCCGCGCGACGTCGAGCATCAGCGGGTGGTAGCCGGCCATCGCGTCCCGGCTGAACCCGGGGGCGAGGATGTCGTGCGCGAGCTGCCAGTTGGGCTCGTGGTTGTACGCGGTGAAGAGCCCGTCGCCCGCCATGGGGCGGAGGTTGGCGACGCCCAGGCCGACGTGCTTGGCGAACCGTGACTCGTCGGCGAGATCGGCGGCGAGCGCGGCCCCCCACACGAAGACGAACTCCTTGCCGAACGCCTTGCGCCGGAAGATCGGGCCGAGCTGGTCCGCGATCCGCATCGAATCCTGCAGCGGGGTGCGGACGTTGACGCCGAGCACGTCGCCGAGCAGCGGGACGCGGCGCGGCGGATGCGGGATGCGGCGCAGCTCGGGCCAGCCGTGCTCCGCGCTGCGGAAGCCCTTCGTATGCCCGGCCGGACGTGCTGGGCTTGCCGGACCCCTCTGGCCTGTCGCGGGCCGCGTCGACTGCGCCATGTGCCCATCTCCCTTGTCCGACGGACCCGTTGGGCCTGTTGTACGTGGATTCAATAGGAGGTTCCAGTCTGGTGCCGTTGTTGAATTCGCGTCAAGTAAGGTGCCTGCATGGCCGCGAACCCGCAGCAGCGCACGCGTCGCAGACTGACCACGCAGGAGCGCCGTGAGCAGCTGCTTTCGGTGGGGTCGCGGCTGTTCGCGCAGAAGCCGTACGACGATGTGTGGATCGAGCGCGTCGCGGAGA
Source organism: Streptomyces sp. NPDC087300 (assembly GCF_044744425.1). NCBI lineage: Bacteria > Bacillati > Actinomycetota > Actinomycetes > Kitasatosporales > Streptomycetaceae > Streptomyces > Streptomyces sp. NPDC087300. Next base: position 663,346 of record NZ_JBIUYI010000005.1, read on the forward strand.
TCGCCGGGGTGTCGCGCGGTCTCCTGTACCACTACTTCCCGACCAAAAGGGACTTCTTCGCCGCCGTCGTGCAGCGCGAGAGCGAGCGGATGCTGCGCCTGACGGCGGCCGTCCACGGGGTGCCGGTGCGCGAGCAGATCACCACCGGGCTCGACACGTTCCTCGGCTACGTGGAGACGCACGCGCACGGCTTCCGGGCCTTCCACCGGGCCGAGGCCGCGGGCGATCCGCTGGTGCGCGAGGTCTACCGCAGGGGCCTCGCCGCCCAGGAGCGGCAGATCCTCGCGGCCCTCGCCGCCGACCCGGGCGCGGGCGGGATCACCCAGGATCCGCCCGCGCTGCGCCTCGCCGTACGGGGCTGGCTCGCCTTCATGGTGGCCGTCTGCCTGGAGTGGCTCGACGAGCCCGTCCTGACCCGGGAACAGGTGCGCGACCTGTGCGCGAAGGCCCTGCTCGGCGCGATCACACGCTGAGGCCGAGCGCCTTCCGCAGGTCCGCGGGCGAGGTGAAGAGGTGCCCGCGCAGGCCGACCGCCTCGGCGGCCCGGATGTTCTCCTCGCGGTCGTCCACGAACAGGACGCCGCCCGGGGCCGCGTCCAGCGCGTCCAAGCACCAGAGATAGGCGCCGGGCTCGGGCTTGGCGTGGCCGATGCGGCAGGAGAAGGCACGCACCTGGAAGTGCTTGAGCCAGGAATGCCGCTCTTCGTAGTGGGCGGTCAGCTCCTCGGGGATGTTGGACAGGAGCGCGATCGGCCTGCCCGCGGCCGCGAGCTCCTCGATCAGCGCGACCATGGTCTCGTCGACGGCGCTCCAACTGGCGATGTCCGCCTCGACGAGCCGCGCGATCCGCTCCTCGTCGAAGTGCGTGCCGAGGGTCTCGGCCACCCGCCGCCAGTACGCGGCTCCTGCCACGTCCCCGCGGTCGTACGGCTGGCGCAGCCCCCAATAGGCGTCCCAGAAGGCCGTCTCGGGGGCGGCCGCGAGCGCGGCGAGCCGGTCCTTGCCGTCCTGCGACTGGTGGCGCGCGATGACACCGAACATGTCGAAGAGGAGGATCGCGGGCTCGGTGGGGGCGTCCGCGCCGGTGCTGTCGCTGATGTCGTTCATGGGGGTCGGGTCATACCTTTCGTACGGTCACGCCGGCCGTGGCCAGCGCTTCGGTCTCCTCGTCCCGTGCCGCGGTGTCCGTGACGACGGCGTGCAGGGCGGCGGCGGGCGCGACGAAGGCCAGGGCGGTACGGGAGAGCTTGGCCGCCTCCGCGACGGCGACGACCCGGCGGGCCGAGCCGATCGCGGCGCGTTTGACGGCGGCGTCGTCCAGGTCGTAGGCGGTCAGTCCGTCCGCGGCGGTGAGCCCGCAGCAGCCGATGACGGCCGTGTCGAAACGCAGGGCCGCCAGGGACGCCGTGGTCAGCGGCCCCGTCAGGGCGAGCTCGCCGGGCCGGGGCCGGCCGCCGGGTACGAGCAGCGTCAGCTGCGGCGCCCCGGTCAGCGCGTTCACCGCGTGCAGGGACAGCGGCATGACGGTCAGCCTGCGATGGGCCAGCGCGCGGGCGACCTCCAGGCAGGTCGTGCCGCTGTCGACGACGACGGACTCGCCGTCGGCGATCAGCCCCGCGACCTCGGCGGCGATGCGCCGCTTGGTCTCGGTGCCGTCCTGCTCCCGGAGCGCGAAGGGCGGCTCCTCGCCGCGCAGCAGCAGGCTGCGGGCGCCGCCCCGGTAGCGCTCCAGGACACCCTGGTCGGCGAGCGTCTCCAGGTCGCGCCGGATGGTCATCTCCGAGGCGCCGGTGAGCCCGGCGAGCTCCGCGACACCGATCCGGCCCGCCTCGCGCACCGCGTCCATGATCTGCCGAAGTCGATCTGTACTGGCCACTCCCACATGAAACATCAGCCCTGTTCGAAAATCAAACTTCCGCACATGAATGTTGTTCGTTATGTTCGTTCAGGTGAAGCGAGCGGAGAGACGGGCGAAGTCGATGGATCAGCAGGAGACCATGGAACGCGGGGAGAACGGCGTGGGCAGCGCACTGCGGGCGGCCCGGCGGGCCACCTTCGGCTACTTCGCCCTGAACGGCTTCCTCATGGGGATGTGGATCGTCCACATCCCCGCGATCGAGGACCGCGCGGGGATCAGCCACGCCGTGCTCGGTTGGCTCCTGCTGCTGCTCGGGGCGGGTGCGTTCGTGGGGATGCAGATCGTCGGCCCGCTCACGGACCGGATCGGCGCCAGGACCGTCGTACCGGTGAGCGCGGCGCTGTGCAGTGCGGCTCTGGTGCTGCCCGGGATCGCCACGAACGTCTGGGCGCTCGGCGCCGCGCTCCTCGCGCTCGGCCTCGGCAACGGCTGCCTCGACGTCAGCATGAACGCCCACGCCGTCCAGGTCGAGCACGGCTACCGACGGCCCGTCATGTCCGCCTTCCACGCCACGTTCTCCATCGGCGGCGTCCTCGCCGCCCTGGTCGGGGCCCGGACGCTCAGCTGGGGCTGGAGCCCGGCGGCGACCCTCGGCGCGATCGCCGTGGCGGGTCTCGCGGCCGCGGGTCTCGCGGCTCCGGCGCTGCTCCGCGCCGAGCGGGCGGCGGGCGACGACGCGAACCGGGAAGCCGGTGCGAACCGGGATAGCGACGCGAACCTCGAAGGGGAGGCGGACCCGGTGGCCGCGACGGCCAAGCGCCGCACTCCCCGCCGGATCTGGTTCCTCGCCGCCCTCGCGCTGATGCTGATGCTCTGCGAAGGCGTCGCCAACGACTGGAGCGTGCTGCACCTGCGCGACGTCCTCGACGCACCCGCGGCCACCGCGGCGCTCGCCTACGGAGCCTTCGCCACCGCCATGACGGTGGGCCGTTTCCTCGCCGACCGCGTGGCCGCACGCTTCGGCCCGGTCGCCATCCTGCGCTACGGCGCGAGCGTGGCCGCGGTCGGCCTCACCGTGGCGGCGCTCTCCCCGTGGACCCCGCTCGCCCTGACCGGCTGGACCGTGTTCGGCGCGGGCCTCTCCGGCTGCATACCCCAGCTCTTCAGCGCGGCGGGCCACGCCGACAGGGATGCGGCGGGCGTCAACGTCTCGCGCGTCGCGGGGCTCGGCTACCTCGGGATGCTCGCGGGCCCCGCCGTCATCGGACCGCTGACCCACTTCATGCCGCTCAACGTGACGTTCTTCCTGCCGGTGGCCTTCTGCGTGGTCGCCGCCTGCACGGCGGGCGTCCTGCGCCCGAGCCCGGCGCGGGGCGAGGTCAGACCCGCCGCGCGACCGTGACGATCTCGCGGCTGCCCGCGACGACCGGCCCGCGCTCCCAGTCCCCGTACTGGGCCTCGACGGTGAACCCGGCCTCGGCGAGGAAGTCCCCGAGGGCCGGGACGTCCAGGAAGCGCAGCCGCGTGCGGTCGACGCGCAGCACGCCGCCGTCGGCACCGACGTCAGCACCGACGTCGGTGCGGCCGACGGACTCGGTGAACGTCACCACGTCCCCGGCCACTTCCACCACCTCGTGCCACACCCGTACGGCACGCCCCGCCCCGTCCACCAGTTCCCGCGCGTGCGACGGATTCCACTCCTCCCAAGCCCTGGCCCGCGGATGCCGGGTCTCGAAGGCGAAGCGGCCGCCGTCGCGCAGCGCGGCCCGCACGGCGGCGAGCGACGCGCGCAGTTCGTCGTCGCCGACCAGGCACTGGAACGCGTGGCTCGCCATCGTCGCGAGATCGAACTCCCTTTCCCAGCGGGCGTCCTGGGCCGTACCCCGCACCCACTCGATGTCGGTGCGCCGCCGCGCCCGGTCGAGCATGGCGGTGGACGGGTCGAGTCCGACGAGCCGCCCGGCATGCCCACGCGCGCGTGCCGCGTGCAGCATGACTCCGGTCCCGCAGCCGACATCGAGGACGGCGTCCGCCCGCATGACGAGGCCGTTGTAGAAGGCGTCGGAGCGATGACGCGTGCCGTCCCAGGGGTTGAGCAGGTCGTAGAGGGCTGCGGTGTCGGCGTCGGAGTACGTCTCGGAGTACATCGCGGCAGTATCGGCGAGGAACCGGCTCCGGCCCACCGATTTCTTCGGGGGCGAGCAGGCTGACTGTGCATGCCAAGATCAAGTGCATGAAATCCCTTGCCCGTTCCTCCCTCCTCATGGCCTTCGGCACCGTCGTCTCCCGGGCCACCGGGCTGATCAGGCAGGTGCTCCAGGGGGCCGCCCTCGGCACCGGGCTGCTCGCCAGTACGTACAACACGGCCAACACCGTGCCCACCAGCCTCTACACCCTCCTCATCGGTGGGGCGCTGAACGCCGTGCTGGTGCCTCAGTTGGTGCGGGCGCGGGCCAACGACCCCGATGGAGGGCGTGCCTTCGAGCAGCGGCTGATCACGCTCGTCGTGTGCGTGCTCGGCGTCGGCACCGCCCTCGCCGTGTGGGCCGCGCCGCAGATCGTCGGTCTGTACATGCGGGACAGTCCCGCCAACCACGAGGCGTTCCAACTCACCGTCGTCTTCGCCCGGTTCCTGCTGCCTCAGATCTTCTTCTACGGTCTGTTCGGCATGCTCGGCCAAGTCCTCAACGCCCGCGAGAAGTTCGGCGCGATGATGTGGACCCCCGTGCTGAACAACGTCGTGCTCGTCACCATGTTCGGCCTCTACCTGGGCCTGATGACCGTGCCGGAGAGCGTGCACGACATCACCGGCGAGCAGGTCGTACTCCTCGGGGTCGGCACCACCCTGGGCATCGCCGTGCAGGCCCTCGCGCTCGTGCCGTTCGTGCGCGCGGCGGGTGTGCCCTTCCGGCCCCGGTTCGACTGGCGCGGCACCGGTCTCGGCAAGAGCGCGCGGGTCGCCCGCTGGACCCTGCTCCTCGTGTTCGCCAACCAGGTCGCGCTGACCGTCGTCTCGAACTACGCCAACGCCGCCGACCAGCGCCTGCCGCACGCGGGCGCCGGATACACGGCGTACACGTACGCGCAGACCATCTGGCTGCTCCCGCAGTCCATCGTCACCGTCTCCCTGGTGACCGCGCTGCTGCCCCGGATGAGCAAGGCGGCCGCCGAGGGACGCACCGCCGATCTGCGCGGTGAGCTGTCCCGTGCGCTGCGCGTCACCGGCACCGTGATCGTGCCCGCCGGATTCTTCTTCCTCGCCTTCGGACCGCAGACCGCCGAACTCCTCTTCGCCCACGGCGCGTCCGACGCCCAGGCCACCGAACCGCTCGGCCACATGCTCCAGGCGTTCGGACTCGGCCTGATCCCGTTCTCCGCCCAGTACCTCCTCCTGCGCGGCTTCTACGCCTACGAGGACACCCGCACCCCGTTCTGGATGGCGGTGTGGGTGGCGGGCATGAACATAGCCCTGGCCAGCGCCTGTCACTTCCTGCTGCCCACCCGCTGGGCGGTCACCGGGATGGCCGCCGCCTACACCCTCTCGTACGCCGTGGGCCTGCTGCTCACCGCGCGGCTGCTGCGCCGGCGGCTCGGCGGGTATCTGGACGGGCACCGACTCGCCCGCACCTACGGCAAGTTGTTCCTCGCGTCGGCCCTGGCAGGGGCGCTGGGCTGGGCCGCCGCCCGCGCCGGGGCCGAGGTGTCGCTCACCGGTACGGCGGCGACCGGCCTGGCCCTCGCGGCGGGCGGCGTGACCATGGTGGCGGGCTACCTCGTGCTGGCGCGGCTGCTGAGGATAGGGGAGCTCGGACTGCTGCGGCGGTGAGCGCGGATCAGGTCCGCGTAGTGGTGGCCGCTCGCCTTGATCGTGCGGCGCTGGGTGGCGTAGTCGACGTGGACGAGCCCGAAACGCTTGTCGTAGCCGTACGCCCACTCGAAGTTGTCAAGGAGCGACCAGGCGTAGTACCCGGCGAGCGGGGCGCCGCGACCGGTGGCGCGGGCGCACGCCGCCAGGTGTTCGCGCAGGTAGCGGGCGCGCTCCGCGTCGTCGATCGAGCCGTCGGCGCGGACGACGTCCGGGTAGGACGAGCCGTTCTCGGTGACGTACAGCCTGCGCGCCCCGTACTCCTCGGTCAGGCGCATCAGCAGGGTCTCGATGCCGGACGCGTCGATCTCCCAGTCCATGCCGGTGTGCGGGACGTCGGGGCGGTGGATCTGGCGGGCGAAGGGTGCGGGACCCGTCGGGTCGTCGGTGACGACGGCGGGGAAGTAGTAGTTGAGGCCCAGCCAGTCCAGGGGCTGCGCGATGGTCGCCAAGTCGCCAGCGCGCTCCGGGAGTTCCACGCCGTAGACCTCCCGCATGTCGGCGGGGAAGCCCAGACCGTGCAGCGGGTCGAGCCACCAGCGGTTGGTGTGGCCGTCCGCGCGCCGGGCCGCGGCGACGTCCTCGGGGCGGTCGGAGGCGGGCCGCACCGGCGAGAGGTTGTTGACGACGCCGACCTGCGCGCCGGGCGCCGCGGCGCGGATCGCCTGGGCGGCCAGGCCGTGCCCGAGCAGCAGGTGGTAGGAGGCGCGCACGGCGGCGCCCAGGTCGGTGAGGCCCGGCGCCATGCGGCCCTCCAGGTGACCGATCCACGCCGAGCAGAGCGGCTCGTTGAGCGTGGCCCAGTGGTGCACCCGGTCGCCGAGGCGCTCGGCGACCAGCGAGGCGTACGCGGCGAAGTGCTCGGCGGTCTCCCGCTCGGGCCAGCCCCCGCGGTCCTGCAGCGCCTGCGGCAGGTCCCAGTGGTAGGCGGTCGCGTTCGGGGTGATGCCCGCGTCGAGGAGGGCGTCGACAAGCCGGTCGTAGAAGTCGAGACCTGCCGCGTTCACCGCACCCGAGCCGTCGGGGACGATGCGCGGCCAGGCCAGCGAGAAGCGGTAGGAGTCGACGCCGAGCTCCCGCATCAGCGCGATGTCCTCGGGCCAGCGGTGGTAGTGGTCGCAGGCGACGTCGCCGGTGTCGTCGCCGTCGACGCGGCCCGGCGTGTGCGCGTAGGTGTCCCAGATCGAAGGCGCGCGGCCGTCCTCGGCGACGGCTCCCTCGATCTGGTACGCGGAGGTGGCCACGCCCCACACGAAGTCCCGGGGGAGTGCGGAGAGGTCCATGGCGGAGGGGTGGATCACGGAAGTCCTTTCTGGAAGGGGCAGTTGACCGCGTTCGCGCGGTGTTCGACGGCTTCCGCGGGTCACTTGACCGCGCCCGCGGTGAGTCCGGCGACGAGATAGCGCTGGAGGAGCAGGAAGCCGGCGACGACGGGCACGCTGACGACCAGCGATGCGGCCATGACCTGGTTCCAGTACACGTCGTTCTGTGTGGCGTAGCCCTGGAGCCCGACGGCGAGCGTGCGGGTGGTGTCGTTGGTCATGACGGAGGCGAAGAGCACTTCTCCCCACGCGGTCATGAAGGCGTAGACGGCGACCGCGACGATGCCGGGGATCGCGGCGGGCACCACGACGCGGAAGAGCGCGCCGAGCGGCCCGCACCCGTCGACGAGCGCCGCCTCGTCCAGCTCCTTGGGCACCGAGTCGAAGTATCCGATCAGCATCCAGATGGAGAACGGCAGCGAGAAGGTGAGATAGGTGAGGATGAGCCCGGCGCGCGAGCCGAACAGGGCGATGCCCGTGGCGTTGCCGAGGTTGACGTAGATCAGGAAGAGCGGCAGCAGGAACAGGATGCCGGGGAACATCTGCGTGGACAGCACGGTCACCGTGAAGACGCGCTTGCCGCGGAACGCGTAGCGGCTGACCGCGTACGCGGCGAACACCGCGATGACCACCGAGCAGACGGTCGCCGCGCCCGCCACGATGAGCGAGTTCATGAAGTAGTCGGCGAGCGGGACGGTCGTCCAGATGTCGAGGTAGGGGCGGACGGTGAACCCGCTGGGCAGCCAGCGGAACGACCCCGACACATCCTCTAGGGGCTTCAGGGAGCTGCTGATCATCACGTACACCGGGAGCAGTACGAACCCGGTGAGCAGCGTCAGGAAGATCCGCCGCGTCCACAGGAACGAACGCGGCGCCGCCATGGGGGAGCGGCCCGTCACCGGGATGCGCTCGGGCAGGGGCGTGCGGCTAGACATCGGCGGTCCTCCGTCCCCGCGAGGTCACGAGCAGATAGCAGGCGGTCACCAGGAGCAGGAAGAGCAGCAGCAGGACCGACATCGCCGAGCCCGTGCCGAAGTTCCAGGTGACGAACGACGACTGGTAGATGTGGATCGAGATGAGGTCGGCGGCCTCGGGCGCGGACTTGCCGAACAGGACGTACGGCGTGTTGAAGTCGTTGAAGGTCCAGAGGAAGAGGACCAGGACCAGCACCTGGTTGACCGGGCGGAGCGAGGGCAGCGTTATCCGGCGCAGCTGCTGCCAGATCCCCGCGCCGTCGATCGCGGCCGCCTCGTACAGCTCCTTTGGGATGTTCTGCAGACCGGCCATGATGATGAGGAAGGCGAACGGCCAGCCCTTCCACACCGACACGGTCAGGAGTGCGACGAAGCTGTTGTCGCCGATCAGCCAGAACGTCCGGCTGTCGGTCAGACCCAGCTGGTCGTACAGGACGTGGTTGATCAGGCCCGTGTCGCGCTGGAACATGAACGACCAGGTGATCACGGCGGCGTAGACCGGCAGCGCGTACGGCGTGAGGAAGATCGCCCGCAGCAGGCCGCGGCCCCGGAAGTTCTCCTGCATGAACACCGCGGCCGCCGTGCCGATCAGCCAGCACAGGCCCACGGACAGCACCGTGAACACGACGGTCACGACGAACGAGTGCAGCAGCGCCTCGCCGACCGGGGCGTCGAAGTCGACCGCGAGCGCGTAGTTGTCCAGGCCCGTCCACGGCGCGGCGCCCCAGTCGCGGATGAAGAACTGGGTGAGCTCCTTGAAGCTCATGAAGATGCCGACCGCCATCGGCACGAGGTGCACGAGGAGTTCGAGCAGCAGCGCGGGAAGCAGCAGGAGGTAAGGGAGCGAGACGCGGCGCAGCCGGGCGGGGAGACGGTCGCGCAGACCGCGCGCCGCGGTGGGCGGGCCCGCCTTCCCGCCCTCGTGCTGCGTCCCTTCGCGCGGCCCGCGCGGTGAGGTGAGCGTGCTCATCGGGCGGCACTCAGCTCTTCGGCATCTGCTGCTGGGCCTTGGCCAGTTCGGCCTTCACCGCGTCCCTCGTCACGGTCCTGCCCGCCGCCGCGTCGGCGAAGAGCTTCTTGATGGCAGTGCCCACCGACGTCTCGAACTGCGACTCGTCGGGCACCTGCGGCAGCGGCGCCGCGCTCTTGAGGAGCGTGTCCCGCAGTACGGCGGTGTCCGCGCGGTCGAACGCGGCGTTCTTCTGCGCCGACTTGACCGGCGGGATCGAACCGTACGCCTTGTTGAGGTGCGCCTGCTCGGCGTCGCTCGTCATGAACTTCACGAACTTGCGCGCGCCGTCGATGTTGTCGGTGTTCTTGAAGACGGCCAGATTGATGCCCGCCACCATCGAGTTGACCTTCTTGCCCGCGCCGGGCAGGCCGGACGCCACGGGCACGGGCGCCACCCCCCACTCGTCCGGCTTCATCCCCTGCGCCTCGAACGTGGTCGCCGCGGCCTGCCAGAGCACCATCGCCGTCTTGCCCTGCGCGAAGTCCCGAAGCGACTGGTTCTGCGCGTACTCCGCGTTGCCCGGCGCGATGATCTTGTCCTTGGCCATGAAGTCGACGTACTGCTGCACGGCCGCGACGGCGCCGTCGGAGGTGAACGTCGGCTTCCCGTCCGCGTCGAAGAAGTCGGCGCCGTGCTGCTTGCCGAGCGCGAAGGCCTGGTGGATGTTGTTCACGAGGTTCGAACCCTCGGCGCCGAGCGCCCACTTGCCGCCCTTGGACAGCTTCTTGCCGTCGGCGACCAGTTCGTCCCAGGTGGCAGGGGGCCCGTCGATCCCGGCGTCCTTGAACATCGCCTTGTTGTAGTAGAGCGCGTACGACAGGGAGTACAGCGGCACGGCCGCCGGGTCCTTGCCGGTGGCGCCCGTCGAACCCAGCGCGGCGGGCACGAACCGGTCGCGTCCGCCGATCGCCGCGAAGTTCTTCGCGTCCCAGGGCAGCAGGGCGCCGGTCGCCTGGAGCGAGGACGACCAGGTGTTGCCGATGTTGAGGACGTCGGGGCCCTGGCCCGACGTGGTCGCCGCCAGGATCCGGTTGAGCAGGTCGGACCAGGGGATCACCTCCAGCTTGACCTCGATGCCCGTCTGCTCCTCGAACTTCTTCAGCTCGGGCGTCAGGATCTTCTTGTCCGCGGCGATGTTCGGCCCCTGGTTGGACGCCCAGTAGGTGAGCGTCTTGGGCGACGCGTTGCTGCCTGCGCCCCCTGTGCTGCTCCCGCCGCCGCACGCCGCGGCGGTGCCGGTGAGGGCGGTGACGGTGAGGAGCGCGGCCGCGGCTCGGATTCTGCGCATGACGGATCCGTACCTTTCGTGGTGTTCGACTCTTGATGATCGACTTCGGTGATCAACGGGCATGGGGGCGCACCGAGTTAAGCGCCTGAATGAATTCACGGCTTAATTTAGGACGTGAGTTAAAACCTGAGAGATAGTCGCGTCAAGGGGTCGCGCACGGGTATGTTGCGGACCGGAGAGGAGCCACATGGCCGAGCGGAGCAGTCGAACGGTGCGCGACCTGCGCGTGGGCAATCGCGCCACGGTGCTGCGGCGGCTGTACTTCGGCGGGCCGATGAGCCGACAGGCGCTCGGCCCCGCGACCGGGCTCAGTTCGGGATCCGTGAGCAACGTCGTCGCCGAACTCGCCGCGGACGGCCTCCTGGAGGAGGCGGGCATCGTCGAGTCCGACGGCGGCCGCCCGCGCACGCTGCTGCGCGTCGCCCCGTCCAGCGGCCGCCTCATCGGCGTCGACGTGGGGGAGACCCGGGTGCGCGTGGAGGCGTTCGACCTGGCGCTCTCCGAACTGGCCCGTACGGAGCGGCCGTTGACGGACTCGGGCCACGACGTCGAGCTGATCGTGCGTCATGTCCGGGATGGTGTCGCGGAGGTAGTCGAGGGCCTCTCGGGCGGCGGTGGCTCCGCCGGTACCGGTGCCGGTGAGCTGATCGGTGTGGGCGTCGGCGTGCCGGGGATCGTCGACCAAGACGCGTCCGGCGGCACCGTGGTGCACGGCCAGACCATCGGCTGGGACGCCGTCCCGCTGGAGGCGATGCTGCGCGAAGCCGTCGAACTCCCCACCGACACCGCCTACTTCGTCGACAACGGCGCACGGGCGCTAGGCCAGGCCGAGATGTGGTTCGGCGGCGGCCGCGGCGCACGGGACGCGGCGATCGTCCTGTTCGGCTCCGGGGTCGGCGCGTGCGTCGTCACCGACGGGGTCATCCACGGCGGCGTGCGCGGCGGTCCCGCCGAGTGGGGCCACCTCACCGTGAGCGTCCGCGGCCGCAGGTGCCGCTGCGGGGCTCGCGGCTGCCTGGAGGCGTACGCGGGGGCGGAGGCCCTCCTCGAACGGTGGCAGGAAGCCGGCGGTCAACTGCCCCCGGGCGCCGACGAGGAGACCGGAGTCAGTGCGCTGCTCGCCGCCGCGCACCCGCAGGACGGGGGCGCGCCCGACCCGGTCGCGGTGGCCGTCCTCGACGAGACCGCCGAGTACCTCGGCGCGGGCATCTCCGACCTCGTCAACCTCTTCGGCCCCGAACGCGTCCTGGTCGGCGGCTGGGCGGGCCTCCAGCTCGGCCCCCGACTGCTGCCCGCCGTACGGGAGTACGCCGACGCGTACGCCCTGCGCCACCCCGCCGCCCGCGTCACCATCGAGCTGGGCCAACTCGGCCCCGACGCCGTCACGGTGGGCGCCGCGACGCTCCCCCTCGCGGACTTCTTCACCCGCGGCGGGCGCCGTCGTACGACACCGTCCCGTACGGAGTCGGAGACGGCGGCCGCGCCCGACTGGCGGACGGTGCTGGCCCGGCGGGGCTGAGCGCGGCCGGCGGGGGGTGTCCTGTCCGCGCCCGTCGCTCGCGCGTACCCGCCCCGTCAGACGGACGGTGCGGGCCCCGCCTCGATGTCCGCGATCAGCTGATGGATGAGCGCGGCACCTGGCGGCCCCGCCACGGTGGCGATCGCCGGGGCGCCGACGGATCCCGTCGCGCCGGTGGTGCCGTCGCTCCCGCACGCCGTGGTGGTGCGCGCGGCGCCCGCCACCCCGACCGCCCCCGCGAGCGCCTTGTGCGCACGGCGCCAGGCGCGGCTGCGGCGCCCGCGCAGATGGTCGACGACGGCCTGCGCGTACTGCGTCATGGACCGTGTCCACAGATCGTGCCGGGGCTGCGGTTCCGCCGACGCGCGGCGGATGCTGCGCCGGGCGTCGGCGGGCCGCACCCTCGCCTGCGCCACGGCGAGCAGCGCCCAGCTGACGGCGACGGCCGGACCGTGCTCCGCGTGCACGGGAATCGTGTCGGCAGCCTCGCGCAGGTGGGCGATGGCCCGCTCCGTCCTGCCCTCCTCCAGGGCGACCGCGCCCAGCACGTGCGACACGCGACCGATCGTGGCGTCGTCGCCGGCGAGCATGCCCACGCGCCAGGCCTGGCCCAGGAGTTCGGCGGCGTCGGGCGCGTCTACGCATACGGCGAGCCAGCCCGCGAGCCACAGCGCCTGACCGCACAGCCGGCTGTCGACGCGGCCCTGCGGCAGCAGACGCCGCAGATGCTCGCGCCCCTCGGCCGCGTGACCGCAGACCGCCCACCAGAACCACAGGTCCACGGCCACGGTGAGCGCCCCGGCGGCCTCGTCGGCGGACCGGGGCTGCCGGGCCAGCGCGGCGCGCAGGTTGTCCTCCTCCTCGCGGACCAGTGACGTGGCCCTTTCGTGCAGGCCCGTGCTCCACAAGTGGTGGGCGCTGGCCGCGATGTTCGCGTACCAGTACAGGTGACGGCTCACCGCGGCGGCCGTCTCGCCGGCCGACTGGAGCCTTTCGGCGCCGAAGCCGCGGGCGGCCTCCGTCATCCGGTAGCGCGGCGGCAGCACGCCGCCCGGGTCGCGGACCGGGGTCAGGACCGAGGCGAGCACGAGACGGGCCAGACAGACCGGCACCTCCTCCGCGCCGAGTCCGCCGCCGGAGCACACGAACACCGCGGCGTCCTCGTCGAAGTCCCCCGCGAAGACACTGAGCCGCGCCCACGTGGTGCGCTCCGTGGGATCGCAGAGCGCATAGCCCGCCCCCACGGCGGCCCGCAGCGACCGGTGCCTGCGCAACGGCGCGTCCGCCACCCCGAGCCACCCCTGCCCGGCGTCCAGCATCCGCACGATCTGCACCATCGAATACTCGGCCACCTGAGCGGCCGCCAACTCGATGGCCAGCGGGATTCCTTCGAGACGGCGGCAGATGTGGAGGGCGATGCGGAGTTCGTCGTCGGTGGGGGTGGCTGGGGCGGTACTCGTCCTTGCGGCGGGGGCCGTGTCTTCGGACACGGGGAGGCGAGCTTCGGCGCGTACGGGGGGTTGGGTGACTGGTCGTACGTCGGGCTGCGCGTTTGCGGGGGCGGCCGGGTCGCTACTCGCCCGTGCGGCGGGAGCCGTGTCTTCGGGTACGGGGAGTCGAGTCTCCGCGCGTACGGGAGGTTCGGGGTCCGGTCGTACGTCAAGCTCCACGTCCGCGGGTGCGGCCGGGTCCGTACTCGCCCCCGCGGCGAGGGCCGCGTCCTCGGGCGCGGGGAGACGCGCCTCCGTGACGGCGGGTCGTACGTCAGGCTCCAGGGACGTTCGCACGGCTGGGTCCGCGCTTGTTCCGGGCGCCGGGTCGCTGTCCGTTCGCACGGCTGGATCCGCACTCGTTCCCGCCGCCGTGTCCCCGCCCGCCCGCACGACCCACTCCGCCTCGCCGCCGCAGGGAGGCTCGACGTCACAGGAGACCGGCGAGGGCATCGTGTCGTCCCCGGTGAGACGTCCCGTGCCGCCGCTCACCGGCGCGTCCGCGTCACCCTCCGCCGGACCCGGCCCACCCACCGTCGCCGCGTCCTCGTCACCCGCGGACGCGCCCCGCACGCGCCGGTTCGCGATCACCCACGCGGCGCGTCCCCGGCGCGCCCGCGCCACCGCGCCCCGGAGTCGTCGTACGCCCGCGCCGCCATCGTTGTCGGCGGTGCCGGCGGGGCCGTCGGTCGGCTCCGGGGCACAGGGCTGTCGACCGGTCGCGGCGACGCGGCGTCGCGCGGCCCGTACCCGGTCGAGGAACAGGGCGACAGCGGGGCCGTGGTCCGTGGGTTCGGGGCCGGGCGCCGTGACGGCGAGTGGGCCCAGGCGCAGGACCGCCTCGTCGCCGAGGCCGAGCGGATGGCGGCCCGCGGCCAGGACCCGGACGCCCGGAGCGCCTTCGAGGAGCGCGTGGACCAGGTGGACGCAGTCGACGCGCACCGGATCGAAGTCGTCGAGCACCACCAGCATCCGGCGCGACCGCAGCCGCGCCACCACCTCGTCGACGCCGACCGCCGTGCCGGTGCCTTCGGCCTCGGCGTCCAGCGCCTCCGCGACCGCCTGCGCGACGGTCCGCCGTCGCGTGGCCCCGCCGTCCCACCACCGCACGCGCACCACGCCGTCGGCCAGCGAGCCGCCGACCGCGGCGGCCGCATGCGCGGCGAGGAGGCTCTTGCCGACGCCCGCGCCGCCCACCACGGTGACGAGGCGGCGCTGTGCGAGGAGGCGGCGCAGCACCCCCAGTTCCTCGGCCCTGCCGACCAGACCGCCGGCCCCCGGACCGCGCCGCTCGGGCCGGGCACCTCCGGCCCCGTTTCCCCGTACTCGCACGTCGCTCCACTCTCACTCGCGTCCTTCGCCGCCGCGAGCCGCTGCCCGCCCCGTGCCGCCGTCGCCGTTACCGTGCGGAAACTGCTGTGCAGAATCGTCACTGCACCGGTTTCGGCAGACCGTCTAACTCTCCGTCGACGTCCGGGGTAGTGAAACGTCGAGCCGAATCATGCGGGACAGCTAATCGTCGTAACCCTGTACGAGCGCGGTCATGAGACGCGAGCCGGACGAGTCAGGTGGATCATCGGCCAGCGCGTCCTGCCAGATGTGACCGACGCAGCCCCGGACTCCGCGAGAGCCGACACCGATCCCGAGACCCGCACGCCCCGACCCGCCGAACGCCTGCCCGCGAGGGAGACCTGGCGGGCGCTGTACCGCCATTTCCGGCCGCACCGCGCGGCCGTCGCCCTGGGCGCGCTCTTCACGCTGATCGGCGCGGCGTCCGGGCTCGCCCAGCCGCTGGCGGCCAAGTCGCTGGTGGAGCGGCTCGGCACCGACGAGTCGATCACCGGCATCCTGCTGCTCCTCACCGGGCTCGTGCTCGTGGGCACCGCGATCGAGTCCGTCGGTGCGTACGTCCTGGAACGCACCGCCGAGTCCGTGGTGCTCGCGGCCCGGCGCACCCTCATCGGGCGGCTGCTGCGGCTGCGGCTCGGCGAGGTGGAGCGCACTCAGCCGGGCGACCTGATGTCCCGGGTCACCTCGGACACGACGCTGCTGCGCGCGGTGACCACCCAGTCCGTGGTGTCCGCGGCCTCCGGCGGCCTCACGTTCATCGCGACCATCGTGATGGTGGCGCTGATGGATCCGGTCCTGCTCGGCGTCACGCTGGGCGTGATCGTGCTCATCGGCGGCATGACCGCCCTGGTCATGCCGAAGATCGCGCAGGCGACCCAGCGCGCCCAGGAGTCGGTCGGCACGATCTCGACCGCTCTGGAGCGGGCGTTCGGCGCCTTCCGCACCCTCAAGGCCTCCGGCGCCGAACGCCGCGAGGCCGCCGCCGTGGAGGAGGCCGCCCAGGAGGCGTGGCGGCACGGCGTCAGGTCGGCCAAGTGGCAGTCGGTGGCGTGGAGTTCGGTAGGTCTCGCCGTGCAGGTGTCGTTCCTCGCGGTGCTCGGCATCGGCGGCGCGCGGGTCGCGTCCGGCGCCATATCCGTGGCGACGCTGGTGGCCTTCCTGCTCTTCCTCTTCTACCTGATCGACCCGGTCTCGCGCCTGGTCGAGGCGGCATCGCAGTACCAGGTCGGCTCGGCGGCCGTCGCCCGGATCGTGCAGGCGGAGCGGCTCGAGACGGAGGACGTGGACGGTCCCGAGGACGTGGACGCTCCCGAGGGGGGCATGGAGGGCGGGGGTGCCGTGGACGTCCCGCTGGAGTCGGCACCGTCCGCGTCGCGCGCCGCCGCCTCCGTCGTCTTCGACGAGGTCCGTTTCCGCTACCGCGACGACCTGCCGTACGTCCATCACGGCGTGAGCTTCGAGGTGCCTGGCCCCGGCATGACCGCGTTCGTCGGCCCTTCCGGCGCGGGCAAGACCACCGTGTTCGGGCTGATCGAACGGTTCTACGACGCGTCGGGCGGCCGCGTCCTGGTCGACGGCAGGGACGTCCAGGAGTGGTCGCTCGCCGAACTCAGGTCGGCCATCGGATACGTCGAGCAGGACGCGCCCGTCCTCGCGGGCACGCTGCGCGAGAACCTGCTCTTCGGGGCGCCCGGTGCCACCGACGCCGAGATCGACGACGTGCTCGTACGCGCCCGTCTCGACGGCGTGGTCGAGCGGCTGCCGGACGGCCTGGAGACGGTCGTCGGGCACCGTGGCTCCAAGCTGTCGGGCGGCGAGCGGCAGCGGGTGGCGATCGCCAGGGCCCTGCTCAGGAAACCGCGGCTGCTCCTGCTCGACGAGGCGACCTCGCAGTTGGACGCGGTCAACGAACTGGCCCTGCGCGACGTCGTGGCCGAGGTGGCCCGCGAGGTGACGGTCCTGGTGGTGGCGCACCGGCTGTCGACGGTGACGCTGGCCGACCGGATCGTGGTGATGGACGGGGGACGGGTCCGCGCGACGGGCACGCACGCGGAACTCGTGGCGGCGGATCCGCTGTACGGGGAGCTGGCGGCGACCCAGTTCCTGGCGACGTCGGCGGGAGCGGTGGCATCACCGGCGGCGCCGGAATCACCGGAGTCAGAAGCATCAGGGGCATCAGAGACTTCAGCGGCATCTACGGGAGCGGTGGCGCCATGAGCTTTCCGGCACGTCGGTTCACGGGCCCCGACGATGAATCGGGATCAGGATCAGGACCGGGTCTGGGCGAGGGTCGGGACCCGGGCCCGGCGCCGGATCCGATGCGGTCACCCGGCCGGACACCGAGACGGGAACCGGGGCGGACACCGGGACGGGAGTCGGCGCGGGCCCTCTCCGCCGTCCTCAACAGCCCCTGGTTCGTGCCCAGTAGCCTGCAATCCGTGGTTTATCGTGACGCCATGACGCGTCCGACACCGAGTCCGGTCCATGACCTCTACGCCGCCCGCATCCTCGACCAGACCGCCCTGCTGACCTCCGCGGTGGCAGGCGCCGACCGTGCCGCGCCCGTGCCGGGGTGTCCCGGCTGGACCCTCGCCCATCTGCTGCGCCACGTCGGCGGCGCGCACCGCTGGGCCGAGACGATCGTGCGGACCAAGGCCACCGCGCCCGTCTCGGACGAGCAGGTCAACGACGTGACTCCCGACGAGGACGACGATCTCGCCACCCTGGCCGACTGGCTGAACGAGGGGGCCCAGCGCTTCGCGCAGACGCTGCGGGCCACCGACGAGGACGTCCCCGTCTGGACCGTGGCGCCGGGCGGGACACCCCGGTTCTGGGCGCGCCGCATGACGTTCGAGACGGTCGTGCACCGCTTCGACGCGACGGCCGCCGTCGGCGCGAAGTACACCCTCGACGCGGACGTCGCCATCGACGGGCTCGACGAGTGGATCGAGTTCAGCACCCTGCCGCAGGCCTACGAGTCGGCGGACGTGCGGCGAGCGTTGACCGGGTCCGGCAAGGGCCTGCACGTCCACGCCACCGACGCGCCCGAGGGCACGGGGGAGTGGCTGATCGACCTCTCGGGCGAACCGTTCACCTGGCGGCACGCGCACGAGAAGACGACCACCGCCGTACGCGGCCCGCTCACGGATCTGCTGCTCCTGCTCTACCAGCGCCGTTCGCCGGTCCCCGCCGACGGCATCGAAGTCCTCGGCGACGAGGCGCTGTTCGCCGACTGGCTGACCGGCGCGGGGCACTGGCTGCGCAAGTGAGCCACGCGCACCCGGCGCGCCGACGAAGTGCCGCTCGTCCCGGGCGGCACTCCTGCCGGCACTCCTGCCGGTAGGGCGTACTCCTGCTCGTACTGCCGAACGCACCCCCATGAGGGTGGTGTTATCCATACCCCCTGGCCGGGGGGTCTCGTCATGGCTTCGCGGTGCCCTTCCATGAGGCAATTGATCTTGGAAGGCCGCACCGCGCGGCCCGCCCGTCCGATGGAGCAACTCCCTGTACCAATAGGTGAGTTGCGCTCGGTCGGGCGTCCGACGAGCGAGATGAGACCCCCTCGTGACACACATACGAAACGCCGCCCCCGCCGCCCGCCGCAGCGCCTCCCCGGTACGCCGCAGAGTCGCCTTCGGCGCGGTCGCCGCCGCCACCCTCGCCGCGAGCCTGGCGATGCCGCTCTCCACGGCCTGGGCGGCCCAGCAGGACACCGCGGCGGCGAGTTCGGGGCGGGCCGCGGACTCCCGGAAGGCCGCTCTGCAGCGGAACCTGGACGACGTCGTCCGCAAGGACGGCGTCGTCGGTGCGCAGGCCGCGCTCGTCGACGGCAAGCACCGCGTCTCCGTACGCAGCGGCACTGCCGAACTCGGCACCGACAAGGCCGTCCCGCACAACGGCTACTTCAGGATGGGCAGCAACACCAAGACCTTCGTCGCCACCGTGCTGCTCCAGTTGGAGTCCGAGGGCCGGCTGCGCCTGAGTGACACCGTCGACCACTGGCTGCCCGGTCTGATCGAGGGGAACGGCAACGACGGGAAGCGCATCACCGTAAGGCAGTTGCTGCAACACACCAGCGGGCTGCCCGACTACGCGGCGCGGCTGCCCGGCATCTCCGACGAGAAGAAGTTCCAGAAGCACCGCTTCGACAGCTACCAGCCGCGCGACCTGGTCGAGCTCGCCCTGCGGGACGAGCCCACGTTCGAGCCCGGCAAGGGCTGGAGCTACTCCAACACCGGTTACGTCGTCGCCGGGATGATCATCGAGAAGGCCACGGGCCGGACGTGGAGCGACGAGGTCAGGTCCAGGATCATCGAGCCGCTCGGCCTCAAGCACACCTTCGCCGCGGGTGACGAGCGCCTCGGCCTGCCCGAGCCGCATGCCAAGAGCTATATGCAGTTCAAGGCCGGCGGCCCGCTGGTCGAGAGCACCGAGGTCAACATGACCTGGGGCGACGCGGCCGGCTCGCTCGTCACCACTTCCAAGGACCTCACGCGCTTCTGGCAGAAGCTGCTCGGCGGCCAGTTGCTCGGGCCGAAGCAGCTGAAGCAGATGCGGACGACGGTGCCGATCGTCGTGGACGGGCAGGACACGGGGGAGCGGGCCGGGCTCGGCGTCCTGTGGCGGCCGTTGAGCTGCGGCGGTGGCTACTGGGGGCATGGCGGGACCACCCTCGGCCACCTCAACGCCAACGGCTTCGTCGGCAAGGGTGAGCGGGGCGTGATCGCCATGCGCTCCACCAACCTCGCCGCGGAGGACCGCGACGTACGCACGGACAAGCTCGTCGACGACGCTCTGTGCAGGCGGAAGTGACGGAGACTCAGGCCGACTAGCAGGACGACCAGGACGACCAGGACGACCAGGACGACCAGGCGGCACCCGGGCCCGCCGCCCGGCCGACCCGCGTGCCCGGCTCGGAGGACGCGCTCGACGGCGCGTTCCGGCCGAACCGGGCACGGTTCGGGTCCAACGCGCCGTGGCGTGCCCGGTCTCGTGTACCGGGGCGCGCGCCAGGGCAGGTAGCACCGGTACGGCCACGGCGGGGCAGGCCGCGGCGCGGGAGCAGCGGGAGCAGGAGGAGTCGGACACCATGGCACACGACACGGCCCGGTACTGGGAGTTCACCGACGACCGGGATCACCTGGTGAGGGCCGCGGCACGACCGGTCAGGCCGGTCGCCTACCTACCCACGGGCGCGGCCCTGTACGACCACGGCATACGCCCGGCGGGCGTCTTCGGCTCCGCGCACGACGACCCCGCCGTACCGGATCCCGCCAAGGCGGGCGACCTTCCGCTGGACGGCCTCGGCTACTTCGGCGCCGGTTCCGCACTGGATCTGGACGCCCTGCTCGCCGCGGGGCCCGACCTCGTCGTCGCCGTCACCTACGGCGGCGGACAGGTCTACGGCATCGACCCGGACGCCGCCAAGCACCTGGAGGAGCAGCTGCCGGTCGTCGTGTTCGACATCGGGCACGGCCGCAGCCTCGCCGGGATCAGGGAGCGCCTCACGGCCCTCGCGCGGAGCCTGGGTGCCGCCGAGCGGCCCGAGGCGGACGCCGAACTCGCCACGGCAGAGAGCCGGTTGACCGAGGCGGCGAGCGGACCCGTACGGCCGAGGGTGCTCGCGCTCTCCCCCGCGGGCCCCGACTCCGTCCACCTGGCGCGGCCGCACGCCTGGCCCGACCTGGCCGCGCTCGCCGGACTGGGCGTCGGACTCGTCGACCCCCCGCCCGGACAGGGCGCCAACTGGTCCACGACCACCTGGGCCGAGGCGGCCGCCCTCGAAGCCGACCTGGTCCTGACCGATGTGCGCTCCAACGCCACACCGCTCGGCGACGCCCTGGGGCAGGGCGTGCGGACGCTGCCGTGGAACCCCGAACTGCCGCCCAGCGCACGGCAGCACGCCCGCTTCGCCACCTCGCTCGCCGAGGCGCTCGAAGGCACCGGCCCCTGAGCTCCGTACGCGCCGGGCGGGACGGGGTCAGCCGCAGCGCAGCCGGTCGCCGGTGACGGGCGCGCCCTCCACCATGCTCCGGTCGTAGATCACCTTCGCCACACGCTGCTCGGCCGCGCCCACCGTGACCCGGAAGACCGGTCCTTGACCGGCGACCGGGCGCAGCTGGGCGCCGGGCAGCGCGGCCGCCAGCGTGTCGACGTAGCGGGCCCGGCTCGGGTCGTAGGTGATGACCGTCGGGCCCGCGGCCCGGCCTCCTGCGGGCGGCTCGGCCGCGGTCACGTCGAAGCCGTTCGCCCGCAGCGCCTCCGTGGTCACCGGATCGTCCACGCGCACCTGGACGGTCTCCGGCCGCATGCCCACGGGCACGCCCTGCGCCGTGCGGCCCTCGACCAGCGACCGGTCCTCGCGCACGGCGTCGAACAGGGCCTTCGCGCGCGGCTCGTCCCACAGCAGCGTCGAACCCCAGTCGGGCACCCGGTGGTCGAAGTCGGACATCGGGACGGTCGCGAACTCGGTGTGCGCGAGGTCGAGATGGCGAAGCGAGCGGGCCAGCTCGTACAGCGTGCGCGCCGAGGTGTGCGCGTCGGTGCGCACGCTCCGCGCGAGTGCGTAGGCCGCGCGGCCGGTGGCCAGCGGATCGGTGAACGCGCCCGCCTCGGAGAGCCGGGCCAGCATGCCGAGGACGAGGCGCTGCTGGCGGCGGACCCGGCCGAGGTCGCCGGGCGGCGGAACGTGGCGGGCCCGCACGTAGCGCAGCGCCTGCGCCCCGTCGACGGCGTGCCTGCCGGAGGGCAGCTCCAGGCCGGAGTTGATGTCCTTGAGCGGTGTCGCCGTGCACACCTCGGCGCCGCCGAGCCGGTCGACGGCCTCGACGAAGCCGGGGAAGTCGGCCTCCAGATAGTGGTCGACGTGGACGCCGGTGGCCTTCTCGACCGTCCGTACGGCGAGGTCGGGGCCGCCCTCAGCGAAGGCGCCGTTGATCTTCCCGCTGTGTGCCTCATGACCCTCGTGCGCCGCGAACGGCACGTACGAATCACGGGGAATGGACACGACGCCGAGGCGCCGCCCGCCCGGGGAGATGTGGACCAGCATCATCACGTCGGTGCAGTCGCACTCCTTGCCGCCGACGTGCAGCCGCTGGATCTCGGCACGGGACATGCCGGATCTGCGGTCGATGCCGACGACGAGCAGGTTGGTGCCGCCCCGCTCCGCCGACGGGCCGGGTGCCGTCGGGCGCGGGGCGGGGGACGGCGCGGCGGAGACGAGCGACGCGGTGAGCAGGGCCGTGAGCGCGAGGCGGCGCAGCACGCGGCTGGACGGCAAGAATGCCTCCCTTGAGCAGGTGACCTCCCTGGGGCAGGTGAGATCCATGGCCGCAGGCTAGGCCGCCGCCGGGCGCATTCCCCGCGTTGACCACGCACGTTGGGCAGGGTGGGTGAGAAGGGAGGGCGATTCCCGGGGAGTTGCCCCTGCGCGGGCCGCCGCGCGGGCTCCTTCCCGCCGAGGGGATGATCTCTCCATGAGCACGCACACGAACGACATCGTCCTGATGGCGGACCCGAGGGTCGCCGCCGTCCCCGTACGGGAGTGCGGGGAGCGCCTCGTCGACGTACGCACGCAGAGCTCGCTGCTGGTCGACGCGCGCCAACAGGCGGGCCCCGATGCCGCCTTCGCGTTCCTGCGGGAGGGCGTGGTGCGGCGCCTCGAACACGCGGGGACGCTGCTCCCCGACGGCCTGCGGCTGCTGTTCGTGGAGGGCTACCGGCCGCCGTCGCTGCAACGCGCGTACTTCGAGGAGTACGCGGATCAGTTGCGGGCCCTCCACCCCGACCTGCCCGCCGCGCGGATCCACGAGGCGGCCAGCCGTTACGTCTCCCCGCCCGACATCGCCCCGCACAGCGCGGGCTCGGCCGTGGACCTGACGCTCGCCGACGCCGAAGGCCGCGAACTGGACCTGGGCACCAGGATGAACGCCGACCCGGAGGAAAGCGCGGGCGCCTGCTACACGGCCGCGCACAACATCGGCCCCGAGGCACGCGCCCACCGAGACATCCTCGGCGCCGCGCTGACCGGGGCGGGCCTGGTCAACTACCCCACCGAGTGGTGGCACTGGTCGTACGGCGACCGCTACTGGGCGCTCTCGTCGGGCGCCGAGTGCGCGCTGTACGGGCCGCGTGAACTGGACCGGGGGTAGGAACGGCCTGGTCGGAGCCGCTGGGCCGGACGTCAGGGCTGCGTCTGCGCGGACCCCACCGCCTGCTCCTCCTCCACGGTGGACGTGGCGAGCGTCGCCGCGCCCGCGCCGACGAGGAGCGCGCAGGCCGCCGCGATGCCGACGACCGCGAGCCGCAGGCGCGGCAGACGCCGTCGAGGGGGCCGCGCCCGCTCCACGGCAGGAGGTGCCGCTGCGCCCACCGCGAGTTCCCTGCGGACGGACACCCACCGCCGGGTGTCGTCGGCGCCGAGGCCGCACGCGACGACGAACGCCACGAGCAGGGCCTCGCGCGGCAGCCGGTCCCGGCCGAGCATGGTCGCCGCCGTCGAGTACGGCAGCACCTCGCCCGCCGCTGTCGCCGCGCGCTCCAACTCCCGGTAGCTCAGGCCCGACCAGGCCTTGAGGCGGCGCAGCTCGGCCATGAACGCGGCCTCTCCGGCGGTGGGGGTCGGTGTGGGCGGTGGTGTCATGTGGGTTCCTCCGGTTCGCGCGTACCCCCGCCGACCTGGGCATACGGAAACTCGCACAAGCTCGAACAACTCATCCGTTGAGCGAGCCAGGGCGTTGCGGTCAGCCTCGGCGACACATCTGTCGTCTGCCCTAGGGAGGCCCGCGTGGTCCGCCTCGGTTCCCTCGCGCTGCTGCTCGCGCTCACCCTCGCCACCGCCGGCTGCTCGGACGCCCACGTCATGTCAGGGGCGGGGGCAAAGGGCCCGGCGAGCGTCGCGGCGTCGGCGCGCCACGACCCCGTCGACCCGGCGGTCGACCGCTACCTCGACACGATGCGGGCCCGGCTGCGGTCGGCGCCCGGCGAGGAGTTCCACTACTCGAACGTCGGCTACAGCGTCCTCGCCGCGATCGTCGAGAAGGTCGCGGGCCGGAGCTATGAACACTTCCTGGCGGAGCGGCTGTTCGGGCCCGCGGGGATGACCAACCGGCTATGTGCTGCCGTCCTGGAACCGTGCGCGGGTCGCCGTCGAGCACGACAGGCACGGCCGCGCCCAGGGACGGCCGATGGACCACCCCTGGGCGTCCGACGGGCCCTCCTGGAACCTGCGCGGCAACGGCGGGCTGCTCTCCACCGCCCGCGACATGTTCCGCTGGCACCGCGCCCTCGTCGGCGACACCGTCCTGTCCGAAGCCGCCAAGCGGAAGCTGTTCGCCCCGCAGGTGCGGGTGCCCGAGCTCGACGGGTCCTACGGCTACGGCTGGGTCGTCGTCGACTCGGACGACGGCCGGATCGCCTGGCACGACGGGGGAAACGACTGGTCACTGGCGACGGTCGCGGAGTTCCGCCGCGACGACATCATGGTGTTCTGGGTGAGCAACCACGCCTATCAGAAGGGCAAGTGGAACCTTGAGGACGATCAGCTGGAGCTGACCCGGGGAGTGGGCGCGCGGCTCGCGCGGTAGCCCCGAGGCCGCTCGCCCGGTAGCCCCGAGGCCGCCCGGCCCTATTCCGCGACGTCCGCTTCGGTGTCGGTGACGTACCGGTGCAGCCGCCCCGCTCCCTCCAGCATCGCCAGCGTGCGCTGGTCAAGGGCCTCCGCGCGGCGCGCCACGGCCGTGCGCAGCGCCTCGACGCCGCCGCTCTGGCGCAGGTCGTCGAGGACCGCGCGGATCTGGGGGAGCGGGTAGTGGCTCTGCCGGAGCATGGTGATCACGCGCGCGTCGCGGACGTCGGCCGGCAGGTACGAGCGGTAGTGCGTGACCGGATCGCGGGTCGGCGTCAGGAGCCCCGCCGCCTCCCACACGCGCAGCGCCGAGGTGCGCAGCCCCAAGTGCGCGGCGACCTCTCCGATGCGCATGCGGGAGCGCGGCGGGGCCGGTGCGCCGGGATCCTCGTCGGCGAGTGCTTCCAGGGCCTCGCCGGTGGTCCGCAGGGCGACGCGCTGCGCGTGCAGCTCGGCGTGGCAGGTGTCGACGAGGGCGAGCGCCCGCGGCACCTCCGCCGCGTGCACGGCCCGCATGATCCCCTGCGCAGGCCCCGGGCCGAAGCCGCGGATCAGCGCCCGGTAGGTGAGCAGGGCCTGCCGGTGCCGGGCGTCGAACCTGCGGTATCCGGCGGGGGAGCGGGGCGTGGGCGGCAGGATGCCCGCGTCGGCGTAGTTGCGGATCTGCTGGGTCGAGATGCCCGCGGCCCGCGCGAGATCGACCGGGCGCAGACCGGGGGACCCCTCGACGCGGCTGTCCTGACGGCTCATCGGCGGCCCCTCCGGAGGCATGGCGGGGAAAGGCCCCCACAGGTACTTCAAGGAAACACTTGAAGGTACCGATGCGGTCGGAGGAAAGCACCGAGGGCGGGCGGCTCACCCGGGGCGCGGGGCAGCGGCCACCTGATCGAACGCGAGCCGCCCGCAGGCCGCACGCGAAGCTTGCGCCGCAGTCTCCGGCCGCCCGTGAACCGTCCGCCGCGCTCTCCGGCCGCCCGTGAACCGTCCGCCGCGGTTCTCCGGTCGCCCGCCGGTCAGTGGTGGCGCAGCGCGTCGATCAGCTGGGGCTTGGTCATCTTGGAGCGGCCCTCGATGCCGACCTTCTTGGCCTCGCGGTACAGGTCCTGCTTGGAGCGGTCCTCGTACGCGCCCGCCTTGCCGCCCTTGCGGCCGGTCGCGGCGGCCGAGCCGCCGGAGTCGTTGGCGATGCGGGCCGCCTTCTCCTTGCTCGCGCCCTCGCGGCGCAGCGCCTGGTAGGTCTTCTCGTTCTTGATCTGTGCCCTGGGCACGGGGATCACCTGATTCCGTCGGGAGATCGGCCTTCCCCTCATGCGTACCCCGGACAGCGGAACCATGCCAGACGAGCCGCCCGGAGCGGGCGGCGGGCGCTCACCCCGTCTCGGAGCGTCGGGCGCGCAGCGTGCGCACCTTGTGGAGGTTGCCGCAGTGCTCCATCGAGCACCAGCGGCGGCGGCCGGGGCGCGAGGTGTCGACGTACAGCAGCGCGCAGTTGTCGGACGCGCACATGCGGATCCGGTGCGCGTAGGGGCCCGTCAGCAGGTCCACGGCGTCATGGGCGACGGTGGCGAGGAGCCGGGTGCCGTCGGCGGTCCCGGCCCAGCGGCGTTCGTCGCCGGGGCCGATGAGGGGTGCCAGCGGCGGATGCGCGGCCGCCTCGTTGAGGACGGCGACGTCCTCGGGGGGCTTGGCCTCGGCGAGGACGTGGGCGGTGGTCACCCGGAACAGCGCGTCCCGCAGCCGCCGC
Source organism: Streptomyces sp. NPDC087300 (assembly GCF_044744425.1). Taxonomy (NCBI): domain Bacteria; kingdom Bacillati; phylum Actinomycetota; class Actinomycetes; order Kitasatosporales; family Streptomycetaceae; genus Streptomyces; species Streptomyces sp. NPDC087300. The sequence goes on from NZ_JBIUYI010000005.1 coordinate 689,393, forward strand.
GCGTCGGCCACCTCGGCCTCGGTGACCCGCAGCTCGGGCGTCGGCGTCAGGCGCGAGCGGCCCGCCCAGGCCACCAGGTCGGCGGGCGCGTGCAGCGTCTCGAACCGCCGGAACTCGCCGGGACCCCCGGTGGTCAGGAGCTCCAGGCTGAGGGCCCCCGGGTCGAACCGGTAGGTGGATCCGCTGAAGGAGCGCATCGGGATGCCGGGGGACGCGGACGGTTCCATGTAACTAATATAAGCGGTTACGTAGAGGGTGCGGGCGGCGGGCGGATGCCGGGGAGCCCGCGGCCTAGACTCCCCGCATGGACGACGAAGTGGTGACCCGGCTCAGCTCGGGAAAGTACCTGCTGGTCAGCAGCTACCGGAAGGACGGCACCCTGGTGCCGAGCCCGGTCTGGGTCGTCAAGGACGGTGACGCGCTCGGCATCTGGACGGTCGCGGACTCGTGGAAGGTCAAGAGGATCAGGCGCCGCGCCGACGTCATGGTGGGCCCGTGCGACCTGCGGGGAAATCCGACGGGGGAGCAGATTCCCGCCACCGCCGAGATCGTCACGCCGGACGTGACCGCGCGCTACCGCACGCTCATCACCCGCAAGTACAACGTCGTCGGCTTCTTCACGCTGCTCGGCAGCAGGATCCGCCGCGGTCTCGACGGCACGGTGGGCATCCGCATCACGCTCACGCGCTGAGGGCCGGCTCCGTCGTCTCGGCACGGAAGGCGACCACCATGTCGCGGGCGTGCCGCAGCCCCATGCGGGCGAAGTCGTCCTCCAGGACGGCCAGTTCGGCGAGGATGGCCGCCCGGTCGCGGCCGAGCCGCGCGCGGCACTTGGCGAGCCCGAGCCGGGACAGGGCGGCGCCGCGCGGCTCGCGCATCTCCGTGAACTCGTCGAGGGCCACGGCGTACATCTCGCGGGCCGCCGCCCAACGCCCGTCGCGGTAGAGGACGTTGCCGCGCATCTTGTGGTTGTAGGCGAGCGCGCTCGCCAGGTCCATGGCGCGGCAGACCTGCTCGGCCTCGGAGAGCAGCTCAAGGGCCCGGTCCGGTTCGCCGCGCAGGGAGCGGACGTCGGCCACGCCGCGCAGCGACCAGGCGCGGCCGCGCGCGTCGTCCGCGTCGGTGGCGATCCGCACGGACTCCTCGAACAGTTCGAGGGCCTTGGCGTGGTCGCCGGTGTTGCGGTGCATCTGCGCGATGCCGGTCATCGCCCAGACCATGTGCCTGGCCTCACCGTGCGCACGCCCCTGGGCCAGCAACTCCTCGTGGAGGGCCGCGACGGCGGCGTAGTCGCCCTGGATGCGGCCGGTCTCCGCGAGACCCGCGAGCGCGTAGCCGTGCGCGAGCCGGTCGCCGCTGCCCGCGGCGAGGTCCACGGAGCGGGCGAGCAGCCGCCGGGCGAGCGGCAGCGCGCCGCACTGGCGTGCCAGCGTGCCGCCGCTCCACAGGGCCCAGGCCATGGCCCCCGAGTCCCCGGCGCTCCGTGCGCTGCGGTAGCTCTGCCGCCAGGCGGCGCCCGCGTCGTCCACCCGGCCGAGGCGCCGGTTCGCCTCGGCCACCGCGAGGGCGGCGCGGGCCCGTTCGGCCGCGCCGCCCGCACGGTCGAGTGCGCGGCCCGCCGTAGCGAGGACGTCCTCGTAGGAGGAGTTCACACTCAGCTCCGAGCCCAACTCGCCCTGGTACTCGGGTGCGAATGCCTTCACGTACATAGCGCGGCAGCCTCTCGATCGTTCTGTCAGATGACGTGATCAAGAAGCTATGAGCTGGACCCGGGTGGACGAATCCGTCCCGATAGTGGTCATCGCGTACGACTCGAGTGCTACGGACGGGGCCGTGGTCAACCTAGGGACGTACGGGGTGACGCGGGGGAGAGGCTCAGGAAGAGCCGTCCCAAGTGTTCTCCTCCAGCTCGGCGTTCGCCTCCGGCGCGGGCGACACGGGCGGCGTGGGCGACGCGGGCGGGACCGCCCCGGGAGCCGTCGCCGTCTGGAGCGCCGTGATGCACGCGCCGATCGCCTGCTGGAGGTCTTCGAGGCGCTTGACCATGTCGTCCTCGTAGATGTCGTCGATGTCGTCGACGTCGTCGAAGGTCAGCTCCTCGAAGACCTTCGTCGCCTTCTGGAGGCTGCTGTAGAACTTCGCGCGGCGCTCCTGCACCCGCAGCTGCGGGTCGCTCTGCACGGTCTGGGCGACCAGGTCGCGCACCGTGTCGTACGCCTCGCGGGCCCACTCGCCCGACTCCTCGCCGTCGTCGAGCTCGTCGATGAGCGACAGGTGCCGCTCGGCCTCCTCGCGCAGCTCGGGCGATGCGTCGATCATCTGCCCCGCGGGCGTCTTGACCTGACCCTTCTCCACGATCTGGCGGACGTAGTCGACGCGGTCGCCCGCCTTCGCCTCGGCGCTCACGGCCTTCTTGAGGTCGTCGGTGCGCACGATGTCGCGGACCAGCTCCGTGCGGAGCGCGGGGTCCTCCTCGATGCGGTCCATCAGCGCCTTGCGGGCGGCCTCGGCGGTGCCGGGGTCGGCGAGGATCGCGGCACGCAGCGCGGTCGGGTTCTCGGCGACCTCCAGGGCCTTGGTGGGGCGGATGCCCTCGGCCTCGGCGGCCTCCGTGATCGCCTCGCCGCGCGAGGTGAGTGCGCTGGAGCGCGAGGCGTAGTACGACAACCAGACGTCGGCGTCCGGGAGTTCGATGTCCTGACCGGGCTCAAGTACCTCGAAGTGCGGCACGAGACCGTCGTCGGCGGCCTTGTCCCAGGCCTTGTAGTAGCGCATGACGCGGTCGGCCGAGCAGCCCGCGAGCTCGCTGAACTCCTTGGCCGAGACCTTCGGCGTCTCGCCGGAGCCCTGCCCGCCGGGGCGCACGCTGCGCGCCACCTTGAGGGCGAAGGTCCAGCCGCCGGTCCGCGCGTAGGCCCCGAAGACGCGGGCGTCCTCGGCCACCAGGTCCGCCACGTCGGCGGCCGGGGCGACGGCCTCCTCGGCGGGGGCGGTGACTTCCTCGGTCGGGGCGATGGCTACGGTCACAGATGTTCTCCTGGGTGTCGCGGGGGGACGAGGGTTGACGCGATACTTTATCGCTCTTATCGGGGCGTTTCGCACGTACGTCGACCGCGCGCCTCCGCGCCGTCCCGCCGCCGGTCATCCGCGGCCCGCCGTCGCCCGTCCCTGTCCCGTTCCCGGCCTTCGTCGGCCCGTGGGCTCGTCGGGCCCTTCGTCCGGTGAATCTCAACTGCCTTGATTCCGGAGCCTGTTCAAGCCATGTGACGTGTGCAATGGTACATGTCACACATCGAACGTGTGCATGACATGGGTGGTGTCCGCCGCCCATCCGCCATGGCCCGTTACATCCCCCCACTGCCGTGCCCGCGCACGGCAGCGACCGGCCTGGAGGCCGCCTTGAAACCAAGATCCTCCGCACTGAGAGAGCGCGCACGCATCCTCATAGCCGCCCTGATCGCCTGCCTCGGCATGGCGCTGATCGCCCCCGCGAGCCCCGCGGGCGCCGCCACCGGCGCGCGGCCCGAGCGAACCGCGCCCGGCAGCTCCGCCCCGGCACCCGACCCCGCCCCGCTGCCCGCCACGCCCAGCCGGGCCACCGCCGAGGCGCAGCGCGCCGACGAGCCGGCCGAGGACGTGGCCAACCGCCCGCCGATGCAGGCCGCCCCGGACAAGAGCCGCCTCGGCAAGGGCAGGATCAAGGCCGCCGAGTGCCGCGTCTCCGACTTCACGTCGAAGACCGGCGCCGCCCTGGTCCAGCAGATCAAGTCGGTGGACGTCACCTGCGTGAACACGCTGTTCTCCGTGACGGGTCCCGACGCCAGGGCCCTGTTCCGTGAGGCGCAGATGGTCACGGTGGCCGACGCGCTGCGCGACACGGCCGCCGGCTACCCCGGTGACAACAGCACCTCGGCCGAACAGGTCGTCCTCTACCTGCGCGCCGGGTACTACGTGCAGTGGGGCGACCCGGACGGCGTCGGCGCGTACGGCCCCGCCCTCAAGAGCGCGATCCAGGGCGGCCTCGACGCCTTCTACGCCTCGTCCCACGCCTTCGACGTCACCGAGGCCAACGGCAACACCCTGAACGAGGCGGTCATCCTGATCGACAGCGCCCAGGAGAACGACCGCTACCTCAACGTCACCAAGCGCCTGCTGACCGACTACGACGCCTCCTACGACGAGTTCTGGGGCATGGTCGCGGCCGTCAACAGCACCTTCACCGTCTACTTCCGCGGCCACCAGGTCCCGGCGTTCCTCGCCGCGGTCAAGGCCGACCGGAGCCACCTGACGGTCTTGCGCGACTTCGCCGTCCAGCACGACGACCTGCTCGGCACCGACCGGTCCTACCTCGTCTACAACGCGGGCCGCGAACTCGGCCGCTTCCTCCAGTACGCCGATCTCAAGAACGTCGTCCGGCCGTTGGCCAAGGAGCTCCTGGACCGCAGCCAGATGACGGGCCGCACCGCGCGCCTGTGGGTCGGCGTGGCCGAGATGACGGACGCGTACGACAAGGACAACTGCTCCCAGTACGGCACCTGCGACCTGGCGAACCGCGTGCGCGACGCCGTGCTCACCGTCAAGCACACCTGCGGCGACACCCTCAGGATCGTCGCCCAGCAGATGACCGCGGCCGAACTCGCCTCCTCCTGCGAGAGCCTGCGCGAGCAGGACGACTTCTTCCACGGGGTGGCCAAGGACCAGGGACCGGTCGCCGACGACCACAACACCACCCTCGAAGTGGTCGCCTTCGACTCCAGCACCGACTACCAGACCTACGCGGGGGTCGTCTTCGGCATCGACACCAACAACGGCGGCATGTACCTGGAGGGCGACCCGGCACAGCAGGGGAACCTGCCGCGCTTCATCGCCTACGAGGCCGAATGGGTGCGCCCCGAGTTCCAGATCTGGAACCTCAACCACGAGTACACGCACTACCTCGACGGCCGCTTCAACATGTACGGCGACTTCGCGGCCGGACAGAGCACGCCGACCGTGATGTGGGTGGAGGGCTTCGCCGAGTACATCTCCTACTCGTACCTGGACATCCCCTACGAGCAGGCGATCGAGGAGGCGGGGAAGAAGACGTACAAGCTCAGCACGCTCTTCGACACCACCTACGAGAACACCGACCAGACCCGCACCTACCAGTGGGGCTACCTGGCGGTCCGCTATCTGCTCCAGTCCCACCCGCAGGACGTGGCCGCACTGCTCGGCCACTACCGCGCGGGCGACTGGGACGCCGCCCGCACCCTGCTCACCAGCACCATCGGCAACCGCTACGACGCCGACTTCGACGCCTGGCTCGACCGGTGCGCCGCGGGCGACTGCGGCACACCGGCCAAGCGGTGAACGGCTCATAGCCCGCCGAGCATCGGCAGCAGCAACGCCGCCGACCAGCTGAAGTTCGGCGAGTTGAGGGGGGCTCCGGTCAGGGGGTTGTAGTTCTCCATGACCGGGGTCTTCCCCGACAGGCCCGACGCCCGGTCGACGAGACGGTCCGTGAGGGCGTCCGCGTCCCGGTCGTAGCCGTAGCGGCGCAGGCCTTCGAGGGAGAAGTACGCCTGGTCGAGCCAGACCGGGCCGCGCCAGTACCGGGTCGCGGAGAAGTACGGGGACGACTTGGCGACGGTCGGGAAGGGCACCTGCGTCGCGAACTCGCCCGGATCGGTGAGCCTGGCCCGCACCGCCCGCGCCTGCTCGCGCGACGCGGTGCCGGTCCACAGCGGCACCGCGCCCTCGATGCCGCGGCCGCGTGCGGTGAGCCGGGCGCCGGTGGCGAGGTCGACGTCGTGGAACCAGCCGTCGCCCGGGTCGTACATCTTCGCCCGTACGGCCGCGTGGGTGGCATCGGCCTTCCGCTGCCAGCGCGCCGCCTCTCCGTGCTTGCCGAGCGCTCGCGCGATGCGGGCCAAGTAGGCCTGGTCCTGGGCGAGATAGGCGTTCAGGTCGACCGACTCCTGAGTGAGGGAGTAGCCGACGAGGGTGCCGTCGGGCGCGTGGTTGGCGACCACCGACGTGCCGAGGTCGGCGTCAAAGCGGGGTGCGTTGTCCATGCCGCTCTCCCAGGCGGCGGCCAGACGGCGCTGCTCGGCGGAGTCGTTGGCCGGATCGACGGTGGCGCCGTACTCGGCGAGTCCGTCACGGTCGTGGTCGCGATTGCGGTACCACCAGGCCTGATAGGCGGCGAGCTTCGGGTACATCTCGCGCAGGAAGCCCCGGTCGCCACTCTTGCGGTACACCTCCCACACCGACCAACTCGCCAGCGGTGGCTTGGAGTTGCGCTCGTTCCAGTTGCCGCCGCCGCGCTCCGGGTCGTTGTAGAAGAGAGCGTCGGGGATCATCCCCGCGTCCTGCGGCCGGGTCGTGGAGTCCGCGGTGATCTGCCGGTCGAACATCGACCTGATCTGCGTCTGGGCGAGCCGCGGGTCGAACCGGGCGGTGCCCACGGCCTGCTTCCAGGTGTCCCACGACCACAGACCGCCGGCGAACCACTTGTACGAGATGGACGGCGTGATGCCGTCGTGCTTCAACTGACCCGCTGCGGAGCGCCAGTTGGTGACCAGGGTCGCCAGGGACTTGACGGCGGTCCTGCGCCGCTCGGCGGGCACGCCGCGCGTCACCCCCGCCACATAGCCGCGCCAGCGGTCGTCAGTGGCCGACGCGGACGCCGCGGGACGGTCGAGGACCGCGCGGACCCGCCGTTCCTCACGGGCGCGCTCGGCCTCGGTGAAGGTGTACGACTCGGTCCAGTCGTAGTGGTGCGTGGCGCCCGGCGCGAGGGAGACGGGCGCGGTGGTCCGCGTGCGGTAGGAGTCGCCGTCGACCTCGGTGCGCACCGGCCCCTTGTGGGTGATCTCGAAGCGCTCGGTGCCGTCGGTGAGGTAGTCCCAGGTCTCGCGGACCTTCGCGAAGTCGACGCCGACGCCGGAGCCGGTGGCCTTGAGCTTCGGCGCGTCCCGCATCGGCGCGTCGGCGGGCCGCAGCAGGCTGCCCGTCCAGTCCGCGCCCAGCGAGCGGCGCGCCTTCCCCGTGTTGTGGACCTCGGCACGCACCAGCGCGCTGCGGTTCGTGGCGAAGCGCAGCGTCAGGGTGAGGCGCAGGCCGCGCCCCAGGTCGTAGGACTGGACGAGCCTGCCGGGGTGCGAGGTGAGGCGCGGGGCGCCGCCGGCGGCGAGGCCGAGGGCGCGGCCGCCCTCGGTGAGCCGGATGCGGCTGAACGACTTGCTCAGCCACCAGGGGTACTCCTGGGCCATGTAGAGGGGTCCGCTGAATCCGCCGTAGGCGGCCTTGTCTCCGGCTTCGGGGAGCGCGTACGCGTGCCAGGCGCCCCGGTCGGCGAAGACGTTGACGCGGTTGACGTCGTCGGCGTCACCCGGCAGCGCGGCGGCGGGGGTGCCGTGCAGGTCGAGGACGTCGGCGTAGTCGGCGGGCCGGTCCCTGCCGGGTGCGGGGGCGGCGCCCGCCTGGGGCGCCGCGAGGGTCGCGCTGCCCGCGAGCAGCAGGGCAGCGAGCAGCGCGGCGCGGGAGGTACGGGGTCGGGTCACGGGCGCTTGTCTCCAAGGGGATCGGGGGAGCCGGGGGAGTGGGGCGTGCGGAGGACGGCCGCGCCGAGCGGCGCGAGCCGGACGGCGCCGCGCACCGGGGCGCCGGTGAGCAGATCGCTGCCGTCGGCGTCGACCGAGACGGGCCCGTCCGTGTGGTTGAGGAGGAAGAGGTAGGAGGCGTCGGCGCCGTGGCGGACGGTGGCCTCGACGCCCTCGGGGACCGGTGCGCACGGGGTGACGCCCGCCTCGTCGAGCGCCGGGCCGAGCACGTCCCCGATGTCGTCGGGCAGGTGGCAGCTCACGTACCGTGCGACGCCCGCGCCGTGGACGTGGCGCGTCACGGCGGGCTGCCCGGCGAGCGGCCCCGCGGCATACGTGTCGACCGTCTCGGCGCCCGCCGTCTCGACCCACTCGCTCCACACCGTGGCCGTGGCGCCGGAGGCGAGCGGCACCCCGGCGCCGTCCGGCACCGGCCAGAACTCGTCGACGGACACCCCGAGCACCTCCCTGAGCGGGCCGGGCGCGCCCCCGTCTTGCAGGTGGTCGTGCGCGTCGACGACGCCGCTGAACGGGCCGATGACGAGATGGCCGCCCTCGTGTACGTATGCCGTGAGGCGCCGGGCGTCGGCCGTGCGCAGCAGGTGCAGATTGGGCGCGAGTACGGCCCGGTAGGCGGTGAGGCCGGCGTGCGGGGGCACGAAGTCGGCGGTGATGCCGCGCGCGTGCAGCGCCGCGTACCAGGGGCGCAGCAGATCGGGCCAGCGCATCCGGGCCGACGGATGGTCGGCGCCTTCGAGGGCCCACCAGGAGTCCCAGTCCAGCACGATCGCCACGGACGCGGTGACGCGGCTGCCCGCGACCTCGGCGAGCCGCGCGATCTCGGCACCGAAGCGGACGGTCTCGCGCCAGCCGCGCGACGCGGTGCCCCGGTGCGGGAGCAGGGCGCTGTGGTACTTCTCGGCGCCGGCCCGCGAGGCACGCCACTGGAAGTACATGACGCCGTCGGCGCCCCTGGCCACCGCCTGGAGCGACCAGAGGCGTTGCAGCCCCGGCTTCTTGGGGACGTTGACCGGACGCCAGCTCACGGCGGAGGGCGCCTGTTCCATGAGCAGCCAGGGCCTGCCGCCCTTGAGGGAGCGCATCAGGTCATAGTTCAGCGAGGCGTTGACGTGGGCGCGCGGGTCGGCGGGGTCGGGGTAGGCGTCGTCGGAGACCAGGTCCTCGTGCTCGGCCCACCGCCAGTAGTCGAGTTCCCTCATCATCGACATGAAGTTGGTGGTGGCGGGGACGTCCGGGCTCGCCTCCCGGAGGACCTCCCGCTCGGCGCGGTGCAGGGCGAGCAGGGCGTCGGAGCAGAAGCGCCGCCAGTCCAGGAGCTGGGTCGGGTTGACCGGGCCCGGTGCGGTGCGCGGCGGCTCGATCTCGTCGTACGTGCCGTAGCGCTGGGACCAGAAGGCCGTGCCCCAGGCGTGGTTGAGGGCGTCGACGGTGTCGTACCGCTCGCGCAGCCAGGAGCGGAAGTGCTCCGCCGAGCGCGGGCAGAAGCACTCGGTGACGTGGTCGCCGTACTCGTTGTGGATGTGCCACAGGGCGAGCGCCGGATGGCTGGCGTAGCGCTCGGCGAGCGCGCGGGTCAGGCGCAGCGCCGCCTGCCGGTACGTCTCGGACGAGGGGCAGTAGTGCTGCCGAGAGCCGAATTCCAGGCGCACGCCGTCGGCGGTGACCGGCAGGATCTCCGGGTGGGCGCGCACCAGCCAGGCGGGCGGTGACGCGGTGGCGGTCGCCAGGTCGACGGCGACGCCGTGCGCGTGCAGCAGGTCCATCAGCCGGTCCAGCCAGCCGAAGTCCCAGGTGTCGGGGCCGGGTTGGAGTCCCGCCCAGGAGAAGACGCCGACGGTGACCATGGTGACCCCGGCCTCCCGCATCAGCTTCACGTCCTCGGCCCAGACCTCCTCGGGCCACTGCTCGGGGTTGTAGTCCCCGCCGTAGAGCAGTCCGGGCACGGACGTCAGGTGTGCGTGCCGCGCGCTCATCCCTTCACCGCCCCGCCGAGCAGCCCGGCCACGAACTGCCGCTGGAACAGGAGGAAGAGCGCCATCAGCGGCAGCGTCGCGAGCAGCGAGCCGAGCATCAGGCCGGAGTAGTCGACGCGGGAGAGTCCGGTGAGGGTGTTGAGGGCGACGGGTACGGTGTATTTGTCCTCGGTGTTGAGCATCAGAAGGGGCCAGATGAAGCTGTTCCAGGCCGCCATGAACGTGAAGATCACCAGCGCGCCGAGCTGGGGGCGCACACACGGCAGCACGACGCGGTAGAAGGTGCGCAGCTCGCCGCAGCCGTCCATGCGGGCCGACTCGATGAGTTCGTCGGGGAAGCCGACGAAGCTCTGGCGCATCAGCAGGATGCCGAAGGAGTTCGCGAGGAACGGCAGGATCACCGCCTGGTAGGAGTCGATCCAGCCGATGCTTGCCATCATCTGGAAGAGCGGCACCAGCAGCACCTGGAAGGGGATCATCATCGTCGCGAGCACGGCGGCGAGCACGAGACCACGGCCCCGGAAGCGGTACTTGGCCAGGCCGTAGCCGCACATCGCCGAGACGAGCGAGCTGAGCACGGTCTGTACGACGGCGATGCCGACGCTGTTGAGCATGACCCGGCCGAAGCCGATGGTCTCCTGGAGCCGTGAGAGGTTGTCGAGCAGCCGTCCGCCGGGCAGGAACGGCGGCGGCGAGTGGAACAGGTCGGCCGAGGAGTGGGTGGCGGCGATCGCCATCCACAGGAACGGCACGAGGCTCACGATCCCGCCGGCCACGAGCACGGCGCGTACGACGAGCCGGCCGACGAAGGATGCCGGGCTGCGGCTCATCGGCGGCGCTCCCGTCCGAAGGCGAGGTACTGGACCGCGGAGATCACGGCGATCAGGGCGACGACCACCCAGGCGATGGCGGCGGCGTAGCCGAAGTCGAACTGCTGGAAGCCGACTTTGTAGAGGTAGACGACCGGGGTGAGGGTCGCGTCGTCCGGGCCGCCCCGGGTCAGCACGTAGTTCTCGTCGAAGAGCTGGAGCGTGCCGATCGTGGAGGTGATGACGCAGAACAGGACCACGGGCCGCAGCTGCGGAAGGATCACCCGGGTGTACGTGGTGAAGGTGGACGCGCCGTCCAGCGCGGCGGCCTCGTACTGCTCCTTGCCGATGGACTGGAGTCCGGCGAGCAGGATGACGGCGTTGTAGCCGGTCCAGCGCCAGGTCAGCGTGAGGATCAGGGAGACGCGCGCCCAGGTCGGGTCGTTGAGCCAGTCGATCGGGCCCATGCCGACGGTGCCGAGCAGCTGGTTGACGAGTCCGTTGTCGGTCTTGAGGAGCACTTGGAACACCACGGCGTAGGCGACGAGCGTGGTCACCGCGGGCAGGAAGTGCACGGCGCGCCAGGTGCCGCGGAACCGCAGCCACGACTGGTTGAGCAGGGCCGCGAGGAGCAGCGCGAGACCGACCATCACCGGGACCTGCACGACGAGGATCAGCCCCGTGTTGACCAGCGCGTCGGCGAACGCCGGGTCGTGCAGCAGGCGTTGGTACTGGTCGAGGCCCACCCAGCGCAGCGCGCCCGCGTCCTCCGCGGTGAACGACTGCAGCAGGCTGGCGCCGAGCGGATAGGCGAAGAAGAGGGCGAAGAGCGCGGTGGCGGGGCCCGCGAAGACCCAGCCCGCTCCCCGACGGCGCCGCGGGCGGCGGCGTGCCGCGCCGGGCGGACGGGCGGGTACGGCGGTGTGTTTCCCGGAGTCCAGGGCGACCATGGGGTTACGCCACTCTCTCTCGTCCGGTCGCGTCGGCGAGCCGCTGGGCGGCCGACGCGAGAGCGGCGCGCGGGTCCTTGCCGCGCAGGAGCACGCTGTTGACGGCGGAGACCGTGATGTCCCTCTCCTTGGCGTCGTCCTTCGTGTACTCGATGGGCGGGATGGTGCGGGCGAGTCGCGCGAACACGGCGTTGGTGCGCTGCCCGCCGAAGTACTCCTGACGCACGCTCAGATACGGGTCGTCGAGCGCGGGCAGATAGGCGGGGAAGAGCCCCTCGCGCTTGAGCATGGCGACCTGGTTGCCCGCGTCGGTCAGGACGAAGCGGATGAACTCCCAGGCCGCTTCGGCGTCTTTGCTCTGCGCGGGGACGCAGAGCGTGGAGCCGCCGATGTTGGACGTGCGCACCCCGTCGGCGGTGAACCCGGGCAGCGGCACCACACCGAACTTGCCCTTCAGCTCCGGCATTTCACCGGTGAGCGTGCCCGTCCACCAGGCCGCGACCGGGTGGGTGGCGACCTTGCCGTCCTTGTGGGCGGTGACCAGACCGTCCCAGTTCTTCTCGTAGGCGAGCAGGCCGTGGTCGGCCAGGCGCTTCATCAGCGTGAGGGCCCGCACGGCCGCCGGGGTCTCCAGGGCGATGCGGCCGCCGATGAACGAGGACTGGCCCTGCTGCTGGAGCAGCATCGGGAACATCCCCGACGAGGTCGGATCGTGGACCAGCAGCTTGTGTCCTGTGGCCTCCTTGACGCGGACACCGGCGCGCACGTAGTCGGCCCAGGTCCGCAGGGACTTCGGGTCGACGTCCGCGGCGCGCAGCTGGTCGGCGCGGTAGTAGAGCGCACACGGGCCGATGTCCCACGGGAGCCCGAACACCTTCCGGTGGCCCGCGCCACCGGTGACCGTGCGCCACGCGGCCCGGTCGAAGTCACCGCCGAAACGGCCGCCGCGCCGCGCCACGTCGTAGAAGCCGGTGGGGAAGTTGGCGGTGTAGCGGGGCAGGTAGCTGCCCTCCATGGTGAGGACGTCGGGGAGTCCCGTGCCGCCGCGCAGACCCACCGTGATCTTGTCGTACGCGTTGTCGTAGCCGATGTCGACGACGTCGACGGTGACGCCGGGATGGCGTTCCTCGAAAGGGCCGCGGAGCCGCTTCAGCGCGACGGCCGCCACGTCCCACGACCAGACGGTGATCTTCCCGGTGAGCTTCGCGGCCCGCTGTCCCGCCGAGCCGTCCGCCGCCTCGCCGCCCAGCTCGTGCGGGCCGCCGCCCGCACCGCCCGCGCCTCCCATGGCGCAGGAGCCGAGCAGTAAGGACGCCGATGCGGCGAGTCCGGCGGCCACAACGCGCCGCCGGGATGGTCGTGTTGACACTCTTGCCTCCCGAGGAGTGAATGCCTAATGCTGTATTCAGAACACTGAATGACAGGACCGGACGTCAAGGGTCCTGCACACATAGACCTCTGACCTCGGGGCCCACCCAGGGGTCCCGCTTCCTCGTGCCCCGTCCCCCGCAAACTCGTGCCCTCTGCTCACGCGAAAGGTGCGGCATGACGTCGTCCCAGGCCCAGCCCGCTGCCCACCCCTACATCCCGAACACGGTGCCCGCCGTCCGGCAGGCGATGCTCGACGAGATCGGCGCGGCGAGCGTCGAGGAGTTCTACGCCGACATCCCCGACGCGATCCGCCTGCACCGCCCCCTGAACCTCCCGGACCCGCTGCGCTCCGAGGCCGAACTCGCCCGGCACATGGAGGAGTTGCTCGCCAGCAACACCAGCACCCGGGAGGCCCTGAGCTTCCTCGGCTCCGGCTGCTACCAGCACCACGTCCCCGCCGTGGTCGACGAGATCGTCAACCGCGGCGAGTTCCTCACCGCGTACGCGGGTGAGCCCTACGAGGACCACGGGCGCTTCCAGGCGCTGTGGGAGTACCAGTCGATGATGGCCGAACTGCTCGACGTCGAGGTCGTCAACGTCCCCGTCTACGACGGCTTCCAGGCCGCGGGCACCGCACTGCGCATGGCGGGCCGGATCACCGGGCGCCGAAGGCTCGTGGTGGCGACGGCGACCGACGCGGACAAGCTCTCGCGCATCCGCGACTACGTGCGGCCCGACCACGACGTGACCGTCGTCCCTGTGGACCGTACGACCGGCCGCGCCGACCTCGACGCGGTGCGCGAGGCGCTCGCCGCGGGCGACACGGCCGCCGTGTACGCGGAGTCCCCCTCGGCCGCTGGGCTCGTGGACGAGAGCCTGCCGGAACTCGCCGAACTCGCCCACGCGGCAGGCGCGTTGTACGTGGTCGGCTGTAATGCGCTCACCCTCGGCGTGCTCGCGCCCCCGTCCTCGTACGGCGCGGACATCGCCTGCGGTGACATCCAGCCGCTCGGCATCCACCAGAGCTTCGGCGGCGGCAACGCGGGATTCATCGCCACCCGCGACGAGGAACGGCTCGTCGCCGAGTTCCCCTCGCGGCTGTTCGGCCTGGTGCCCACCACCGTCGACGGCGAGTACGGCTTCGGCGACGTCGCCTTCGAGCGCACCTCCTTCGCGCGGCGCGAGGAGGGCAAGGAATGGGTCGGCACCGCGTCCGCGCTGCACGGCATCGGCGCCGGGGTGTATCTGGCGCTGATGGGCCCGCAGGGCATGCGCGAGATCGGCGAGACCATCCTCGCGCTCACCGCCTACGCGCGCCGGCGCCTCGCCCAAGTCCCCGGCGTGGACGTGCCGTTCGGCGACGCGCTGCACTTCGCCGACTTCACCGTGCGCTACTCGGGCGCCCGCACGGCCGCCGAGATCGGCGCCGCGCTCAAGGAACGGGGCATCTTCGGCGGCGTGCCCGTCGGGGAGCGCGAGGCCGTCTACTGCGTCACCGAAGTCCACACCAAGGCCGACATCGACCGGCTCGCCACGACCCTGGAGGAGATCGTCAAGTGAGCGACCACCACATGCCCGTGTCGGTGACCGCGGAGGAAGCGCGCATCGCGCCGAAGCCCCGGCTGCGCCGGTTCCACCAGGCGTCCTGGGACGAGAAGCTCCTCTTCGAGCTGGGCACGCCGGGGGAGCGGGGCGTGTCCGTACCCGCCCCCGACCCCTCGCTCGACGTCCCGGAGATCCCCGAAGGCCTGCGCCGCGCGGCGCCGCCCGCACTGCCCGAACTCTCCCAACAGCAGGTTCTGCGCCACTACATGAGGCTCTCCCAGGAGAACCTGGGCGCCGACCTGAACATCGACGTCGGCCAGGGCACCTGCACCATGAAGTACAGCCCGAAGATCAACGACCAGTTCGTGCGCGACCCGCGCATCGCCGCGCTCCACCCGCTCCAGGACGACGACACCGTCCAGGGCGTACTGCGTGTCATCCACGACCTGGAGCAGCTCCTGAAGGAGATCTCCGGCATGGACCGGGTCTCGCTCCAGCCCGCCGCGGGCTCCGCCGCGATCTACACCAACGTCGCCATGATCCGCGCCTACTTCACGGCCCGCGGCGAACTGGACACGCGCGACGAGGTCATCACCACGGTCTTCTCGCACCCCTCGAACGCGGCCTGCGCCAAGACCGCGGGCTTCAAGGTCATCACGCTGCACCCGGACGCGGACGGCTACCCCGACATCGAGGCCCTGAAGGCGGCGGTCGGGCCGCGCACCGCGGCCCTCCTGATCACCAACCCGGAGGACACCGGGATCTACAACCCGCGCATCGAGGAGTTCGTGCGGATCGTGCACGACGCGGGCGGCCTGTGCTCCTACGACCAGGCCAACGCCAACGGCATCCTCGGCATCACCCGCGCCCGCGACGCGGGCTTCGACCTGTGCCACTTCAATCTGCACAAGACGTTCTCCACACCGCACGCGTGCGGCGGCCCGGCGGCGGGCGCGTGCGCGGTCACCGCCGATCTCGCTCCCTATCTCCCTTACCCCACGGTCGAGTTCGACGGAACCCGGCACTTCCTCGACCACGACAGGCCCGAGTCGGTCGGGAAGATGCGCCCGTTCCACGGCGTCGTGCCGAACCTCGTGCGCGCCTACGCCTGGATCATGTCGCTCGGCGCCGAAGGGCTGCGGGCGGCGGCCGAGACGGCGGTCCTCAACAACAACTACCTGCTGCACAAGGTCCGGCAGATCCCCGGCGTCTCCGTCCCCTACGCCGAGGGGCGGCCGCGCGTCGAACAGGTCCGCTACAGCTGGCAGAAGCTGTACGAGGACACCGGCGTGCACTCCGAGGACATCGGCCTGCGCGCCGCCGACTTCGGCACCCACTACTGGACCAGCCACCACCCGTACCTGGTGCCCGAACCGATGACCCTGGAGCCGACCGAGTCCTACTCCCGTGCGGACCTCGACGAGTACGCGGAGATCCTCGCGGAGGTGGCGAGGGAGGCGTACGAGGACCCGGAGACCGTCCGCACGGCACCGCACCGCTCCACCATCCACCGGGTACGGCCCGAGGCGCTCGACGACCCGAAGACCTGGGCCGTGTCCTGGCGCGCCTACCGCCGCAAGATCCTGGGCGAGTCCGTATGACCTCCGGGCGGCGCCCCCGCGTGGGCCTGGTCGTCAACCCTGTCGCCGGCCTCGGCGGCCGGGTCGGCCTGGGCGGCACGGACGGGCCCGAACGGGTCCGGCGCGCCTTGGAGTTGGGGGCACGCCCGCTGGCCGGGGAACGCGCGGCGCAGGCGCTGCGGGCGCTGCGCGACCGGGTTCCCGCACCGGGCCCGGTGGTGGTGACCGTGCCCGGGGCGATGGGGGAGGACGCGGTGCGGGCGGCGGGGCTGCTGCCGGAGGTGGTGTCGGTACGGGTACCGGTGCCGGTGCTCATGGGAGGGGCGTCTGTGGGAGGGGCGTCTGTGGTGAGTGGGGTGTCAGGGGGTACGGGGGAGTGGGGCAGGCCCACCGACCCCACCAGCCCCGCCGACACCCTCTCCGCCGTACAGGCCCTAGTCACCGCCGGCGTCGACCTCCTCCTCTTCGCCGGAGGCGACGGCACCGCCCGTGACGTGCTCCGGTCCCTGTCGGACCACGGCGCGCCCGACGGCGACCCGTGTCCCGTCCTCGGCATCCCGACCGGCGTCAAGATGCACTCCGCCGTCTTCGCCGTCGGCCCCGGCGCGGCGGGCGAGGTCGCGGCCGCCTGGCTGGCGGGCGGCGGTGGCGTACGGCTGCGGGACGCGGAGGTCATGGACCGTGACGAGGGCGCGCTGCGGGACGGGCGGGTGGCCTCGCGCCTCTTCGGGTGGCTGCCCGTGCCGGACGTGCCCGCGCGGGTTCAGCAGCGCAAGACCGGCAGCACGGCCACCACGGGCGACGCGGCAATCGGCATCGCGGCGGAAGTCGCGGGGCGCGTCGGCGAAGGACGGCTCGTGCTGGGCCCCGGCACCACCACCCGCGCCGTGGCCAGGGCCCTCGGCGCCGACTCCTCCCTCGCGGGCGTCGACGTGCTCGCCCTGCGCGCGGGGCGGGCCGAGGCCGTGGCACGCGACACAGGCGAGGCGGAGCTGCTCGCCGGGATCGGCGACGGCCCCTGCTGGATCGGGCTCTCCCCGATCGGCGGCCAGGGCTTCCTGCTCGGCCGGGGCAACCAGCAGATCTCACCGCGCGTCCTGCGTGCCGCGGGCGGTCGCGCACGGCTGCTCGTGCTCTGCCCGGAACACAAGCTGGCCGCGCTCGGCGGGCGCCCGCTGCTCCTGGACACCGGCGACCCGGAGCTGGACGCCGAGTTGAGCGGATACTTGCCCGTGCTCACCGGACACCGGCGCATCTCCCTCTACCCCGCCACCCATTGAGCCACCGAACAAGGAGTCCACGATGATCTCTCTCGACGGCAAGCGCGCGATCGTCACCGGCGCGGCCGCGGGCATCGGCCGCGCGACCGCACAGGTCCTCGCCGAACTCGGGGCCCGCGTCGTGCTCGCCGACATCGACGCCGAACGGGGCGAGCAGGCCGCGAAGGACACCGGCGGCACCTTCGTACGCTGCGACGTCGCGCGGCGCGAGGACTGCGAGGCGGTGGCGGCCGCCGCGCGGGACCGGTTCGGCGGCGTCGACGTCCTCTTCAACAACGCGGGCATCATCCGCCGCTCCACGGTCTGCGACATCACCGAGGACGACTGGGACCTGGTGATGGCGGTGAACGTCCGCTCCGTGCTGCTGCTCAGCCGGCTCGTCATCCCCGGCATGGCGGCCCAGGGCGGCGGCTCGATCGTCAACACCGGGTCAGGATGGGGGATATCGGGCGGCGCCCGCGCGGTGTCGTACTGCGCGTCGAAGGGCGCCGTCGTCAACATGACCCGCGCGATGGCCATCGACCACGGTCCCGACAACATCCGCGTCAACTGCGTGTGCCCCGGTGACACCGCCACCGGCATGCTCGCCGAGGAGGCCCGGCAGCTGGGCGAGAGCGCGGACGGGTTCTACGCCGACGCCGCCGACCGGCCGCTCGGCAGGATCGGGCAGCCCCGCGACATCGCGCAGACCGTGGCGTTCCTGGCATCCGACGCATCCGCGTTCATCAGTGGAGCGATCATCCCCGTCGACGGCGCAGGTACCGCGTGACCAGCCCGTAACGGATAATCGAGCAGACCTAAGGGGAGGGCCGTCGCCAGATGCCAATCGAGAACCGTCCGCTGCGCGAGCAGGTGAAGGAGGAGCTGCTCAGGCGCCTCGGCAGCGGCACGATCGCGACGAGCGAGACCATCAACGAGGTGCAGCTCGCCACCGAACTCGGCGTCAGCCGCACCCCGTTGCGCGAGGCGCTCATCACGCTGGAGCGCGAGGGCGTCATCACCAGCGAGCGGGGCAGGGGTTTCCGCTTCACCCCCCTGAGCGCGCGGGAGTTCCGCGACCTGACGGCGATCGTCGCGACGCTGGAAGCGCTCGCCCTGCGGTCCAGCAGCCCCGAGCACCTCGCGGAGATCGCCCCGCGCCTGCTTGAGGAGGCACACGCCTTCGCCGTGCCGCAGGCCCCGCACGAGGTGATAGAGCGGTACGACGACGCCTGGCACGACCTGCTCCTCTCGGGCTGTACCAACGACCGCCTGATGAAGCTGATCACCTCCCTGAAGGTCACGATGCACCGCTACGAACGGGTGGCCCTCGGCGACCAGGACGTCCTGGAGCGTTCGGCGGCGGAGCACGAGCGGATCGCGCTGTGCCTGCGGCGCGGTGATCTGGACGCGGCGGTCGCCGCGCTCGAGGAGAACTGGACCAGCGGCATGGACCGCATCCTGGAGCGCTTCACCGACTGACGCGGCGGGCCGCCCGCGGAAGGTTCCGCGGGTCTGTCCGCCCTCGGCGGACAGCGGGTCCGTCGTGCCGGCCTGATCGCTCGCATAGGCTGCTTGGATGAGCATTCTGGATGACGCCCGCGCGGGCATGAACCCCGATATCCGACCGCAGGACGACCTCTTCGGACATGTGAACGGCCGCTGGCTGGACACCGAGAAGATCCCCGAGGACCGCTCCAGCTGGGGCCCCTTCGTGCAGCTGGCCGACACCGCCGAGCAGCAGGTCAAGACGATCATCCAGGAGCTGGCCGAGCGGGCGGACGCAGAGGGGGGCACGGCCTCCGAGGACGCCCGCAAGATCGCCGCGCTGTACGCGTCCTTCATGGACGAGGAGGCCATCGCCGCGCGCGGTCTCGCCCCTGCGCAACCGCTGCTCGACGAGGCGGCGGGCCTGCGCGGCACGCAGGAGCTCGCCGGGTTCCTCGGCCGGTTCGAGCGGATCGGCGGCTCCGGTCTCTTCGGTTCGTACATCGACTCCGACGACCGCGACTCCGACCGCTACCTCTTCAACATCCTCCAGGGCGGCCTCGGCCTGCCCGACGAGTCGTACTACCGCGAGGAGAAGTTCGCCGAGGTCCGCGACAAGTACGTCGCCCACCTCACCGAGCTGCTCACCCTCGGCAAGCACGCCGACCCCGAGGCCGCCGCGCGCACCGTCCTCGCCCTGGAGACCAAGCTCGCCGCGGGTCACTGGGAGCGGGCCGAGACCCGTGACGTCCTCAAGACGTACAACCTCACCACTCTGGACGAACTCACCGCGCTCGCCCCGGAGTTCGACTGGCGCGCCTTCGCCGAGGGGATCGGCGGCTCGGACGCCACGATCGCCGAGACCTGCGTCCGCCAGCCCTCCTACCTCGCGCACCTGTCCGCGGTCCTCGCCGAGGTGCCGGTCGAGCAGTGGCGCGACTGGGCGATGACGCGGGTCCTGCGCGCCTGCTCGCCGTACCTCTCGGACGAGTTCGTCCGGAACAACTTCGAGTTCTACGGCCGCACCCTCAACGGCACCCCGGAGCTGCGTGCCCGCTGGAAGCGCGCCGTCTCGCTCGTCGAGGGAGCCATGGGCGAGGCCGTCGGCAAGGAGTACGTCGCGCGGCACTTCCCGCCGTCCTCCAAGGCGATGATGGACGAACTGGTCGCCAACCTCCTGGAGGCCTACCGCCAGTCGATCGCCCGCCTGGACTGGATGACCGACGAGACGAAGGAACGGGCGTACGAGAAGCTCGCCACGTTCCGGCCCAAGATCGGCTACCCGGACACCTTCCGCGACTACTCGGCGCTCCAGGTCACCCCCGACGACCTGCTCGGCAACGCGCAGGCGGCCGCCGCGTTCGAGACCGACCGCGAGTTGCGCAAGATCGGCTCGCCGGTCGACCGCGACGAGTGGTTCATGCTGCCGCAGACCGTCAACGCGTACTACAACCCGGGCACCAACGAGATCTGCTTCCCCGCGGGCATCCTGCAGAAGCCGTTCTTCTCGCCCGAGGCCGACGCCGCGGAGAACTACGGCGGCATCGGCGCGGTCATCGGCCACGAGATCGGCCACGGCTTCGACGACCAGGGCGCGCAGTACGACGGCGCGGGCAACCTCAACGACTGGTGGACCGCCGACGACAAGACGGCGTTCGAGGCCAAGTCGAAGGCGCTCGTCAAGCAGTACGACGGGTTCTCGCCGCGCAACCTGCCCGGCGAGTTCGTCAACGGTTCGCTGACCGTCGGCGAGAACATCGGCGACCTGGGCGGCCTCACCATCGGCCACACGGCGTACCTGATCGCGCTCGGCGGCGCGGAGCTCCCCGAGGCGGACGGCCTCACCGGGACCCAGCGGCTCTTCATGAACTGGTCGTACTGCTGGCGGACCAAGCGCCGCACGGAGCAGGAGCAGCAGTACCTGACCATCGACCCGCACTCGCCCCCGGAGTTCCGGGCCAACATCGTGCGCAACCTCGACGAGTTCCACCAGGCGTTCGCCACGGCGGAGGGCGACGGCCTCTGGCTGGACCCGGCGGAGCGCGTGCGCATCTGGTGACGTGAGCGCGCGGACCGGGCGAGGGCCGAGCCGCCTTCGCCCGGACCGCGCGCCGTGCGTCCGGGGCTCACCGGCTCACGAGGGTCTCCCGCCCGATGCGCACGAGCTTCTCGGGGTTGCGCACGGCGTAGAGGCCGCAGATCAGGCCGTCGTCGAGGTGCACGGCCATGACGGTGTCGACCTTGCCCGCGCGCCGGACGAGCAGCGCCGGATAGCCGTTGACCTGGGCCGCCTCCAGGACCACGCCGTCGAGCCTGCCCAGGACGTCGGCCACCTGACGGGCGCCCACGACGGGCGTGAGCGCCGCTTGGACGACTCCGCCGCCGTCCGTCAGGAGCACCACGTCCGGCGCGATCAGGTCGAGCAGGCGTCGCAGGTCGCCCGTCTCCACCGCCTGCCGGAACGCGGCGAGCGCGCCCCGGGTCTGGGCCGGCGAGACCACCTCGCGGGGCCGCCGCGCCGCCACGTGGGCCCGTGCCCGGTGGGCGATCTGGCGGACCGCGGCCGGGCTCTTGCCGACGGCGTCCGCGATCTCGGCGTACTCCAGACCGAACACCTCGCGCAGCACGAACACCGCGCGCTCGGTCGGCGCGAGCGTCTCCAGGACCAGCAGCATCGCCATCGAGACGCTGTCGGCCAGTTCGACGTCCTCGGCCACGTCCGGCGCGGTCAGCAGGGGCTCGGGCAGCCACGGCCCGACGTACGACTCCTTGCGGCGCCGGAGCGTCCGCAGCCGGGTCAGCGCCTGGCGCGTGGTCATCCTGACCAGGAAGGCGCGCGGGTCCCGCACCGTGCCGAGGTCGACGCCCGCCCAGCGCAGCCACGTCTCCTGAAGGACGTCCTCGGCGTCCGCCGCGGAACCGAGCATCTCGTAGGCGACGGTGAAGAGCAGGTTCCGGTGGGTGAGGAACGCGTCGGTCGCGGTGTCCAACCGGCCGTCCCTGTGGTCATTGAGGTGTTCATTCCCCTGGCCGCCCGCGTGGTCGCGTCCCGTCGTCCCCGCCGGTCGTCCGCCGTTCTCGTCCACAACCCGCTCCCGCCTCTCCCCGTCCGACCGTGTCACGCACAAGACGCCGGTCGCTGCCGCCCTGTGACAGCCGGACCGGGTGGTCCACGTCACATCGCCGTGCCGTCACAGGAGGGGGCCCGGCGGCATCTCGTGTTCGTCAAGTCGCCGCGTGGGCCGGGCAATCGGATGCCGGACCACGCGGCGCGTCACGCACGACGTCACGAAGGACATAGCCATGGAACCCCGTATGAACCTGTTCGACCACGAGATCGGCGCCAGGATCGGCAAGCGGATCTACGCAGTCAGCCAGGTGATCCAGGAGTCGCCGCTGCCCAAGGAGACCCAGGAACTGGTACAGCTGCGGGCCAGCCAGATCAACGGCTGCGGTTTCTGCGCCGACATCCACGCGAAGGACGCCGCCGCGGCGGGGGAGTCCCCGGCCCGGCTCGCGCTGGTCGCCGCCTGGCGCCACTCCACGGTCTTCACCGATGCCGAGCGCGCCGCACTGGCCCTCGTCGAGGAGGGCACCCGCGTCGCCGACGCGTCGCCGGGGGTCTGCGACGAGACCTGGGCCCGGGTGCGCGAACACTTCGACGAGGGGCAGGCCATCGCGCTGGTCTCGCTGATCGCCATGATCAACGCGACTAACCGGATCGGCGTGATCCTGAACAACCAGGGTGGCTCCTACGAGCCGGGCAACCTCGCAACCGTCGCGGGGTGACGCCCCGCGAGTCGCCGCCGCCCCGTACGTCCCGGCCGCTCAGGCGGATTCCTCGTACGTGATGTCGTACTTGGCCGCTATCCGGTTGAGCGCCACGGGGTCCAGCTGACCCTGTCGGCTGATCCCCGCACGGCTCTCGATCATGTCCTCCAGGAAGCACTCCCAGCCGCCGGGCGAGGAGGCCTGGAGGACGCGGGGCGGCGGCGTCGACGCGGGGCGCAGCGCGTGCGGGACGCCGTGCGGAAGCAGCACGAACTGGCCCGCGCCGACCGTCCGCACCCGGTCGTCGAACTCCACGGTGAGGTCGCCGTCGAGCACGTAGACGCACTCGTCGGCGACGTGATGGACGTGCCGGGGGATGGTCTGCGCGACGACGACCTCCATCAGCGAGAACCGGCCCTCGGTGTCGTCGGTCCCGGCCTTGACGGTCATAGAGGGCGGCAGCGGAACCCGGGTCGGGCGTGAAGCGCCTGCTTCCAGCAGGATGAAACGGTCCTCGGGCATGGGCTATCCTTCCTTAACGGATGCGGAATCCGATTCCGTTTAAGAGCTCAGCAGAGGACGCAGCCAGATGTCAAGACCGTCAAGGGCCGACGCGGAGCGCAATCGGCTCCGGGTGC
The DNA here is from genome assembly GCF_044744425.1 of Streptomyces sp. NPDC087300. NCBI lineage: Bacteria > Bacillati > Actinomycetota > Actinomycetes > Kitasatosporales > Streptomycetaceae > Streptomyces > Streptomyces sp. NPDC087300. The sequence goes on from NZ_JBIUYI010000005.1 coordinate 712,381, forward strand.
TCGACGTCGCCGAGGAGCAGTTCGCCGAGCGCGGGGACGCGGTGCAGATGGCGGAGGTGGCTCGCGCGGCCGGGGTCGGGGTCGGGACCGTCTACCGGCACTTTCCCAACCGGCAGGCGCTGGTCGAGGCCATCACCGAGCGGCGGTTCGCGCGCATCCTCACGTTCGTCGAGGAGCGGTGCCTGCCCCAGCCGGACACCCGCGGGGCACTGCTCTGCTTCCTGACCCACGTGGGCGAGGTGCACGAACAGGGGCGCGGTCTCTCCGGAGTGATCGAGGCGACCTTCGGCTCCACCGCTCCCCGGGGCGAGGTCGGCGCCGCCCTGCTGGCCGTCGGCGAGACGCTGGTGAGCCGGGGCAGGGCGGACGGGGCCCTGCGCGACGACGTGACCGTCGCCGACCTCTACATGACCGTCGGCGCGGTCGCGATCCTCAGCCGGGACTCCATCGGTGACTGGCGCCGGTTCGTCGACATCACCCTGGACGGGCTGCGGCCCCGGTAGCGCGAACGGCACAGTGGGGCGCGCCCGTTCGCCGCGGCGCCTGGCATTCATGATCAAGTCACCGTGAGGTAACTGGTATCGCCTCGTTACCTCACCAACGCGGCCTAGCCTCACGCGGGTTCACGCCGGGCGACATGCTCCGACGGCCCGGCCAGAGGCAAGGAACCTCCCCCGTGCGACACGTACCGTTCGCCCTCGGCGCCGTTTGTCTGGCGCTGCTCCTCCCGATCTCCGCCCACGCGGTGGCCGTCCCCGCGACCCCGCCGGCCGCCGCGCCGGACGCGGCCCCCGCCACCCCCGCCGCCCCGGCCTTCAGCAGACCGGGCGGACGCTACGAGCGTCCGGTCTCCCTGGCACTGCGCGCCGGACGCGGGACCACGGTCCACTACACGCTGGACGGCACGACGCCCACCCGCGCGAGCCGCGCCTACGTCCCGGGCCGGCCGCTGCGCATCACCAAGGACACCAACGTCACCGCGGTCGCCTTCCGCGGCGCCCGCGCGAGCCTGCCGGTGTCCGCCGGATACCTGGTCAAGACGGCGGAGAAGCCGCTGGCGCGCCTCGTCGTGATGTCCGACGTGCACATCGGCGACCACAAGAACAACGACAAGAAGTACGAGAGCTTCTTCGACACCATCGGATCGGTCTTCCCGAAGCCCGACGCGATCCTGTCGAACGGCGACATGATCAATGACAACGGCGACGGCCGGGGCGCCGACCACCGGATCGTCTCCGAGATCTTCCAGGCCAACCTGAAGCGCAAGAAGATGGACGGCACCCAGGTCCTGCTCTCCAACGGCAACCACGACGCGAGCCTCGCCGACATCCGTGCGCACTACCCGCGCGGCTGGTTCCCCGACTCGGGCGGCGGCTACTACGAGTCGAAGGTCAAGGGCCTGCACGTTTTCACCGTGAACACGGAGACCTACAACTCCGACACCGCCCAGCGCACCTGGCTGAAGAAGCGGCTCGCCGAGCTCACCGCGGACCCGGCGGCCGCGCGCACCCCCATCCTCGTCCAGGGCCACCGGCCCGCGCCCGGCACGGCGATGGACGGACAGCAGGCGTCCAACCCCCTCCTCACCGCTGACCTCGGAGCCTTCCCGCAGGTCATGTACTTCTCCGGCCACTCCCACCTGAACATCAACGACGAACGCTCCGTCCACCAGCGGGACTTCACGGCCGTCAACGACGGTTCGATGTCGTACGTCGAGATGGACCACGGCTATCAGGCCGTCACCGAGAAGGGCCTCGCCGACCGCTTCGAGGCACCGACGGCGCAGGCGCTCTTCGTCGAGGTCTACCGCGACCGTACGGAGATCGCGCGCGTCAACATGGCCGCGGACAAGCACGACATCTACACCGGCGGCCAGTGGTCGGCCAACTGGCAGCCCCCGTACGCCAGCGCGGGCACGCTCAGCGGGCCGACCTGGACGGTCCGGCTGAAGGGCAGGACCCCGCAGGAGATCAAGGACGGCTTCACCTACACCGACGCGCGGCGCAACACCACGGCGCCGAGGTTCACGTCCGCCCGCCCGCTGACCCTCGTCGGCCGGGGCAAGGAGGCGCGGACCCTGCGGATCCGCCAGGCGAGCGACGACCAGATGGTGCATCACTACCGCGTCGACATCCGAGACAAGGCAACCGGCGCCGGACTGCTGTCCTCGAAGGTGCTCGCCGAGTACTACTTCATGCCCCGGCCCCGCGCCCTGGACATCCCGGTGCCCGTCACCAGGAAGGGCACGCGCTACGTCGCACGCGTGAGCGCGGTGGACGCGTACGGGAACGCGTCGCGCGAGGCGAAGGTCGAGTTCACCGGCTGACCGGCTGACCGGCTGACCGGCTGACCGGACGGCAGGATCGCCCGTTCCGTATCCCCGTTGCCCATCCCCGTTCCCCGTTCCCCGGTCAGGCGGGACCGGCGAGCACCGCGCGGGCGAGCGCGGCCACCCCGTCGTGGATCTCCTCGGGCGGGGTGGCGTTCGCGCAGAGGTGTTCGACGAGGTCGCCGCGCACGGCGGCCAGCAGGGCGTGCGCGAGGAAATCGGCGTTGCGGGCACCGCGGGTCTCGGTGAGCAGGGCGGTCAGCTCGGCGTGCCAGAGCGCGTAGGTGTCGTTCTGATACGGGCTGCCGCTGCCCGCGCTCTCCAGGGCGAGCATGAGCGGGCGCGTGTCCAGCTTCAGCCGCAGCATGGCGTCGAGCAGCGCGAGCGCGCGTTCGTCGGCGGGGGCGCCGGGGCCCAGCGGCGGCGGTCCTGAGACCACATCGGCCCGCAACTGCTCGGTGCGCCGCTCGACGAGCTCCTTGATCAGACCGACGCGGTCGCCGAAGCGGCGGAACAGCGTCCCCTTGCCGACCCCGGCGGCCGCCGCGATGTCGTCCATCGAGACCCGGTCGGGCTCGCCCCGCTCGGCGAAGAGCCGCTCGGCGGCGGCCAGTACGGCCTCGCGGTTGCGCTGTGCGTCGGCCCGCACCTTGCGCGGGGGTGCTGTCACGGTGCCTCCGGCGGAAGAACGGACCCGTGGCCCGTACGGTCGATGCGGACTGTCGGTCCGCATTCTAGCGCGGGCCGCGCCCGGCCGGGGGAGGCCAGGCGCGGCACCGGGCGAGCACGGCGGGTCTGGCAGGTCTGGCAGGTCAGGCGGGTCCGGCGGAAAACGGGATGCGCGGCCGCCGCCACCTCCGCGACACTGCCTGCCCTACGGGCGACCGAAGGGGTACGACGTGAGCGGTACGAGTCGGCGGGATCCGGGATGTCTGATCATCACGGGCGTACCGGCCGCGGGTAAGTCGACCGTCTCGCACCTCGTGTCCCTGAACCACCCACGCGCCGCCCGCATCGACGGCGACGTGCTGTCCTACATGGTCACCAGCGGCAGGGCGGGCCCCGTCAGCAGCCCCGGACCCGAGGCCGACCGGCAGGCACGGCTCTGTGCCAGGAACATCTGCGCCCTCGCGGGCAACTTCGCAGACGAGGGCTTCGTGCCGGTCGTCGACACCGTCGTCGCGGACCGGGAGACGCTGGACTTCTTCGTCGCGCAGCTGCGCCCCAGGCCCGTCCTGCTCGTGGTCCTCGCCCCGCCGCTCGACGTCTGCCACCGCCGCGACGCGGCGCGCGGCGAGCGGGAACGGGTCGGCATCGACCTCGGCCCGCTGCGCCGCGCGATGCTCGACGAACTGGGCGACGCCGGCTGGTGGTTGGACAACGCCGACCTCACCCCGGAGGAGACCGCGGCCGCCATCACGTCGCACGCGTACGACAAGGCGGTCGTCGCGGGCTGAACGGCACTGCCGTACGGCGCGCGGGCCGTGATCAGGAGGCTGCGAGAATCGCGTGCATGCAGCACGAGAACGTACCGATGTCCCCACGCGAGCCGCTGGTCGTCGTGGCGGCCGCGATCGTCCAGGAGGGCCGCCTCCTTGTCGTCAGCAAGAAGGCGGCGCCCGAGGTCTTCTACCTGCCCGGCGGCAAGCCCGACGCGGGTGAGGGCCCGATGGAGGCTCTCACCCGGGAGCTGGACGAGGAGCTGGGGGTGGCGCCCCTGGAGCCGCGGTTCCTCGCCGAGGTCGAGGCGGTGGCGGCCCTGGAGGGCGTCCCCATGCGGATGACGGTCTTCGAGGCCGGGCTCGGCCGGACGCCCGTGCCCTCGGCCGAACTGGCGGCGCTGCGCTGGACGTCCGGGCGCGAGGACGGTCTGACGCTCGCGCCCGCCGTGCGGGACCAGGTACTGCCCCTGCTGCGCGAGCGCGGCGCACTCGCCTCCCGGCCCCCTGTTTCCTAGCGGGCCGCCAGCCCGAGCATCAGGGCTACCGCCAGCAGACAGCCGAAGGCGACCTGGCACCGGACGAGGAGGCGCCGCCGCAGCAGCCGGAACGTCTCCTCGTACTCGGCGCCCAGCTGCCGGGTCCGCCGGGCGATGTGCTGCCAGCCGCGCCGGGTGAGCTCCAGGTGCTCCTCGGCGTAGCACCGCTCCACCTCCACGCGTTGAGCCTCCGTCAGCCAGGGGAGGTGTCCCGTGAACCGCTCGGCCGCGGTGCGGCCCTCGGCGCGGGCCGCCTCGACGAGGAGATGCCCCTCGACCTCGTTGACCAGGGCGCGCGCGTCCACCGCGCACGCGTCCAGCGCGCCGTCGCCGGCCGCCGTCACCGCAGGGCCTCGCGCTCGGCCGCCGCGATCTCGGGGTGGTGCAGGTCGAACGCCGGGGATTCGCTGCGAATGCGCGGCAGGGTGCGGTAGTTGTGCCGAGGCGGCGGACAGGACGTCGTCCACTCCAGCGAACGGCCCCATCCCCAGGGGTCGTCGACCTCGATCTTCTTGCCGTACTTGGCGGTCTTCCAGACGTTGTAGATGAACGGCAGGAACGAGAGGCCGAGCAGGAAGGAGAAGATGGTCGAGACCGTGTTGAGGGTCGTCAGTCCCTCCGCGGCCAGATAGTCGGGCACCCGGCGCAGCATTCCGTTGGTGCCCAGCCAGTGCTGCACCAGGAACGTGCCGTGGAAGCCCACGAACAGCGTCCAGAACGTGATCTTTCCGAGCCGCTCGTCCAGCATCTTGCCGGTGAACTTCGGCCACCAGAAGTGGAATCCGGAGAACATCGCGAACACCACGGTGCCGAAGATGACGTAGTGGAAGTGCGCGACCACGAAGTACGACTCGGAGACGTGGAAGTCCATCGGCGGCGCGGCCAGGATGACACCGGTCAGACCGCCGAAAAGGAACGTGATGAGAAAGCCGACGGCCCAGAGCATCGGGGTCTCGAAGCTGAGCGACCCCTGCCACATCGTGCCGACCCAGTTGAAGAACTTCACGCCGGTCGGCACCGCGATCAGAAACGTCATGAAGGAGAAGAACGGCAGGAGCACACCGCCTGTGACGTACATGTGGTGGGCCCACACCGTGACGGAAAGACCCGCGATGGCGATGGTCGCGCCCACCAGACCCATGTAGCCGAACATCGGCTTTCGGGAGAAGACCGGAATGACCTCGGAAATGATGCCGAAGAACGGCAACGCGATGATGTACACCTCTGGATGGCCGAAGAACCAGAAGAGGTGTTGCCACAGCAGCGAGCCGCCGTTGGACGCATCGAAGATGTGCGCACCGAATTTGCGGTCCGCCTCCAGGGCGAACAGCGCGGCGGCGAGCACCGGGAAGGCCAGCAGCACCAGGACACCGGTGAGCAGCACGTTCCACACGAAGATCGGCATGCGGAACATGGTCATGCCCGGTGCGCGCATGCAGATGATCGTGGTGATGAAGTTGACCGAGCCGAGGATCGTGCCGAAGCCGGAGAAGGCCAGACCCATGATCCACATGTCGGCGCCGACGCCCGGCGACCGCACCGCGTCCGTCAGCGGACTGTTGGCGAACCAGCCGAAGTCGGCCGCGCCGTTCGGCGTGAGGAAACCGCCGACCGCGATCAGCGAGCCGAACAGGTACAGCCAGTAGGCGAACATGTTCAGCCGCGGGAAGGCGACGTCGGGCGCGCCGATCTGCAGCGGCATGATCCAGTTCGCGAAGCCCGCGAACAGCGGCGTCGCGAACATCAGCAGCATGATCGTGCCGTGCATCGTGAACGCCTGGTTGAACTGCTCGTTCGACATGATCTGCGTGCCGGGGCGGGCGAGCTCGGCGCGCATGAAGAGCGCCATCACACCGCCGATGCAGAAGAACGCGAACGACGTGACCAGATAGAGCGTGCCGATCGTCTTGTGGTCAGTGGTGGTGAACCACTTGATGACGGCCCGTCCGGGAGCGGAACCGGTGCCCGCTCCCGGAACGGCTTCCGCGGTGGTCGCGGGCGGTGATGGGTTGACGGTGATGCTGTCCATGCCCCGCCTGTGTCCGGCGAACGCGCTTCTGTGACAGGCGGCGAGAGCGACATGGATCACACCCGTGGGTGTGACGACCGGGGCCGTGCCGGACACTTACTGAACTGTGAGCGACGACGAAAACTTCGCCGCTGCCTATCGCGAGCACTACTGGGCGGTCAGCCGCTACGTGGCACGACGGCACGGCGGCCCGACGAGTGACACCGAGGAGGTGGTGGCCGACGTGTTCGCCGTGGCCTGGCGCCGCCGCGCCGACCTGCCGTCGTTCGCCCTGCCCTGGCTGTACGGGGTGGCACGGCACTGCCTGGCCAACGCCGTACGCGGCTACGGCCGTCGCAGGCGCCTGGTCGAACGGCTCGGCAACGACGAGGCCAGGCACCGCAGGGACGTCGTGGCGGGACCCGAGGCCGACCGTCCCGGCGACTGGGTGCACGAGGCCCTGAACCTCCTCTCCGCCGCCGACCAGGAAGTCCTGCGCCTGACCGCCTGGGAGGAACTGGACACCGAGGAGCTCGCGGTCGCGCTCGGCTGCGGCAACCGGGCCGCCGCGATGCGCCTGCACCGCGCCCGCCGACGGCTGAGAACCGAGATAGACCGCATGCGGCCCGCACCTGCCCGAAGGCCCGCCCCCGAAGAGACCCGCGCCACCGTCCCGGAGGATCACGGCCATGGCACCTGACGACGAACTCGCCCTGCTGCGCGGCGCCAACCCGGTGCCCCACGACGACCCCCGCCTCCACGACAGGCCCGACGGGACCCTGCCCCCGCACGCCGAACGGCAGTTGAACCTGCTCCTGCACAGCGCCCGCACCTCGCGCGGCCGGGCGGCGCGCCCGCGCCCGGTGCGTCAGGTGCGCCGCCTCGTCTGGGGCATCGAGATGGCGGGTGCCGCCGCCGCGGTCGCCCTCGCGCTCGTCCTCGCCGGGCCCACCAGCGCACCGGCCGTCGCGGCCCCCCACCCCCTGAGCCTGCGCGCGGGGTCCACGCCGCTGCCGCTGGAACGTCTCGCCGACCGGGCGGCCGACGCCGCCGCGGCCGACGACGCGCCCCGGCTGCGCCGCGGCACCCACGTCCAGACGTGGAACCTGGCCCTGGAGTCGAAGCCCGGCGCCGCCCGGCCCATCACCCTGCCCGAGGAGCGCGTCACCCGCTGGAAGGCCGACGGCAGCCACACCGAACTGGTCGTGGCCTCCGACCCGCGCCACCCCGGCGAGTCCGTCGTCGCCGACGGGGACGGCGGCCTGCGCAGCGTCTCCGACGGCAAGGTGCTCAGCGACCGCACCTACCCGCCGAGCTGGGGGAGCGCCCCTCCGCAGTCCCGGCCCCCGCACACGCCCGAGGCCCTGCGCGCTTACCTCGCGGAACTCGGCCACCCCGACGGCACCCCGCTCTCCGGCACCGGCGAACTCCTGGACGCGGTGGCCGCGTTCCTCGGCCACTGGACTCCGGGCGCGCCCGAGTCCGCCGCCCTCGCCCGGATCCTCGCCGACGCCCAAGACCTCCGCCCGGCCGGCGCGATCACCGACCGCCTCGGCCGCCAGGGCCAGGCGTACGTGTACCAGGCCGACGGCCTGCGCCGCATGCTGATCCTGGACCCTGCCACCGGCTCTGTCCTGGGCCTTGAGGACACCTACACCAAGGACGACCCGGAGTACGGGGTGCGGGCGGGGGACGTCATGTCGTACAGCGCGTGGGTGAGATGAGCGCGGAGAGCGATTGAGCGCGGGTGCCCGACGCTTTCCGCGCAGTGATCGTTAACATGTGCCAGATGGGCGTAAACAATAGGGAATCGGACGAACGGGTCGAAGTGTCCGTGGAGCAGGTCGCCGAGGCCAAGGCGCGGGCGGCCCGGCTGCTGCTCGCCTTCCGGCACGGCAATCAACTCGCGTACGACGCCCTGGTCGAGGAGTTCGGCGCCGGCGAACAGAGCACCGATCTGGTGTCCGCGCTGTGCTGGATCGCCAACGAAGGCGTACGCAAGGCGTATCTGCCCGAGGCCGGGGACCAGGTGCTGCGGCACATGGCGCGCAGGGCCGACTTCGGCGACCGGTCCGTGCTCACCGAGGAGGGCGCGGGGCCGGACGTCGGCGACCTCATCGAGGCCGTCGCGGCCGAGGACGTGAACACCGTGCAGGACATCGTCCGCAGGACGCCGGACACCACGTTCCTGCTCGGCCGCTTCGTGCTGGCCTTCGCGATGCTGCTGCCGGACATTCCCCGTCCCGTGCTGCGCGAGGTGCTGGCGGAGCTGCGCGGCGAGTGACGGGCGCCGCCGGGCGCCGCGCCCGCGCTCAGTCCTTGGCCAGGCCCGCCGCCTTCTCCTCGCGCACCGGGAGCGGCACTCCCAGCGGCCGGGCGAGACCCACGATCCCCTCGTCGAGCCGCTGGAGATGCCGCAGCACGCGGCCCGCCACCGAACCGGTCCGCAGCACCTCGTGACGGCCGCTGTCCAGCATGGAGGCGATGCTGGCGCCGGACTCGATGGTGCCCTCGGACTCCTCCTCGCGCACGTGCGCGGCGATCAGATCGATGTTGTGCGTGATGCGCCGCCCCGCGAGCGCGAGCCGGGCGTCGGCGGCGACGCTCTTGCTGGACGGCACCAGCTCCGCGGTCGCCGCCAGGGACCGCGCGTGATAGGCGCACGTCTCCAGGAGCGCCACCACGTAGCGGGCGGTCTGCCTACGGGCCCGCAGCGGGGCGATCGGATGCGTCAACGGCTTGGTGGAGCTGCGCAGATCGTCCAGGGCGGTGTCCAGGTCCCGCGCCAGATCGACGAGATCGACCGCGGGCCCGCCACTGAGCTGGGCGACCGCCGCGGACACGACGTCGCGCAGCCGGGCCAGGACGGTGCCGAGTTCCTCGTCGGTGCGGTGCGAGGTGCGCACCGGCAGGACGAGGACCGCGGCGATGATCCCGCAGGCCGCGCCGAGCGCCGTCTCCTCGATGCGCAGCACGAGCACGTCGAGGCTGTAGGTGTTCAGGAGGGTGTAGAGCAGGCCCAGCATGGCCGTGACGAAGAACGACATCATCGCGTACGACAACGGGGCCGTGAAGAACATCCCGAAGACGCAGAGCAGCACCAGCGCGAACGCGATCCAGGTGTGGTTCCCGACGGCGCCCGCGAGCGCCACCCCCGCCACCACGCCGAGCACCGTGCCCACCAGGCGCCGGTAGCCCTTGACCACGATCTCGCCGGTGGACGCGGTGTTGAGGAAGACCACCCAGCAGGTCAGGACCGCCCAGTACCAGCGCTGCGTGGACAGGAACTCGCCGCCGACGATGGCCAGCGCCGAACCCACCGAGACCTGCACGGCCGCCCTGGTCGTGGGCCGCCGCAGGCCGGTCCGCTCCTCCTCGTCGGCCCCCGCCGCCTCACCGGCGATGGAGATCTCCTCCGCCGCGAACTCCTCGCGGGAACGGGCGGCTTCCGGGGTGTCGTACTCCTCGTCCTTCGATCCGTCGACGGCCAGGCGCAGCCCCAGGATGGCGCGGGCCGCCTCGCCGACCGCGCGGAAGCAGTCCTGGATGGCGGGCGAGCCCTGCGGCAGGCCGCGTTCCTCGCGGTAGCCGAGCAGCCTGTTGCGCACGTAGGGCAGCGCGGTGCCGCGGTCGTCGGGCACCAGGCGCACCACGAGGAGGTGCAGCGCGTTGAGGTCCCTGCGCAGCGCGGTGCCCGCGTCGTCGGCGATCTTGGCGCGGGGCGGCATGGGCGTGGCCGCGTTCGGCAGATGCAGCGTGAGGGTTTCCACGCGCTCCGCACTGCGGGCGTTGAGCAGCAGGACGCCGAGGCGCTCCGCGGCGATCTCCGCGTCGGCGACCCTGCGTTGCAGGAGCGCGGCCGCCGCGGCGTCCCGGGTGCCCTCCTCAAGTCGGCCCTGGATCATCAGGGCCGCCTCGTGCAGCCGGGCGGTGCTGCGCCGCAGATCGTCAAGGACGCCGTCCACGGCGTCGGCGTCGGCGTCGAGCAGTTCGATCTGGTGCGCGACGAGCTGGGCGAGCCGCGCCCGGAACGCCTCGCGCAGCCGCTGGAGCGTGCGCTCGGGCGTCTCGGGGACCACCGCGAACCGGACCACCGCGCTGCACGCGAAGGCGACGGCGAGCGTCAGGAAGAGGCCGGGCAGCGTCGAGACCTCGGCGCTGACGAAGAGCGAGACGAAGTAGACCTGGAAGCCGATCAGGCCGAGCGCGGTGCCGCGGTCGCCGAACCTGCGCGAGTAGACCGCGCCGAAGATCAGCAGGACGAAGAACACGTCCCCCGCGATGACGAGGGAGTTGAGCAGCGCGCCCAGGGATATCGCCGCGAACGCCACGGGGACGCCGAGCAGTAGCGTGATCGCCTGGCCGCGCACCTCCTTCTCCTGGATCGCGAAGGTGGCGACCATGGCGGTCATCGCCCCTGCGACCAGATGGTTCACCGAGGTGCCGAACAGGGCCAGTACGGCCAGGGCGAGGAGGATGGCCCCGACCGTGCGCAGCCCCGCCATGAGACGCAGGAGTCCCGGGTCGGACGCCGAGAAACGGTCCCAGACGCCCTTCGCTGTCCTTCGTGCCGCTGCCATCGCGATGCCGTTCTCTCCCTCGCCGTTCCGCCCGGACGCCGTCCGGGGCCGCGCGCGACCACCGCCTTCGGTCGCACGCGTGCCCCAGCATCGCATGAGGGTGCATCCGATATCAGGCCTGGTCGGGACGGGAATCGTGGCCGGCGGCGAGACCCGCCAACGGCCCGCGCCTACCATCGAGTAGGGTTTCGCTCCCGCGATCCGACCCCCCATGAGGAGGCACCGTGCAGCGCTCCGACCGTACGTCGCAGGAGAGCAGGACATGACGGCGCGCGTGGCGGTCGGTGACACCGTCGAGGACTTCACGCTGCCCGACGAGACCGGCACCCCGAGGCAGCTGAGCACGCTCCTCGCGGACGGCCCGGTGGTGCTCTTCTTCTACCCGGCGGCCCTCACCCCCGGCTGTACGGCGGAGGCGTGCCACTTCCGCGATCTGGCGGCCGAGTTCGCGGCGGCGGGCGCGCGTCCCGTCGGCGTCAGCGGTGACGAGGTCGAGCGGCAGCGCGAGTTCGTGGGCAAGCACACCCTGGGCTTCCCCCTCCTCTCCGACCCCGAGGGCACGGTCCGCGGCCGGTTCGGCGTGACGCGCGGCTTCTCGCTCGCGCCGACCAAGCGCGTCACGTACGTCATCGCCCAGGACCGCACCGTCGCCGAAGTGGTCCGCAGCGAACTGCGGATGAGCGCCCACGCCGACCGCGCCCTCGAAGCCGTGCGCCGTCTCGCCACGAAGTGACGGGACGGGCCCGGCATCGTCGGATCGGAACCAGCGGAACCAGGCGAATCAGAGGAAGCTGACGTTCTGCGCGAGCGTCAGCTGCCCCGAGTAGTTGACGGTGTTGGTGGCCGCCCGCATGTAGGCGCGCCAGGCGTCGGAGCCGGACTCGCGGCCGCCACCCGTCTCCTTCTCGCCGCCGAAGGCACCGCCGATCTCCGCCCCGGAGGTGCCGATGTTGACGTTGGCGATGCCGCAGTCGGAGCCTTCCGCGGACAGGAACAGTTCGGCCTCGCGCTGGTCGCGCGTGAAGATGCTGGACGACAGGCCCTGCGGGACGTCGTTGTGCAGGGCGATCGCCTCGTCGAGGGTGTCGTACGTCATGACGTACAGGAGCGGCGCGAACGTCTCCTCGCGTACGACGTCGGTCTGCCCGGTCATGCGGACGACGGCGGGTTCCACGTAGGCGGCGCGCGGCGCCGATGATCCCGCGGGACGCCGCTCGCCGCCCACGACCAGCTCGCCGCCCTCGTCGCGTGACCGGTCGAGCGCGGTCCGCATGCCGTCGAGCGCCGTCGTGGAGATGAGCGGGCCGACGAGCGTGGACCGGTCGAACGGGTCGCCGATGGGCAGCTTCTGGTAGGCGGCGGCCAGCCGGTCCACCAGCGGTTCCGCGATGTCGCGGTGCACGATGAGGCGCCGCAGCGTCGTACAGCGCTGCCCTGCCGTGCCCACCGCGGCGAACACGATGCCCCGCACGGCGAGCTCGGGGTCGGCGGACGGCGCGACGACGGCGGCGTTGTTCCCGCCGAGTTCCAGCAGGCTGCGGCCGAAGCGGGCGGCGACACGGGGACCGACCTCGCGGCCCATGCGGGTGGAGCCCGTGGCGCTGACGAGCGCCACCCGCGGATCGTCCACGAGCCGTTCCCCGACGGCGCGGTCGCCGAGCAGCAGCCGGTGCACGTCGCGCGGCGCCCCCACGTCGTCGGCGGCCCGCGCGAGCAGCCGGTCGCAGGCCAGTGAGATCAGCGGGGTCAGCTCGGACGGCTTCCATACGACGGTGTCGCCGCAGGCCAGGGCGACGGCGGTGTTCCACGACCACACGGCGGCGGGGAAGTTGAACGCCGAGATCACGCCGACGACGCCGAGCGGATGCCAGCTCTCCGAAAGGCGGTGCCCCGGGCGCTCCGACGCGATGGTGCGACCGTAGAGCTGACGGGACAGGCCCACGGCGAAGTCGCAGACGTCGATCATCTCCTGGACCTCGCCGAGCGCCTCCGAGCGGATCTTGCCCGCCTCGATGGTGATGAGGTCGGCGAGGTCCTCCTGGTGCTCGCGCAGCACCTCGCCCAGCCGCCTGACCAGTTCACCGCGGCGCGGCGCGGGGGTGGTGCGCCACTCCAGGAACGCCGCGCGGGCCGCGGCGATCGCCTCCTCGGTGTCGTCCGCACCGGCCGCCGCCACGGCGAACAGGTCGTCGCCGGTGATGGGGGTACGGGCCCGCAGGCCGGTGGCGAGGTCAGGGACGGCGACACCGACGCGCCCGAGTGCGGCACGGGCGCGGGCGCGCAGGTCGTCGGTGGAGGGGAGAGCGATGCCGTTCATGAAGCTCCCTGGGAGAGGCGGACGTGACGGAAGGAGAATTCAGCCGGGTGATGGCGTGGTGGCCAGGCCCAGCGCGTCGGCGACCTGGGCGAGGGACCGGTCACGCGGCCCCTCGTACAGGGCGAACGGATCAAGCACGTCGCGGTCCACCGCACCGGCCAGCCAGTCGGCGTCGTACGAACCGCTGTGCGGCCCGCTGTTCCGCGACCCGCTGTCGCCGAGGTTGGACTGGAAGATGCCCGCCGCCGAGCGGGGCAGGAAGTCCTCGTACACGAGAGGCTCGGCCCGCACCCACCCCCGGCTCAGGAGCGTGCCGATGTCGGCGGGCGGGGTGCTGCCGTCCCCCGGCCTGTCGGGCACCGCGTGATAGGTGAAGAACCCGAGCCCCTGGGCGGCGAGTTCGCGCTCGGTGGCGGGCAGGTGAGCCGCCCACAGGGCGCGCGCGACGTCCTCGCGTTCGGCGGGCGGACGCTGGGCGGCGCCCTCGTCGGCGAGGGCGAGGACCCGGTCGTAGCGCGCCCGGCCCTCGCGGGTCAGCGCGATGCCCCGCGCCTCGACCTCGCCGAAGCGGACCCGCAGCGAGCCGCGGGTCACGCTGCCGTCGGGGGCGCGCATCGCGCGCGGTTCGGCGAGGGCGCGGAACGAGGTCTGCCGCAGCAGCACGTCGGCGCCGGGGCGGTGCGGCGGCCCCTGAATGGTGTCGATCATCTCGATGCCGCGCGCGGTCATGCGCCGGTACAGCTCGTCGATGTCCAGGACGCGCGGGGTGAGGTGATTGATGTGCGTACTGCGCACACCGCCGATGTCGGCGGCGACGGCGGAGACCCGCGCCAGCGTCTCGTACCAGGCCCGGTCGACGGGCTCGGCGGACAGCTCGAAGGCGGCCACGGCCAGCTGGAGGAAGCGCTCGGCCAGCTCGTCGGGCAGCTCACGCTCGGCCTCGGCGCGGTCCGCGAGGGCGAGCAGCTCGGGCGGGAACAGCGAGCGCCCCGCGAGGAATTCGGTGAGGCGGGAGCGCAGGTCCGCGTTGAAGAAGCGGGGGTCATCGACGGTGAGCACGGAGGTGAAGACGCGGAACGGATTGCGGGCGAGCTCGTCCTCGGTGACCGGCCGGAACGCCGTCGATACGACGGGCAGCGCGCTCCCCGCCGTGTCGCGCAGGTCGTAGTGGCCCACCGGACGCATGCCGAGGGAGCCGAAGACGCGGGCGACCTGCCGCAGTTCGCCCGGCGTGCCGACCCGGATGGCGCCGTGCCGTTCCGCGGTGACCCTGCCGATGGAGCCCAGGCGTTCGGCGTCGGCGCCGCGTGCGCGCAGGACGTCCTCGTTGACCTCGCGGGAGACGTCCACGAGCGTCGTGTAGGCGGGGACCTCGCGTCCGTACATCTCCGAGAGCCGCGCGGCGAACGCGGCACGCAGCTGCCACTGCCGGATCATCGGCACGTCGTCCTTTCGATCGGTCGGGAAGGTCCGGCCCCGGTCAACAGGGCCGGGCAGTAGAGGTGTTCAGACCACATGGGCTTCGGGGCGGCTCGCGGCGGCCCCCGTGCCGAAGCGGTCGGCGCCGAGGGGTGTGACGTCGACGAAGGGCCTGCGTCCCAGATGCAGATCGCGGACGATCTCTCCGACGGCGGGGGCCTGGAGGAAGCCGTGGCCGGAGAACCCGGTGGCGTAGAGGAAGTTGGGGACGGCGTCGGAGCGGCCGATGAGCGCGTTGTGGTCCGGCGTGACCTCGTACAGGCCCGCCCAGCCGCCCACCGTCCGCAGGTCCGCGAGCGCGGGCGCCCGCTGCCGTGCGACCTCGCGGAACAGGTCGAGCCACTCCGGCGTCCACGTCGTGTCGAACCCGTCGGCCTGCGCCGGGTCGGCGAGGCCGAGCAGCAACCCGTCGTCGCTGTTGTGGAAGTACGCCGACGAAGCGAAGTCGATGGTGAAGGGGATGCGGGGCGCGGCGGGCACCAGCGGTTCGGTGAAGGCGAGTTGACGCCGTACGGGCCGCACCGGCAGCTCGACCCCCACCATGGCGCCGACCCGCGCGGACCAGGCCCCCGCGGCGCACACCACCGCCCCGCAGGTGAGCGAGCCGCGGTCGGTGTGCACGACGCCGATCCGGTCACCGACGGTGTCCATGCCGAGCACCGTGGTGTGGGTCGCGAGGACGACACCGGCACGGGCGGCGGCGCTCGCATAGCCGCGGACGACGAGAGAGGGGCGGGCGTGGCCGTCGGCGGGGGAGTAGCAGGCGGCGACGAGGCCCTCCGTACGGAGGTAGGGGCACAGGTCCCGGGCCTCGCGGGCACCGATCATGCGGCTGGGGACGCCCAGTCCGTTCTGGGTGCGCACGGCGGCCTCGAAGTCCGCGGCCTGCTCCTGGCCGGTCAGCAGGAACAGATAGCCGACCGTGTCGAGGCCGATGCCCGCTCCCGGGCGGCGCGGAAAGTCCTCGTAGGCGCGCAGACTGCGCAGGCCGAGCTCGATGTTGAGCGGATCGGAGAACTGCGCGCGGACCCCGCCGATCGGCTTGCCCGAACTGCCCTGCCCCAGCTCGTCGCGCTCGACGACGACGATGTCGCGCACCCCCGCCTCGGCCAGATGGAAGGCGATGCTGGTGCCCATCACCCCGCCCCCGATGACGACGACGTCGGCGGCGGACGGGAGGTCGGGCGAGAGTGAGGGTGAGGGCGAGGCGGAGGACGAGGGTGAGGGCGATGATCCGGGCCAGGGGGACGAGGAGGCCAAGGGGCCGCTCCCTTCCAGGGGCCGTCACCCGAGGCGCGTCGCGAGCCGCGAAGGGCCGCTGTCCGCAAGGGTGTTGGCCGGGCTGTCATGGCGTGGCGCGAAACGCTGAACAGCTTGCTGCCCGTCATGGTGCAGCACCGCGGCCTTCGCCGTCCATGAACACTTCGTGCGGTCGATCGATTACGATCGCCATATGTTCGGGGCGAGCGCCCAGTTGAGATCCCTGGTGGAACTGACCAGGCGGGGAACCATCACGGCCGTCGCCGACGCCCTGGGCTACACACCGGGTGGCATCTCGCAGCAACTCGCCGCGCTGGAGCGGACCACGGGCGTGCGGCTGCTGCGACGCGTGGGCCGCAGGGTCGAGCTGACCGACGAGGGCCTGACCCTGGCGCGGTACGCCGAGCGGATCCTCAGCACCGAGGCGGAGGCACTGGAAGCACTCGCGCACGGCGGCGGGGACGTCAGCGGCGAGCTGCGCGTCGGCCTCTTCGCCACGGTGGCCGCCGAGATACTCCCGCTCGCCCTGCGCAGGACCGGCGAGTCGCTGCCGGGCCTCAGGGTGCGCAGCCGCGACATGGACGTCGACGAGGTGTACGACGCGGTCTCCTCCGGCGGCGTCGACCTGGCCATCGGCCTCGACTACCCCGACGTACCCATCCCGCGCGACCCCGAGCTGCGGATGCTGCGCCTGTACCGCGAACGGTTCGCGCTCGCGGTGCCCACGGGCTCGATGGCGGGCCGTGACGCCGTCTCGCTCGCGGAGACGGCGGACCTCGGATGGATCCTGCCGCCCGGCGACAGCTACTACGGCCGCGCCGTGCGCACCGCCTGCCGCCGTGCGGGCGTCGAGCCGCTCGTGGAACACGAGGTGACGGACACCGCGGCCACGCTCGCCCTGGTCGAGGCGGGGGTCGGGGTGAGCACGGTGACGGGTCTGATGCTGCGCCTGCGCCGCTCCCGCTTCGACGTGGTGGCGCTGCGCGAGACGGTGGAGCGGCACGTCGTGGTGGTGTACCGCACGCGGGCCGAGCACCGGCCGACGGTGGCGGCGCTGGTGGAGATCCTGCGGGCGGTGGCCTCCCCTCCGGGAGAAGGGGAGGCGGAGTAGGTCACCGGCCCGCAAGGACGGTCAGTGCGGCGCCGAGGCCCGCACGGCGGCCGGTTCACGCTCACCGCTCGTGGTCGCCGCGGTCCCGCGCGAGCTCACTTTCCGCCACACCGCGAACCCGGCCATGGCGACCAACAGGTAGATCGGCACGAGGAGTTCGGCGCCCGGGTCCAGGAGTTCGGCGTGCCATCCGGCGTCGCGCTTCTCGCCCTCGAACGTGACGCGGTTGACGGTCAGGAAGGTCAGATGGGTGCCGATGGCCGCGTACAGCGGGGCTTCGCGCACCGCCGTACGGGCCGCCACGAGCGTCAGTCCGAAGACCGTCAGGAGGATCAGGTAGTCGGCGGCGTTCTGGCCGCCCGGCGCCCATCCCACGGGGCCCGGGTCACCGCCGACGAGCCGCGCGGTCCAGGACGCCACCACCGTCGAGAAGCCCGGCACGACCAGGAACACGGCCGTGGTGCCGAACGCCGTGACCAGGCCGCCGAACCGGCCGCGCAGCGCGGTCCAGGTGTAACCGCGCAGCGTCGTCTCCTCGGGCAGCGCCTCCAGGAGCAGGGCGACCACGCCGTTCGTCACGAGGAACGCGGCGAGCGCGAGCGGATCGGGACGCGACCAGCTGAGCATGCCCCCGGCCGTGCCCGCCCCGAGGACGAGTGCGGCGGCCGCCGCCGTCACGCCCGCACCGATGAGCAGCGCACGCAGACCGGCCTTCGGGGTGCCGAGCCCGACGGACCCGAGCGAGCGCCCCCTGCGCCGCAGCGCCGCCCCGACGAGCGGCACGGCCACCGCGCTGACTATCAGGGCGGGGACGAGCCTGGCCGCGAACCCGGAGAGCCCGAGCGCGTCGGCGGCCTCCGGCCCCGCCGCCGTGCCCACGCCGAGGGCCACGCCCATGACGAGACCGCCGCCCACGGCCCTGACCAGCGTGCCGACCAAGGAAGGTACGGGTGGGACGGTCGTCGGTTCGGTCATGTGCCTCTCCTCGTGCGCCTGTCGCAGGTGGTGATCACCATCCTGGGCGCCCTCGCGGGCACGGGAGTCGTAGCCCCGGAGGAATTCGCACTACATCCTTTGATGCAGTCGGCGGGCGGGAGTGATGCAGTCGGCGGGCGCGGGCGGGAGACGTCACATCGGCGGTGCGGCCGGCGCGGGACCCAGCGTCGTCGTGCCGGGCGCGGCCCGGTGCCCGAGCCCCGTGCGGTACGCGTCCATCGCGGCCTCCACCCGTCCGGAGCGGCGCAGCAGATCGCCCAGGAGACGGCACAGATCCGCCAGGTCCCCCGCCGCGCTGGACCGTTCGAGCAACGAGAGGGCCGCGCAGTAGTGCTCCTCTGCGCGTTCGGTGTCGCCCCGCTCCTCGGCGATGAGCCCGAGCAGCCGGTGCGCGCCGCCCGCGTGCACGGCGCCCCGGCCCGCCCCGAGCGACCCCGGCTCGTCCTCGGGGGCATCGGCACCGGACATCAGGAGCGGCCGCAGCAGCGCCTCCGCCTCCTCGGCCCTGCCGCGCCGCCGCAGCACGTCGGCCAGCTCCACCTCGACCTGCTCGGTGAAGAGCGCGGCGCGCTTGGAGGAGAGGATGGCGCGGGCCGTGCGCAGTTCGCTCTCCGCGTGCTCCAGATCGCCGTCCTGGGCGTGGACGTAGCCGCGCATCCAGTGGCAGTGGGCGAGTTCGGTGCGGATGTGCAGTTGCCGGTAGAGCTCCTGGGCCTTGGCGAGCGAGGCGTCGGCCTCGGCGATGCGTCCCTCCGCGATGAGCGTGCGGGCCACCCCGCGGTGCATGCCGGCGACCAGCGCGGGATCGCCGACGCCGGGGGCGAGCGCGAGCGCCAGTTCGGCGGCGTGCGCGGCCCTGGCGTGCGCGCCCATGTCCATGTAGGGCGCGATGGACGCCGTATAGAGGAGAAGCAGCGCCTCCGGGTCGTGCAGACCGCCCGCGTTGAGCTCGTCGAGGGTGCTCTCCAGGAGGTAACAGGCGTACCGCAGCTCGCCGGTGAGGAGATGGGCGGTGGCGCGGCCCCGGATCGCGGGGACGCGGCGGGGCAGCGGATCGTCGGCGAGGAGGTGTTCTGCGGCGGCGAAGCAGTCGCGGGCGTCGGTGAGTTCACCGGACTCCAGCAGGCAGTCGCCGAGCCCGAGGAGCGCGTCGGCCTGCTCCGGGGCGAGTCCGTGCGTGACGGCCTCTTCGTGCAGGGCGCGGAAGAGGACGGCGGCGTCGCCCGGCGCGCCGGTGGCCAGGGCGCGCCGCGCGTCGGTGAGCCGCAGGCGCAGCCCCGCGGCGAGCCGGGCGGGGCGGCCGGTGGAGAGCTCCTCGTAGCTGACGCCGAGGCGCTCGGCGAGGTGCCGCAGGGCCGCCTCGGAGGGCCGCACCTTGCCCGCCTCCAGCGTGGAGACGTACGCGGGAGTGTAGGCGGGCTCGGCCAACTGGCGCTGGGTGAGCCCGAGTTCACCGCGCAGCCGCTGTACGCGCCGCCCGATCTCGGCCGGTTCGTCGGCCCGCGCGCCCTCGCCGGGTGCGCCCGCACCCCGTACGCCGTCGGAAGTGTTCCGCTCCACCGCTGCCTCTCCGTATGCCGCCTCGCCCGCACCGCGTGGGTCGCCTCGCGTGCGGCGCCTCTCGCCCGGCCTGCGGACCGTGCGTGCCGCACGCATTGTCACCCGCCGGGCCGTGGGCGGCGTGAACTAGTGCAACCCATGGGTGACTTGAGGCACAGCCATTGCCTGACGTCCCACGAGCCTCTACGTTGAGCCGCGCCTTAACCCCGCTTAACCCGCCATTTATATCGCGGACTTCGAGAGGACGCCCATGCCCCCCACGGGACGAATACCGGCCGGGACCCCCGGCCATGCCAGACGCGCGCCCCTGCGCATCGCCCTCGCCACCGGCATCGCGCTCGCCGCGGGCCTCGCCGCCACCGGACCCGCGGGCACGGCCACGGCGGCGGGACCGGACCCGGCCGCCCAACAGGCCCAGCGCGTCGAGTACTTCACGTCACCCGGCGGCCACCCCCGGCACGCCGAGGTGCCCGCGCCCGACGCGCTCTCCTCGAAGGAGCGCGCGGAGATCAAGGGCGACGGCGACGTCGTTCCCATCGTGCAGGCCGGTCCGACCGCGTCCAAGCTCGACGTCGTCTTCATCGGCGACGGCTACACCGCCGCGCAGCAGGAGGACTTCCACGCCGACGTGCGCACCAAGTGGGCGAAGATCTCCGCCGTCGAGCCGTACGCCTCGTACAAGGGCCTCTTCAACGTCTGGGCCGTGGACGCGGTGTCCCGGCAGTCCGGCGTCTCCGGCGATCCGACCACCGGCACCGTCAAGGACACCGCGCTCGGCTCGGCCTTCTTCTGCGACGGCATCGAGCGCCTGCTCTGCGTGGACACCAACAAGGTCGAGTCGTACGCCAAGAAGGCCGCCGACCCCGACCTCGTCATCGTCCTCGCCAACTCCACCAAGTACGGCGGCGCGGGCTACAACGACATCACCTCGCCGTCCGGCTACGACGGCATCGCCACCGCGTCCTCGGACAACGCCCAGTCCGACCAGGTCGCCGTCCACGAGACCGGCCACTCGCTGGGCAAGCTCGCCGACGAGTACTGGTACGACGAGTACGGCACCTACACGGGCGCCGAGCCCTGGGAAGCCAACACCAGCAAGCTCACGGCCGCGCAGCTGACCGCCCAGAAGAAGAAGTGGTACCGGTGGATCGGCCAGACCTCGCCGGACGGCGGCAAGGTCGGCGCGTACGAGGGCGGCGGCTACTACCCGCGCGGCCTGTACCGCCCCACCAGCGACTCGATCATGCGCACGCTCGGCCGCGAGTTCAACCTGCCGGGGAACGAGGCCATGATCGCGGGCTTCCACCGGCACGCGTCCGTCGTCACGGCGGTCACGGGCACCGACCGCGCGGTACGGCGAGACGCCAAGGTCCGGGTGAGCGCGGCGGAGGGCGTGCGGCTGCGCTGGAGCGTGGACGGACGTGAGGTCCGCTCGGCGCGGGGCGACGCCGTCGTGTCGCCGCGCGCCCTCGGGGTCCCGGCCGACGGACGCGCCCACACCCTGTCGGTGCGCGCCACGGACCCGACGAAGTCGGTCCGCGACCCGGCCCTGCGCGGCCTCCTGACGAACACGCTCACCTGGCGGGTGACGCGCTGACCGCCTGAGCGGCCGCGCCCCTTAGGGGCGCGGGGAACTGCGCGGCCAGCCACGACGAACCGTCAGATGTCCGACGGCATGGCGCGGCACGTCCAGCGGAGTGCTCAGGCGCGAGCTACGCGCCGAGCCCTCCGCTCCCGCGCCCCTTAGGGGCGCGGGGAACTGCGCGACCAGCCACGACGAACCGTCAGATGTCCGACGGCATGGCGCGGCACGTCCAGCGGGGCGCTCAGGCGCGAGCTACGCGCCGAGCCCTCCGCTCCCGCGCCCCTTAGGGGCGCGGGGAACTGCGCGACCAGCCACGACGAACCAGCAGACGCCCGACAGCATGGCGCAGCACATCCAGCGGGGCGCTCAGCACGCGGGCTACGCGCCGAGCCCCCCGCCCCCGCTCCCGCCCGGCGCGCAGCCGCCCGCGCAGCCGCTCACGCTGGACTCGCGTACGACAAGGCCCGGCGCGAGCCGTATCGCCCGCTGCGGTCCTTCGCCGCCGCCGGAGAGGCGCCGTTCGAGCAGGCGCGCCGCCTCCGCGGCCAGTTCGGCGACGGGCTGGCGGACCGTGGTGACGCCGGGGGCGGACAGTGCCGCCATCGGGATGTCGTCGAAGCCGGTCACGGCGACCTCGCCGGGGACGTCGGCGCCGAGCTGCTGGAGGCGCTGGAGCGCGCCGATCGCGATGAGGTCGTTGGCGCAGACCAGGGCGTCGGGCCTGGTGTCCCACACCTCGTCGACGGCGGCCCTGCCCCACTCCACGGAGAAATCGCCGAGGGCGACCCGCTCCGGTGCGCCGGGATCGAGGGCGCCCGCCTCCGCCGCGTAGGCCTGGCGCCGCTCGATGGCGGTCGACGCCGTCCCCGCCGCGCCCAGGAAGCAGACGCGGCGGCGGCCCGTGGCCGCCAGGTGATCGAGCACGAGCGCCATGCCCGCGGTGTTGTCGACCGCGACGGAGTCGGCGATCGCGGGCCCGCAGCCCCGGTCCATCAGGACCAGCGGAACCCGGGCGGCCGCCGCGGCCACCGCCTCCCTGCTGTGGTCCTCGTGCGCGGGGATCACGAGCAGGGCGTCGACCTGCCGGCTCAGCAGGTCCCCGATCCGCTCCGCCTCGGCCACCGGGTCGTCGTCGCAGTCGGCGAGGAGCACGGCCCGCCCGTCCGCGTGCAGCGCATGGGTCAACTCCCGCACCAGGGCCGGGTAGAAGGGGTTCGTGATCTGCGGCAGGACGAGGCCGACCGTGCCGGTGCTGCGGCTGCGCAGGGCGCGGGCCGCGTGATTGGGCCGGTAGCCGAGGGCTTCGGCGGCCTCGCGGACCCGGCGAGCGGTCTCGGCCCCGACCGGGCGGGTGCCCGCGAGGACCCGGGAGACCGTGGCGACGGAGCAGCCGGAGACCCGGGCCACGTCTCGCAGTGTCACGTCAGCCACGCCCCGCCCGCCTCTCGCTGAGTTTCGGCAAACGTTATCAGCGGGTTTCCGGGGCGACCAGAGCCAATTTTCCGGCCGGCTTGGCCGGTTTAAGGTGTTTCTGTCCCGGACTGAACTGTGTCCGATCCGGGCGAGTTTGCCGGGGTGTGTCGTCGGCCATTGACATAATTCGCACCTGTGCACAGAGTCTTGGGAGAACGTTTTCCCGAGCTGCCGCCCCCCAGCGGCAACTCAGCCGAACAAAGAGGTTCCGCGATGCCCCGAAAGATCATCCTGGACTGCGACCCCGGACATGACGACGCGATCGCCATGCTCCTGGCGCACGGCAACCCGGATGTGGATCTTGTCGCCGTCACCACCGTGGTGGGCAACCAGACCCTGGAGAAGGTCACCCGTAACGCCCTGTCGGTGGCCCGCATCGCGAACATCACCGGCGTCCCCTTCGCCGCGGGCTGCCCCCGCCCCCTCGTCCGCGAGGTCGAGACCGCCCCTGACATCCACGGCGAGAGCGGCATCGACGGCCCGGTCATGCCCGAGCCGACGCTGACGCTCGACGAGCGGCACGCCGTCGACCTCATCATCGACACGGTCATGGCGCACGAGCCCGGCGAGATCACCATCGTCCCCACCGCGGGCCTGACCAACATCGCGCTGGCCGCGCGCAAGGAGCCCCGCATCGTCGAGCGGGTCCGCGAGGTCGTCCTGATGGGCGGCGGCTACCACACGGGCAACTGGAGCCCGGTCGCCGAGTTCAACATCAAGATCGACCCCGAGGCCGCGCACATCGTCTTCAACGAGAGCTGGCCGGTCACCATGGTCGGTCTCGACCTGACCCACCAGGCCCTCGCCACCCCCGAGGTCGTCGAGCGCATCGCGAAGGTCGGCACCGAGCCCGCCGTCTTCGTCAACGAGCTGCTCGACTTCTTCGGCGCCATGTACCTGGAGGCCCAGGGCTTCGACGCGCCGCCGGTCCACGATCCGTGCGCCGTCGCGTACGTCATCGACCCCGACGTCATGACGGTCCGCAAGGCCCCGGTCGACATCGAGCTCACCGGCACCCTCACGCTCGGCATGACCGTCACGGACTTCCGCGCGCCCGCCCCCGACGACTGCCACACCCAGGTCGCCGTCGACCTGGACCACGCGCGGTTCTGGGACCTGATCGTGGACGCCCTCGAGCGGATCGGTGACGTCCGCGCATGAACGCCTCCTCCACCGCGCCCGCCGCCGTGCCCGGCGGCGCCAAGGGTTCCCGCCCGGTGCGCGTCGGCGTCCTGGTCGCCGCGCTCCTCGCGGCCTGCTTCGCCTTCCAGCTCAACGCGAGCATGCTCAGCCCCGCCCTGAAGAACATCGAGGACTCCCTCGGCGCGACCTCGGCGGAGATCGGCCTCACTCAGACCGCGTTCTTCACCTCGGCCGCGCTCTTCTCCCTCTTCCTGCCGCGCCTCGGCGACCTCGTCGGCCGCCGCAAGGTGCTCGCCGGAATGCTGACGCTCATGGTCGTCGGCTGTGTGGTCGCCGCGCTCGCCGAGAGCGTGCCGATGCTCTTCGCGGGCCGGGTCATCCAGGGCGTCTCGGGCCCCACCGTGCCGCTCTGCCTGATCATGCTGCGCCACGAGGTCCACGAGCCGAAGAAGTACGGCACGCTGCTCGGCGTCATCACCGCGGTCAACGGCGGCATCGCGGGCGTCGACTCCCTGGCGGGCGGCTACCTCGCCGATCACCACGGGTTCCAGTCGGTGTTCTGGGCGATGGCCGTCGTGGCCGCGCTCGCCGCGCTCCTGGTCGCCACCCTCACCCCGGAGTCCAAGGCCACAGACACCACCGACAGCCGCATGGACTGGCCCGGCGTCACCCTCCTGGTCATCTCCGTCGGCGCGGCCCTCATCGCCCTGAACGAGGCGGGCAAGCTCGGCGACGCCAATTGGCCGCTCGTCGCGGGCCTCTTCGTGGTCACCGGCATCGCCTTCGCACTGTTCTGGCGCACCGAGGACCGCAGCAGCCACCCCCTGGTCGCCACCCGGCATCTGCGCCAGCGCTCCACCTGGGCGCTGCTGCTCACCACGGTGCTCACCATGACCGGCGTCTTCGCCGTCATGAACGGCATGATCCCCGCCTTCGCCCAGGACGCGCAGGCCGGTTTCGGCATGAGCGCGGAGCAATCGGCCTGGTGGACCCTGACGCCGTACGCCCTCGCGGGCCTGGCCATGGGCCCGCTCGCGGGCCGGCTCGCCGCCACGTACGGCTACGGCCGCATCCTGCGCCTCGGCCTGATCGGCTCGGCGGTGACGGTCGCCCTGATGCTGTTCACGCTGCACGCCGACTCGCGGCTGCTGCTCCTGCTCGCGTCGGTCCTGATCGGCGTCACCTACGCGGGCGTGGGCAACATCGTGCTCAACGGGCTCGGCATCGTGCTGTCCCCGAAGGAGAACCCGGGCTTCCTGCCCGGTCTGAACGCGGGCGCCTTCAACCTCGGCGCCGGGCTCAGCTTCGCCGTCCTGTACGCCGTGCAGACCGCGGCGGCACCGGCCGACAAGACGTCCGCCGCCGGATACACGGCGGGCATGATCGCCGGAGTCGCCCTCATCGCGGCGGCGCTCGCGACGTCCTTCCTCATCCCCAAGCCGGTGGAGGCGGAAGCCACGCAGTGATGACCTGCCACCCGGCAGATCGTCCGGCGGCGAGGGGTCGGCCGGCCCCTCGCCGCCGCGTTCCGGCGGATCTCCATTGGTATGGACATGCCCAAGTCCCGGGGCTAGTCTCAGTCTTGGTCTAGACCGCGTCGGACGTGTGCCCTCCGGTTGTTCCCGTGCTGCCGTCTTGCTGCTCGCCGTTCGATTCGGCAGTGCGTCAGGGGTGTACGTCCGTCCCACCCGCACCTCGGACCACGGGAGCACACCATGCGGAAGAAGCTCACCTCGTTACTCCTGGGCCTCGGTCTCGCCGGGTCGGCCATGCTGGCCACCAGCGGCGCCGCCCAGGCCCACGGCTACACCGACTCACCCGTCAGCCGCCAGCAGCTCTGCGGCAACGGCACCGTACGGAACTGCGGCCAGATCCAGTGGGAGCCGCCGAGCGTGGAGGGGCCCAAGGGGTTCCCGGCGCGGGGGCCCGTCGACGGGCACATCTGCTCCGGCGGCATCGGGCGCTTCTCCGAGCTGGACGACCCGCGCGGCGGGAACTGGCCGGCCACCCAGCTGACCGCGGGCGCGAGCCACACCTTCGTCTGGCGCATCACCGCCCGCCACGCCACCACGGACTTCCGCTACTACATCACCAAGGACGGCTGGGACCCCACCAAGCCGCTGACCAGGGCCGACCTGGAGCTACAGCCGTTCCTCGCGGTGCCCTTCGGCGGCCGTCAGCCCGGCTCCACGGTCACCCACGCCGGCGTGCTGCCCCAGAAGACGGGGCGGCACATCATCCTCGGCGTCTGGACCATCGCGGACACCGGCAACGCCTTCTACGCCTGCTCCGACGTGCGTTTCTGACGCGTCACCTTCCCCGGGGCGGCCGTGGGTCCAGCAGCTCAGCGGAGCACGCGCGGCAGCCCGGTGACGGCCATGACCAGTGAGTACAGCGAACTGGTCGCGGTGATGAAGAGCCGGTTGTTCTTCGGCCCGCCGAAGGCGATGTTGGACACCGGCTCCGGCACCCGCAGGCGCCCGATGAGGGTGCCGTCGGGGTCGTAGCAGTGCACCCCGCCCTCGATGGCGGCCGCCCACAGGTGGCCGCCGTCGTCGAAGCGGAGGTTGTCGAACCGGCTGAGGTCGTCCTTCGCCTCGGCGAACACCCGGCCCGCCGAGAGCGTGCCGTCCTCGCGTACGTCGAAGACCCGGATGCAGCCGCCCCGGGTGTCGGAGACGTACAACTGCCGCTCGTCGGGCGAGAAGACGAGGCCGTTCGGCGCCCCGAAACAGTCCGCGACAAGGTGCACCTCGCCGCTGGCCGGGTCGATCCGGTAGACGTGGCAGCCGTCGATCTCGGGCTCGGCGCGGAACCCCTCGTAGTCGCTGGTGATGCCGAAGTCCGGGTCCGAGAACCACACCGAGCCGTCGGAGCGCACCACCGCGTCGTTGGGGCTGTTGAGCCGCTTGCCCGCGTACCGGTCGGCGAGCACGGTGATCCGGCCGTCGGGCTCGGTGCGGGTGACGCGGCGGTTGCCCTGCTCGCAGCTGATGAGCCGGCCCTCGCGGTCCAGGGTGTTGCCGTTGACGTGCCCGGCGGGGGAGCGGAAGACGGAGACGGCGCCGGTGGTCTCGTCCCAGCGCAGCAGCCGGTCGTTGGGGATGTCGCTCCAGACGAGCTGGCGCCAGGCCGGCAGGTAGAGCGGCCCTTCGGCCCAGCGGCAGCCGTCGTACAGCGTCTCCAGGCGGTTGTCCCCGTTGGCGCACCTGCCGGTACGGAACCGCTCGTCCAGGATCTCGTACACCGAGGTGTTGTCGGTGGTGGACATCATTACCCCTTAGCGCTACGCAACTGAATGCTGTTCGGTGGATCGAGACTATGCCAGAACGAGATATGGTTGCGCCATGGTGACTGTGGATGACGTGGACCGGCGGCTGATCGCTCTCCTCCAGGAGGACGCGACGACCTCGTACGCGGTGCTCGGCAAGGAGGTCGGCCTCTCCGCCGGCGCCGCCCATGAGCGCGTGCGCAAGCTGCGCGAGCGCGGCGTCATCCGGCGCACGACCGTCGAGGTGGACCCCGCGGCCCTGGACCGCGGGGTGCTCGCCTTCGTGATGGTCGAATCGACGGCGTGGATGGGGGAGTCGGCGGCCGCGTTCGCGGCGATCCCCGAGATCCAGGAGGCGCACGTCATCGCGGGCAGCGCGTCGGTCCTGGTGAAGGTCCGCACGGCGACGACCGCTCAACTACAGGACGTGCTGCGCAGGTTGTACGCGATCGAGGGCGTGAGCGGGACCCAGGCGACGGTCTCCCTGGAGACGTTCTTCGAGCGGCCGGTGGGCCCGCTGCCCGCGCTGCCCGCGGACGGCTGACGCGCGCCTAGGCGGCCCTCGCTCACCAGCGGACGGCGGTGAAGTCGATGGGGCGCGGTCGCAGCGCGCGGGTGCGGGCCGTCAACTCCCGCATGCGCGCGGCCATCTCGTCGGCCGGGAGCTGCTTGCGGTCGCCGTGCCCCGGCAGCAGCCACTCGAAGCGGAGGTCTCCGGCGGTGCGGGCCAGCGAGGCCGCGAGCTCCTCGACCGAGTACCAGGTGACGCTGTCGGCCACCTCGATGTCCTGCGTCGTACGCGACCAGTAGAAGCTGTCCCCGCTGAAGCAGTACCGCTCGTCGGCGACGTACAACACGCTCCCCTCGGTGTGGCCCGGCAGCGGATGGGCGAGCACGCCGTCGGCGATCTCGATGCTGCCGGTGCCGCGCAGCACGCAGTCCGCGTCGGGCGCGGCGGCGAGGTCGCCCTCGTGGACCCAGAGCCTGGCCTGGAAACGGTCGGCGTACCTGCGGCCGTGCGCGGCGTGGTCGCGGTGGGTCAGGAGCACGTCGGTGACCGGCCCGAGCGTCTCGAACCGGGCGGCGAGCGGCTCGCTCCAGCGGGGCGTGTCCACCATCAGCAGATTCCCCGAAGGGCGCCGCAGCAGATAGGAGTTGGCGGCCGCGGTCTGCTGGGAGTTGTGGCCGCAGAATAAGACGGTGTCGTCGAGGGGGATGGGGTAGAGGTCGCGCTCCGGGTCGATCCGGCCGGAGGAGGGCCGGATCGAGCGGGTGTGGCAGGCGAAGGCCGCGGCGTACATCAGGTCCTCCTCCGCCGTGTCGAGCGGCTGGCGCAGGATCTCGGAGCGGCCGTTCGCCTCGACGATCAGATCCGGCGCGAGCTGCCGGGCGACGTCGCAGTTCGTGCAGCGTTCGTCCACGTACCAACCGGAGTCGTTCACGGTGTGACTCACTTCCTGCGGGGGTTCGCTGTCACCTCAGGGGTATCGCGGCGGCGGACGGAAGTGGAAGGGGGTCTCACTCTTGTTTCTCCTGGTGAGGGCGTATCTCGCGAGGGCTTGTGGCGTGTGGTGCGCATGACAAGACGTGTGTGCGTGACGGTGACGGCCAGGGGGGGGCGGCGCTGGTCGTCGAGGCGCTCCGAGGCGGGCGCCGCCCCCTCTCCTGGCTCGCTACTCGGCGGAGTCCGCGTCCCACAGGGCGGTGCCGTGCGCCGAGACCAGCGCCTCGACGCGGGCGAGCACCTCGGCCGCGGGCAGGGCGTCGATGCGGCGCCCGTCGCGCAGCCGCAGCGCGACCCGGTCGTCGACGGCCTCCTTCGCCCCGATCACCGCCTGGTAAGGCACGAGGCGGGCCGCCCGGACGCGTGCCCCGAGGCTGCCCTGTTCGGGACCGGCGAGCTCGGCCCGCAGCCCCCGCTCGACGCACCGCCGCACGAACGCGTCGGCGCCGGGCACCTCGGCGTCGGAGACCGGCATGACCACCACCTGGACCGGGGCGAGCCAGGCGGGAAACGCGCCGCCGTGCTCCTCGATGAGGTGGGCGACGGCCCGCTCCACGCTGCCGATGATGCTGCGGTGGACCATCACGGGGCGGTGCCGCGCGCCGTCGGGGCCCACGTAGCGCAGGTCGAACCGCTCGGGCTGGTGGAAGTCGACCTGCACGGTGGAGAGGGTGGACTCGCGGCCCGCCGCGTCGGCGACCTGGACGTCGATCTTCGGACCGTAGAACGCGGCCTCGCCCTCCGCGGCCTCGTACGGCAGCCCCGAGCGGTCCAGCACGTCGGTCAGTACGGCGACGGCCCGGCGCCAGTGCTCGGGCGCGGCCACGTACTTGCCGCCCGGCGCGGGCAGGGAGAGCCGGAAGCGGGCCGCGCGGATGCCGAGCGCGGCGTACGCGCGGCGGATCATCGCCAGGGCCGCGCTCGCCTCGTCGGCGACCTGGTCCAGGGTGCAGAAAATGTGCGCGTCGTTCAGCTGGATGGCCCGCACCCGGTTCAACCCGCCGACCACGCCCGAGAGTTCGGCCCGGTACATGCCGCCGAGCTCGGCCATCCGCAGCGGCAGTTCACGGTAACTGCGTGCGCGGGAACGGAAGATCAGCGCGTGGTGCGGACAGAGGCTCGGCCGCAGGACGACCTCCTCGCCGCCCATCTCCATCGGCGGGAACATGTCGTCGCGGTAGTGCGACCAGTGCCCGGAGATCTCGTACAGCTCGCGCTTGCCGAGCACCGGCGAGTACACGTGCCGGTAGCCCGCGAGCCGTTCGGCGTCGCGGATGTACTCCTCCAGGGCGTGGCGCACGGCGGCACCGTCGGGCAGCCAGTAGGGCAGCCCCGCGCCGATCAGCGGATCGGTGCCGAACAGGCCGAGATCGCGGCCGAGTCTGCGGTGGTCGTACATGGCGGTCTCCTCGCGTACATGAGGCGAGTGACCAGCGCGAAGCCCCGGGGCACTCGCCCCGGGGCTTCGGACTCGAACATCGGTCAGCGCGCCGGGACACTCTCCGGCGTCGTCGTCATCTCGGCGCGCTTCATGCGGCGAACGTAGCAGCGGTCGCGATCGCCGGGCGACCGGATTAATCGGTGGCGGGTGGGGAGCGCGGGCCCGGTCGGGGCCGGCGTCAGGCGGTCAGGTCGCCCGCGGTGCGGGCCCGGCGCGCTTGATGCCGACCAGGACCCGGTACCGCGCCCGCGCCGCGAAGTCCGCGAGTCCCCATACGGCGGGGCGGCCGGCCTCCGCGCAGAGGTGCAGCACCGCGTCGTCGGCCATCCATACGCCGACATGCGCGCCGTACGCGTCGGCGGTCGCGTTGAACAGGAGGATATCGAGCGGGCGGGCGTCGCCGATGTCGTCGACGCGGTGCGTGGCGTCCGTGTCGGCCCACAGGTCGCTGGAGCGCAGGGCGGGCAGGCGGGCCGCGCCGAAGTGGGCGAGGACTTCGTACGCGAACACCTGGCAGTTGCCGCCCGCCGCGAGATCGGGGCGCTCGGCCACGGCGGCGGAGCCGGGGAAGCGGGCCGCGACGTACGGCACCTGCCAGAAGACGGCGGGGAGCCGGGGGAGCAGCGGTCCGCGTCCTGTCATCAGCCGCTGGCCGGGCGGCCGGTGGACTCGACCGCGGTGGCGATCCGCTGTGCCACGAGGGCGGGCGGGAGTTCCGTCGTATCGATCACCCGGGCCGCCTCGCGGAGCCAGGGGAGGGCCTCCTCGTACAGGGTGAGGTGGTCGCGGCGCCACCTCCGTGCCGGGATGCTGTCGGGCTTCATGTCGGTGGCGATGCGGCGGGCGAGCGTGGCGCGATCGGCGTGGAGCACGAAGTGGTGGACCGGGATGCCCGCGGCCAGGAGGCCCTCGTGGATCTCCTGCCAGTAGGGGTGCAGCAGCACCGTCTGCGGGACGACGAGCGTCCCGCCGAGATGGTCGAGGAGCTGGGACGCGGTGGCCACGACCAGGCCGCGCCACGGCTTGAGGTCCTGGAAGTCGCCCTGGGCGAGACCGGGCACGTGCCGCAGCATGTACCCGACCTGTTCGGCGTCGAAGATCCGTGACTCCGGCAGCAGCGCGGTGAGTTCGTGCGCGGTGGTCGTCTTGCCCGCGCCGAAGGTTCCGTTCAGCCAGATGATCATGGCGGCCGAGCATACCCGTTCGTGGGGAGGCGTCGGGCGGATACGGCGGATGACTCCCCCTAGGTGGTCCGTGAGGGTAAACCCCCATCAGCTGTTGCCAGTTGGGACGATGCGGGAGGAGGGGGCGCGCGGTGAGGCTGAGCGCATGACGAAGACCAAGCGCAACCCGGCCCTGCTCGCCGCCGCCACGGCGGTCCTCGCGCTCACCGCTCCGCTCACCGCGACGGCGTCGGCCACCGCCGCGCCCGCCGCCGGTCCCGCGCCCCTCGACTGGAAGAAGTGCGAGGGGCCCGTCGCCGACCCCCGTCAGCGGTGCGCGACCCTCGACGTGCCGATGGACTACGCCGACCCGCGGGGTGCGCGGACCGAGATCGCCGTCTCCCGCATCCCCGCCGAGAAGCGCTCGGCCCGGCGCGGCGCCCTCTTCCTCATCCCCGGCGGACCGGGCGGCTCCGGCCTGGACAGCCCCTCGACCAAGGGCCAGCGGCTGCCCCAGGAGGTGCGGGACGCCTACGACCTGATCGGCTTCGATCCCCGCGGGCTAGGCGCCTCGACCCAGGTCAGCTGCGGCCTCGAACACGGCGACCTCGCCACCTCGAAGCTGCGGCCCTGGCCCGGCCCCGACGGCTCCGTCACGGAGAACATGGCGACGGCCCGGCGCACGTCGGACGCCTGCGCGCGCAACGGCGGCGAACTGATCCGCCACCTCAGCACCGCCAACGGGGCCCGCGACATCGACCGCGTCCGGGCGGCACTCGGTGAGCGCAGGATCTCCGCCTGGGGCGTCTCGTACGGGACGTACGTCGGCGCCGTCTACAGCCAGCTGTTCTCGGGGCGCACCGACCGGATCGTCCTGGACAGCGTCGACAACCCCGACCCCACCCGTGTCTCCCGCGCCTGGATCGCCGGGCACGAGACCGGTGTGGAGGACACCTTCCCCGAATTCGCCAAGTGGGCCTCCGCGCCCGGCAATCCGGACCGCGTGGCGCGGAGTGCGGCAGAGGTCCGCCCGCTCTTCCTGCGGCTCGCGAAGCGGCTCGACCGCGAGCCGATCCCCTGGCCCGGCGCCAACCCCGAGGAACTGAACGGCAACGTGCTGCGCCAGTCCATGCTCGACGCGTTCTACGACCCCGACCGCTTCGCGGGCCTCGCCCAGCTGATCAAGGCCGCCGAACGGGGCGAGGTCCCGGCCGTGCCCGAGGCGCCGCCGGAGGAGATGCTCCAGAACGTCACCGCGGTCGGCGCGGGCACGCTCTGCAACGACGTCGCGTGGCCCACGACGGCCGCCGCGTACGAGAAGGACGTCGCCCGGAGCCGCGCCGCCCACCCGCTCACGGCTGGCATGCCCCGCAACGCGATGCTCTGCGCCGCCTGGCCCTTCGCGCCCCGGGAGGCGCCGGTGCGGATCACCGACAAGGGCCCGTCCGACATCCTGCTCGTCCAGAACGAGCGCGACGTGGCGACCCCGCTGAAGGGCGCACTCAAGATGCGCGAGGCACTCGGCGGCCGGGCCACGATGGTGACCGTCAACTCCACGGGCCACGATGCCTACCTCGCCAACGGGAACGAGTGCGGCGACCGGACGGTTTCCCGTTTCCTGGCGACCGGGGAACGCCCCGACCAGGACACCTACTGCGCCTGACCTTCCGGCCCCGTGACCTCTGTGACCTCGTTCACAGAGGTCACGCGGTCGTACGGGCATGATCGGGGCCGGGTGTGGAGCACGTGCCGGATTCGCGTAAGGTCGCGGATCGGCCGACTGCGGCCGACCTGATGAACACATGATGTCCCCGAACAAGGAGCCGCTGGTCATGCCGGCCAATGACGCCACCCAGGCGCCGATCTACCACACCCTGGTCCAGGAACACGGCGACGTACTCGCCACCGCGCGCCGCGCGGCTGAGGAGACCAAGCAGACCGCCGAGGACGTACTGGACTTCAGCCTGCCGACCCGGACGGTCGCCGCCGACCCGGCTTAGCGTCGGCGGCGGTGCATCGGCCAGGATGGCGGGATGGACTACGAGTTCTGGAAAGACATCCACGCCCGCGGCGGCATCCCCGCGGTGCAGAGCGCCCTCGCGGCCCTGCCCGACGACATGAACGAGGACGAGGCGGGCGCCGCGGCCGAGGTGGCCCTCAAGGTCATCGAGGAGGACATCGCCCGCATCAACGCCCGCGCCGACCGCGCCGAGGCCCGCGCCCGCGAGCTGGCCGAACAGACCCGCGAGGTGAACGATCAGCTCACGGAGCATGCGGCGGGGCGGTCGAGGGACGGGGAGTAGCGCTGGAGTGCTTGCTCCGGGCGCCGACGCGTCCGCCGAGGAGCGCGACGGGGGTGACCACCGCGGGCACGAACAGCAGGGTCGTCCTGCTGCCCTCGGCATCCGCGAGGTACGCGAACAGCGCGGCTCCCGCCGCGCCTCCGGCCAGGTCGAGGCTGCTGAGCCACGACATGGTCTCGGTCACGCGTCCCCGCGGGGCGAGATCGCCCGCGATGGTGCGCAGCGCCCCGAACGCGGAGCCGATCGCGAGTCCGGCGACGGGACACACCAGAAGAACGACTGTCGGCGACACCCAACAGGCCACGGCCAGCGCCCCGGCCCCCGCCGCGAACACCCCGAGCAGAGCCCCGAGCCCGGGACCGCCGGACCGCCCCGAAGGCAGCGCACCCAGGGCGAGACTGCCCAGCACACTGCCGATCGACAGGGCGCCCAGGTAAAGCCCCGCGTACGCGGCCGCGCCGTACTCCTGGGCGTAGACCGGCAGCAGCACATCGATGCCGGTCACCGAAGCCACGAACAGCGCGTCCACGGCCAGCAGACGACGCAAGGACGCGCAGGTGAGCGGCCCCAGGAGGCGTCCGGCTCCGGCCGGGCGCGGCGGTACGCACGGCGGGCCGACCACGCCGACCAGGAGCGCGACGGCACCGGATATCAGCAGCGCCACGGCGACGAACGGTGCCACGGGCGAGACCGACAGACTCAGCCAACTCGCCAGCAGCGGACCGGTGATGAGCGCGGTGCCCGTCATGGCGGAGTCGAGAGCCATCGCCGTACCCGCCGTACGGGGACCGGCGGCGCCGTGCCAGGCCGAGCGCATCATCACGGCAACGGGCGGCGTGGTGACGCCCAGCGCGACGGCGAGGACGAGCAGGACCGCGACGGACGCGTGGCCGCGCGCGACCGTCACCAGCGCGGTGACGGTCGCGAGGTGGGCGGCCAGCGAACCGAGCAGGACCGGGCGTGGCGCGCACCGGTCGACGAGACGGCCGCGCAGGGGCGCGGTGAGCGCCTGCCCGAGGGCCGAACCGCTCACGGCGAGGCCCGCCGTGCCGTACCCGTGGTCGCGGCCGACCAGGAGCAGCAGCCCCAGTCCCACCATGCCCGCGGGCAGCTTCGACGCCAGACCCACCGAGGCGAGCCGCCCGAAGGACGGTGAGGCCAGCAGGTCCCGGTAGCCGTCGAGCCGCCGACGCGGTGGTGCCCCGACCGGTTCAGTGGGTGTGCCGGGCATGGCGCGCGTGTCGCTCGCGGGGCAGGCGGGAGTGCAGGGCGCGGACCGACCACTGGAGCGGCCGGGAGAGGTCCTCCGGGGCGGGCCAGGCGTTGATCACCGCGAGGAGGCGCAGGTACTGGTCCCTGCGGGGGTCGTCCATGCTGTGCAGGCGGGCCGCGAGGAGGGTGCGGAGTTCGATGTCGTCGGGGCGGTCGAGGATCCGTGCGTAGTGGGCGGTGATCGCGGTGACGGCGGGCTCGGCCTGGGGCGAGGCGGGGTCGATGCCCGCCGCGAGAGCGGGGACGACCTGGGCGCGGACCGTCTCGGCGAGGACGCGGGGAAGCGCCGAGGCGCTCTCGGGGGTCCGGTCTTCGGCCAGCTGCCCGGCCATCCGCCGCATGGTCGCCCGGAAGTCCTCGTCCTGGAAGAGCTCGGCCAGTTCCACCCATGCCTCGACCTGTTCGGGGTCGGGGTCGTCGGGCAGTTGGGGAGTCATCGAGCGTACGACCGCGGCGAAGGCGGGATGGGTGCGCAGTCCGTCGAAGACGGTGCCGAGGAAGTCGTCGATCAGACGTCGGCGTTCGTCGGCGGAGAGCTTGGCGAGCTTGTGCATGAGGTCCAACTCCTCAGGGGTGGAGCCGCGTCTGGCCACCGCCGTCAGCACCGCGCGCCGCAGCCGCAGCACGCGGATCTGCACGTCGAGCGCCTCGGCGTGCGCCGCGGCGACCTCGGGGAGCGGGACCTCGCGGTCGACGACCCTGCGGATCGTGGGGAGGTCGAGTCCCAGTTCGCGCAGCGTCCGCACGAGATCGAGGCGGGCGACGGCCGCGGTGCCGTACAGGCGGTAGCCGGCCGGGGTGCGGTCGGTGGGTGGCACGATCCCCGCGTCGGAGTAGAACCTGACGGTCTTGACCGTCAGGCCGGTCCGCCGCGCCAGATCACCGATCGAGAAGAGCGTGTCGCCGTTCATGTCCCCACCCTCACGTCTCCCCCTGCTGGAGACTCAAGCCCTGAGCCGAGGCCCCGAAGGACCCCGGATTCCGGACCGTCAGGTTAGGGCGGTGACGATCTCCTCCGTGGCCTCGGCGATCAGCGCGTCCACGGGACGGGCGTCCCGCTCGGGGCGGTCGGACATGACGGCCAGGACGAGGGGCGCGCCCGTCTTCGGCCAGATGATGCCGACGTCGTTGGCCCTGCCGTAGCGCCCGGTGCCCGTCTTCTCCGCCACGGTCCACCCCTTGGGCACGCCTGCCCGGATCCGCTGGTCCCCGGTGGTGCTGCGGACCAGCCAGTCCTTGAGCAGGGCGCGCTTCTCGGCGGGCAGCGCGTCGCCCAGCACGGTCTTTCGGTAGTCGGCGGCGATGGCCCTCGGCGTGGTGGTGTCGCGCGGGTCACCGGGCCGGGCCCTGTTGAGTTCGGGCTCGTACTGGTCCATGCGGCTCACGGTGTCCCCGAGGCCGCGGAGATAGTCGGTCAAGTGGTCCGGGCCGCCGAGGTCGCGCATCAGGAGGTTGCCCGCGGTGCCGTCGCTGTAGCGGACGGCGGCGTCGCAGAGCTGCTTGATGGTCATGCCGGTCGCGACGTGGTCCTCGGTGACCGGCGAGATGGAATTGACCTGGTCCCGCGTGTACGTCACGCGCGTGCCCAGGTGGCCGAGCGGATTGCGGTCCAGGACCGCCGCCGCGGCAAGCGCCTTGAACGTCGAGCAGAACGCGAAGCGCTCGTCGGCGCGGTGGGCGAGCGTCGCGCCGGTCCCGGTCGCGACGGCGTACACGCCGAGCCGGGCGTCGTGCTTGCGCTCCAGGGCCTTGAGCCGCGACGGGTCCAACGGGGAAGGGGCGGGGCTCGACCCAGGGCTCGCGGACCGGTCGGCGTCTCCTGTGGGGTCCGTGCCGGAGGACGATCCCGCACTCGCGCCGCAGCCCGCCAGGGGCACGGCGGTCGCCGCCAGGAGGAAGAGGCGACGGGAGGGGCCCGTCCGCTCGGAGGACATGCGGTACCTGCTTTCACTCACCGAGGGCCCATGGGCGGGGACCGGACCGTGACCGGCGGCACCGTGGCCGACGCCGCCACGTTCCAGGACTCCGGAAGTCCGGTCCACCACGATCATCGTCGATGAAGATCGCAGCGGCTGACAACTGTCGCCGCTTTCATGACGGAGGTCATCCGCGGCACGACCAGGCCCTGGATCGCGGCAGGGCCGACCTAACGTCGTGCGTGCCCGGCGGCTCCCGCGCGGGCCCCGGCGTCGCGGGGTGCGCGGCGGTCAGGATCATGGAGCGAGCCCGGTGACAGCGGTGACGGCGGAGCGCCTGCGCAAGAGGTACGGACGGCAGGAGGCGCTGCGCGGCGTCGACTTCACGGTCGCCGAGGGGGAGATCTTCGCTCTGCTCGGGCCGAACGGCGCGGGCAAGACGACCACGCTGGAGATACTGGAGGGCTTCCGCGGCCGGGACGGCGGCCGGGTCGACGTACTCGGCCTCGACCCCTCGGACCGCAGGGATGCCCGCCTCCTGCGGGAACAAATCGGCCTGGTCCTCCAGGACATCGCGGTCGAGCCCTACCTCACGGTCCGCGAGACGCTGCGACGCAACGCCGGGTACTACCCCGCTCCCCGGGGCGTCGACGAGGTCATCGACCTGGTCGGCCTCGCGGAGAAGCGGACCGCCCGGGTCAAGGACCTCTCCGGCGGCCAGAAGCGGCGCCTCGACCTCGCACTCGGCGTGATCGGCGACCCCCGGCTGCTCTTCCTCGACGAGCCCACCACGGGATTCGACCCCAGTGCCCGGCGCGGCGCCTGGGACGTGGTGCGCGACCTGCGTGACACCGGCACCACCGTCGTACTGACCACCCACTACATGGACGAGGTGCAGGCACTCGCCGACTCGGTCGCCGTGATCGCGGGCGGCAGGATCGTCGACTCGGGCACGCCCGCGACGCTGGGCGGCCGCGACAGCGCGTACACCCGCATCCGGTTCCTGCTGCCCGAGGGCCGCACGCCGGGCGACGTGCCCTGGCCCGGCGCGACCGTCGACGACACGCGCCGCGTGACGGTCGAGGCGACGGCCGGCGAGACGACCGCGGCCCTGCACCGGCTCACCGGCTGGGCGCTCGACCTGGGCGCGGAGCTGAGCGGCCTGCGTCGTACCTGTTCCGCGCCTCCAGCTTCTTGATCGCGGCCGAGGCCAGATTGCGGATGGTCCCCGCCGACAGGAACAGGTTCTGGGACATCTCCTTCACCGAGGCGCCCGAAGCGGTCAGTCGCAGGACGTCCGCCTCCCGTTCGGTCAACGGCCCGCCGGGGCCGCCCGCGAGCAGTCGCGGATCCATGATCACGTGTCCTGCCGCGGCCGCCCGCACCGATTCCACGAGCGTCCGCAGGCCCGCCGACTTCGGCACGATGCTCAGCACGCCGGCCTTGAGCGCCCGGTCGACGAAGACCCGGGTCGGCATGTCAACGGTCAAGGCCACACCGCACGTTGGGCGTACGCGGCGTACCTCGGCGGCCAGCGCGACGGCGTCCTCGTCGAGTCTCTCGGTGTCCACGAGGGCGAGTGCGGGCGCCCGGTCCGCGACGGCGCTGATGAAGTCGTCGTGACCGCCCACCACGGGCAGCACGCTCAACCCGGCCGCATGCCGCAGGGACTCGGCAAGTGTCTCCACGGTCAACTGACACCGACCGGTGATGACGACCTGACTGTCCACTGTGCTGCCCCCGTTGAACTGTGGTGAGTATGAGCCGTCGTGCGTGCCTGGGGCTTATGAAGCCCCGAATGGTTACGCACGCAAATACACCTTATGTCGCAAAGGAGCGACCCCCGGTGGCCAAAATTCTACAACAGTGTAGATTTTGCGAACATCGGTCGGGGTCAATGGTGTTGAAAACGAAACGACCCCGTGCCCGATGTGCGGGCACGGGGTCGTCGCCGTGGGGACGGGACGGTGGGGCCGATCCTGAAGGATGTGCTTCTGGTCGGTCCGCTGCTGGTCAGTCCGTTCCGGACTCCATCGCGGCGCGGTCGAGGAGTTCGTCGTCGCCGGAGACCTCGCCGCGCGAGGCGATCGCCTCGGCGCCGCCCTCGGGCATCGTGCCGATCAGGCCGGTCGCCGCGGCCTGGGCGGCGCCGATCAGTTCGGGGTGGTTCGTGCCGACGATGCCGAGCCCGGCGTACTGCTCCAGGCGGGCGCGCGAGTCGGCGATGTCGAGGTTGCGCATGGTGAGCTGGCCGATCCGGTCCACCGGGCCGAACGCCGAGTCCTCGGTGCGCTCCATCGACAGCTTGTCCGGGTGGTAGCTGAACGCGGGGCCCGTGGTGTCGAGGAGTGAGTAGTCCTCGCCGCGCCGCAGCCGCAGCGTCACCTCGCCGGTGACCGCCGAGCCGACCCACCGCTGGATCGACTCGCGGACCATCAGCGCCTGCGGGTCCAGCCAGCGGCCCTCGTACATCAGCCGGCCGAGACGCCGGCCCTCGTTGTGGTACTGGGCGAGCGTGTCCTCGTTGTGGATCGCGTTGACCAGCCGCTCGTACGCGGCGTGCAGCAGCGCCATGCCGGGCGCCTCGTAGATGCCGCGGCTCTTCGCCTCGATGATCCGGTTCTCGATCTGGTCCGACATGCCGAGGCCGTGCCGGCCGCCGATCGCGTTCGCCTCCATCACCAGGTCGACCGCGGTGGCGAACTTCGCGCCGTTGATCGTCACCGGGCGGCCCTGCTCGAAGCCGATGGTGACGTCCTCGGTGGCGATCTCCACCGACGGGTCCCAGAACCGCACGCCCATGATCGGGTTCACGGTCTCCACGCCGGTGTCCAGGTGCTCCAGCGTCTTGGCCTCGTGCGTGGCGCCCCAGATGTTGGCGTCGGTGGAGTACGCCTTCTCGGTGCTGTCCCGGTAGGGCAGGTCATGCGCGACCAGCCACTCCGACATCTCCTTGCGCCCGCCGAGCTCGGTCACGAAGTCGGCGTCCAGCCACGGCTTGTAGATCCGCAGCTGAGGGTTGGCGAGCAGCCCGTAGCGGTAGAACCGCTCGATGTCGTTGCCCTTGAAGGTCGAGCCGTCGCCCCAGATCTGGACGTCGTCCTCGAGCATCGCCCGGACCAGCAGGGTGCCGGTGACGGCGCGGCCCAGGGGAGTGGTGTTGAAGTAGGCACGGCCGCCCGAGCGGATGTGGAACGCGCCGCAGGACAGTGCGGCAAGGCCCTCCTCGACCAGCGCCGCCCGGCAGTCGACCAGGCGCGCGACCTCGGCGCCGTAGGACTTGGCACGGCCGGGCACCGACGCGATGTCGGGCTCGTCGTACTGGCCGATGTCGGCGGTGTAGGTGCACGGAACGGCACCCTTGTCGCGCATCCACGCGACCGCGACGGAAGTGTCGAGGCCTCCGGAGAAGGCGATGCCGACGCGCTCGCCGGTGGGCAGTGAGGTGAGAACCTTTGACATAGGAAGAGTATGTATCGAAACGCATGATTATGCAAAACCCCTGGCGGGACGGTGGTGCCGAAAAGCCCGTGACCCGCATGTCGGGAGCGGTGCAGACTCGCCCCATGGCGGACATGGGCGCGTTCAGGGACGAGATCACCGACTGGGCGGCGGGTGGTGCGGGCGGGCAGGCACGCGAACTGGCCGAGCGGCTCGGCGTACGCACGGCGGTGCTGCTGGAAGGTCCCAGCGACCTCGCGGCCGTCGAGACGCTCGCCGCCCGGCGCGGCCGTGACCTGGCGGCCGAGGGCGTGTGCGTGATCTCGATGGGCGGCGCGATGAGCGTCGGCCGCTTCGCCGGACTCCTGGGATCGACCGGCCTCGGGCTGCGCCTCACGGGTCTGTGCGACGTCCGCGAGCAGCCCTTCTACGACCGGGGCTTCGAGCGGGCGGAGGCGCCGCGCCAGGACATCTACGTCTGCGCGGCGGACCTGGAGGACGAGCTGATCCGCGCCCTCGGCGTGGCGCGGGTCGAGGACGTCGTCGCCGGCGAGGGCGATCTGCGGGCCTGGCAGACGCTGCTGCACCAGCCCGCGCACCAGGGCCGCACCAGGGAGCGGCTGATGCGGCGTTTCCTCGGTACGAAGAAGGGGCGCAAGATCCGCTACGGCCACCTCCTCGTCGAGGCGCTGGAGCCCGAGCAGGTCCCGGGGCCTCTCGACGACCTCTTCGCCTGTCTGTGAGTCTCGCCCGTCTGTGAGCCTCGCCTGCCCGTGAGCCGGGTCTGGCCCGTGCGGCACAATCGCCCCATGGGCGAGCACGGCACGGACCACGGCGCGGATCACGGATACCTGTTGGACAACCGGCAGTCGGAGGCCGGGGTACGGTTCGACGCCCTGAGCGAGCTGTTCGACCCCGTGACGTTCCGGCACGTCGACCGGCTCGGGATCCTCCCGGGCATGCGGTGCTGGGAGATCGGCGCCGGCGGCCCCTCCGTGCCGCTCGGACTCGCCGAACGCGTCGGCCCCAACGGGACGGTGGTCGCCACCGACATCGACGTCTCCTGGACCCGGGGCGTCGCCGGTGGCGTGATCGAGGTGCTGCGCCACGACGTGGCCGCCGATCCCGCGCCGCCCGGCGGCTTCGACCTCGTCCACGCCCGGCTCGTCCTGGTGCACGTCGCCGAGCGGGCCGAGGCGCTGCGCCGCATGGTCGGGGCGCTGCGGCCCGGCGGGTGGCTGCTCCTGGAGGACGCCGACCCGGGCCTGCAACCGCTGCTGTGCCCCGACGAGTCGGGTCCCGAACAGCGGCTCGCCAACCGGTTGCGGTCCGGCTTCCGTGCGCTGATGGCGGAACGGGGCGCGGACCTCACGTACGGGCGGACCCTGCCGAGGGCGCTGCGCGAAGCGGGCCTCGACGACGTCCAGGCCGACGCGTACTTCCCGATCACCTCGCCCGCGTGCTCCGTGCTCGAAGCCGCGACCGTACGGCAGATCCGCGCCCGCCTCGTCGCGGAGGGGCTCGCCACCGACGAGGAGATCGACCGCCACCTGGGCAACGTCGCGACCGGCCGTCTCGACCTGGCCACCGCCCCGCTGATCTCGGCGTGGGGGCGCAGGGCGGCGTAACGCCCTCGGTGAACTCGACGGCGACTCTGGATCGTTCCCGCCCTGGCGCGGACACTGAGGCCATGGAATTCGCCGTCTTCGCGACCCTGCCGGGGCTCGTCATCCTGCTGACCGGGATCGCCTTCGTCGACCAACTGCTGCTGCGCGCGGGGCGGGCCGGGCTGTTGCCGTGGCGGAACAGCGCCCGGCAGGGGCAGATATCGGCGACCGGTTTCGAACAGCTGCACGCGAGCTTCTCGCCGGGTAAGCAGAACGAGCTGAAGGAGCGCCAGTCCGCGCTGGTCCTGCGCGACGACGAGGAGGACGGCGCGCCACCGAACCGGACCTCCGTCGACCTCGACGGGGGCGTCGCGGTCGTCCGGCTGCCGCAGAACGACGACTGACGAGCGCCCTGCCCAAGGGTGAGCGCCCCGCCCAAGGGTGACCGACCAGTACCGCTGTATCGAGCCCTGGGTTTTGCTTGACGTTTTTGAACTGGCTGGTTCATTCTGAACTACCGAGCTGGCAATTGATATGAACCAGCCAGCTCAACGTATACATGCAAGGGAACGGAAACCCGTGATCGTTCACACGCTGAGGTTCGCCTTCAAGGACGGGACGACCGAGCAGCAGAAGGACCGTGTGCTCGCCGTGATGCGGCGTACGGCGGCCCTCGAATCGGCCTCGTTCGCCACGGTCGGGCAGAGCCTGTCCGGCCCGGCCGACGGCTTCACCCACGCCTACTGCGTGGGCATCGAGGACATGGCGGCCCTGGAGCGGTACATGTACGACCCGGTGCACCTGGCGGGCGACCCCGAGATCCTGCCGCACCTGGCCAGGATGGCCATCGGTCCCGACCTCGCCGACGACATGGACCCGACGCTCGCCGACCGGGTCATGGCGCTGCACGAGGAGAAGGCCGCGCGCTACCCGGAGTGGGCGGCGCAGATCGAACCGCTGCTCGTGGCCGGATAACGGCAGCCCGCATCCGCTCTCAACCACTCCGTCCCCTTTCGCGGTCCTGGTACACATACGGCCTCCCCGGCCGTATGGGACCACGGTCGTAGGGCTACGCAGAGGAGTACGGAATGGTGTTACGCAAGAGAGCGAAGGCCGGCGTCGTCGGGATCGCGGCGGCCGCACTCGCGGCCGCCGCGTTCACGGTGCCCGCCCAGGCGGAACCGGGCACGGACGCACCGGCCACCCAGACACCGGACGCACGCGGTCCGGCCGAGCGGCCCGCCGCCTCGGACCACCGGGCCACCCAGCGCGCGATGGACGCGGCCGTGCGGGCCGGTGTCCCCGGCATCACCGCCCAGGCGCGGGACCGCCACGGCGTCTGGAAGGCGTCGTCGGGCGTGGGCGACCTGAAGTCCGGTGCGCCGCGCGGCAAGAACGACAAGTTCCGCGTCGGCAGCATCACCAAGACCTTCGTGTCGACAGTCCTGCTCCAGATGGAGGCGGAGGGCAGGCTCGACCTCGACGACACCGTGGAGACCCATCTGCCGGGCCTGGTGCGGGGCAACGGCAACGACGGCAACGCGATAACCGTCCGTCAACTCCTCGGCCACACCAGCGGCCTCTTCGACTACCTGGCCGACGAGGACTACGTCAGGAAGTACCTGCGGGACGGCTACCTCAAGCACCGCTACGACACCCTGCCGCCCCAGAAGCACGTCAAGGTGGCCCTCTCGCACGCGCCCCTCTTCGAGCCCGGCAGCAAGTTCTCGTACTCCAACACGAATTACATCCTCGCGGGGCTGATCGTCGAGAAGGTGGGCGGGCGGACGTACGAGGCCGAGGTCCGCGACCGGATCATCAAGCCGCTCGGCCTCAGGAACACCACCAACCCCGGCAACAGCGTCCACCTGCCGAGGCCCAGCAGCCGCGGCTACTCCAAGCTCTTCGAATCCGCCCCCGACCGGATCGACGACATCACCGAGATGAACGGTTCGCAGGGCTGGGCCGACGGCGACGTCATCTCCACCGCGGGCGACCTGACCCGGTTCTACGGCGCCCTCCTGGGCGGCAAGCTGCTGCCGCCGCAGCAGTTGAAGGCGATGAAGACGATGGGCGCCCCCGGCTCCGACGTGGTCTACGGGCTCGGCCTCCAGCGGTTCGAGACGAGCTGCGGCACCACGCTGTGGGGCCACGGCGGCGGCATGGTCGGCTGGCTCTCCCTGGCCGTGACCACCGAGGACGGCCGCCACCGACTCGCCTTCAACCTCAACGAGGACTGGGACGGGTCCGGCATAGGGAAGATCATCGACGCCGAGTACTGCGGCGCGTGACCGAGTACCGCGGGGACCGGCACCGCCGAGTGCCGCCCGCCTGACGAGGCGGGCGCGGGGACGGCCGTGACGGACGCGTCACATCTTCTCCGCGCCCGCCCTGATCGCCTCCCGGATGCGGAAGTACGTGCCGCAGCGGCAGATGTTGCGGATGCCGTCGAGGTCCTCATCGGTGACCTTGCGGCCGTCCTCGGCGACGCGGCGCACCAGCGCGACGGCGGCCATGATCTGGCCGGGCTGGCAGTAGCCGCACTGGGCGACGTCCTGCTCCAGCCACGCCTCCTGCATCGGGTGCAGGTCCGCGCCGACGGTTGCGGGGAGCCCTTCGATGGTGGTGATCTCGTCGGTGGGCTTCAGGTCCTTGACCGGGATCGCGCAGGGGTTGGCGGCCCTGCCGTTGAGGTGGCTGGTGCAGGCCTTGCAGACGTTGATGCCGCAGCCGTACTTGGGTCCTGTCACGCCGAGGATGTCGCGCAGGACCCACAGCAGGCGCTCGTCGTCCGCCGCGTCCA
The DNA here is from genome assembly GCF_044744425.1 of Streptomyces sp. NPDC087300. Classification (NCBI taxonomy): domain Bacteria; kingdom Bacillati; phylum Actinomycetota; class Actinomycetes; order Kitasatosporales; family Streptomycetaceae; genus Streptomyces; species Streptomyces sp. NPDC087300. The sequence goes on from NZ_JBIUYI010000005.1 coordinate 756,921, forward strand.
CGGTGACCTGTTCGCCGTTGAGTCGGAAGGTGTGCTCGGGCACGGGTGCTCCAGGAGGTCAGCGGACGTGGTCCAGGCCGTCGGTGGGGGACGGCGGGACGGGCGGGACGGTCGGCTTGGGCTCGAAGGAGAGCGTGCCGTGGTTGATGGGAAAGGTGGTCGGCATGGTGCCGGTGGCCCGGCCGTAGGCGCAGGCGACCGCGGCCAGGGACGCGGCGACACCGAGCTCTCCGGCCCCGCCGGGCTTCCCCGTGGTGGTCGGCATGACGATGATCCGCAGCTCGGGCGGCGAGTTCCACTGCCGGGTGCAGAAGTAGTTGTCCCAGCTCGCTTCGAGGAAGTGGCCGTCCCGCAGGTGCAGGCTGGAGGTCAGGGCCAGCGCGATGCCGTCCATGACACAGCCCATCATCTGGGCCTCCAGACCGCGCGGATTGACGGCGAGCCCCACGTCAACGGCGAAGACGGCCTTGGTGACGCGAGGCCCCGCGACGCCGTCGCGGATGGGCCTTTCGACCGTCTCGGGACGGCAGTCGATCTCCACGAGCACCGCGCTGACCGCGCTGTACTCGGAGTGGAAGGCGATGCCCTGCGCGGTGCCCGCGGGCATGGCCCTGCCCCAGTCCCCGGCCTCGGCGACCTTGTCGAGCACCGCGCGGGAACGGTCGTCGCGCAGGGATTCGCGCCGGAAGCGGTACGGCTCCTTGCCCATCTTCCCGGCGAGCCGGTCGACGATCAGCTCACGGGCGCAGGTGACGTCGGGGGAGTACACGTTGCGCATGCTGCCGGTGTTGAAGCCCTTGTCGGTCTCGCTGAGCAGCCGGCTGTGCAGGCCGAAGGCGTACGGCATCGACTGGGTGAGGTGGAAGAACGTCTGCGAGAACCCGACGTCGCCCACCGGCAGCTTCGCCGCGAGGGCGGTGAACACCTCGCCGAGCCCGTGGCTGAAGTCGGTGGCGACGCTGGTGTGCCGCTGCTTGTAGGCGAGCACGGAGCCGCCCACGTAGTCGGCGCGCACCCGTGAGGTGGCCATGGGGTGCGCGCGGCCCTGCCGGGAGTCGTCGGCGCGGTGCCACATGAGCTTCACGGGCTTGCCGATCTTCTGCGAGATCTCGGCGGCCTCCAGGGCGGCGTCGAAGAACAGCTTGCGCCCGAACGAGCCGCCGCCCTCCACGACATGGACCTTGACGGCGCTCTGCGGCAGGCCGAGCCGCGCGGCGATGGTCTGCTGGGCGACGATCGGCGCCTTGAGGCCGCTCCAGATCTCCGCCCGGTCGGGACGCACGTCGGCGATCGCGCAGTTGGGCTCCAGCGCGCTGTTGCTGCGGAAGTGGAAGGTGAACCGCGCCTCCACCGACGGGGTCACCGCGGGCAGCCCGAGCGGCAGTTCGGCCTTGCGCAGCTCCGCCAGTACGGACGCGTCGTCCTTGCCCTCCGCGCTGCCGCCCCGCCACGACACGTCGAGGGCGCGTACGGCGTCGATGCACAGGCCGAAGGTCCGCGCGCGCACCGCGACGCCGGTGGACATCACCACGACGTCGGTGACCCCGGGCATGCCGCGCACCTGGTCGAGATTGGCGACCGACCCCACCGTGCCGTTGATGGTCGGCAGGGCGTCGGGGACCGCGAGGTCCATGGCGAACTTCTTGCGTCCGGTGACGGCGGCGCGGGCGTCGACGCGGTTCTGCGGCGTCCCGATGACGGTGAACCGCTCGCGGTCCTTGAGCTCGACGGAGACCCGCAGCGCCGTGCCGCTCGCGGCCTTCTCGGCGAGCGCGCCGATGCCGACGGCGCGGCCCGCGCGGTCGGTGACGACCCCGGCCTCGAGGGTCAGATCGCGGACCGCGGAGCCGAGTTCGACGGCCGCGGCCTCCAGGAGGCGACCCCGTGCGACGGCGGCGGCCACCCGGATCGGCGTGTACGTCGAGATGGTCGTGTTCGAGGCGCCGGTGAGCTGGTTGAACGCCAGCTCCGGGCGGGCGTCGGCCAGGGTGACGCGCACCCGGTCGAGCGGCACGTCCAGCTCCTCGGCGATGAGCATGGCCGTCGACGGAGAGTCTGTCGCCTCGGGAGTCGCCCGGTCGACCAGAAACCAAGATCACCTTACCGGTATGGGCCATGCTCACGTCACGCCCGGTGATCAGCCACCGACAGGTCCGGGGACGTAGGACCCGAGCCCCATGCGCGAGCGGCACGTCCCGGCTAGATTCGCGATCATGCAGAACACGGAAACCGCAGGTCGCGACGGATTCGAGCGCAGGCGCGACACCCTGGAACGCCTCGCGGAGGAACGGGACATCTGGGTGTCCACGGCTCACCCGGACCACGGCCCGCACCAGGTGCCGCTCTGGTTCGTGTGGCACGAGGACGCGCTGTGGATGTGTACGTCCGCGGCCTCCGCGACCGTCCGCAACGTCCGCGCCGAACCGCGGGTGCGCCTGGCGCTGCCCGACACCGCCGATGTGGTGCTCCTCCAGGGCGAGGCCCGGTGCTTCCCCGCCGACGAGGTGCCCGCGGCCGCGGCGGACGCCTTCGCCGCCAAGTTCGGCTGGGATCCGCGCGAGGAGGAAGGCCCCTACGCGTACGTGTGCGTGGTGCCGAGGACCGTGCGCGCCTGGCGCGGCGAGGCGGAGCTGCGGGGCAGGGTCGTCATGCGGGAGGGCAGCTGGGTGCCGGGGCCTGCGGCGTGAGGGTCCGGGTGGCCCGCACGCGGTCCAGTTCCACGGTGTACTGCGCCCCGGCGAGCAGCGCCAGGTTCGACACCCACAGCCATACCAGGAAGACGACGACACCCGCGAGCGAGCCGTACAGCTTGCCGTACGTCCCGAACCCGGAGGCGTACAGCGTGAAGAGGCCCGAGGAGAGCAGCCAGAGCAGCGCGGCCACCAGGCCGCCCGGCAGGATCTTGCGCCAACTGCGCTCGGCGGGCGGCGCGTTGCGGAACAGTACGAGGACCAGCAGCCCGACCAGACAGACCAGGGCGGGCCACTTCAGGATCGACCAGGCGGTCTGCCCCGCGTCACCGAAGCCGAGGCTGCGGCCCACGGTCTCGGCGAGCGAACCGCTGATGACCAGCAGGAGCGCGCTGGCGACGAGCAGCGCGAGCAGCATCAGCGCGGTCATCAGCACCCGGTGCGCCTTGCGCCAGACGGGCCGTGAGTCCTCCACCCCGTGCATCGCGTGCAGCGCCCGCCGGAAGACGGCCGAGTAGCTGGACGCCGACCACAGCGCGCTGACCCCGCCGGCGATCACCACGGTGAGCGCCGCGGACTTGGCGTCCGCCATCTCGCTGAGCGCGGCGTGCAGCGAACGGCCCGACTCGGCGGGCGCCCAGTCCGTCACCTCGGTGATCAGCGACTGCGTCGTACCGGGGCTCACCAGGCTGATCAGGCTCACCGTGACCAGCATGGCCGGGAGCAGGGCGAGTATCGCGTAGTACGTCAGGGCCGCCGCCCAGTCCGAGATGTCGTCGTTCCACATCGACACGGGTGTGCGGCGCAGCGCGGTGAGCCGCGCGGATCCGTGCGCGGCGGGTGGTGAACTGACCATGGGCTGTTGCTCCTTCTCGCACTGCGCGGCACACCGGGCCGCCCTCTCGTCCCCCTCCTTGGACACACGGCGTACGGATCCGTGACGCGTGTGCCCCGGCGACCGGCTACTCGTGCTGCTCGGCCTCGTTGCGGTTGAGGCCGTGGGCGAGGGCCTGGAGCACCTCGTGCTGGGTCTTGCCGGTCATCTCGGCGATCTGGAGGAGCAGCGCGGCACACAGCGCCGTCGCGCCGTCGGCGACGTGGTCGAGGTTGCCGTCCTCGGCACGCCTGCGCGCCACGTACTCGTCCATCGCCGGTTCCCCGGACACGTATGCCGTCATGGCCTCGATACCGGCGCGCACCCGGTCGTAGTCGTTGGTCGTCATGTCCCCAGACTTTCATGCCGGACGAACGGCTCCTACCAGGGCATAGTCGCGCTCCGCGGCTTCAGGGGAGCCGGGTCCCGATCTCCGCGAGGTGGGTGGCGAGGATCTCCACGAACGCGGCGCGCCGGTCCGCTCCCAGCGGACGGACCTCGCGCGCGAAGTGGGCCAGGGCGGGGAAGCGCTCGGGGTCGGCGCCGAGCACCGCGACCCGGAAGTGCTCCAGGCCCTGCTCGTACTCCTCTGCCGTGATGCTGCCGATCCCGGCCTCGGCGGAGATCAGCGCGGCGACGAGGATCACGATGCGGTGGTAGCGCACCGGGATCTCCTCATCGGGCAGGCCGGAGGCGCGCAGTGCCTGGAGCAACTCCTCCATGACCAGCCGGGACCCGGTGCCGCCGGACGCGTAGCGCCCCCAGACCGCGGCGAGTTGCGGGTGCTCGCCGAAGGCCTCGCGCAGGCGCAGGGCCAGGGCGGTGACGCGCTGCTTCCAGTCGCCCTCGGGGCGGTGGTCCGCCATGGCGGACAGCAGGATCCGGTCGGCCACCGCGCGCAGCAGCTCGGTCTTGTTGCGGAAGTGCCGGTAGAGGCTGGAGGAGTCGGTCCCGAGCGCCGCAGCGAGCTTGCGCACGCTGAACGACTCGGCGTCGCCCGTGCGCAGCAGTTCCGCGGCCGTGTCGAGGATCTCCTCGGTCGACCATCGCCTTCGGCCCGTCATCTCGCCCCTCTCGTCAGGGCTCACCCTACCGATGCACTTGCTGTTGCACGCACCGCGTGCATAATCGGTGCAACGCATGGACGGCCACGACGCAGGCCCGGCATCCGGCCGGGAGGGGAGAGGGGCACATGAGCGGGACCAGTACCGTGGAGCGGCCGCAGGAACCGGACTTCTCGGTGATCACGAGCGAGGAACTGCGCGTCTACCGCGAGGCGGAGAACCGCTTCCGGGCCTCCGCCCCGGCGCGGGCGGTCCTCGGCGAACCGCACCCCGGTACCGCGATCGACTGGCAGGAGCTGGCGCTGCCCGGCCGCGATCTGCCGGTGCGCGTCTACCGGCCGGCCCCGGGCGGGGACGTGGGACACGAGGGAGCTGCGGACCGGACCGGCCTGCCGCTCGTCGTCCACGTCCACGGCGGCGGGTTCGTCGGCACGGCGGTGCAGTGCGACTGGACCAGCAGCCACGTCGCCGCCCTGCTGCCCGCCGTCGTCGTCTCGGTCGAGCACCGCCTCCTCGCCTTCGACAGCCCACTGGCGTACGCAGCCGACGACGGCTGGGACGTGCTCGACCACGTGGTGCGCGACGCCGCGCGGTGGGGCGTCGACCCGGCGCGCACGGCCGTCTTCGGCGAGAGCTGCGGCGGGCTGATCAGTGCGCTGACGGCGATCCGGGCCCGCGAGGCCGGGCTCGAACTCAGGGCGCAGGTGCTGGTCAACCCGGCGGTCGACGTGACCGGGACCATGTTCGACCACGCCTCGATGGCCGAGTACGCCGAGAGCCCGAGCCGCGCCGAACCGCAACTACGCCTCGTCCAGCGGCTCGCCGTCCCGCCGGGCGCGGACGCCCGCGCGGTCTCGCCGTTGTACGCGGAGGACCTGGGCGGCCTCGCCCCCGCGCTCGTGGTGGTGCCCACCCAGGACGCCCTCGCCGACCACGGCCGCCGCTACGCCGAGCGGCTGCGCGCGGCGGGCACACCGGTCCGGCTCACCGAATACCCGGGCGCCAAGCACGCGTTCCTCACCCTGCCGGCGCTGGAACCGCAGGCCGAGGCTGCCCAGGCGGAGATCGTCAGCTTCCTCCGCGCGGCCCTGACGGAGTGACCTCCTGCCCGGCGGGCTCGGTCGCGTACCGGCGCATCGTGTCCAAGGTGCCCTGAGGCGTCATCGGCCCGCCGTCCGCGAAGGTGTCCCGCAGATCGCGGAAGTACTGCACGTACAGGTCGGGCGTGAACGTGCTGAGCATGACGGCCGGTTGGTCGGTCGTGTTGGCGAAGGTGTGCGGGGCGCCGGGCGGGACCAGGAGGAACGTGCCCGCGGACACGTCGTGGTCCGTGTCGCCGACCGTGAACCGCACCGTGCCGGAGAGCACGTAGAAACCCTCGTCGTGCCGGGAGTGACGGTGCTGTGGCGGGCCCGGCGTGTGCGGCGCGAGGACGGACTCGGTCATTCCGAGCCGGTGTCCGGTGTTGCTGCCGTCCTCCAGGACACGCATACGTGTGGTGCCGAGGACGATCGTCTCGCCCTCACCGGGGCGGACCACCGACACGGTGGGAGAGGCGGCGGGCGCGACGTCCGACGAGGTGTGTGCGGCGGTGTGCGCGGAGATGTTCGCGCTGTTCTCGGTCATGTCTGTCATGCCTCGATTGCACCGCCGAGGACCCATGAGCGTCCAAGACCCGTCCCGTGACACCGATACCCCCCGGGTATCGTCGCAGAATGGAGCTACGTACGCTGCGCTATTTCGTGGCGGTCGCCGAAGAACTCCACTTCGGCCGGGCCGCCACGCGGCTGCACATGAGCCAGCCGCCGCTGAGCCGGGCGATCAAGCAACTGGAGACGGAGATCGGCGCCGCCCTCCTCGACCGGACACCCTCCGGCGTCCGGCTCACCCCGGTGGGCGCTGTGCTCTTCGACGAGGCGCGCGAACTGCTCGGGCGGGCCGAGCGGATGAGGGAACGGGTGGCCGCGGCGGCCGGTGCCGCGGTCCTCACCGTCGGCATCCTGGGCGACAGCACCGACGCGGACGCGACCCGGCTCGCCGCCGCCTACCGACGACGGCACCCGCACGTCGAGATCCGTGTCCGCGAGACCGATCTGACCGATCCCACCTGCGGGTTGCACGCCGGACTGGTCGATGTCGCCCTGACCAGGGGGCCGTTCGACGGGACCGGCCTGACCGTGCGCGAGCTGCGCGCCGACCCGGTGGGCGCGCTGCTGCGCGACGACGATCCGCTGGCGGACCGCGAAACCCTGCGCCTGCCCGACCTGTCGGGCCGCCGCTGGTTCGTCTTCCCCGCGGGCACCGACCCCGCCTGGCAGTCGTACTGGAACGGCGGCGAGCCCCGGGAGGGCCCGGTGGTGCGCGCCGTCCAGGAGTGCAGGCAGGCAGTGGTCTGGAACGGCACGATCGGCATGATGCCCCTGGGACACGAGGCGGGCGAAGGGCTGACGGCGGTGCCGCTGCTCGACATGGCACCGAGCCCGGTGGTGGTGGCGTGGCACGGGGGCGACACGAATCCGCTGATCCGTTCGTTCGTGAGGATCGCGACGGCCGTCTACCGGAGCTGACCGCGTCACCGCGTCACCGTGGCCCAGGGGCCCGGCGCGTACGGCGCGGTACGCCTAGCCGTCGGAGTCGAGCGCAAGGCGGTGGAGGTCTTCCAGGGCGTCGAGGATGACGGTCTCCTGATGCCACTTGATCCAGCCGCCGATGGTCCTGCTGGTCTGGTGCAGCTCCCTCAACTGGGCCTGGGTGAAGCCGATCAGGGGCCTGGCGTGGTGCGAGGAGATCACGCCGTGGACGTTGTTCCCCTCGTCGACGAGGGGAACGCTGTGGCAGCCGCGGCTGCCGGCCGTGAGGATCACGCGCCGCGACTCGTCGTCGAACCCGGCCGACGACGCCACGTCCTTCACGGTGACCTGACGGCTCGCGGTGGCGGCGCGCGAGCACGAGGTGGAGCCCGACACGAACGCGAAGTGGTCGGTGAACTGCCGGGGGAGTCCCGCGTGTTTGGCCATGCGCAGGACGCCGTCCTCCAGGAGCTGCACATTGCCCATGTCCGTGCCGGTCAGGGTCAGTACGTGGCGCAGCGCCGCGCCGAGCACCTCCCCCTGGTTGGTCGGGTCGAGCGGGCCGGCTTCGAGCGGCTCCAGGTCGAGGACCGGCTGGGGGGTGCGGCCAGGGAACCACAGGCCGGTGCCGGGCGCCGGTCCCGGCGTGCGCACCACGGCGGCGGCGAGCTGGTGCAGTTTGACGTTGGCCCGCTGGGACGCCTGGCGCAACAGGTCGAACGCGTCCTGCCGGTCGCCCAGTTGGTACCGCTCGACGAGGATGCCCTCGGCCAGCGCGACCCTGGGCCGCGCCTGGACCTGTACCGCCAGATCGGAGACCTGCTCACGCAGGCGCGCCGCGGCGGCTCTGAGCCGCTCCGCCTCCTCCTCGGGAGAGAGCGGGGTCGGCGAGGAGGATTCCTCCTCCGGCGGGGGTGTTGGCTGCATGTCCGTCATCGTGTCTCCCCACGCTCCGCGGCCCGACTCGCCGGGCGGGGCATATTCCCCGAGCACGGTGGTGACCGTACCCCGAGGGACCCGGCGCCGCCATGAATACCCGCGATCAGGCCCCTTCCCACCAGGAAGAACGGCGGATCGTTACCTCAACCACGTACGGGTGATAAGGGGCGTACCGGCCGAGGCGGGCGGGCAGCCACGGAATGGTTCGAACCGGCCACCGAGTCGACAAGTCCACCGTCGACGAATTCGCTTACGTGAAAGTCGACGAACTCGCTCACACAAAAGGAGAGAACACATGCGCCGCTCCGCCGTACTCGCCCTCATGGCCGTCTCGCTGCTGGGGGCCCTCGCGGCTCCGGCCGCCGCGGTTCCCGACCCGGTCGGGACCGTCGACTGCCTGGCGCAGTCCGCCGGTGACGTCACCTCACTCGTCGACCCCACGAGCCCCGAGGTACCGAGCGAGGTCCCGGGAGCGTCCTGCCTCGCCCCGTGAAACGCATCGCCGTGCCGCCAACGCCCATGACGTGCACGGTCTGACGTGACCACCCCGTCGCTCCCCGCGAACGCGCGGGAAGCGACGGGGCGTTCGGCGCCGTCACTCCCACCGGTAGCCGTCCCCGAAGTTCAGGGTGTGCTCCAGGACGTCCTCCAGCGGGTCGTCGATCTGGCCGGTGCTGATCAGGCTGACGTTGGGACCGTTGTGCGAGTCGGTGTGCGTCTCGTCGGCGTGCGCGGTGCCGGAGCACAGGGCGGCGGGCAGCACCGCCACCGCCGTGACCAGCATCCAACGGGACATGGTGGGTACCCAACTGCCGTTCACTGCAGCCTCCTTGAAGCCGTGCGGCGACGGGCCGTCCGGTGCGGCCCGCTCCCCGTGTGTAACCGCACCCTGATCAAGAGGTCACCGACGATCATACGAACGGGTCGTCCGACGCCGTTGACTAGTGCTCGGGGTACGAGCGAGGGTCGGTCGATCACCTGGGGTGACAGGACGAACACCGGGCCGGGAGGGACCTATGAGACTGAGCGTGCTGGACATCGGATCGAGAACGGTGCGTCTGGTGGTGGCCGACGCCGAGGGAGGCGTGCCGCTGCCGGTGCACACGGCCAAGTGGAAGCTGCGCCTCTCCGACCAGCTGCACCCGTGCGGCCGGATCGGCCCCGAGTCCGTCGACCAGCTGGCAGAGGCGGTCGCGCAGGCACGGCGGGAGGCGCGCCGCAGAGGCGCCGAGGAGCCGCTCGCCTTCGCCACCGCCGTGGTCAGGGACGCGGCGAACCGGGACGAGGTCCTGGCGAGGGTGTACGAGAAGACCGGCGTGCGGCCGCGCATCATGTCGGGGGAGACCGAGGCGGAGCTGACGTTCCTCGGCGCCCGGCGGTGGATGGGCTGGCAGGCGGGCCCGCTCGCCCTCCTCGACATCGGCGGCGGTTCGCTGGAGGTCGCCTTCGGCCGTGGCCGCCTGCCGAGCTTCGTCATGTCGCTGCCGCTCGGCGCAGGCCGCCTCACGCGTGAGTTCGGCACCGGGCACACCGAGCCGCCGACCAGGGGCCAGGTCAAGTTGCTGCGCAGGGCCGTACGGCATCACCTGCGGGACGTGGCCGCCCGGATCCGCTGGGAGGGTCCCCGCACGGTCGTCGCCACCTCCCGTACGTTCCAGCAGCTGGGGCGGCTGTGCGGGGCGCTGCCCGGACGCCACGGCCCGTTCGTGACGAGGACGCTGCGCCGCTCCGACCTGCGCGTCGCCCAGCGGCGCCTGGCCGAACTGCCCAGGGCCGACCGGGCCCAGCTGCCCGGGATCTCCGCGCCGCGCGCCGCGCAGAGCCTGGCGGGGGCGGTGGTCGGCCACACCGCGATGAAGCTGATGGACCTGGACGCCGTCACGATCTGCCCGTGGGCGATCCGCGAGGGCATCCTGCTGCGCCGCATCGAGGACGGCCCCGGCTGGTGGGCCGCGGTCGGCGAGCACGAGGGCGCCGACGGTGAAGTGCCGGACAACGCCGTGCCGTTGCGGGTCGCGGGCCTGACGGGCTGAGGCCGCCCGGACCCGGCACCCGGATCCGGGCGGCCCGCCGCACGGGGTGTTCCCCGCCGCGGCTCGCGCCGCTACAGCCCCTGCCGGGTGCCCGGCACTCCGGTGGCGGCCCGCGCGACCCCACCGTTGATCACGAACTGCGAGCCCGGCTCGACGAGGATGTCCCCGTCCCGCGAGCCGGTCACCTTCACGTTCGTGAGCGTCGCACTGCCGCGCGCGCCGCCCATGGCGAGGATGCCGGAGCCGTTGTTGGACTTGGAGATCGTCACATCACTGATGCGCACGCCCGGCATGGCCCCGCCGCCGGTCTTGAACTGGATGCCGTCGTACGTCGAGTCGTGGATGTCGGTGTCGCGGATCGTGACACCGGGGATGTCGGGCCCCTGTGCGAACAGCGTGATGGCGCCGAACTCCTGGTCCTCGTTCCAGAACGCGCCGCCCGTGCGGTAGAGGCCGTTGTTCGCGATCAGCGTCTGCCCGCTGAAGGGGATCGGGTCGTGGTCGGTCGCGAGCATGATGCCGGGGTAGTTCATCGTGTCGTACACGAGATTGTTCTCGATCTTGTTGCCGTAACCGCCGTACACAGCGATGCCGTTGGCCCGCCAGGGCAGCTGCACGGTGTTGTTCCGGAACACGTTGTCGTGGCCGACGTCGACCGACGTGTCCTTCACGTACTTGCTGGCCCACACGGCGAGCGCGTCGTCGCCGGTGTTGCGGAACGAGGAGTTGAAGACGGTGGAGTTGCGGGTGCCGTTGGTGAAGTTGATCCCGTCCGCGTAGGTGTTGCGGATCCGCATGCCGTTGAACGCCAGGCCGTCGCCGGGGCCCCACAGTTCGGGGATGTTGCTGTAGTCCCTGCCGACCCAGGTGCCGACGTTGGCGTGCTCGATCCAGACGTTGTCGATCTTGGTGTTCTTGCCGAAGCGGCCGTTCAGCCCGACGCCGCCCTCCGCGTTGCCGTCGCCGCCCCGGATGGTGCCCGAGCCGAAGATGGCCAGGTCGGAGATCTTCGTGTTGTCGTCGATGTCGAAGCCGAAGTTGCCCTCGTGCGGATGGTTGATGCCGCCCGCGTCCTGCGGCGGGGTCAGCGTGTACAGCTGGGAGTGCCACATGCCGGCGCCCCGGACGGTGACGTCACGGATGCCGACCTGGTTGTACTGGCCGCGGTCGAGCGGGTCGTCGGTGAGGATCTTCTGCTCCTGGCGCCACTGTCCGGCGGGGATCCAGACGCAGTCGATGTCGCCCTTCTGGTCGGCGGTCACGGCCCGCTGGATCGCCGCCGTGTCGTCGACGCCGTCGTTGGGGACCGCGCCGTACTCGGTGATCGAGGTGCACGCGGCGGGCTTGCTCGTGGGCGGTGCCACCTGCTCCAGGTCGATCAGGTCGACGATGTAGTACGCGGCGTCGTCACCCGCGTCGCGTTGCAGCCGGAACCTCGTGCCCTGCGGATAGGTCTTCGCGAGCAGGGCGTGCGACTCGTCGAACAGGCGCCGTGCGTCGCCGCCGGGCCGGTTGGTGAGGCCCTCGGGCTGGTCGGTGGTGCCGTACAGCCAGCTGTGTTTGGACGACAGGGTCAGCTTCTGGGCGAACTTCCCGTCGGCGTACAGGCTCAGCGTCTTCTCCTGACCGCCGCCGCCCGCCGCGTCGGGCAGGGAGTTGCGTACGACGATCGAGTTGGTCGCACTCGTCGAGGTGAACTCCACATACTGTCCTGTCGAGTTGAGGCGGACCGACTTGCGGCCCGACGACTCGGTGGCGAAGTCGGTGTGCCCGAAGGTGCGCTCGGCGTCCGCCGTGAGCAGCGTGCCGTCGTACGTGCCGTCCTCCGCCTCGTACTCCACGTACGGCAGCGCCGCGCCGCGGCCGACCACGATGGACCGCGCGAAGACGTTGTTGTCCTCATTGGTCTCGCTCACCACACCGGTGGCGTCGGCCGTCGCGGTGAGCGTGGCGCCGCCGCTGGTGGCGGTCCAGCTGCCGGAGAGGGCGACCGTGGCGCTCTCCCCGGCCGCGACGGCCTGCGCGGTGCCGTTGAGGGTCTTGTCGCCCACGGTCAGCCGGGCCACCGAGCCCGCGCTGACCGCGCTGGTGCCGCGGTTGCGCAGCTGCACGGTGAACGTGACGTTCGCGCCGACCGCGGGGCTCGCCGGGTTCGACGTGATACCGGTGACCTCCAGATCGGGGCCCGGACTCTGGCCGACGGTGAGCTTGCTGTCGGCCGTACGGCTGTTGTTGTCGTTGTCCTGCTCGACGACCGTGTCGCGCGGATCCACCACCGCTGACACCGTGTAACTGCCCTGCGCCCGCTTGCCGATGTCGACGGGAACCGTGGCCGACTCACCCGCGCCGAGCGCGCCCACCGCCGCGCTGCCCGCGACCGTGCCGCCCAGGCTGACCTCGACGGTGGTCGCGCCCGAGGCCGCCGAACCCGTGTTGCGGACCGTGGCGTTGACCTTGACGCGGTCGCTCTCGCTGGGCTTGGCGGGCTCCCAGCTGAGCTGGGACACGGTCAGGTCGGGGTTGGGCGCGGGCACGCCGTTGACCTGGAACTCGGCGACCTGACCGCCGTAACCGGAGCTGTTGGAGTAGATCTTCAGCCGGACGTCGGCGTAGCGTCCGGAGACCGGGATGGTCACGGTGTTCTGCTGGGCGCCGGGATCGAAGGCGTAGTCCGCCCGCGCCGTCACCGAGCTGAACTCGGTGGCCGACTGCTTGCGCCCGAGCACCTCGATGTTCTGCGTACGCCGTGACCAGGCGGCGTCCGGGTTCAGCTTGACCACGACCGAGTCCAGGTCGGCGTCGGCGCCGAGCTTCACCGTGAGCGTCGAGGGGTGCCCGTTCGACTCCCAATAGGTGCTGGTGCTCCCGTCGTTGGCGTTCGTGGCGACGTAGTTCTGCGTCGTCGACGAGGCCTCGATCGGCTTCTTGAGCGCCAGATTCGTAGCCGCCACGGACGCCGGTGGGGGTGGGGCCGGTCGCGTCGGGGCCGCGTGCGCGGCGGCGGGCAGCAGCCCGACGGCGGCCAGCGCGGCGGCGAGACAGGCCGCGAGGATCCCGCGACTCCGTTGTCTCCCTCTCATGGTGTTCCTCTCCAGATCCGGGGCATGCGGGTCCTGCGCCTGCGGTCCTTCACCTCAGACACGTCCTTCGCTTCGGGCAGGTGCTTCACTTCAGATACGCCTCGACCTCGCTGAACTGGGCCGCCGGCCAGCCCGTGTTGGCGGTCACGAGCACCCGCAGGTGGCGCGCCTTGGCGGCAGATTCGGGCAGGGCGAAGGTGACGGTGTTGCCGGTCGCCGGGTCGAAGCGGTAGTCCTTCGCGGCGAGCAGCGTGCCGAACGACGAACCGTCGGTGCTGCCCTGGAGCGCGAGCGTCTGCGTCCTCGCCTGCCAGGCGGCGGCGGGCGGCAGCTTCAGGACCACGCGCCTGACGGGCTGCGCCGAGCCGAGGTCCACGGTGATCGACTGCGGGAAGGCGTGGTTCGTGGACTCCCAGTACGTGTTCGCGTCGCCGTCGACCGCCTTGCCGGGTGCGTACACGTCGGCGGTGCCGGTCGCCGTCGCGGGACGGCCCTTGGCGAGATTCCGGTTCGGGTCAGGATCCGGGTTGCCGCCACCGGGCTGCGGCCAGGTCGAGCAGTCGCCCCAGACACTGTCGAAGCCGGAGTTGCCGCCGCCGTCGGTGAGCGTGAAGGCGCCCGAGCCCGCCGGGTAGGGGCAGTTGTAGACGCCCGCGGCGCCCACCCCGGTGGCCTTGACGCCGGTCACCCGCACGGCACCCGGCGTCTCCGCCTGGACGACGACGGTGCCGACCTTGTCCACGGTCGACCCGTTCACCGTGACGTTCTTGACGGCCTTCCCGGTGCCGCCGCCCGACACGAACTCGTAGGCGCTGTACGGGCTGTCTTTGATGGTGGTGCCCGTGATGTCGACGTTGGCCTCGATCGCGCTGTCGTACGCGTCCACGCGCAGGGCGCCCATCGGGTGGTTCCAGTTGGGGTTCATGGCGCCGGTGCGCACCAGGGTGTTGCCGGAGACCGTGACGGTTCCGGCGAGCGGGAAGAACGGGTCGAGGAACTTCTGGTTGGAGATGGCGATGCCGCTGCCCAGGGCGTTGGTGTCCTGGACCAGGTTGTCCTTGACGGTGATGTCGCGGCCGCCGTAGATCGCGATGCCGTTGGCCAGGTTGGGCTGCGAGACGGTGTTGTTCGCGAAGGTGTCGTCGCTGTTGGTGGCGTTGAGCGCCCACATGGCAAGGGCGTCGTCGCCCTGGTTGCGCAGGAAGTTGTCGCGCACCTGGACGCCGCGCGCGTTCCCGTTGAGGTTCAGGCCGTCCGCGGTGGTGTCGAGCACGCGGTTGTTCTCGACGACGAGATCGTCGTTGTTGCCGGTCAGCCAGAGGCCGACCTTCAGGTGCTGGAGCCACATCCCGCTGACGCTCGAACCGGGGCCGAGGGAGCCGTTGACGAAGTTGTCCGGGTTGCCGTCGACGCGCTCGGTGACCTCGCCGATGACCGCGAAGTCCTTGAGGTGGACCCTGCCGGCCGAGTTGCTCTGGTTGATGAACCGCGAGGAGCGCACCACCGAGTGCCAGCCGCCCGCGCCCTGGACGGTGACGTTCTCGACGCCGCTCAGCTCGGAGCCCACCTTGAACTCGCCCGGCGGGATCCACACGGTGCCGCCGCTGCCCTTGGCCGCCGCGATCGCGTCGCGGAAGGCCGCGGTGGAGTCCCGCTGGCCGCTCGGGTCGGCGCCCTTGTCGACGACGGAGACCGCTCCGGACGGCTTCGCCGCTGGCGCACCGACCTGCTCGAAGTCGGCCACGTCCACGGTGACTTGGGTCGATACGGCCGTCAGTTTCACCTTGTCGCCGGCCTGGAGGTTGCGGCCCAGGAGGAGGCGCGCGTTGTCGAAGAAGTGATGCGCCTTGGCGCCCGCGATCCACGGGGTGTCGATGTAGCTGTACTTGGAGGTGACGGGGAGGGACGTGTCGAGCTTGGTGCCGTTGACGTACACGGCGAGCGAACCACTCTGTCCGTCGGGCACGTTGGCGGAGACGTTCACGGCGTTGGCCGCCGCGCCGAGGGTGAACTCGACGCTCTGGCCGACTCCCAGGCGTACGGCCTGGCGGCCCGATGCCTCGGAGGCGAGGGTGCCCTGGGTGTGGTCGGGGCCGATCTTCTGACCGTCGGTCGCGGCGGTTTCCGCTTCGGTGGAGGTGAAGGGCAGGTCGGCGCCCGCGGCGGCGGACCGGGGTACGGGGGCGGGCCGGGCGGCGGCCGGGCCCGAGAGGCCCACGACGGATCCGACGAGAGTGACCGCGAGGGCCAGGACGGAGGCGCTGCGCACGGTTCTTCGTGCGCACCTGTGTGACGCGTGCATGACATACGGGTTCATCTGCGGTGCACCTTTCTGGTGGGGGTGAGGGGGAGGGGCGGGGTGGCAGTGGTCACCGTGGCGTCGTCGTCACTGAAGCACCACGGTCAGGTGAGCACAAGATGTCAGCCATGCATTGCAATTAATTGACAGGCGCACGAAATAGTCGTTGGTCGCGGCGAGTTGGGGCATGCCGATGTGCGTGAACATCCGAACTGAGCCCAGTGCAGGGCTTTATGTGCACGCAGGACCGTCGTGATGCAGTCGTAATCTTGCGTATCTGGATACGAATCTTGCGTGCATCTGTTGGCCGCCCTATCGTGACGGCACCCATCAGGGCAGCGCTCGGGCGCCACTCCAGAGGAGCCGTAATGAAGCCCCGTAACCTCGCGATCCTTCTGACGACAGGTCTCGCACTCACCGCCACGGCCTGCGGCGGTGACGCGTCGGGCTCCGGCGGGGGAGGCGTCTCGATCACCGTGGCGTGCCAGCCGGCGAAGACCGCGCCGAAGCTGCGCAAGGCGTGGGACGCGGACGTCGCCGCGTTCGAGAAGGCCCACCCGGGCGTCTCGGTCAAGAGCACCGACCAACAGCCCTGCTTCGACCCGAAGACGTTCGCCGCGAAGCTGGCGGGCGGTCAGATGGAGACGGTGTTCGTGGTGCCCGTCACCAACTACGCCGACGTGATCGCCAAGAAGCAGGCGAAGGACATCACCGCGTCGACCGGCGTGGTGAAGAACTTCGACGACATCCGGCAGGACGTCAGGGGCATGGTCACCAAGGGAGGCAAGGTCTACGGCGTCCCCAACGTCAGCTACAGCGTCGGACTCGTCTACAACCGGGCGCTGTTCACCAAGGCGGGCCTCGACCCCGACGCGCCGCCCAAGACGTGGGACGAGGTCCGCGCCGCCGCGAAGAAGATCGCCGCGCTGGGCGACGGATACGTCGGGTACGGCGAGTACGGCGGCGGCAACACCGGCGGCTGGCACTTCGCGCAGGCCCTGTTCAGCCGCGGCGGCGAGATGGTCACCGACGGCAAGGCCGCCTTCAACAGCCCCGAGGGCAAAGCGGTGTTGGAGAACCTGCACGACATGCGCTGGAAGGACGACAGCGTCGGCAGCCGGGTGCTGATCGGCTGGGAGTCGCTGATGCAGCAGATGGCGGCGGGCAAGACCGGCATGATGCTCGGGGCACCCGACGTGATCACCGACGTGACCCAGAAGTTCCAGGGCAAGGCCGCGAACTACGGCATCACGGGCGTGCCGGGCGGCAAGGCGTCGCTGGCCGGCGGCGAGGCGTACATGATCAACCCGAAGGCGAGCCCGGCCCAGACCAAGGCCGCGTTGCAGTGGATCGACTTCCAGTTCAACACGCCCGGCAAGGGACGCTTCGACTTCGCGCGCGGCAAGGCCAACGGCGAGGCCGTGGGCGTGCCCAACAACGACTACATGGGCGAATCGCCGACCGGCAAGACCATCGCCGAGCAGCGCAAGGCCAACGCCGTCATGCCGGTGAAGAACTACGAGCCCTACGTCGACGCCGCCGCGGGAATCACGCCCAAGCTGGAGCCGGAGAAGGCCCAGGAGATCTACGCGGTGCTCGACGTGGCCATGTCCGCGGTGCTCACCAGGGAGGGCGCCGACGTCGACAAGCTCCTCGCGGACGCCGAGTCCAAGGCGAACTCGATCCTGGCCAGGCGCTGATCGGGCGTCGCGGCGCGAGCCGGGAAACGGGAGACCACGATGGAGACACTCACCAGGGCGCCGAAACCGGAGCCGACGTCACGGCCGGGACGGCGGACCACCGCACCCCGGCGCCGGCCGCCCTCCAAACGCGGCCGGGCGGCGCGGCGGAACCTGACCGCCTACGGATTCCTCTGCGCCGCGCTCTTCTGCTTCGCGCTGTTCGCCTGGTGGCCGATCGTCAGGGAGGTCGTCCTCAGCTTCCAGCAGACCAACCTCGTCGACGAGCCGTCCTGGGTGGGCCTGGACAACTTCCGTACGGTGGTGGCCGATCCGGCGTTCGGGCAGGCCTGGCGGAACACCTTCGTCTTCACCCTCCTCGCGCTGCTCTGCGGCTATGTCGTGCCCTTCGCCGTCGCGATCGTGCTCAACGAACTGCGGCACGCCAGGGCGTACCTCCGGTTCGTGGTCTATCTGCCCGTGATGCTGCCGCCGATCGTCTCGGTGCTGCTGTTCCGCTGGTTCTACGATCCGGGACCCGGCCTGTTCAACCAGGCGCTCGACGCCGTCGGACTGCCGACGCTGTCCTGGCTCGACTCCACCAGCACCGCCCTGATCTCCCTGGTCATCGTCTCCACCTGGATGAACCTGGGGTCCGGGGTGCTGATCTACCTGGCGGCGCTCCAGAACATCTCCGGGGACCTGTACGAAGCGGCGGAGCTCGACGGCGCCGGCATCCTCAAGCGGATCTGGCACGTCACGATCCCCCAGACGCGGCTGATCCTGATGCTGATGTTGATGCTCCAGATCGTCGCCACGATGCAGGTGTTCATCGAGCCGTACATGCTCACGGGCGGCGGCCCGGAGAACGCGACGGTCACCGTCGCCTACCTGATGTACCAGTACGCCTTCGTGTACGGCGGCAACTACGGGGCGGGCAGCGCCCTCGGCCTGATGCTCATGCTCGTCCTGCTCGCGGTCGCCGCGGTGCAGCTCCGGCTCACCCGAGAGGAGAAGTAGGCCCGTGCGGAACACCGAAGGTCACACCAGGACCATCGTCTCGCCGCTGGAACTGAGGTCCCGCAGGGGCAGGACGGTCTACTGGGCGCTGCTGACCACCGTCGTGGTCGTCTTCACCCTGGTGTTCGTCTTCCCGCTCTACTGGATGGTCACCGGGGCGATGAAGACGGGCGAGGAGATCGCCCAGATGCCGCCCACCTTCTTCCCCGAGTCGCCGGACTTCTCGGTGTTCGCGGACGCCTGGGAACTCTTCGACATCGGGACGCTGCTGAAGAACACGCTGTTCTACGCCGTCGGAGCCTGGCTCTTCGCGCTCGCGGTGGACGTCTCCGCGGCCTACGCGCTCTCCAAGCTCCGCCCGATGTTCGGCAACGTGATCCTCGCAGGGATGCTGGTCACGCTGATGATCCCGCCGATCGTGGTGATGATCCCGGCGTACATCACCGTGACCGACGTGCCGCTGTTCGGCTGGCACCTGCTCAACTCGCCCTGGGCGATCTGGTTCCCGGTCGCCGCCAACGGCTTCAACATCTTCCTGCTGAAGCGCTTCTTCGACTCGATACCGAACGAGCTGCTCGAAGCGGCCGAGATCGACGGCGTGCCGCCGTGGCGCGTGCTGTGGTCGATCATCCTGCCGATCTCCCGGCCGATCCTCGGCGTGGTCTCCATCTTCACCGTCGTGCTCGTCTTCAAGGACTTCGTCTGGCCGCTGCTCGTCCTTCCCGACAGCGAGAAGATGACGCTCAGCGTGGGCCTTTCGCAGACCGCGGGAGCGGTGCCGCAGAACCAGATCATGGCCGGTCTCGTGATCGCGAGCGTGCCGATGATCGTCGTGTTCTTCCTCTTCCAGCGCAGCATCATGGCGGGCCTCACCGCCGGCAGCCTCAAGGGCTGACCGGACGGCCGGACACCGTACTCCGCCGCCGTCATCACCATCGCCACCGCCGCCGCTCGCTCCGGCGTCTCCTCCCACCTGCCCGAAAGGACCCTCACGTGGCAGCTGTTCCCGCGTCCCGCACCGATGCCTGGTGGCGCGACGCCGTCATCTACCAGGTGTACCCCCGAAGCTTCGCGGACGGAGACGGCGACGGCACGGGGGACCTGGCGGGCGTCCGCGCCAACCTGCCCTACCTCGCCGAACTCGGCGTCGACGCCGTGTGGTTCACCCCCTGGTACCTCTCGCCGCTGGTCGACGGCGGCTACGACGTCGCCGACTACCGCACCATCGACCCGGCCTTCGGCACCATCGACGAGGCCGAGAAGCTCATCTCGGAGGCCGCCGACTTCGGCATCAAGGTCATCGTCGACATCGTCCCCAACCACGTGTCGCACCAGCACGTCTGGTTCCAGGCGGCACTGAGCGCGGGCCCCGGCAGCCCCGAACGGGAGCTGTTCCACTTCAGGGCGGGCCGCGGCGAGCACGGTGAACTCCCGCCCAACAACTGGCCTTCCCAGTTCTCCGGAGCCACCTGGACCCGGGTTCCCGACGGCGAGTGGTACCTCCACCTGTTCACGCCGGAACAGCCCGACCTCAACTGGGCGCACCCCGAGGTCCGCGAGGAGCACGAGGACGTCCTGCGGTTCTGGTTCGAGCGCGGGGTCGCGGGCGTCCGCATCGACTCCGCCGCCCTGCCCGCCAAGCACCCGGACCTGCCCGACTTCACCGAGGGCGTCGACCCGCACCCGTACATCGACCAGGACGAACTCCACGACATCTACCGGTCCTGGCGGGCGATCGCCGACGAGTACGGCGGCGTGTTCGTCGGCGAGGTCTGGCTCCCCGACGCCGAACGCTTCGCCCGCTACCTGCGCCCCGACGAGCTGCACACCGCCTTCAACTTCAACTTCCTCGCCTGCCCCTGGGACGCCGCCCGGCTGCGCCGCACCATCGACGACACCCTCGCCGAGCACGCGCCCGTCAACGCCCCGGCCACCTGGGTCCTGTGCAACCACGACGTGACCCGCACGGTCACCCGGTACGGACGGGCCGACACCGGATTCGACTTCGCGGCCAAGGAGTTCGGGACGCCCAGCGACCTGGCCGTGGGAACGCGACGTGCCAGGGCCGCGGCCCTGCTCACGCTCGCCCTGCCCGGTTCCGTCTACCTCTACCAGGGCGAGGAACTGGGCCTGCCCGAGGCGGACATCCCGCGCGGCCGCATCCAGGACCCCATGCACTTCCGCTCCGGCGGCACCGACCCGGGACGCGACGGCTGCCGGGTGCCGCTGCCCTGGGCGGCCGGGGCGCCGCACTGCGGCTTCGGCTCGCGCGCCGAGCCCTGGCTGCCGCAGCCCGCCGACTGGGCGCGGTACGCGGTGGACCGCCAGGGCGGCGACCCGGACTCGATGCTCACCCTCTACCGCACGGCCCTTCGCCTGCGCCGCTCCGGTGCCGGTTTCGGCGACGGTCCGATGACGTGGCTGCCCGCGCGGGACGGCGTGCTGGCCTTCGTCCGCGGCCACGGCCTGCGCTGCGTGGTGAACCTCTCGGGCGGGCCCGTCGACCTCCCGCCGTACGAGGAGTTGATCCTCGCGAGCGGACCGCTGGACGAGCAGGGGCGGCTGCCGGACGATACGGCGGTGTGGCTGCGAGCCTGACACCGCTACAACGGGCCTCCCCATGCAACAGGCCCTCATTCACACGCAGTTACACGATGAAATCCAGCAAGTATCCGACGCTGAAGCAGCACATTCCTGCGCTATTCTTGCGCGCATGACGCGACGACTTGCACAGGTTGCCAAGAAGGTAGGGGTCAGCGAGGCGACGGTCAGCCGTGTCCTCAACGGGCGGCCCGGCGTCTCGGAGGCGACCCGGCAGTCCGTGCTGACGGCTCTCGACGTCCTCGGGTACGAGCGTCCGACGCAGCTGCGCGGCGAGCGCGCGCGGCTGGTCGGCCTGGTGATACCGGAGCTTCAGAACCCGATCTTCCCCGCGTTCGCCGAGGTCATCGGGGGCGCGCTGGCCCAGCGGGGGCTCACGCCCGTGCTGTGCACACAGACCAAGGGCGGCGCGGCGGAGGCGGACTACGTGGACCTGCTGCTCCAGCAGCAGGTCTCCGGCGTGGTCTTCGCGGGCGGCCTGTTCGCCGAGGCCAACGCGCCGCACGAGCACTACCACCTGCTCGCGGAGCGCAACATCCCGGTCGTCCTCATCAACGCGGCGGTCGAGGGACTCGACTTCCCGTGCGTCGCCTGCGACGACACCGTCGCCGTCGAACAGGCCTGGCGGCACCTGGCCTCGCTCGGCCACCAGCGGATCGGCCTGGTGATCGGTCCCGCCGACCACGAGCCGTCGCGCCGCAAACTGGCGGCCGCGCGGATCGCGGCGGGGGCGGCGGGCGCGAAGCTGACCGACGATCTCGTCGAGCGCTCGATCTTCTCCCTGGAGGGCGGCCAGGCGGCCGCCGGACGCCTGCTCGACCAGGGCGTCACCGGCATCGTGTGCGGCAGCGACCCGCTGGCCCTCGGCGCGATCAGGGCGGCCCGCCGCCGAGGACTCTCCGTCCCCGGCGACCTGTCGGTCGTCGGCTTCGACGACTCGTCCTTCATGACCTGCACCGAGCCGCCCCTGTCGACGGTGCGGCAGCCCATCGAGGCGATGGGCCGCGCGGCGGTCGACCTGCTCTGCGCACAGATCCAGGGCGGCCAGCACAACCCGGGCGAGCTGCTCTTCGAACCGGAACTCGTCGTACGAGGCTCGACGGCTCAGCCGTCGGGCGGCTGATGCCGGGGGCTGCCGCCTTCAGGCGCGACGGGCCTCGATCGCGCGCGTGAGGGACGCCGCGTCCACGGAGTTCGCGAGGATGCGGATGTCGCCGTCAGCGGTTCGGAAGTGGAGCACCGTGTTGCCCGGACGCCAGCTCTCCTCGGTCTGCAGCGTTCCTTCGCGGGGCAGCGGAAGAGGTGCGTGGAACCTTCGTGCGAACCGCAGGGGCTCGTTCGCCTCGACGTGGATCTTCCCGTACACGGAGGACTTCCGGCCCGTCCCGGACTTCCAGGAGACCCGGCAGGGGAACGCGGCGGCTGCCTGGCCCGAGGAGTGAGCCTCGGCACGGCCAGCCGCCCTCTTCCTGATGGCGGCGGTCACGATCCGCGTGGTGAGGGCCGCCACGATGGCCAGGAAGGCGAATCCGAGCAACGTGTCCAAAGGGTCCCCTCCACACTGCGGCTGCTGTGAGTGGTTCCGTGATCCACCCGGCGCAGGCTACCCGGTGCGGCACACCCCCCGGAGTGCCGCACCGGCCCCCTACCCGCCCGCTGTCCGCAACACCGTCCCCCTCCGCTCGAACTCCATCAACTCCTCCACGCTCGACACCACTTGAGAACCGAGTTCGCGTTCCAGGAGCCACAGGGATCCGTCGATGCCGGAGCTGACGCCGCCCGCGCAGACGAGGTTGCGGTCGTCGACGACGCGGGTGGTGCGGACGTCCGCTCCCTGGTCCTTGAGGTAGTCCTGGGCGCGGTGGTGCGTCGTGCAGGGGCGGCCGTCGAGCAGGCCGGCCGCGTGCAGGATGATCACCCCCGTGCAGACGCCGAACAGGGTGAGGGAGGGGCGTTCGGCGCGGCGCAACTCGCGCGTCAGGACACCCTTCTTGATCTCGGACCAGACGCCCGGCCGGTCCCTGTCACGGAAGCCGCCGCCGGGGACGACGATCACGTCCGCCGCCGAGGGGTCCCACGCGCCCGGCACCGCGATGTCCGTGCCGAAGCTCGCCGTGAATCTGCCAGGGCGCCCGCTCGTGACGAGCAGCGGCTCCACCGGATGTCCCATCGAGGCCGCGGCGCCGAAGACCTCCAGCGGGCCGAACACGTCCAGTTCCTCCGCGCCGTCGAACGCGACGATGTGCACGCGCAGCGGGCGGCGGGCCGTCCGCGCCCGCCGCTCCGACGCCGACGCCGTGCCGGCCGTCGCACCCCAGGACGCGGCCGCCGCCCCCACACCCACCGCCGACATCAACGCGCTCCGCCGCTTCATTCCCGCCATGTCGTACGACTCCGTCCACCGGTTCCGCGCCGCCGAACGTCGGCGGCCTCACGAGGAGTTGGTCGGGCGGAGGCGGTGTGGAGTTCCCGCCGGAACTCACACGGCCGAAGCCATCCTGCGGACGGCCTCGGTCAGGATCTCCGGGGACGTGGCCAGATTCATGCGGACGAAGCCCTCGCCGCCCGTGCCGAAGTCCGTGCCGGGGTTCAGGGCGACCCGCCCGTGTTTGAGGAACGCGGCCGCCGGGTCGTCGCCCAGGCCCAGTTCGCGGCAGTCCAGCCAGGCGAGGAAGGTGGCTCCGGCGGGCCGGTAGCGGACGGACGGCAGGTGCTCGTGGAGCAGGCCGGCGACGAGGCGGCGGTTTTCGTCCAGGCCGGTCAGGAGCGCGTCGAGCCACGCGCCGCCCTGCCGCAGCGCCGCCGTGTGCGCGATGATGCCGAGGTGGCTCGGCCCGTGGCTGACCTCCTCGGGGAGCCGGGCCAGCTCGTCGGCGGCTTCGGGGCCCGCGACGGCGATGGCGGCCTTGAGCCCGGCCAGGTTCCAGGCCTTGGAGGCCGACATCAGCGAGAGGCCGTTCCCGCCGCCCGGCACGCTCAGGTAGGGGATGAAGCGGGCGCCGTCGGCCACGATCGGCGCGTGGATCTCGTCGACCACGACCCGTACGCCGTACCGCCGCGCGAGCCGCGCCACCTCGGACAGCTCGTCGGCCGTGTGCACCGTCCCGGTCGGATTGTGCGGGCTGCACAGGAGGTGCACGGGGCGCGCGCCGCGCCCGGCCGCGTCCTGGTACGCGGCGGCCAGCGCCGCGAAGTCGATCCGGCCCCCCGCGTCGAGCGGCGCCTCGACGACCGGCCGGCGGTCGCTGCGTACGAACTGGTAGAAGGGCGGGTAGACCGGGCAGTTGACGACGACGGGGTCGCCCGGGTCCGAGACCAGCTTGAGCATTTCCACGATGCCCAGCATCACGTCGGGGACGATCGCGGTGCGCTCGACGGCGAGCCCGTCCCAGCCCCAGCGCAGGGCCGCGAAGTCCGCGAACGCCGCCGCGTAGGCGGTGCCCGCCGGATACCCCGTGTCGCCGCGGTCCACCGCCTCGTGCAGGGCGCGCGCCACCGGCTCGGCGAGCGGCACGTCCATCTCGGCCACCCAGAGGGGCAGTACATCGGCCGGGTGGGTGCGCCACTTCATGCTCGTGCGTGCGCGCAACTGATCGAGGGACAGCTGCCGCAGCGGGTTGGAGACCAGGGACACGGCGAGTTCGTTCGACGCATGATCCATGCGTCGATGGTAGGCAGCACGCCGCTCAGAGCCACCCCGAGCGCTGCGCCCGCAACGCCATCTGGAACCGGTTCGCGGCGCCGAGTTGGGCCATCAGGATCTGGAGCCGGCGGTAGAGGGTGCGGCGGCTGATGCCCAGTTCGCGGGCGATCACGTCGTCGTCCGCGCCGCCCGCGAGCAGCCAGAGCAGCCGCCGGTCGGCGGGCGGCAGACCGCCGGGACGCGTGGTGCTGCCGTGGAAGGGCAGGGCGTCGCGCCAGGACTGTTCGAACAGGGCGATCAGCGCGGAGAGCAGCCCGCACGGCTGCACGACCAGCATGGTGTTGTGCACGTCGGCCTCCCTGATCGACAGGGACACCAGCGCGTACGCCTCGTCGATGATCACGAGCTTGACCGGCACGGACGACAGCACCCTGGCCTGCTCACCGGCGTTGACGCAGGGCTCGATGACCTCCTTGAGATGGCCGGGATGCGCCAGCGACTCCCGCGAGTAGACGACGCGCTGCGTGACCCCGCGGGCGAGCGTGGCGAGCGCGTCGCCGGTGGCACCGGGCAGCGGGAAGTACGGCGGCGACTCGAACTGCCTGATCTGCTCGCGGGCGCTCGCCCAGGCCTGCCGGATCCGGGGCCCGATGGCCTCGCCGGTGACGACCTCGACGAGATCGTCGTTGTAGGCGGCGAGCCGCTGGCGCCGGAACGACTCGAACGCGCCGCCGACGGCGATGCGCGACTCCTCGACCTCGGCCGCCCGGTGCCGGGCGAGGATCTCCAGTCCCGCGGTGGGCGGCACCGGCGCCACCACGTCGCCGCCCGCCGCCGCGGCGCTGGCCAGACCGGCGTCGACCAGCGCGCCGTACGCCGCGACGAGCTCCGCGCCGTCGAGACCCGCCGCCCGGCCCACCGAGCCGAGCGGGGCGGGTGCCAGATCGATGAGCGCCAGATAGACCCGGGCCGCCGCGGGGTCGAGCCCCAGTCGCCGCAGGGCGTCGCCGAGCTTCTCGTTGGTCATGATCCGCATTATCGACGACCGACGTGGACCGCGATGGCCGATCTGTGCCAGTGGCACTCATCGGCACTCGGCGCGCGCGGTGCGCGATACCTTCCGGCCAGGCGCTCGACGGCGCCCACCAGCAGCACTCACCAGAGGAAGGTGTCCGACGTGGCGAAGGGCCGGAAGAACCGTCTCTACCCAGGGATCTCCGACGAACTGTCCGCGCTGATGCGCACCGGCTGGGCGGACACCGAGCGGCACGACCTGCGCCCCGACGCGCAGGCCCCGCACGCGGCCCGCCGCCGCGCCGCGCTCTCCGCCCGCTTCCCCGGCGAGCGGCTCGTGATCCCCTCGGGGAACCTCAAGGTCCGCTCGAACGACGACACCTACCCGTTCCGCGCCCACTCCGGCTATGTGCACATGACCGGGGACCAGGCCCGCGACGGCGCGCTCGTCCTCGAACCCCGCGCGGGCGGCGGCCACGAGGCGTACTGCTACCAGCTGCCCCGCGACAGCAGGGACGACGACGAGTTCTGGACGGGACCCACGGCCGAGCTCTGGATGGGCAGGCGCCGCTCGCTCGCCGAGTCGCAGGTCGTGCTCGGCCTCGCCTGTCGCGACGTCCGCACGGCCGCCGAGGACCTGGCGGCGGGCGGCGACGCCCCCACCCGCATCGTCCGGGGCGTCGACCCGGCCCTCGAAGCGGCCGTCAGCACCGACGAGGCGCGCGACGAGGAACTCGAAGAGGCCCTCAGCGATCTCCGTCTGGTCAAGGACGCCTGGGAGATAGGGGAGATGCGCAAGGCCGTGGACTCCACGGTGCGCGGCTTCACCGACGTGGTCGGCGAGCTCTCGGGCGCGGTCGCCTCCTCCGAGCGCTGGATCGAGGGCACGTTCTTCCGCCGCGCCCGCCTGGAGGGCAACGCCGTCGGCTACGGCTCGATCTGCGCCGCCGGCGAGCACGCCACGATCATGCACTGGACGGACAACGACGGCCCGGTGCGCCCCGGTGACCTGCTCCTTCTCGACGCGGGCGTGGAGACCCGCACCCTCTACACCGCCGACGTCACGCGCACGCTGCCGATCAGCGGCACCTTCACGCCCTTGCAGCGCAAGGTGTACGACGCGGTGTACGAGGCACAGGAGGCAGGCATGGCCACCGTGAAGCCGGGCGCCGCCTACCGCGACTTCCACGAGGCGTCCCAGCGCCACCTGACGGCCCTCCTCGTCGAGTGGGGCTTCATCGAGGGGCCGGCCGACCGTGCGTACGAACTGGGGCTCCAGCGCCGCTTCACCATGGCGGGCACGGGCCACATGCTGGGCCTCGACGTGCACGACTGCGCGCAGGCGAGGAACGAGGAGTACGTGGACGCCGTCCTTGAGCCGGGCATGGTCCTCACCGTCGAGCCCGGTCTGTACTTCCAGCCGGACGACCTCACCGTGCCCGAGGAGTGGCGCGGCATCGGCGTACGCATCGAGGACGACCTGCTGGTGACCGCCGACGGTCACGAGAACCTGTCGGCGGGCCTGCCGCGGTCGGCGGACGAGGTCGAGGCGTGGATGGCGCGGTTCGCGGGCTGAGTCCCTGCCGCACCACGCGACGCGTCCCCGGACCGGCCCGTATCAAGAGGGCCGGTCCGGGGACGCGGGCGTCAGCGCGCCAGGTGCTTGATCTTCTCGAACGGGTAGCCGGCGACGACCACGACGATCAGACCGTAGGCGGCGAAGGCCAGCAGGCCGCCGGTGCCGATGGCGCGGTCCCCGTCGGAGAACAGGACGTTGCCGACGGGGATCAGCGGGGCGAGGCTGAGGATCGCCGCGCCCGTGCACCAGTGCGCGACGAGCCGGTTGGCCCGCTCGCGCAGCGCGGGATCGCGCTTGACCTCGTCCGGCACCTCGTAGCCGACGCCACGGTCACAGACCTTCCCGCGGTGGCCGACGCGGGCGGCCAGCAGCGTGACCAGCGCGAGCACGATGAAGCAGCAGAGGATGAAGACGTACGCCATGAGTGTGCGGATCCCGATGCCTGATGGATGGACGAGGGGCTAGCGGATGTACTTGATGATGAAGGCGGCCACCATGGACACGGCCTTGTTCTTGACCCAGCCGGGCAGGAACTTCCAGACCACGCCGCCGATCTCGCCGCCGAGGCAGCCGATGATGGCGTTCTTGACGTAGGTGCCCTTGCCGGAGAACTTGCCGTCGGCGACATCGCTGAGCACCGAGGTGGGGATGCTCGCGACGGCGCCCTTGGCACACCAGGCGGCGGCGCCGATGGCCACGGCGGCTATGGGGAAGGCGCGCGGGCGGATCTCGCCGTCGTCGCCGCCCTGGCTGATGGCTCTGTTCAGCTCGGCCATCGCCTCGGGACCCATGCCGTCCTCGATGAACCGGAGCTGCTCCGCCGTCAGCTCCGGCATCTCCTGCGTGGCGGACACGGAGGCCGCGCGGGTCTCCGCGGCGTGTGCGGCGAGCGCCGGGGCGGCACCGGCGAACAGGGCGCCGGCGGTGAGCGCGGCCACGCCCACCAGCGAGGCACGGCGGATCATGGGGCGCTGCTGTGTCGACATCATGTGGGTTCTTCTCCCCCTGCCGCACCGTCGTACGGGCGGCGTCATCTGGGCTTTCGCGGCGGTCCTGTCCTGGACCGCCGCCCGGTGGTGGCCGGACGCCGCAGGTCATGGGCGTGCCGGCCGGGGACCATGCTGGCCCCGGCGCCCGGTCGGCCGGAACCGTCCACCGGCCCCCTCCACTTGGAGGGGGCGGTGCCGGACGCGGGGCGGACGGAAGCCGGCTCACAGCGGCAGCTCGGCCCGTACGGTGAAGCCGCCGTCGGCGGTGGGCCGGGCGACGACGTGCCCGCCGACGAGCGCCGCGCGCTCGCGGAGCCCGGCGAGGCCGTGGCCACCGGCAGGCAGCCCTGACCCGCCCCCTTCCGCGCCGGGCGGCCCGTTGCTGACCTCCACCACCAGCGCGTCATGCCCGTCCGGCGTCAGGACGGACACCTGCACCGGCGCCCCCGGCGCGTGTTTGCGCACGTTGTTCAGCGCCTCCTGCACGATGCGGAAGGCGACCGCCTCCAGCGCGGGATCCCAACTGGTGCCGGGCGCCACGCCGATGTGCACACCGACGTCGAGGAGGCTCTCGGCCGTCAGACCCGGTAGATCCGCGAGGCGCGTCCTGCCCACGGCGGCCGCCGCCCCCGCGTCCGTGCCGCGCAGCACGCCTACCATGTCGCGCAGTTCCTCCAGGGCGCGCACGCTGTGCTCGCGGACCACCTCGATGTCCGCGCGGCGGGCGCCGTCCCGCTCGGTGGCGCTGAGCACGCCGGACTGCACGGCGATGATGCCGACGTGGTGCGAGACGGTGTCGTGCATGTCCCTGGCGAGGCGGGCCCGCTCCCGGGTCACCGCGCGCTGCGACTCCAGCCACCGTTCGCGGTCCTGGGTGGCGGCGAGGTCCGCGAGGCGGTGCCTGAGCTCGTCGCGGGTCCTGACGAGCAGGCCGAGCACGATCGGTCCGAGACTGAGCAGCCCGGCGCCCTCGACCATCGTCAGGACCTCGGGCCTGGAGTGGTCGAGGAGGGCGGCGGGCGGCCAGGGGACCAGCGCGGCGGCGAACAGCAGTACCCCGCAGCCACCGATCACCCGGGGCGACGCCCGGCAGGCCACCACGAACATCGCGAGCATGGCGGGCAGCCACAGATACTCGGTGACGGTCGCGGGCAGCGCCACGGCCAGGGTGCCGAGCGGCCAGCGGTGACGCAGCGGCAGTACGGCGAGTGCCAGTGAGCAGACGAGCAGGCCGAGCGGGTCGAAGGTGCCCGCGACGGTGAGCAGTTCGGCGCAGGCCAGCAACGCGACCCCGCGCTCGGCGGTGCGGCGGTCCACCCTCATCGTCTCGCGGCGCCGCCGACGACGGGGTCCGCGGGGACCAGGCCCAGCCGGTGCGCGTGCACGGCGGCCTGGACCCGGTTGGCGACCCCGAACTTCACCAGGAGCGCGCTGACGTGGTCCTTGACCGTCGTCGTACCGATGAAGAGACGCTGCCCGATCTCGGTGTTGGACAGGCCCTCGGCGACCAGCGCGAGGACGTCACGCTCCCGGTCGGTGAGGTCGGGGGAGGCCGGGGCCCGTCGGCCGGTGAAGGCCCCCGGATCCGGGGCCCCGGTCCCGGCTACGCCCCAGGAGTCCCCGACGCCCCCGGCATCCGTCGTCTCCACCGAGTGCGCGTAATGCCGGACGACCGTGCGCGCCAGGCGCGGTGCGAGCACGCTGCCGCCTCGCGCCAACTCCTTGACCGCGTACTCCAGTTGGGCCGGTGGCGTGTCCTTGAGCAGAAAGCCGAGAGCGCCCCCGCGCAGCGCCGCGTCCAGATGCTCGTCGGCGTCGAACGTGGTGAGCAGGGCGACGGCGGGCGGCACGGGCAGCGCCCGCAGATCGGCGAGGACCGTCAGACCGTCCCGGTCGGGCATCCGCAGATCGAGCAGGACCACGTCGGGCCGGTGCCGTACGGCCTGCTCGGCGGCGGCCGTCCCGGAGCACACCGCGACCACGTCGAGACCGTCGAACGTCTCCAGGATCCGCCGCAGCCCCTCCCGCACCAGGATCTCGTCGTCCACCACCATCACCCGCACGCCAGATCGGCTCACTTCGGTCGGCCCCCCCCATCGAATCCGGACAAGAAGCCCCAGCATAACCGCCCGTTTTTACGTGGATTTTAGGCTGGGGGGCCGTCCGGTTCCCGTACGTAGAGTGCGAGGAACGAGCACAGTCCCGCGGCGCCCGCGACGATGCACACCACATCGGTGACGTCGGTGCCGAACAGCTCCATCAGGTGCCGGTCGCCCGTGGCGACGGCCGCGATCTGGCCCGCCACCACGGCGCAGCCGCCGAGGAGGAAGGCGACGAGCAGGACACGGGTCGCGCCCGAGAGGAACGTACGGCAGAAGGTGCGCATGGAGGTTCTCCTTGTCTCGTCGTGGTGCTTTCCGTCCCCGGTACCGTCGTGCCGCCCTCCGTCCCCGGCGCGGCTCAGCCCCCCGGTATCCACAGCACCCCCACCGCGATCAGCACGCCGAACAGATAGGACGGCACCAGGTAGTAGAGGGCGACCGGCATGAAGATGCGGGCCGGATTGATGTCCGCGATGCCCGCGGCCACATAGAGGGGCGCGGCGCCCGGTGGTGAACAGCCCTCGGACGAGGCCCACACGATGACCGCGGCGAACGCCACGTACGGAGGGATCCCGGACGCGGTGAGCGCGGCGAAGGCGACCGGGCCGACGGCCGCGAGCGTGGACGTGGTGTTGAGGGGGCCCGCGACGATGACGATGACCAGGCCCACCACGAGCGCGGCCACCCACGGGGACACGCCCTGGAGGTCCTTGAGGTAGGGGGCCAACTGCTCGCCCAGACCGAGCCGGTCCAGGACCTCCGACGCCGCGAACGCGGACACCATGGTCACGCCGACGAGCCCCAGCTTCGGGCCGATCTCGCCGAGCGTCCGCCACCAGTCGCGGGAACCGCCCGGCAGCGACCGCCGTTCCACCAGGAGCCCGGCGATCAGCATCATCACCGGCAGCCACACCAGGAGCGGCACGGCCTCCGCGGCATCCAGCCCGTCGAGCCGGTCCGTCGCCCAGTCGCTGCCCGGCGACGTCGTGAGGAGGACGGGCACCGCGACGGCGGCCAGGACCAGGAGCGAGGTCCAGCCCGCGGCGAACGACTGGCGCAGCGGCCGGATGTCCTCCGGCGCCATGGTCCCGACGCCGCGCCGCCGGACGATGACGTACGCGATGAGGAGCCGCATCGCGACCATCCACGCCCCGGTGACGAACAGCGTGGCGACCACGTCGCGCGAGGAGAGCACCGGCAGCACGGTCGGCGCGGCGAGCAGGACGAAGAACGCGCCGCTGAACGGGAAGGTCGCGCCGACGCCCGCGTTGCCCGAGAGGACCAGCGCGGCCGTCTCGCCGCTGGCCCGCGACCGCTTCATCCACGGGATGGCCAGCGAGCCGACGGTGGCGACGATCGCCGCGCCGTTGTGCGCGACGGCGCCGAACAGCCCGGAGGCGACCGTCGCGGCGTACGCGGAGCCGCCCTTGCGGCGGCCGAGCAGCGAGCTGAGGATGTCGATCATCCGGTGCACGAGCCCGGTGCGGGTGAGCAGTTCGCTCACGAAGACGAACGCGAGGGCCGCGAAGGTGATCTCGGACTTGAGGCCCTCGACGAGGCATTCCCAGGCCACCCGCGGCGCGTCCGTGCCGCCGAACGCCGCGCTCGCGAGGAACCCCAGGATCATGGCCTCGCCGATGTTCCGCTTGAACGCCACGTTCCACACGATGATGACCCCGATGAACGCCACCAGGGCGAGGATCGCGTTCACCGGTGTGGCTCTTCCAGGCCGGCCGCGCGGTACGCGTCCCGTGCGGGCGTGGCGGTGAGGTGCCGCAGCAGGGCGGCGGCCTCGGGCCGGTGCGCGGCGGCCGCGCCGAGCGCGACCGACAGGTCCGTGTAGTGCTGGACCTCGCCGGGCAGCGGCCCGACGACGTGTGCGTCCGGCACGAAGCGCAGTTCGCTCAGCTGCTGCACGGCCAGATCGGCCCGTCCGTCCGTGACCGCGAGGGCCGTGAACCCCTTCTGGACCACCGTGGCACGGGAGTTGACCTCCTCCGCGATGCCGAGCCGGTCCAGGAGCGTGGCGAACGCGACGCCGCTCGCCCCCGTGCGGGAGTACGCCACCGAACGGGCCGACGTCAGGGCCCGTACGAGCGCGTCGGTACTGGACACGTCCACGGCGGGCGCGCCGGGCGGCACGGCGACGCCGATCCCGACGCGGGCGAGCGGCCGCAGCGAGGAGGCGTCGAGCACTCCGGCGGCGGCCAGTTTCTCCAGCGCGCCCGTCACGCCGACCAGCACGTCGGGGCGGGCCCCGGCCTCGATCTGGTCGAGCAGTACGTTGGTGGGCTCGTAGACGCCGTCGACGCCGATGCCGGTGGTGCTGGTGAACGCCTCCAGGAGGGTGTCGTCCAGGGCCTTCTTGATGGCGAGAGCGCTGAACAGGCTTACAGGGGACGGAGTCTGAGGGGTGGTCAGTTCAGCGCGTTGCTCCTCGGTGAGGTGCGAATGGTCCGTGCCGCGCAGCAACAGGTGGATCCGCGCCGTCTGTTCCAGCTCGTCGGCGGCTTCGAGGGCCGCGTCGAGTCCGGGTGCCGCGACGAGAGGGCCGTGGTGGCGCAGCAGCAGTGCGGCGTGCGTGCGGGCCTTCTCCTCGGCGTACCCGGCGAGCCGTACGTCGCCGGGCGCGCAGTAGGGGAGCAGCGCGAGCCGGCCGACGCGCAGGGCGTAGTACGCGGTGAGCGGCGGCAGCGCGTCGTCCGGGTCGAGGCCGTCGAGGCACGACACGGCGGCGGCGTGCGGCGAGTGCGTGTGCACGACGGCGCGGGCCTCGGGGCGCGCCCGCAACACCGCCGCGTGCAGGAACGCCTCCTTCGACGGCGGCGGTCCTTCGAGGTGGGCTCCCTCCGCGTCGATGACGGACAGGTCCGCGGGGAGCACGGTCGTGAGGTCGGCGCCGGTCGGGGTGACGAGGATCGTGCCGTCGTCGACGCGCAGCGAGACGTTGCCGGTGCGGCCGTGCACGAGCGAACGGGCGGCCAGCGCGCGGGCGGTGGCGACGAGTGCCGCGCGCCCGGCGGGGTGGGCGAGGGGAGTGGTCATCGACGGGCTCCTTGGTGTGGTCCGTGCGGGGCGGGGGAGCGGTCCTCCGGTGGCGTGACGGCCGGAGGCGGGGCGGAAGCGACGGCGAGCAAGTCGGGGCCGCCGAAGTTCCCCGACTTGAGCAGCAGCGCGGCCGGAGTGCCGGACGTCGGGCGGATCCAGGGCACGCCCGGCGCGGCGGCCCTGCCGATCCAGCCGCCGGTGACGCCGAGGGCCGCCACCACGGCGCCCGATGTCTCGCCGCCCGCCGCGATCACACGCCTTACCCCGCGCGCCACGAGGCCGACGGCGATGAGACCGGTGGCCTCCTCCAGCACGGCGGCGGCTCGATCGGAGCCCAATGCCTCCTGAATCACGCGTAGTTGCGCGGGTGGAACGGACGAGTGGAAGACGGGCGCCCCACGGGCCGGGTCGGTCGGCAGCGCGTCGTGCCAGGCGAGTGAGTGCTCCGCCAGCGCCGCGGGGTCCGGTTCGGCGACGGGGTCGAGCCGGAGCAGCGGACGCCCCAGAGCGCGCAGGGCGTCGAGCTGCTCCAGGGTGCGCGCCGAGCAACTGCCGCACAGGACCGCCGCGGGCCAGTCGGCCAGCGGATCGTCGTCCTCGTACGCCTCCGGGGCGTCGCCCGCGACGGCCCGCGCGAGCCCTCCGGCGAGACCGGCCGCCCCCGCCGCCAACGGCGCCCGCGCGGCGACCCGGCCGAGCGTGCGCAGATCCTCCTCGGTGAGCGCGTCGGCCAGCAGATGGCGGTCCCCGCGCCCGGCGGCCGCGGCGACTTCCGCGCGTACGGCATCGGTGCCCGCGCGCACGGTGTCCCACCGCAGGAGCCCGACCCGCCGATCGGTCTGCGCCCGCAGCAGCCGGGGCAGCGACGAGTCCGTCATCGGTGTCACGGGGTGGTCCCGCATCGGCGACTCCGCCAACGGCACGCCGTTCACGAAGAGTTGGCCCTCGTACTGGGTGCGGCCGTGCTGCGGTGAACTGGGCGTCAGGAGCACCGTCGGCGCGTCCAGGGCATCGGCGAGCGCGTCGATGACGGGCCCGATGTTCCCCCGCGCCGTGGAGTCGAAGGTCGAGCAGAACTTGAAGTAGACCTGCTCCACGCCGTGTTCGCGCAGTCGCCGCAGGGCCGCGAGGGACTCCGCGACGGCCTCCCCGGGCGGCGCCATCCGGCTCTTGAGCGCGACGACGACCGCCTCGTGCCCGCCGGGCGGCGCCACGCCCGCGTCCGGCACGCCGAAGTACAGGACGGTCCGCAGCCCGCTCTCGCGCAGCGCGAGGGCCACGTCGCTGGCGCCCGTGACATCGTCCGCGATCACTCCGAGCACGGCACACCTCCCAGCTCGACCCGTGCGCGCAGGGCCTGGGCGGCCGCGTGCGGTCCCGTGTGGACTGGCAGCCCGAGTGCGGCCGACAGCTCGTCGGCCCTGGGCGCGAGCGAGTACTGGGCGAGCAGCACGGCGTCCGCGCCCGCCGAATCCGGGAGTTGACCCGGGGCGACGACCTGCCCGACGGCCTCGGTGGGGCGGTGCGCCGCAGCGACGGCGGCGCGGAAGCGCGTAAGCGAATCGTCGAGGGCCGCCTCGAACGAGGCCACGACGAGCACCCGGCGGTGACCGCCCGCGAGCGCCGCGGCGAAGGCCGCCCCGTCCGCCGACAGCACCGGGACGCCCGCATCGGCACCCTCCGCCACGGGCCCGTACAGCGAACACGTCAGGAGCACGCCCCGCGCACCGCCCGCCACGGCGTACGCGATGAGCCGCCGCATCCGGTCCGCGAGGGCCGGGGTCAGCCCGCCCTGCGCCGTGGCGTCGGCGAGGAGCGCGTCGTCGAGCAGATTCCACGGCTCGGCCGCGGGGAAGGCGTCGGCGAGCCCGGCGACCGCCGGTCCCGTCGCCGCGGGAGTGGCGCTGATCAGCGCGATGCGCGGACGGAACGCGCTGTCCGGCGACGGGGAATCGGGGCGGACATGGGGTGTGGTGGTGCCGCTCATGCCGTCACCTCCGCGACCCAGCCGAGCCCGGCCGCGGTGTCGCGCGCGGGCCGGTACTCGCAGCCGAGCCAGCCCTCGTAGCCGCCCTCGCGCAGCGCCTCGAAGACGCGCGGCCAGCGGATCTCGCCGGTGCCCGGCTCGGTGCGGTCGGGCGGATCGGCGATCTGCAGGTGCGCGGTGTACGGCAGGCAGGCGCGCACGGTCCGTACGAGATCTCCCTCGGTGACCTGGGCGTGGTACAGGTCGAGCAGCAGCCCCGCCCGGTCGGTGCCGACGGCCTCCACGACGGCCCTGGCCCGCGCCTGGGTGCGCAGGAAGTACCCGGGCGCGTCACGCTCGTTCTGCGCCTCGACGACGAGTCGTACGCCGGTGCCGTGGGCGCGGTCGGCGGCCCAGGCGAGATTGGTGACATAGGTGGCGAAGGCCCGCTCGGCGCTCACGTCCTGCGGCACGATCCCGGCCAGGACGTGCAGCAGGCCCGAGCCGAGCTCGGTCGCGTACTCCAGGCCGCGCTCGATGCCCGCCCGGAAGTCCGCGGCACGTCCCGGATGGCAGGCCAGCCCGGAACGATCCGGTGAATCGGGCTCTCCGGCAGGGGAGTTGATGAGCACCTGCCGGAGTCCCGCCTCGCCCAGCAGTGTGCGCAGGCGCGCGGCCGGATACGGATAGGGGTCGGCGTACTCGACCCCGGCGAAGCCCGCGTCGGCCGCCGCGTCGAAGCGTCGCTCGAAGGGCAGCTCGGTGAAGAGCCACTTGAGGTTGGCGGCGAGCCGTGGGCCGCCGGGTATGCGCAAGGCAGGGGTGCGCTCCTCGGCCGGCACTGTGGCGCCGGCGGCGGGGGAGTGCGGCTCGGGCCGCCGCGCGGGTATCCGTCCGGTCCCCATCACCGCACCCCCGCCCGCGCCGCCACGGTCCCCGGATCGACGAGATGCTCCGGCGTCCGTCCGGCGATTACGTCGAGCACCTGCCGGGCGGCCATGAGGCTGGAACGCGACCTGGCCTCGGCCGTGGCGCCCGCGATGTGCCCGGTGACCAGGACGTTGTCGAACGCCCGCAGCGGCGAGTCCGAGGGCAGCGGTTCCTGCTCCGTCACATCCAGCGCGGCGCCCGCGAGCCGGCCTTCGGCGAGCGCGTCGGCGAGGGCCTGTTCGTCGACGATGCCGCCCCGCGCCGTGTTGATCAGGTAGGCACCAGGTCGCATCCGGCGCAGCGCCGCGGCGTCGATCAGATGCCGCGTCGACGTGTCGAGCGCGAGGTGCAGCGTCACGAAGTCGGCCTCGCCCAGCACCTCTTCGAGAGGGAGCGCGGTCACGCCGGTCTCCGCGAGGAACGCCTCGTCAGGGAAGGGGTCATGGCCCACCACGCGCATGCCGATGGCGAGTCCGAGCCGTGCGACGGTCCGCCCGATCGAGCCGAGTCCCACGACGCCGAGCGTCGCGCCCGCCAACTCCCGCCCGCTGGGCTGCGACCAGCCACCCGCCCGTACGTCGGCGACGCTCTGCGGGATGCCCCGCGCGCAGCCGACGAGGAGGCCGAGCACATGCTCGGCGACCGCGATCCGGTTGGCGCCGGGGGAGTGGGTCACGGCGATGCCGAGCCGGGCGGCGGCGGCCACGTCCACGTTGTCGTACCCGGCACCGCAGCGTCCGACGACCCGGAGGCCGGGGGACGCCCCGAGCACCTCGGACGTGAACGGGTCGGTGCCCGCGACGACACCGACGGCACCCGCGCGGGCGAAGGCGTCGCGCAGGGACTGCTCGTCGGTTCCGTGCCGGTCGGCGGGCCGGGCGAAGACGGTGCGGCATCCGGCGTCGCGCAGCAACTGGTCGACCTCGCCGCCGGGTTGGAGATACGCCGTGGTCACCAGCACACACGGGGCGTCGTCAGGCATGTCGTCAGCACGCACAGGGATCCTCCTTGATCCATCGCTATACTATAGCGATAGGAAAATAATATACGATCGAGTCGCGATCAAGAGGGGTGAAGGGCTGCGCTAAGGTCGGGCCTCGAAGGAGGCACGATGGCTACGACCCGCCCGTCCGCCCGGCAACCCCTGGCCGACAAGATGTACGAGGTGCTGCTCGGGCAGTTCATGGACGGACTCTGGTCGCCAGGACAGTCCCTCAACATCGGGGCCCTCACGCGCGAGTTGAACGTGAGCCAGACCCCGCTGCGGGAGGCGCTCGCGCGTCTCGAACACACGGGCCTGGTGCGGCGCGAGGCGCTCAAGGGCTACCGCGTGGCACCGCTCTTCACCGAGCGCGAGCTGATCAAGCTGATGGACGCGCGCCTCGTCCTGGAACCCGCGATGGTCCACGAGGCCGCGCGACGCACCACGCCGGAGTTCCTCGACGAACTCAAGGCGAGCATCGACGAGCTCAAGCACTGCGCGGACGCGCCGCGTTCGGCCTCGGTGCGCGCCTACTGGGCCGCCGACGAGCGCTTCCACCTGCGCATCGCCGCCCAGTGCGACAACCCGTTCCTGGAGAGCGCCTACCGTTCGCTCGGCGGCCATGTGCAGCGCTTCCGGCTCTTCACGGAGCTGGGTTCGTCGGAGGCCGAGTCACCCGCCCGCGAGCACACCGCCGTCTACGAGGCGATGGCGGCGGGCGACCCGGAAGGCGCGGCGAAGAAGATGCGCCGGCACATCGAGAACGCCAAGGCGCGCGCCCTCACCGACCGCCAAGCGGTGGACGAGGACTGACGAGGCCCGGCGGGCGTCAGCCGCCGCGGCGCACCCGGGCCGCCCTGCGCGCCTCGGCGAGCTTGCGGGCCTCGCCCGACTTGCGGGACTTCCCGCCGCTGCCGCCCGAGGCGTCCTTGCTGGTGCCGATGCCGCGGAAGGGCGCGTTGTGGTTCTTGGCCTTGGCCCCGGCGGGCCCGCCGTCGAGCGGCACGCCCGACGGCTTCCTGGCCCCGGTGATCCGGCTCAGCTGCGCCTCGCCCGAACGCACCTTGGTGACCGTCGGCTCGATGCCCGCGTCGGCCGTCACCTTGCTCAGCTCGCGGCGCTGGCCCGAGAGCACCAGCGTGACGACGCGGCCCTTCTCACCGGCCCGCGCGGTGCGGCCCGCGCGGTGCAGATAGTCCTTGGGGTCGGTCGGCGGATCGACGTTGACCACCAGGTCGAGGTCGTCGACGTGCAGACCGCGGGCCGCGACGTTCGTCGCCACCAGGACGGTGAGCCTGCTGTCCTTGAACTGCGCGAGGGTCTTGGTGCGCTGCGGCTGGGACTTGCCGCTGTGCAGCGCGGCGGCGTCCACGCCGCTGGCCCGCAGGTGCTTGGTGAGCTGGTCGACGGAGTGCTTGGTGTCCAGGAACAGCAGGACGCGGCCTTCGCGGGCCGCGATCTCCGTGACGACGGCGTACCGGTCGGGGCTGTGCACGACGAGCACGTGGTGGTCCATCGTCGTGACCGCGCCCGCGGACGGGTCGACCTCGTGGACGACGGGGTCGTGGAGGTAGTCGCGGACCAGTCCGTCGACGTCGCGGTCCAGGGTCGCCGAGAACAGCAGGCGCTGCCCGTCCGCCGCCACCTGGTCGAGCGCCTCGGTGACCTGCGGCAGGAAGCCCATGTCGCACATCTGGTCGGCCTCGTCCAGGACGGTGATCCGGACCCGGTTCAGGCGGCAGGCCTTGCGGTCGATCAGGTCGTGCAGCCGGCCGGGCGTGGCCACGACGACCTCGGCCCCGTCGCGCAGCGCGGCCGCCTGCCTGCCGATGGACATGCCGCCGACGACCGTCGCCATCCGCAGCCGGAGCGCATCGGCGTACGGGGTGAGCGCCTCGGTGACCTGCTGGGCGAGCTCCCGCGTCGGCACCAGGATCAGCGCGAGCGGCTGCTTGGGCTCCGCGCGGCGCCCCGCTGTACGGGCGAGCAGGGGCAGGCCGAAGGCGAGCGTCTTGCCGGAGCCGGTGCGGCCGCGGCCGAGCACGTCCCGGCCCGCGAGGGCGTTGGGCAGCGTGGCCGCCTGGATCGGGAAGGGCTCGCGCACCTCCTGCTCGGCGAGCGTGCGGAGCAGCGCGGCGGGCAGGTCGAGGTCGGCGAAGGAGGCGGCGGGGGGCGGCGCCGGGGTGGCGGTCACCGGCTCGGCGTCGTCGTGCGAGGGGGTGGTGCGGTCCGCGTCGGTCATGACGAGCCTTCCGTAGGCGTACGTACCGAGGAAGGCACGGCAGGAACGAGGGGCCGACGCGGGCGGGTGCCGGGCGGGCGGAGTCACCGGGCGTCGACGCTGCAAACGTCTGAGGCTAACATGGAGTGACGGACCGCACCGGTGCGATGTCGAGCGACGGCTCGGCACCGTGCGGTGTCAGACACCGTCCTTGTGACCGTTGGCGGCCATCAGCTGTTCCATGCTCTCGCGGGCGGGATCGGCCTGGGTGTTGCCCTCTTCGTGGAACATCCGGAGGTACTGGAAGAGGACGCCGACGCATGTGTCGCGGCCGTCGTACTCCGCGTTGTCGACGAGCCGGAAGTCCCGCGAGATCTCCCGGGTCTGCCCGTCGGAAGACGTGTAGAGGGGATGCCAGACCAGCTTCACGTCCGGTTTGAGCCGCTGGACGAGGCGCAGGTGCGGGACCTCCAGCCTGATGAGGATGCTGTCCGGGGTGTAGGCGCGCAGGAAGATGTGCACGGGGCCCGTCGCCTGGTCCACGAAGGCCTTGGACACGACGCTCCACATCGGACCCGTCAGCTTCCAGTTCGGGTGCAGCTCCAGGACGTTGAGCACGCTGCCGATCCTGGTCCGCGCCAGCGGGGTGTGCCCCTTGGAGTAGGCATACTCGCTGGTCTCGTAGCCGCCCGCCCACAGCGCCATGGTGGGGGTGTCGATCTGGAGGTACTGGGCCATGAGCCTCGCGAACTCCTGGTACCAGGAGTTCGTCGCACGGATCTCACGCTGCTCCTGGCGGTCGCTCGTCTTCGCCGTGGCCTCGTCGTTCAGCGCGCCCTGCGAGTCGACGCCGCCGAGCAGCAGTTGCCAGGCGGCGTCCGCCTCGGCCTGGGGGATGCCCGCCGCCTGCGTCAGCTTCTGGTAGGGCTCCCACTCGGGGTGCTCGGTGGGCTTCGTGGCGTAGTGCCCGCTCTTGTCGTCCTGCTGGCGCTGCACCCAGTGCGTCACCGCGGCGTTCCCCGCGCGGCTCTGGAGCGCGGCCAATCCCGTGGGGCGCGTCGCACGCCCGGTGGCGGGCCGCGCCGCCGACTGCCGCGCCGCCGACTGCCGCTCCGCGGCCTTCTGTATCTCGCGCACCCTCGCCCCGATCCGGTCTTTCGTCGCTCCCGCCGACCTTAAGGGCGGTGCGGGGAGCCGGGAGAAGGTACGAGAGGGCAGACCCCGGGGCAGACCCGTCAACTGGCCTGCCGGGCAAGGCCTTTGGCGATGGCCCGGGGCGTGGCAGGCCGGGCCCGCACCGTGCGGTGCGGACCCGGGGCGCCTCGTCGGCTCAGAGGCCGAACTCCTGCGGGGACACGTTGAGCGCGGCACACGCCTCACGCAGGACCTGCTCCTCGGCCGGGGCGATGTACCCGTCCGCGCCCGCGACGACGAAGCCGGTCTGGACGACCGCCTTCGCCTCCACCGGCTTCTTCGCGGCCTTGGCGATCTCCTGCATTGCCTCCGTCTTGCCGTGCTGGAAGTTGGCCGTCAACTGGTCGACGTGCTTGTTGAAACGCTGGCGCAGCTGCTCCGGCGGGAAGTTCTGCAACACGTCGTTCTGCACGATCAGGGACTCCACGTGCTGGCGCTCGGCCGGGTCGACCGATCCGTCGGCGGCCGCCACCAGGGCGCACATCGCCATGCTCGCGTCGCGGTAGGCACCGCTCTTGAGCTCCGTCTTCAGGGAGGTGAGCTGGGACTTGAGCATGCCCACGAGCTGGGTTTTCGATCCGCCGCCCGACCCCGAACCGCGCGTCGTGCCGTGCCCGCCGGAGCTCCGTCCCCCCTGCGACTGCTGAAGACCCTTGGCCTGGTCCTTGAGCTTGTCCCACATCGCCATCCGTGCCACCTCGGCTACCCGTGTCGTACCTGCGTCCGCGCGGCGATCCGCGCGTCTTCTTGGCAACGCCTTTACCTGCCGCGAAGTTCCAGGGCGGCGGGGGTTGTTGGAGGCCGGTGTCCGCGTGACGGTCAGGGCTGGGTGGCGGCCGGGTGCGGGGCGGGCGCGAGGGGCGTCGCCGAAGCCGAGAAAGCGCCTCCTGCGTGCCGGGAAGCGAGAAGCTACCTCGTGCGTGCCGAGAAGCCACCTCCTGCGTACCGGCAAGCGGAGAAGCCACCTCCTGCGTACCGGCAAGCGGAGAAGCCACCTCCTGCGTACCGGCAAGCCGAGAAGTCACCTTCTGGGTGCCGGAAAAGTGCCCCTCAAGAGCTCCTGGTGGGCCCCCTGCGTGCCTACGGGCCGTTCGCCAGGGTGGCCTGCCGGGCCCGGTCCCGCGGTCGCCGCAGCGCTCGTCCCGGCGCTTCCCGTATCCCTTCGCATGCCCTCTGACCTGCGGGTTCAGGAGTAGCTTCCTCTCCGAACCCACCCCTCTTCCCCCTTCCCTCTGGAGTGATCCTTGTCCAGCCCTGCCCGAAACACGGCCGGCGTCCAGGCCCCGAAGGCTCCGCCCCGCGCGCGGGGGACCCTGTTCGTCTTCCTCGTCCTCGCGGGCCTCACCGCGCTGCCGTCCCTCTCCTCCGACGTGTATCTGCCCGCGCTGCCCGACGTCGCGGGCACCTTCGACACCACCGCCGTCGTCGTGCAGCTCACGCTCACCTCGTGCCTGGTCGGCATGGCGCTCGGGCAGCTCGTCGTCGGCCCCCTCAGCGACCGCCTTGGCCGGCGCCGCCCGCTGCTCACCGGCATGACCCTCTATGCCGTCGCCTCCGCCGCCTGCGCCCTCGCCCCGCGCGCCGACCTCCTGATCGGCCTGCGGTTCGTGCAGGGCGCGGCGGGCGCCGCCGGTGTGGTCGTCGCCCGCGCCGTGGTCCGCGATCTGTACGAGGGAGTGGAGATCGCCCGGGTCTTCTCCTCACTCATGCTGATCTCCGGCGTCGCGCCCGCCGTCGCCCCGCTCTTCGGGGCCCAACTGCTGCACGTCACCGACTGGCGCGGCGTCTTCGTCGCCCTCGCCGTCCTCGGGCTGCTCCTCGTCCTCCTGGTCGCCCGCGGCCTGCCCGAGACCCTGGCGCCCGCGGCACGCCGCCGTCGAGGGCTCGGCCTCGCCGAGATGGGCGCGCTCACCAGGGACCGCGTGTTCCTGGGCTGTCTGCTCGCCGCGGGCGGGGCGTTCGCCGCGTTCTTCGCCTACCTCGCCGCATCGCCGTTCGTCCTCCAGGAGCTCTACGGGGCATCGCCGCGGACGTACGCCCTGCTGTTCGGCCTCAACGCCGTGGGCATGGTCGGCGTCGGCCAGCTCAACGGCCGGGTCCTGGTCCGCAGGTTCCCCGTGCACGCCGTCGTCACCGCCGGGCTCGCACTGCTGGTCATCGCCGGTGCGAGTTTGCTGGCGCTGGGCGCGGGCTGGTTCGGCGACACCGGTCTCGTGCCGGTCTGCGCGGTCCTGTTCGTCTCCGTCGCCGGCCTCGGACTGCTCATCGGCAACGCCAACGCGCTCGCCATGAACCGCACCGCGCACGCGGCGGGCGCGGCGTCGGCCCTCCTCGGCGCGTCCTCGTTCCTCGTCGGCGCCCTGGTGTCGCCGCTCGCGGGGGTCGCCTCCGGCGCGGTTCCCCTGGCGGTCATCCAGACGGTCGCCTCGGCCGCCGCTCTCGTCGGCTTCGTGATGCTGGCCCGTGGTCGTCCGGCGGCGGGGGACAAGAGGGCCGACTGACGTACGAGGCCGGGCGGGGCCCGCTCCGCCGGTGTGGCGGTCGGCCGGGGCGGGCGATTCCGCTCCTGACGGGCCGAGGCCGTCAGGCCACCCGCGCCGCGATGGTCCGAGCGCAGGTCAGGGACTCGGTGCGGGTCGTGTCCACCTCCAGGTCGTAGGCCACGCCCTCGTGCGCGAGCCGCGCCTGCGACGCGGCCATCCCCTTGGTGCGGTCGCCCCGCGCGACCTCACGGGCCGCGGCGACCTCGCTGTCGCACCGGACGCCCACCCACAGGACGTCGGTGTCACCGACGGCGTCGCGCCACCGCTGCTGGCTCGCCGCGCCGCTCAGGAAGACGTCGTCGACGATGATCCGCGCACCGGACCCGGCCATCGCCACGAGCCCCGCCATCCAGGCCGCCTCCAGCGCACGGAAGTCGGTCCCGACGCTCACCCCGCCGTCCGCGCCGAACTCGATGCCGTCCTCCGACGCCTGTGTCTTCGCGGGCAGCGCCTCGATGAGCGAGTCGATACCGAAGGCCAGCCACGGATCGGGGAGCACGTCCTGCAGGCAGCGCACGATCCCGGTCTTCCCCGAGCTGGAACCGCCGTTGAGGATGATCATCTGAGTCGTCACCGCGCCACAGTAGGGCGGTGACCGGCCGGGGCGAAGAGATTTTCGTCGTGCCGCACCTGCCAGACTTCGGCCCATGACCACAGAACGACGCCAGATCCTCGTCATAGGCATCGGTGCGGGCGACCCCGACCAGCTGACCCTGGGCGCGGTGAAGGCCATCCGCAGGACCGACGTCTTCTTCATCGTCGGCAAGGGGCAGGACAAGTCCTCGCTGACCGACCTGCGGCACAGCATGCTTCAGGAGCACGGGCAGCAGCCCTACCGGGTGGTGGAGGTGACGGACCCGAGCAGGGACCGGCGCCCCATGGACCGCTCCGACTACACCTCCGCCGTCCAGGACTGGCGGACCCGTCGCGCGGACCTCTTCGAGCGGCTGATGCGCGAGGAGATGAGCGCGGGGGAGACCGGCGCCTTCCTCGTATGGGGCGACCCCTCGCTGTACGACAGCACGCTCGGGATCCTCAACGACATCGAGGCGCGCGGCTCGGTGTCCGCGAGCGTCGAGGTCGTGCCCGGGATCACCAGCGTCTCGACGCTCGCCGCCCGGCACCGCATCCCGCTGAATCAGGTGGGCCGACCGCTGCACATCACCCCCGCCCGCCGCCTCTCCGACGTGGGCCAGAACGACGACGGGGACATCGTCGTCATGCTCGACGCGCACGAGTCGTTCACCCAGGTCGAGGGGGACGACGTGTGGATCTACTGGGGCGCCTACCTCGGCACGCCCGACGAACTGCTCGTCGCGGGCCGGCTCGCGGAAGTGGCGGACCGC
The DNA here is from genome assembly GCF_044744425.1 of Streptomyces sp. NPDC087300. Lineage (NCBI taxonomy): Bacteria > Bacillati > Actinomycetota > Actinomycetes > Kitasatosporales > Streptomycetaceae > Streptomyces > Streptomyces sp. NPDC087300. The sequence goes on from NZ_JBIUYI010000005.1 coordinate 801,327, forward strand.
ATCCGGCGGTTGCGGTCCGAGGCGCGGGCCAGGCACGGCTGGATCATGGACACGTATCTGCTGCGCATCGTGGCGCCGACGGACGCCTGAGCGGGTCACGCGAGGACCAAAGTCATTCCCACGCCGGACCAACGTCACCCAACATCTTCGGTCGGCATGTCGGACATAACACTAGATGTAGTGTGACGGACGTCGGTTCGGCGACAGCGGCGCTTCAGCGTCCGCGGCCGGGACAACAGGGAATCCGGTGCGAATCCGGAGCTGCCCCGCAACGGTATGGGCCCTCTCGGGGGCCCGAGCCCGATACCTGCCGACGGCCGCCGCGCGGACCGCGCGGCGGCCCCGCACACATTCCGGACGCCTCGTGGGAGGGCTGACGTGACGCAGATCGACGCCGTGGACTCGGTGACCGAGTACCTGGACCGCAGTGACTGGCGGGTCAACGCCAACGCCAATCAGGGCTATTCGCTCGGTGGACTCATCCTGAACACGGCCGGCAAGGTCGTCGCCAACTACTGGCTCGACCAGGTCTACCCGGACGCCGTGGGCCGCGCCCACCGCGAGGGCGACCTCCACATACACGACCTGGACATGCTCTCCGGCTACTGCGCGGGCTGGTCCCTGCGCACGCTCCTCGCCGAGGGCTTCAACGGGGTGCCGGGGCAGATCGACTCCGCCCCGCCGCGCCACTTCTCCTCCGCCGTCGGACAGATCGTCAACTTCCTCGGCACGCTGCAGAACGAATGGGCCGGGGCGCAGGCGTTCAGCTCCTTCGACACCTACATGGCGCCGTTCGTCCGCGTCGACTCCATGACGTACGAGCAGGTCCACCAGTGCATGCAGGAGATGGTGCACAACCTCAACGTGCCGTCGCGCTGGGGCACCCAGACGCCGTTCACCAACCTCACCTTCGACTGGACCTGCCCCGAGGACCTGCGCGAGCAGGTGCCGGTGATCGGCGGCGTGGAGGCGGACTTCGGCTACGGCGAGCTCCAGCACGAGATGGACCTGATCAACCGCGCGTACATCGACGTCATGACGGCGGGCGACGCCACGGGGCGGGTCTTCACCTTCCCGATCCCGACCTACAACATCACCGACGACTTCCCCTGGGAGAGCGACAACGCCCGGCGGCTCTTCGAGATGACCGCGAAGTACGGGCTCCCGTACTTCCAGAACTTCATCAACTCCGGCCTGAACCCCGGCATGATCCGCTCCATGTGCTGCCGCCTCCAACTGGACCTCACCGAACTGCTCAAGCGCGGCAACGGATTGTTCGGCAGCGCGGAGCAGACCGGGTCCCTCGGCGTCGTCACGGTCAACTGCGCGCGCCTGGGCCACCTGCACGCGGGCGACGAACAGGGCCTGTACGACGCGCTCGACCGGCTGCTCGGCCTCGCCCGCGACAGCCTGGAGATCAAGCGCGTCACCGTGCAGGACCTGATCGACGGCGGACTCTTCCCGCACACCAAGCGCTACCTGGGTACCCTGCGCAACCACTTCTCCACCATCGGCGTGAACGGCGTCAACGAGATGATCCGCAACTTCACGCACGACGCCCACGACATCACCACGCCCGAGGGGCACGCGCTCGCCGTCCGCCTCCTCGACCACGTCCGGGCGCGCATGGTCGAGTTCCAGGAGCGGACCGGCCACCTGTACAACCTGGAGGCCACCCCCGCCGAAGGCACCACCTACCGCTTCGCGAAGGAGGACCACCGACGCTTCCCCGACATCCTCCAGGCGGGCACCGACACCAACCCGTACTACACGAACTCCTCACAGCTGCCGGTCGGTTGGACCGACGACCCCTTCGAGGCGCTGGAGCGGCAGGACGAACTCCAGACCAAGTACACCGGCGGCACCGTCCTCCACCTGTACATGTCCGAGCGCGTCTCGACCGCCGAGGCGTGCCGCACCCTCGTGCGCCGCTCTCTGGAGCGGTTCTCGCTGCCCTATCTGACGGTGACGCCCACCTTCTCCATCTGCCCCGAGCACGGCTACCTCGCCGGTGAGCGCGCCAACTGCCCGTCCTGCGGCGGCGACTGCGAGGTCTGGACCCGCGTCATGGGCTACCACCGCCCGGTCTCCTCCTTCAACATCGGCAAGAAGGGCGAGCACGCCGAGCGCACCCACTTCCAGGAGCGCACGGTGGTCCCGGCGTGATCCGCGTCGGCGGCTGGGCCCGGCTCTCCACCTGCGACTGGCCGGGCAAGCTGGTCACCACCGTCTTCTGCCAGGGCTGCCCGTGGCGGTGCGGCTACTGCCACAACCCGGAGCTGCTCGACGCGCGGGCGCGCCCGCCCTTCGAGGTCCCGTGGCCGACGGTGACCGCCCATCTGGGCCGCCGCCGCAGCCTGTTGGACGGGATCGTCTTCTCGGGCGGGGAGCCGCTGCTGCAACCGGGCCTGGCCGACGCGGCACGGCAGGCGCGCGAGCTCGGCCACGCGGTGGGGCTGCACACCGGCGGCGCCTACCCGCGCCGGTTCGGCGCGCTGCTCGCCGAAGGGCTCGTCGACTGGGTCGGCTTCGACGCCAAGGCGCACCCGGACGCGTACGACAGGGTCACCGGCGTCCGCAACAGCGCGACACCCGCCGAGCGCAGCCTGCGCCTGCTGCTCGACTCGGGCGTCCCCCACCAGATCCGCACCACCGTGGACCCCGCGCTCCTCGACGAGGGGGACGTGACCGCGCTGCGGGACTGGCTGGCCGGTTACGGGGTCACGAAGCACGTGCGGCAGGAGGTCCGGCACGGCCCCGTCGGCCTCAGCGCCTGACCCGAAGCGGGATCCAGGGGCGGGCGCGGAGCACCACTCCCAGCACACGGTCCATGGGGAAGTAGCCCAACTGCCGTGAATCGACGCTGTGATGGGGGTTGTCTCCGAGCAGGAGGAGACGGCCCGGCGGCACGGGGCCGGTGCGGGGGAGTGGTGGGCCGGTCGGGTCTCCCGGGACGGCGCCCACGCGTTTGATCATCCACTGGCGGTCGGCCACCGCGGCGGCCCGCGCGTCCGGGTCCAGCGGCGGCCCAGGCCAGCGGTGGCCCGCGCCAGGCCGCTCCACGACGATGACCCGGCCTGCGGCGAGGGCCCGGACGTGCGGGCGCAGCACCAGGACGCGGTCGCCGTCGTGGTAGGCGGGCTCCATGCTCCGGCCGCGCACGGTGACGGAGACCAGCGCACGACGCGCGAGCGCGGTGGTGGCGAGTGCCGTACCGAGAGCGGCGATCGCGCCGAGCGCCCGGCCTGTCCTTGTACGTCTCACGAGTCCTCTCATGGGTCGATCGCCCCCACCGCGGTCGGTTCCGTCTCCTCGCGGTAGCCCGACGCCTGGAGGGTGAACAGCCGGGCGTAGCGCCCGTCCGATGCCAACAGGGCCGTGTGGTCGCCCTGTTCGACGACTCTTCCGTCGCTCAGGACCGCGATCGAGTCGGCGTCCCTGAGTGTGCCGAGGCGATGCGAGATGAGCAGGCTCGTGCGCGCCCCGCGGTGTTCCCGCAGGGAGGCGTGGATCTCGTGCTCCGCGGCGGCGTCCAGGCCCGCCGAGGGTTCGTCGAGGATCATCAGGTCGCAGCGGTGGCGCAGGAAGGCGCGGGCCAGCGCGAGGCGCTGCCGCTGTCCGCCCGAGAGCGTCACGCCTTCCTCGGGACCGTTCTCGCTGTCCGACGTCATGAAGAAGGTCCGGGACAGCAACGTCCGGTAGCCGTGCGGGAGTTCGCAGAGCGTCTCGTGGATGCCGGAGCGGTGCGCGGCGGCCCGCAGCCGCGGCTCGTCGTCGAGGGCGGCCAGGTCACCGAGCGCGATGTTCTCGGCGGCCGTCATGTCGTAGTGCATGAAGTCCTGGAACACCGCGCCGATACGCCGTCGCAGCTCCACGGGATCGACGTCGCGGAGGTCCGTCCCGTCCCACAGGATGGCGCCGCGCGTCGGATCGTAGAACCGGCACAGGAGCTTCACCAGGGTCGACTTCCCCGCGCCGTTCAGACCGACAAGCGCGAGCGAACCGCCGTACGGAACGTGCAGCGTGACCCCGCGCAGGACCCACGCGTGCGCGGGCGAGTACCGGAACCACACGTCCTGGAGCGTGATGCCCTCGCGCAGCGCGGGGAGCGGGCGGGGCGCGGGGGAGAGCGGCAGGTCGGGGCGGGCCCGCGTGACGGCGAGGTAGTGGCCGAAGAGTTCGAGCGCCTGGTGGGACTGGGCGATCTCGCTCGCGACGGTGGCGAGCGCGCCCTGCATCCCGGCGATCGCGGCGATGAAGATCGTGATGTCGCCGACCGACAGCGCGCCGCGCTGGGCCGCCGCGGCGGCCCAGACGAGACCCGTCCCCGACACCAGCGCGGCGAGCGCCGCCAGACCGGCCTGGACCGTGACGTCCCTGCGGTCCATGGCCCGTCTGGCGGCGTTGGCGGTACGGCGCTCCGCGAGCATCCGCCCGCGCAGGAAGGTGCCGATGCCGTACAGCCGTATCTCCTTGGCCGCCGCCACGCTCGACAGCAGGTCGTTGTAGAAGAACTCCCGCCGCTCGACCGGCCCGATCTCCCAGATCATCCGGGCCCTGCGCCGCGACAGCTGGATCTCCGCGACGAGCATGGGGGCACCGGAGAGCAGGAGCAGCGCGGCCATGACAGGACCGAGCAGGAAGAGCGAGCCCAGGAAGCCGCTCAGAGTGAGCGCGGACCGGGCGACGTTGAGGAATCCGCACACCACGTTGTTCGGGTTCATGCCCGCGTTGGGCTGGGCCAGCCGCAGCCGGTCGAGGAACCGCGGATCCTCGAACCGGGCCAGGCCCACCTGCCGGTCCGTCGCCGTGAACAGCCGCTCCTGCGTGAGCAGTCCGACTCGTCGGTCGAGCTCCGCCCGCAGGTATTGCAGGAGTTGGGGCAGCAGCGCCGCGACCAGACCCACGGCGCCGAGCCCGGTGGTGAGCGCGATGAGCGTGGGGCGCGGCCCGTGGTGGACCAGGTTGTCGATGACCAGTTTCATCAGCCAGGCCGACGCCACAGGGGCCGCGCTGGTGAGGAGCGTCAGCAGGGTGTGCGCCGCGAAGGCGGTGGGCGCGGCGCGGGCGCTGAGGGCGACGGCGGCGACGACGCGACGGGAGGGGCGCGGCGATGCGGCCTCGGCCGGGTCGGCGTCGCCTGCGGGCTGAGGTTCCGTCGTTGCCTCTGCCGTCGTGCCCTCTTGGCAGGCATTCCTCTTCCTCGTACCGTCCTCTTTCCTCGTACCGTCTTCGCTCATGCCGCTGAGGACGGCAGGCGTTCCAGGTCGACCCGGGCGTCCGCGACGACCGGGTCGCCCGTGCCCCGCACCGACACCTTCAGGACCGAAGGGAACGCGGCGATGGCGAACGCAGAGCCGACGGCGCCGTTCTGGCCCTCGGCCACCACCTGGGCGACCGGTTCGAGCCGGGCCACGATGTCGGCGGTGCGCTGCGGGTCGCCCACGACGGTGGCGAGTACACGGGCGCGGCCTCCCGGCACTGCCTTCGCGAACTCCACGAACTTGGGGAGCTGTTCGGCGCACGCGGGACAGCCGGGCGAGAAGAACCCGACCAGGGTGTCGTCCGCCAGGTCGCGCCGGTTGACCTCGGCGCCGTCCACCGTGACGGCGGTGAAGTCGCCGACGGTCTCGCCGACCCCGAGGGAGGCGCGCCCGTTGAGCGCGCCGAGCAGCTCCGTGTGCTCACGCAGCCGTTTGATCACGCCCAGGCTGAGGATCAGATCCAGGGTGCAGAGCAGGCCGACGAACACGACGGCGACGATCAGGAAGGGCATGGTTTCTCCAATGTCATGGGCGGGCGCCGGCTGTCATGGGCGGGCGTCCGCTGTCAGGAGGGCTTCAGCGGACGGGCGCCCGTACGGGACGGAACAGGTCGATGAGGTCGTCGAGCAGGACGACGAGGCCCGCGCAACAGGCCCCGGCGAACAGGGCGGCGGATCCGGCTGCCCCACCGGCCCCGGCGCTTTCGGACAGCAGCACTCCGGCCTCGCCGGTCAACGTGCAGCAGGTCAGCAGCGCGTTCCGCACCACGTGCGCGCGCCCCAGCGGCCGCGCGCTCGCACCGAAGCACCGGCACGGGACCGCCGCGCCGCGCCGCAGCGTGCCCGCGATGCCCGCGGTGAAGGCGACGAGCAGTCCGCAGGCCAGCGCGAACCCGAGGGACGGGGCGGACACGAGGAGCAGCGGTACGGCGCACTCGGTCCCGACCACCAGCCGCGCCGCCAGTGGGACCCGGCGCGCGGGGAGGACACCCATGGCGTCGACCGACGCCCGGAACGCGGCGAAGCGCCCACGACCGGCGACCTTGCTCGACGCCGAGACCAAGAACACGACGCCGACGAGGCATCGCAGTGCCAGGGTCACGTACGGCACGCGGATTCCCCTTTGCCTGAATGGGAGTTCTTACCCGAGCGGGAGGTCTCACCTGAACGGGAGTTCTTGTCGGAGCCGGAGCCGGAGCCGGAGCCGGCCGGTGCGCGTGCCGGGGCGGGGGCGCAACCGCTGCCCCGCCCCGGCCGCTCACTGGTCCTTCGGCGTCACCCGGTGCCCTCGCGGGCCCGGTTCACCTCACGGGCACTGGTTGCAGCTACAGCTGTAGCGGTCGCCGCCCACGGCACAGCACGGTGCGTTGCAGCTGCACTTGCCGTCGGCGTGGCCGTACAGCTTGTTGCACTGCCAGCAGGCGCCCCAGCACTTCTGGATGTCACCCGAGGCCGCCGCGTCCACGGAGGGGACGATCAGGCCGAGCAGCCTGCTGCCCATCGACTCGATTGATGCGAGCATGTGCACCTCCTTATTCTGTTCGTGAATGAGTGGAACTCGGAACTGCGCGTCCCACACTGCGCGTCGGCGCCCCTGAGGGTCTTGAACAAATTCGCACCGCGCGGCCACGCGGTCCCGTCGGCGCGCCGCGGGCGGCGTCAGCCGTACGCGGCCACCAGCTGCCCCGGCGTACGGCCCGTCATCGTCTTCACCTCGCGGCTGAGGTGCGCCTGGTCGCTGAAGCCGCAGCGTGCGGCGGTGTCGGCGAGAGCGTCGCCCCGGGTGAGCAGGACGAGGACCCGCCGCAGCCGGACGACGCGGGCCGCCGCCTTCGGGGCGAGCCCGATCTGCTGCCGGAAGCGGTACTCCAGCCGTCGCCAGCACCAGCCGGACTGCTGGGCCAGGCGCCGGATGGGCACGGTGCCGCCGGTGCGCCGCACGGTCAGCCAGGCCCGCACCAGCTCCGGCGAGCTGGCCTGCCCGGCCGTGCTCCAGCCGGTGAGGGCGCGGTCGAGTACGGCGAAGCGCTCGGGCCACGAGGACACGGCGGCGAGCGCGTCGTGCAGCGGGCGGATGCGGGAGTCCAGCGCGGTCACCGGGGCGACCACGGAATGGGTGATCGTGTGCATGGCCGTGCCGAACAGAGTGAAGGCCGCCCAGGGTTCGAGCAGGACCTCCAGGGCGCAGGACCCGGCAGGGTGCAGCACGGCCCTGGCGTGGGTGGAGAGCCCGGCGGCGAAGGAGGTCAACTCCCGCCCTCCTGAAGGGGGTTCGTGCTCGCCCCGGCTGTCCCACACCCGCACCGGGTGGTCGAAGCCGAGGTGGAGGGTGACCACGTCGGGCCGGAGCTCGGCGACGGAGGCCGGCCCGACGGGCGTCGTGCGGCCGCTGTCGCGCCGGCCCTGATGGCCGTCGTATCCCCGATAGCAGAGCACCCCCGGTCGTAACCGGGGGTGGATGTCCTCCTGCGCGGCATGCCGGGTGCGGGTCGTGCGTTGCGCGTACGTCATGGACCGTCCCTGTCTCCTCCGTGACGGCGATGGCACGGCTCGGCGCACGGTCCGGAGGCTGCTGGTCTCGGCGACGCCTTCATGGCACGGAACGGGTGGCACGGTGGGCCGGCTGTCGGCAGGCGTCGGCGGTGTTCACGTCACCACGAGGGAAAAAGCTACGCACGGCGGGGAAGGAGGGCGTCAACTCCCGGTTGGAGATGGGCAGTAAACCTCTGAGGTAGGTGGGTAAACCCAGGCCGGAGTGCGGCTCGACGCGAGCGGCGGAACGATTCGTTTCGGGCGGAGACACCCGCCGAGGCAGTGGGCCGCCGACGCCGGTGTGCCGGTGAGCGTGGTGTCCACCCGGCGGTGGCCCCGCGCGGTGCTGCGCGGCGTGGGTCTGGACGCGGTCCCCAGCGGCCGATCCCCGTACGACCGGCGGGACCGGCGGGACCGTCGGGAGCCCGGGGTAAAGTACGTGTTCGGTTCGGGTCGGCTCCGTGTCGTGACCGAGCCGCCACCGCAGTCCCGCAGATCCGAGGAGAGAGCGTGCGCATGCACCGTGTGCCGAGCGCCGCCGCCTCTCCGCCGTGATTCCGCTCCTTCGCCGACCCAGCGCCCCGCACCGATTCCCGGTGCCTTCCCGCACACCGTCGTGCCCCGCGCCTCGGTCGGCCCGTCGCTGACTTCCCACCCCCTTCGTACGGGGGTTCCGCCTGCCGGAAACCGCGGAGTCCCTGAACTTTCCTGCCCCATTCCCGCACGCCCCCGATGCCGGGTGTGCCCGAGCACGACAGGTATCCGTCTTGTCTACGTCCGCACCGTCCCCGGCCGCACGGCTGCGTGGTCTGCGCCCCGACTGGCTGTCCGACCCGAAGGTCTGGCGCACCGAGATCCTGGCCGGGCTCGTGGTCGCCCTCGCGCTGATTCCCGAGGCGATCTCGTTCTCCGTGATCGCGGGGGTCGACCCGGCGATCGGTCTCTTCGCCTCGTTCACGATGGCCGTCACGCTCTCGATCGTCGGCGGGCGCCGCGCGATGATCTCCGCGGCGACCGGCGCCGTCGCCCTGGTCATCGCCCCGCTCAACCGTGAGCACGGCCTCGGCTATCTGATCTCCGCCGTCATCCTGGCCGGTGTCTTCCAGATCGTCCTCGGCGCGCTCGGCGTCGCCAAGCTGATGCGCTTCGTGCCGCGCAGCGTGATGGTCGGCTTCGTCAACGCCCTCGCGATCCTCGTCTTCATGGCGCAGGTCCCCGAGATGCACGACGTGCCCTGGCCCGTCTATCCGCTCCTTGCCGGGGGCATCGCGCTCATGGTCTTCCTGCCGAAGGTCACCACCGTGGTCCCCGCGCCCCTGGTGTCCATCGTCGCGCTCACCGCGATCACCGTCGCCGCCGGGATCGCGGTGCCCACCGTCGGCGACAAGGGCGATCTGCCGTCCTCACTGCCGGTCCCGGGCCTGCCCGACGTGCCCTTCACCCTGGACACCCTGACGACCATCGCGCCCTACGCACTCGCCATGGCGCTGGTCGGCCTCATGGAGTCGCTGATGACGGCCAAGCTCGTCGACGACATCACCGACACCCGCTCCTCCAAGACCCGCGAGTCCATCGGCCAGGGCATCGCCAACATCGTCACCGGTTTCCTCGGCGGCATGGGCGGCTGCGCCGTGATCGGCCAGACGATGATCAACGTGAAGGTCTCCGGGGCCCGCACCCGTCTGTCCACCTTCCTGGCGGGGACGTTCCTGATGGTGCTCTGCATCGCCTTCGGACCCGTCGTCTCCGACATCCCGATGGCCGCCCTGGTCGCGGTGATGGTGATGGTCTCGTGCGCGACGTTCGACTGGCACTCCATCGCCCCGAAGACCCTGAAGCGGATGCCGGCCGGTGAGATCGCCGTCATGCTCGTCACCGTGGTCTGTGTGGTCACTACCGGCAACCTCGCCGTCGGTGTCGTCGTCGGCTCGGTCACCGCGATGGTCATCTTCGCCAAGCGCGTGGCCCACCTGGCGAACGTCACCTCGGTCACCGACCCCGACGGGGGCAGCGTGGTCTACGCGGTCACCGGAGAGCTCTTCTTCGCGTCGTCCAACGACCTCGTCGGCCAGTTCGACTACGCGGGGGACCCCGACAAGGTCGTCGTCGACCTGACCGACGCCCACATCTGGGACGCCTCGTCGGTCGCCGCGCTCGACGCCATCGAGACCAAGTACGCCCAGCGCGGCAAGGCCGTGGAGATCGTCGGCCTGAACGGGCCGAGCGCCCGGATCCACGGGAAGCTCAGCGGCGAACTCACCGGCGGCTGAACGCCCGGGGACGCGGGCCCGGCCGGCGGCGTGCGCCGCCCGGACCCGCGCGCCGGTCAGTCGTGGGCCGGCGCGGCGTCCCGCTTGCCCGACCAGGCGGCCCACAGCGTGGCGTAGGGGCCGCCCGCGTCCTTGAGTCGCTCGTGCGGGCCGCTCTCGACGACCCGGCCGTGTTCGAGGACGACGACGCGGTCGGCCGTGGCGGCCTGGGTCAGCCGGTGGGCGACGATCAGCGCGGTGCGCCCGTCGAGCGCCGCACGCGCGGACCGCTCGAGGAGGCGCGCGCCCGCACTGCCCGCCTCCGCCGTCGCCTCGTCCAGTACGGCGACGAGCGGATCGGCGAGCACCAGCCTGGCCAGGGCGAGTTGCTGCGCCTTGGCCGCGTCGAGGCCCTGGGCCCCTTCGCCGACGACGGTCTCCAGACCCTCCGGCAGTGCTTCCGCCCAGGCCAGCGCGTCGACGGTGGCGAGCGCCGCGCGCAGTTCGTCGTCCGTCGCGCCGGGCCGTGCCAGGCGCAGGTCCTCGGCGAGTGTTCCCGCGAAGACGTGCAGTTCCTGCGAGACGAGCACGGCCGCGGGCCTGCTGTCGGCGCGGTCCGCCGCGCGCACGTCGCCGCGCGTGGGCGGCTGCACCCCGGCGAGGATCCGCGCGAGGGTGCTCTTGCCCGCGCCGCTGGTGCCCACGAGCGCCACGTGCTCGCCCTCGCGCAGGGCGAGGTCGACGTCGTGCAGGACGGGCGAGCTGGTCCCGTAGGAGTGGCTGATGCCGTGCACGGAGACGAAGGCGGCGTCCGGGTCCCCGGCCGATCCGGCGGCGGACCGGCCGTCGGTCTCCGTCTCGTCGGGCAGATCCGTGACGCCCACGAGCCGGGCCAGGCCCGCGGTCGCCGACTGGGCGTCGTCGAGCAGGACGAGGGCCGCGTTGATCGGCCCGAACAGGTTGTGGAAGTAGAGCGCGGCAGCCGTCGCCGTACCCACCGACACGGCGTCCTCGCGGACCAGGACGAGACCGGCGAAGAGCACGGCGACCAGGCCTATGTACTCGCCGATGTGCAGCCGCCCGTAGAAACCGAGCACCAGGCGTACGCCGCGCAGCCGCAGGCGGACCGCCTCGTGGGAACGGTCGGCGACGCGCTCGGTGTGCTCGTCCTCCAGGAGGTGGGCGCGCACGGTGTCGGCCCCGCCGACCGTCTCCAGGAGTTGCTGCTGCTGCGCGCCGTTCGCGATGCGCTGGCGCGAATAGAGGGGGATGGCCTTGCGCACGTACCAACGCGCGGTCCACGCCTGCACCGGCACGGCGAGCAGCGCCGCGAGCAGGAAGCGCCAGTCGAGGACGGCGAGGGCGACCAGGGTCAGCACGATCGTCAGGGACGAGCGGGCCAGCTCGGGCAGCGCCGAACGCACCGCCTCCGACATGCGGGCCACGTCCGAGGTGACGCGCGCGGTGAGGTCTCCGGCGCCCGCGCGTTCGATGCGGTCGGCGGGCAGGGTCAGGGCGCGCTCGACGAACCGCTCGCGCACCCGGGCGAGGACGGACTCGCCCAGCTTGGCGACCATGCTCATGCCCAGCGAGGTCGCTGCGCCCTGCACGAGGGCGACGACGGCGAGCAGCACGACGGGCAGCGTCAGGACACCGGGCGACACGTCGCGCGTGCCCCTGGCGGCGTCGGCGACGAGGTCCACGATCCGGCCGAGCAGCGGCTGCGTGAGCAGCCCGACGGCGGTCGCGGCGACAAGGACGAGCCCGGACCGTACGGCCAGAGCCCGGTCGGGACGCAGCAGTTCGCGCGCGGCGGCGCGGGTGCGGCGGCCGGTGGCGGTGGGCAGCAGATCCGTCGCGGGCTCGGGCGTCGCGCGCCGTACGGCACGGTCCTTGGTCCCGAGGCCGTCGTCCTGCGCGACGGCCTCGGTCGGCTCGACGGGCTCGGTGTCCTGGATGTCGGGTGTCGTGCTCATGCGAGGACCGCCGTCCGGTAGAGGGAGCTGCGCCGCACCAGTTCCTCGTGGGGCGCTTCGTCGGCGAGCCTGCCGCCGTCGATGAGGGCGACCCGGTCGGCGACGGCGAGCAGTGCGGGGCTGCTGGTGACGAGGACGGTGGTGCGGCCGCGCCGGAGTTCCCGGATGCCGGTGGCGATGCGGGACTCGGTCGCGGCGTCGATGGCCGTGGTCGGGTCGTGCACGACGAGGACGTCGCGGTCGGCGGCGAGTGCGCGGGCCAGTGCCACGCGCTGGCGCTGGCCGCCCGACAGGGACCTGCCGCGCTCGCCGACCGGGGCGTCGAGTCCGCCGGGCAGCGAAGCGGCGACCTCGTCGGCGCCCGCGGCCTCGGCGGCCGGGTGGGTGTTATCGCCGATGGCCGTGATGTTGTCCCTGAGCGATCCGGCGAACAGTTCGGCGCCGTGCTCGGCGACGAGGACCCGGGAGCGCAGGCTGCGCGGCGCGAGCTCGGTGAACGGCACGCCGTCCAGTTCCAGGCGGCCCGCATCGGGGTCCACGCGGCGCGCGAGGCAGCGGACGAGGGTGTCCGCGTGGGCGGACTCGGTGACGACGACGCCGACGAACTCGCCGGGCGCGACCGTGAGATCGACGCCGTCGAGCCCTTCGTGGACGAGCCCCGACAGGCGCAGCGAGCCGCGCGGGGCGTCGTCGGCCGGGCTGGCGGCGACGGTGCCGTCGGGGCGGGGAGCACGGTCGGCCGTCGCCGAGACGTCCCCCGGCGTGGAGAGCACATCGGCGACGCGGCCTGCCGAGGCGCGGGAGCGGGCGAGCTCCGCGGCCATCCACGACATCACCTGCAGGGGCCCGGGAATGAACAGGGCAAGACCCACGGCCGCCACCAGCTCGCCCAGCCCGATGCTGCCCGACAGCACGAGCCGCCCGCCCACCAGTGCGACCAGCGCGATGAACACGCCGGTCAGCGCCTGCATCAGGCCGGTCTGTACCGCCTCGGCGCGCGCCGCCCGCACCGTCGCGTCGAGCGAGGCGCGGCTGGTGAGCCGGTAGCGGTCCGACGCGGCGCGCTGCGCGCCGAGCCCCTGGAGCACGCGCACCCCTGCGACCAGGTCGGCGGCGACGCCCGAGGCGTGCGCCGCGCGCTCCTGCTCGGCGTGGCTGCGGTGTTCGAGCGGCCGGGCGAGCAGCTGACCGAGGCCCATGAGCACGGGTGTGCCGAGCAGGATCAGCAGGCCCAGAGGGACCGAGGCGCGCAGCAGCAGCACCGCGCCCGCCGCGAGGCCCACGGTGGCGGAGAAGCCGAGCGGCAGCACGAAGGCGACCGAACCCGCCCGCCGGGCGTCCTCGGTGGCCACGCTGACCAGGGCGCCGGGCGGCCGTCCGGTGGAGGCGCCGCCGCGCGGGTCGAGGACCCGGCGCATCAGACGCATCCGCAGGCCGTGCGCCGCGTACTCCTTGGCGTACTCCCCAGCGCGCGAGCCGAGTTGGAAGCCGCCGGAGAGGAAGACGTAGACGACGGCGAGGACCAGGGCCCAGCGCGCGAAGGAGGCCACGTCGGGATGGACGATCGCGCGGTCGACGATGACGCCGATGAGGACGGGGATGAGCGCCTCGCCGATCTGGTGCGAGGCGCCGAGCACACAGCCCGCCGCGACGCGCCGCCGCTCACCCGCCACCACGCCCCGCAGGACATCACGCCCGCTCCGGCGTGTGTCGTCGTGCATTGTGCTCTCGCTTTCCCCGGCCCCGCTCAAAAAAGTCAGGTAAGGCTAACCTGGTGATCCTGAAGTGGGGAGAGCTGGGGGGACAGCGGGCGGGAGGGCCAGGGCGAGGGCGGCGCGGGCCCGGCGGACGGCCAAGATCAGCCGGTAAATAAAGTAGCCGCATGCCCGACGACTCCCCGCTGATACAGAGCTTGCGCACGGCCGTCGAGGCGGCCCCCGGCGACGTACCCCTGCGCCTGCACCTGGCCGAGCTGTTGCTGGCCGCCGGGCGGCAGGACGCCGCCGTCGCGGAAGCGGCCGTCGCGTTGCAGCACGCGCCCGGGGATGAGCAGGTCCGGGCGCTGATGATGCGGGCCATGAGCGGGCCCGCGGCTGCCGTGACTCCTGCCGCTGCGGTGGGTTCGGCGGCTCCCGTGGCCCCCGCGACCCCGGTGGGTTCGGCCGCACCCGTGGATCAGGCCGCTCCCGCAGCTCCCGCCCCTCCCGCTGGTCCCGCCGCTCCCGCCGTCGCGGGGGAGCAGCCGCCCGCCACGGCGTCGGCCCCCGACCCCCGCCCCGGCTTCGACTGGCGGGCCGCCGCCGATCAGGTCGGCGACGTGATCCCGCCCCGCTTCGTCGAGCCGCCGCTGACCGCCGACGGCAGCGGCGATCCCGGCGACGCCGACGCCTGGGACGTCAGCGCACCCGATGCCCCCGGCACGATCCGCCTCGCCGACGTCGGCGGCATGCAGGAGGTCAAGGAGCGCCTGGAGGCCGCCTTCCTCGCGCCCATGCGCAACCCCGAGCTGCGCAAGCTGTACGGCAAGAGCCTGCGCGGCGGACTCCTCCTGTACGGGCCGCCCGGCTGCGGCAAGACCTTCATCGCGCGGGCGATCGCCGGTGAACTCGGCGCGGGATTCCTGTCCGTCTCGGTCAACGACGTGCTCGACATGTGGATCGGCAACTCCGAGCGCAACATGCACGACATCTTCCGCACCGCCCGCCAGAAGGCCCCCTGCGTGGTCTTCCTCGACGAGCTGGACGCGCTCGGCGCCAAGCGCAGCCGCACCCAGCACAGCGGGCTGCGCAACACCGTCAACCAGCTCCTCACCGAGCTGGACGGCATCGACTCCGCGGCCAACGAGGGCGTGTTCGTGCTCGCCGCCACCAACGTCCCCTGGGACGTGGACATCGCGTTGCGCAGGCCGGGCCGCCTGGACCGCACCCTGCTCGTCCTGCCGCCCGACGCCCCGGCCCGCGAGACGATCCTCCGCTACCACCTGAAGGAACGCCCCGTAGAGAACGTCGACCTGGGCAAGCTCGTCAAGGCCACCGAAGGCCTCTCGGGCGCCGACCTCGCCCATCTGTGCGAGACGGCGGCCGAGACCGCGCTGCTCGACTCGGCGCGCACCGGCACCATCCGCATGATCGGCATGAAGGACCTGCTGGGGGCGGCGAAGCAGACCGCGCCGTCCTCCGAACCGTGGTTCGCCACCGCCCGCAACGTCGCCATGTACGCGAACGACGGCGGCACGTACGACGACCTGATCACCTACCTGAAGAAGAAGCGGAAGCTGTGAGCACGCTGCACCCCACCGTCGAGCAGGCCAGGGCGCTGCTCGAACTCGAACGCTACGACCAGGCAGGAGCGCTGCTCGGCCGGCGCATAGCCGAGGACCCGACCGACATACGGGCCTGGGTCAGCATCGGCTACTGCCACCTCAACACGCAGCGCGTGGCGGAGGCCGGGGAGGCGGCGGCCGAGGCGCTCAAGTTGGACCCCGAGGACTACGGCGCGCTCCGGCTGAGCGCCCAGGCGATGGTGCGCGACAACGGCTGGCTGCACGTCCAGCCCGTCCTGCGCGACCTGATACGGATCGCGCCCGAGGACCCGTTCGCGTACGCCATGCTCGCCGACGCCGTCTGGCGCGCGGCCCTGGTCACGTACGCCAAGGAGTCCGGCGCCCGGCAGATCAGCGCCCAGGACATCGACCGGATCTCCGGCGAGGCGGCCGAACTGGCGATGGAGGCACTGCGACTCGGCCCCGAGGACGTCTACGTCCACGAGATCGCCCACCGCATCGCCAGCTCGGCGGGCAACAGCACGGTCGCGGACCAGCTCGACGCGGCCATCCTCCGCATCGACCCCACGCACGGCGAGGCGCTGGCCCGCCGGACCAAGAAGGCCGCGGAGGCGCCGGGAGTGGGCGCGGGCCAGGCCGCCGACCTGTACGCCGACGCACTCGCCGCGGACCCCGGCTCCCCGGCCATGCGCCAGCAGCTCGACCACGCCACCTACCGCCTGCTGCGCGGCACGCGCTGGCTCGCGGTGATCTGCGTGCTCGCGGCGGGCGCCATGGTCAACCTCTTCCCCTCCGCCGAGGACCCCGGCCCGGAGCTGCCCATTCCGTTGGGCCAGCGCCTCTGGGTCCTCTTCGTCATGGCCGCGATCTGGGCCTTCGGCGCCGTACGCCGTTACCGGCGACTGCGCGCGGGCGTCCAGCTCAACGTCCGCTCCGTGATCCGCCGCGGCCGCTGGGCCCGCGTCGTCCTGGCCCAGGCGGCCTGGGCGATGCTCTGCGCCCTGCTGATCGCGGAGATCCCGTGGACCGACCGCGCCGTGCCCCAGCTCGTCTTCTGGGCGGGACTCGCGCCGACGGCGGCCACGATCTGGTTCGACAGGAAGAAGAGCGGCTAGGACCCGGCACCCCGGTCGTGCGCCGCGGTCCTGGCACCTGCCGTACGCCGGAGGTTCGTCCCGCGGTCGACGCCGGGTCGCCGAAGGACCGCACGCTGACCGGTATGAGATACGTCGGTCTGGTGATCGCCCTCGTGACCACCGGCTTCACCGCCACGGTCCTCGTGCTCGCCGCCATGAGCCGTGAACCGGAGCCCGTCATCGGCTACTTGGCGCTCGCCGCGCTCACCGGGTCAGGTGCCGTCGGCACGTGGTGGCGCCTGCTCGGGCGGACCACGTCGTAACCGGACGGCGTCGCGGGCGGGCCGCGTAAGGTCGGTTCCGTCCACATGATCACCGAAGCCCGGTCCCGGGCGCCGGGAGCCGTCGATGACCGAGCGCGATCCGCTGCGAGCCGCACGCCTGGCCCGCCACGGAGAAGTCAGCACCCGGCTCGCCCTGCTGAGCGACCACCGCCTCGGCGAGGCCGTGGCGGCCGCCGCCCCGCTCGGCGCGGGCATCGGCGGCAGGTCGGCGGAGCTGGACGTCGCGGGGACCCGGGTGTTCGTCAAGCGCGTCCCGCTGACGGACGTCGAGTCGCGGCCGGAGAACGTGCGCTCTACGGCGAACGTCTTCGGGCTGCCGACGTTCTACCAGTACGGGGTGGGATCGGCCGGGTTCGGCGCCTGGCGGGAGCTCGCCGTGCACACGATGACCACCGACTGGGTGCTCGGCGGCGCCCACGCCGGCTTCCCGCTGACGTACCACTGGCGGATCCTGCCCGACACGCCTCCCGAAGGCTTCACCGACGAGTTCGGGGGCCTGGCAGGCGCCGTCGCGCACTGGGAGGGATCACCGGCCGTCCGCGAGCGCCTGGAGGCCATCGGCCGGGCCTCGTCCAGCCTGGTGCTCTTCCTGGAACACCTGCCGCACACCCTCGCCGACTGGCTGGACGACCACGGCGGTACAGGGGGCGGCGACGGCCCGCCCCACTGGATCGAGGAGCAACTCGCGGACGGCGCCGCCTTCATGAGCTCCCGTGGACTCGTCCACTTCGACGCCCACTTCGCCAACGTGCTTACCGACGGGCGGCTGCTCTACTTCGCCGACTTCGGACTCGCCCTGAGCTCCGGCTTCGACCTGTCGCCGGAAGAGATCCGCTTCCACGCGGACCACCTCGCGTACGACCACCATTACACCGCAGCCTTCCTGCTCAACCACTATGTGCTCGACGAGGTGCGCGGCGGCGCGGACCGAGACACCTTCCTGCGCGACTGGAGCGCGGGCCGACGACCCGACGGCATCCCGTCCGGCACCGCCGCCCTCATCGAACGGCACGTCCGTCCCACCCTCGTGCTCAACTCCTTCCACCGCCGCCTGCTCACCGAGAGCAAGTGCACACCGTTCCCGGCGTCCGAGATCGAACGGAGTTCCCCGTGACCACGACCCCGGCCACCGCTCCCGGCCTGCTGCTCGGCATCGACATCGGCACGTCCTCGTCCAAGGGCGTCCTCACCAGGACGGACGGCACGCTCGTCGCCCAGGCCCAGCGGGAGCACGGCACGGCGACACCGCGGCCCGGCTGGTTCGAGCACGACGCGGACGGCGTGTGGTGGGACGACTTCCGTTCCCTGGCACGGGAGTTGACGCGCCAGGTGCCCGCGGGGGAGGCGCTCGCCGCGGTCGGAGTCAGCGGCATCGGGCCCTGTGTGCTCCCTGCGGACGAGCGCGGCAGGCCGGTGCGCGCGGCCATTCTGTACGGCGTGGACACGCGGGCCGTCGAGGAGATCGCCGAGCAGACCGAGCGCTACGGCGCCGAGGAGATCATCCGCCGCTGCGGTTCGCCCCTGACCAGCCAGGCGATCGGGCCCAAACTGGCGTGGCTGCGCCGCCACGATCCTGCGGTGTACGAGGTCACGAGCCGCTGGTACATGGCCAGTTCGTACCTCGTGCACCGGCTCACCGGGCGCTACGTCCTCGACCACCACTCGGCGAGCCAGTGCACGCCGCTCTACGACCTGGCGGCCCGCACCTGGATCGAGGAGCGCTGCGACGAGATCGCGCCGGGCCTCCAGTGGCCCGAACTGGTCTGGCCCGCCGAGGTGGTGGGCGGCGTGACCCGTGAGGCCGAGGCCCTCACCGGCATTCCCGCGGGCACTTCCGTCGTCGCGGGAACCGTCGACGCCTGGGCGGAGGCGGCGGGCGTCGGGGTGGCCGCGCCGGGTGACCTCATGCTGATGTACGGCACGACCATGTTCGTGGTCGGCATCCTCGCGCAGCCGCTGACCAGCCCGCGCCTCTGGGGCACGGCGGGCGTCTTCGAGGGTACGTACTGCCTCGCGGCGGGCATGGCGACGTCCGGCGCGGTCACCGGGTGGCTGCGGGATCTGACCGGCTCGTCGTACGAGCAACTCACGTCAGAGGCCGCTGAGTTGCCGCCAGGCGCCGAGGGGCTGGTGATGCTGCCGTACTTCGCGGGGGAGCGCACTCCGCTCTTCGACCCCGACGCCCGAGGGCTCGTGCACGGACTGACGCTGCGGCACGGCCGGGGGCATCTGTACCGGGCGGCCCTGGAGGCCACCGCGTACGGCGTGCGGCACAATCTCGCCGCCATGGCCGACGCGGGTGCCCGCGCCGAACGCCTGGTCGCGGTCGGCGGCGGCGCCCGCGCGCTGTGGACGCGGATCGTCTCCGACGTCACCGGGCGGGCGCAGCACCTGCCGCGGTACACCGTCGGCGCCGCGTACGGAGACGCCTTCCTCGCGGCCGTCGGCGCCGGTCTCGCCGCTCCAGGCGACATCGCGGAGTGGAATCCGACCGTGGAGGTCGTCGCCCCGGACCCCGCCGCCTCGGCCGTCTACGACGAGCTGTACGGGCTCTATCTGGACCTGTATCCGGCGACCCGCGAGGCCGCCCACGTGCTGGCGTCCCGGCAGCGCGCGGACGACGCGCGCCGCCGGGACGCCTGAGCGGGTGCGGTTCGGCCCTCGGGTCAACTCTTGGGCGCCGCCGCGTTGTTGGTGGTCACGTGGACGTAGTCGACGACGAGTTGCTGCGGGAACGTCGTGCTGCCGTCCGGGTCGCCGGGCCAGTAGCCGCCCACGGCGAGGTTGAGGATCAGGAAGAACGGCTTGTCGAAGACCCAGCGGTTGCCGTTGAGGTCGGCGGGGGTGCGGGTCTGGTAGACCTTGCCGTCGACGGACCAGGTCACCTTGTTCGGCGACCAGTCCACCGCGAAGGTGTGGAACTTGTCCGCGAACGCCTCGCCGCCGGGCAGGGTGTAGCCCGCGCCGATGCCGCCCGAGCCGGAGTAGCCGGGGCCGTGCAGCGTGCCGTGCACGGTGCCGGGCTCGAAGCCGACGTTCTCCATCACGTCGAGCTCACCGCTGTTGGGCCAGCCGACGTCGCCGATGTCGGCGCCGAGCATCCAGAACGCCGGCCACATGCCCTGGCCCCGCGGCACCTTCATCCGGGCCTCGACGTGGCCGTAGGTCTGGGTGAACTTGCCCGCGGTGTTCAGCCGTGCCGAGGTGTACTCGCACCTGCCGTACCAGCACTGGTAGTTGCCGGGGTTCTCCTTGCGGGCGGTGATGACCAGATTGCCCTGGCCGTCGAGGGCGGCGTTGTTGTTGCCCGCGGTGTAGTACTGCCGCTCGTGGTTGTTGACGTTGTCGCCGGTCTCGATCTGCCACTTCGCGCCGTCGACCGCGGCCCCTGCGGGGCCGTTGAAGTCGTCGGTGAACGTCGCGGCCTTGGCGGCGGGCCGGGGCGCGGACTCGGCGGAGGCTCCGGTGGGGAGCGCGGCGATGCCGAGGACGCCGCAGGCCACGGCGAGGGCGCCGATCCTGGTACGGCGACGGCGACTTGAGGGGGCGGAGGCGGGGGAGGGGTGCACTGTCATCACATCGCTTCGCGTGGGGGGGGCGGTGACGGTAATGCCATTAGGGCATGCACATGACAAGACGATGTCGAGAACTGAACGCGGCGGGTGATCCGTAGCGGCGCTTTGTTCAGTACTTGATTTAAGGCAGCCCTCGATGCCCCGTCAAGGAGTTGGTGCGGACCAACCTCCTCCGGTATCGCTCACCGGCCACCGTCGGCGGACGCGAGACAGTCGACGTGCCGGGCGGCGCACCAGGCACGAAGCCGCTGTCCGCGCTTCCCTTCGGGCTCGCTCGGATCCACCACGACGACGCACGACGCCGGGCGCAGCGGGTTCGCGTCCAGGTACGCCCACGCGGTCTCGCCGGAGGAGAGGACCACCCGGCGGCGTACGTAGTCGTCGACCTCGTACGCGTCGGCGGCGGCGAGGTCCTCGTCGGTGAGCCGGAGCACGGCGCCCCGGACCTCGGCGCCGAGCCTGCGCTCCAGGGTGAGGTGCACGTCCAGACCGCTGGTGGCGATCACCTCGGGATCCGTGATCGGCAACGGCCTGGTGGTGTGCCCGGCCAGCGAGGCCGGCGCGCTGGGCACGGGCTCGCCGAAGAGGGACTTCTGGACGCGCTCGTCGAGCAGCGTGCCGAAGGAGAACAGAGCATGGGGGCGGTGCGCGGACACGGTGAGCTGTGCGGCCTTTCCAAGGGTACGGATCCGGGGGTACGGAGGAGTCGTCCCTGGTCGGGAGCGACGTGAAGCCCCTAACGGAGGCGGCCGGTACGGCCCGAGGGTGGTGACCTGCGGGTCGGGCCCGCGCCGACCGGTTCGGCAGCCGGTCCGCGATCAGTTCAGGAGCGGGTCCGCGAGCAGCACCACGGAGTCCGTCGCGGGGTCGAAACCCAGCACGGGCTGCCCGTAGTTGCCCTCGGCGGTCATCATCACCGGCTTGTCTAGGCGGCGGCCGACCGCTGCGAGGAAGGCGCACAGGAGGTCGACCCCGTGCTGGCCCTGGAGTTCGCGGAGGTCGATGTCGAAGTCGACCTCGTCGGGGGACGTGGGACGGAAGATCATGAGGACCTCGGGGGCGGGCCAGACCCGCAGCACGACCGTCTCGGCATCGGCGGGCCTGGCGAGGACCTCGGCGGCGGGCGGCAGACGTCCGGCGATGCCGCCCTCCAGGTACTCCCACGGCCAGCCGCTCGTCCGGACCAGATCGAACACGGCCTGCCAGTCCGCCACCGACGCTCCTGCCACGGACACGTCGGGCAGGGCCCCCATCACGTCGGGGTCGAAGAAGTCCCTGACGTCGTCCCACACGAGATCCGGCATGGCGCCATGCTGCCTGCCGAATCCTTCCGGCGCAGCCGGATTCCGCCGACGAGCGGCTGATACGGGCACGGTTGGCTTGTCTCGCACGCCCCGTCCCGGCCATCCGCGCCGATTCGACGGCCCTTTGGACCTCCGCGTCAACGCGTCCGCATCAAGCGGTACATGCCCACCGAATCGTGGGTGGCGGTGTCGGCGAACCCGAACTTCTCGTAGAGGTGGCGCGCGGGTCCGTCCGCGATCAGCGAGACGTACGCGGTGTCGGGCGCCCGGCGTTCGAGCTCGTCGGTCAGCGCGGCCATGATCCGCCGGCCGAGCCCGCGGCCCTGGTGCGCGGGGTGCACACAGATGTCGACGATCTGGAAGGCGGTCCCGCCGTCGCCGACGATCCGGCCCATGCCGATGGGCTCGCCCTCGTGCTGGAGCACCACGCCGAACCAGGTGTTCGGCAGCGCGAGCGCCACGGCTTCGGGGGCCTTGTCGGAGAGGCCCGCGTCAGTACGCAGTCGGCGGAAGACCTCGACGGGCGGCACCCCGACATGGAGTTCGTAAGAGTCACTTTCGGTCTGCATGCCTTACATGCTAGCGGGTGGCCAGGCGTTCGGTGTGACGGGATCGTCAGTGCGGACCGTGGAGTTGTCATGGCGCGGTCCGGGCGCGGCGCCGATACTTCGCCGGGCAGGCCGATCACCCGACGACGGAGGGCAATCGATGAAGTTGAAGGCGAGCACGAGGCCGCGCACCGCTCCACGCCGCCCGCGACGTGGCATCGCACCCGGACTCGCCCTGGCCGTCGCGGCGGCCGCGGGCGTCCTCGCGCCGGCTCCCGCACACGCGGCACCGGCCTGCGCGGCCACCGGATCGGCTCCGCCGAAGCGGGTGGCGCACCTGCCCGACTGGGTCGAGTCGATCGCCGTCGACGCGCACGGCCGGATGTTCGCCACCGCGTACTTCACCGGCCGCGTCTACCGCATCGACGCCCCGGGCCGTACTCCTGTGCCGCTCACCGGGAACGTGGGCGCGAACGGCGGGATCGTCGTACGGGACGACGGCAAGCTCCTCGTCGGCACCGGCAACGACCTCGCGCACTCGCTCACCGGCGACGCCTTCCCCACGTCGAAGCTGCTGCTGGTGGACCCGGAATCCGGTGAGGTCACCACGTACGCGTCCGGACTCGGCGGCATCGACGGCGTCGCCCTCGCGGCCGACGGAACCGTGTACACCACGACCTTGGGCGGCCGGAACATCGGCCGTGTGACACCGGACGGGAAGGTCGACCCCGCCTGGTCCAAGGTGCCGCAGCCCAACGGGATCGCCGTCTCCCCGGACGGGACACAGGTCTACGTCGTCCAGACCACCGTCGCCCCGGGCCTGTACCGCATTCCCGTCGACGACCCGGCGCACCCGCGGCGCTGGATCTCGACCTCGCCCGCCGACGTCCTCTCCCTGCCCGACGGGCTCACGCTCGACAGCGCCGGGCGCCCGCTCGTCGCCACGCACGGGGCGGGCCAGATCTGGCGCGTCGAGGACGGGGCCCTGTGCGCCGTCGAGTCGGGGCTGCACCTGTCCACGCAGATCACCTACGGACACGGCGACCGCGGCTTCTCGGCGGGCAAGCTCTACCGGTCGGGCGTCGACGGCACGATCTATGAAGTCCCCGCGGGCGCGGACCCGAACGCCCGGTAACAGGGCGGCTTCCAGGTGAGCCATGTCTCACCTGCCCGGCGCCGCTTGTCTATGCAACAAGTTGCATAGAAGGATTCGGGCATGGCGCTCGAGCACGCGATTCTTGTCTCCCTGCTGGAGAAGCCGGGCTCCGGCTATGAGCTGGCCCGGCGGTTCGACCGGTCCATCGGGTACTTCTGGGCCGCCACCCACCAGCAGATCTACCGCGTGCTCAAGCGCATGGAGAACGACGGCTGGATCGCCGTGCGCGAGGTCGCGCAGCAGGACAGGCCGGACAAGAAGGAGTACTCCGTAGCCGTCCTCGGCAGGAGCGCGCTCTCCGAGTGGCTGCACGAGCCGATCGAGCCCGAGAGCGTACGGCACGAACTCGCCGTGAAGATCCGTGGCGCGGCCTTCGACGACCCGGCCGCGCTCATCCGCGAGGTGGAGCGCTACAGACAGGCGCACGCCGACCGGCTCGCGGGCTATCTGGCGGGGGAGCGGCGCGACTTCACGGGCCCCGACGCCCCCGTCCCCGACGCACCCGACGCCGGGCGGGAGCTCCAGCACGTCGTGCTGCGCGGCGGCATCGCGTACGAACGGATGACCGTGGACTGGCTCGACGACGTGCTCGCCACGCTCCAGCGGCTCGCGTCAGGACACTGAACCGAGCGCCCGCCCGCACCTCCCGCGACACCTGCCCCCACAGCATCACCCCTCCCTCAACCTCCCGACCCGGAAAGGCGAATGACCGTGGCCGACCAGCTGCTGTTCAACCCCCACACCTACGACCCGACGCACTTCGACCCCGAGACCCGCAGGCTGCTGCGCGCGACCGTCGACTGGTTCGAGGCGCGCGGCAAGCGCAGGCTGATCGAGGACTACCGTTCGCGCGCCTGGCTGGGGGACTTCCTGGAGTTCTCCGCCAAGGAGGGTCTCTTCGCGACCTTCCTGACCCCGGCCTCCGCCGCCGACGAGGGGCAGGGGGACAAGCGCTGGGACACCGCACGGATCGCCGCCCTCAACGAGATCTTCGGCTTCTACGGCCTCGACTACTGGTACGCCTGGCAGGTCACGATCCTCGGGCTCGGCCCGGTCTGGCAGAGCGACAACGCCGAGGCGCGCACCCGCGCGGCCGAACTCCTCTCCCAGGGCGAGGTGTTCGCCTTCGGCCTCTCCGAGAAGTCGCACGGCGCCGACATCTACAGCACCGACATGCTCCTGGAGCCCGACGGCGACGGCGGCTTCCGGGCCAGTGGCTCCAAGTACTACATCGGCAACGGCAACAAGGCCGGACTCGTCTCCGTCTTCGGCCGCCGCACCGACATCGAGGGCCCCGACGGCTATGTCTTCTTCGCCGCCGACAGCCGCCACGAGGCGTACCACCTGGTCAAGAACGTCGTCGACTCCTCGAAGTACGTCAGCGAGTTCCGGCTGGAGAACTACCCGGTCGCCGCCGCCGACGTCCTGCACACCGGCCGCGCCGCCTTCGACGCCGCCCTGAACACCGTCAACGTCGGCAAGTTCAACCTCTGCACCGCCTCGATCGGCATCTGCGAGCACGCGATGTACGAGGCCGTCACCCACGCGAGCAACCGCGTCCTCTACGGCCGCCCCGTCACCGCGTTCCCGCACGTGCGCCGCGAGCTGACCGACGCGTACGTCCGCCTGGTCGGGATGAAGCTGTTCAGCGACCGCGCCGTGGACTACTTCCGCTCGGCGGGCCCCGACGACCGCCGCTACCTCCTCTTCAACCCCATGACGAAGATGAAGGTGACCACCGAGGGCGAGAAGGTCATCGACCTCATGTGGGACGTCATCGCGGCCAAGGGCTTCGAGAAGGACAACTACTTCGCGCAGGCGGCCGTCGAGATCCGCGGCCTGCCCAAGCTGGAGGGCACGGTCCACGTCAACCTCGCCCTGATCCTCAAGTTCATGGGCAACCACCTGCTGAAGCCCGCCGCGTACGAGCCCGTGCCCACCCGTCTGGACGCGGCCGACGACGGCTTCCTCTTCCGGCAGGGTCCGGCCCGTGGCCTCGGCGCCATCCGCTTCCACGACTGGCGCACCGCCTACGACGCGTACGCCGACGTCCCCAACGTCGCCCGCCTCCGCGAACAGGCCGACGAGCTCTGCGAGTTCGTCACCACCGCCGCGCCCGACGAGGAGCAGAGCCGCGACCTCGACCTGCTGCTCGCCGTCGGCCAGCTCTTCGCACTCGTCGTGCACGGCCAGCTGATCCTGGAGCAGGCGCGCCTGACCGGCCTGGAGCAGGACGTCCTGGACGAGCTCTTCGCCGTCCTGGTCCGCGACTTCTCCGCGCACGCGGTCGAACTGCACGGCAAGGACTCCGCGACTCAGGCGCAGCAGGACTGGGCGCTGGGGGCCGTCCGGCGGCCGGTCGTCGACGAGGCCCGCTCGGCGCGGGTCTGGGAGCGCGTCGAGGCCCTGGCGGGGACGTACGAGATGGCGCCGTAGCCGCACGTGACGGGTCAGGGTGCGTCGGTCGGCTCCGCGTCCGGCCGACGACCCCGACCACCCCGAGCTCCGTCGTCCGGCAGAAGCGGCAGAATCATCGGCCTGAGCCGGAACTTGAGCAAGGGGAGTACGAATGCGCGTGCTGTTGTCCGCTTATGACTCGCGCGGGGGCGTCGAACCGCTGGTGGGACTCGCGGTGCGGCTGCGGGAACTGGGCGCGGAGGTACGCGTGTGCGCGCCGCCGGACGAGGAGTTCGCGAAGCGCCTGGCCGGGGTCGGCGTGGAAATGGTGCCGACCGGTGGGTTCGTGCGCGATCTGGTGACGGGCAAGACGCCACCGGCGCCGGGCGGCCTGCCCCGGCGCGCGGCCGAACTGACCGCTGCCTTCTACGACAACGTCACCGCGGCGGGACAGGGGTGCGACGCGCTGGTGGCGACGGGCATCCTGCCCGCCGCCGCCGGGGTGCGGGCGGCGGCCGAGACGCTGGGCGTCCGCTATGTGTACGCGAGCTATCAGCCGGTCAGCCTGCCCTCGCCGCACCACCCGCCGATCCCGCGTCCGGGCCGCCCGCTGCCGCCGGACGTGACGGACCACCAGGTCCTGTGGGAGCGCGACGCCCGGGACGCCCAGGACGTGTTCGGCGAGGTGGTCAACGCCCACCGGGCGTCGGTCGGCCTGCCCCCGTCGGCCGCACTCCGCGACCACGTCTTCACCGACCGGCCGTGGCTGGCCGCGGATCCGACGCTCGCGCCCTGGCGGCAGCCCGCGGACCTGGACGTCGTGCAGACCGGGGCCTGGGTCCTGCCGGACGAACGCCCGCTCCCCGCGGACCTGGAGAAGTTCCTGGACGCCGGGGAGGCTCCGGTCTACGTCGGCTTCGGCAGCATTCCGATGCCCGACCCGGGGGACGTCGCCCGGGCGACCGTGGAGGCGATCCGTGGACAGGGCCGCCGCGTGGTCCTCTCCCGGGGTTGGGCCGATCTGGCTCTTGTCGACGACCAGGACGACTGCTTCGTCGTCGGCGAGGCCAATCACCAGGCGCTGTTCCGCAGGGTGGCCGCCGTCGTCCACCACGGAGGCGCGGGCACCACGACGACGGCCACCTGGGCGGGCGCACCCCAGGTGGTGGTCCCCCAGGGAGGCGACCAGCCGTACTTCGCCTCCAGAGTCACGGAGTTGGGCATCGGCGCGGCCCACGACGGCCCCACCCCGGCCGTCGCATCCCTGTCGGCCGCCCTCACGACGGCCCTCGCTCCCGAGACCCGGGCGCGGGCGACCGCCGTGTCCGAGGCATTCCGCACGGACGGCGCGGCGGTGGCCTCACGGCTGCTGGTGGAGCCGGACGGGGTGTGAAGGAGCGGCCGGTGAGGGGCCTATGGCGGTCCCGCCTCGGCCCCCTCCAGGAAGTCGGAGAGGAGACGGCTCGCCCCGGTCGGCATGGCGTGCGGAAGCGCGTGATGTGACACATCGGGCACCACGGTCGTCGCGACGCGGGGGAGCAACTCCCCGGCACGGGCGGCCACGTTAGAGGGGTCATGAGTCCTGCCGCTGCCGGCGAGGAGCAGCAGGACCGGCAGGTCCAGGCCGCGCAGGTCTTCCGGTGCCGGGCGCGGCCCGGTCACGGGCCGGAGAGCGGGGAAACCGGCGGCCGCCTCTTGGAGGGCGATCCAGTCGGGATCGAGTGCGGAGCCGCCGGTCTCCCACTCCAGGAAGGCGCGGACCCGGCGCGGTGCGTTCCGCAGCAGCATGGGCAGTGCGTGCAGCAGGTAGGCCGGGCTGAACCCGGCGAAGCACCGGGTCGGGTCCAGAAGGGCCAGGCGGCGTATCCGGTCGGGTGCGCGCAGGGCGTGATGCAGGGCGATCCAGGCGCCGAACGAGTGCCCCGCCAGATCGGTCTCGGCCACTCCGAGGCCGTCGAGCAGCGCGTCCAGCCAGGCCGACAGGTCGGCGACGGTGCGGATGCGGCGGTCGACGTCGGGCGTGCTGCGTCCGGGGGAGCCGATCAGGTCGACGGCGAACACCCGGTGGGTGCGGGCGAGTTGGGCGGTCTGCGCGTACCAGGAAGCGGAGGTCGCGCCCCCTCCGCCGGGCAGGAGGACGAGCGAGAGCCTGGCGGCAGCGCTCGGATCCGGCCGGGTGATGGACCCCGCTCTCGCCCGGTTGGACGGGCAGTCCCTGCCGATGAGGGCGGCGCGGTCGGAGTGACCCGTCCATTGCCCGCCACGGACCAGGCGCAGCTTTCGAGCCGGACGTAACTACCCTTCGCTCACGTCCGGTTGAGCGACGCCACCGCCCAGCGTGGCGACGAGCGGCCGGACGGCTTCGCGTACGTGTTGGCGGAGCCACTGCGACGCGGGATCGTCGTCGAGCCGTCGGTGCCAGCGGAGTTGGATGTCGACCGAGGGCAGTTCCAGGGGAACCTTGTGCCAGCGGAGCGGCACCTGACGTTGGACCAGGTGCTCCGCCACCAACTGCGGGCCGAGGCAGATGACATCCCCCTCCAGGGCCATCAGCGCCGCCACGGCGAAGGAGGGGACGACGGCGACGACGCGGCGGGAGCGGCCCAGGCGGGCCAGCGCCTCGTCGAGCGGACCCTGCGCCAGGCCGCGGCGGGACGCGGAGATGTGCGGATGGGCGCACAGGTCGTCCACGGTCAGGTGTGCCGCCCTGCCCAGGTCGGAGTGTGCGGACATGACCGCGACGAAGGTGTCGGAGAACAGCGTCCGCGTGCGCAGGTCGGGCGGCGGCGGGTCGGCGATGCCGATGTCGAGGTCGAGCGAGCCGTCGCGCAACTGGTCGGGTTCCTTGGAGTCCTGGGGGACGAACCGCAGCCGGACGTCCGGTGCCTCGGCGGCGATCCGGTGGGTCAGCCGGGGCGCGAGGACGGGGCTGAGCCCGTCGTTCACACGGATGGCGAAGGTGCGGCGCCAGGAGCGCGGGTCGCTGCCCGCGGGATCCACCCGCAGCTCGGCCGCGGCGTCGAGCAGCGCCTTGACCTTGACGGCCGACCGCTGGGCGAACGGGGTGGGCACGAGGCCCCGGCCCGCGCGCACCATGATCTGGTCGTTCATCGCCCGTCGCAGCCGGCCGAGGGCCCTGCTGGTAGCCGGGGTGGAGAGATGCAGACGGGCCGCGGCCGCCGAGACGCTGCCGGTGTCCATCAACGCGTCGAACACCCGCAGCAGGTTGAGATCCAACTGGTCGGGCACGGACACCCCTTCACTTGCGTCTGACGCAAACTCTCTATGCAGAAGATGCATTAGACATCATGCCAGGGGCGTTCGAGACTGAGAGAGGAACCTGCGGGAGGAACTCCCCCGTCCGGCAGGGCGGTCCACCTCTCGTAGCAAGGCAGCCCACCCCTCGTACTGGAGCGTGCACACCCATGGCCAGAATCGTGCGACCGACCGCGTACGGCACCCCCGACGTGCTCGGCATCTTCGAACTGCGGATCCCGCGACCGGCCGCCGGCGAAGTCGTCGTCGGTGTTCGCGCCGCGGGCGTCAACCCCATCGACTGGAAGCTCTACAGCGGTGCATTCCACACCGTGGACGACGAGCACAAGGAGTCCGCAGGGGTTGCCGCCGAGGCCCTGCCCGCGCTCGGCCTGGAGTGCGCGGGCGTGGTCACGGCGGTCGGCGTCGGCGTGACCGGCGTGGAGCTCGGCGACGAAGTGATCGCCCACCCCGTCACGGCCGCCTACGCCGACTACGTCGTCGCCCCCGTGACCGCGCTGGTCCGCAAACCGGCCACGCTGTCCTGGGAAGCGGCCGGCACGCTGATGCTCTCGGGCACCACCGCGGCCCACACCGTGCACGCCGTCGGCCTCGGCCGAGGTGACACCGTGCTCGTGCACGGTGGTTCCGGAGGCACGGGCCTGATGGCCGTGCAGCTGGCGACCGCACGGGGCGCGACGGTGCTCGCCACCGGCGCGGAGCGCAACCACCACCTGTTGCGCGAACTGGGCGCGGTCCCGCTCGCCTACGGTCCCGGCCTGCTCGACCGCGTACGCGCCGCCGCCCCGGACGGGGTCACCGCCGCCGTGGACTGCGCGGGCACCGACGAGGCGCTCGACGTCTCTGTGGCACTGGTCGCCGACCGCACGCGCATCGCCTCCATCGTCGGCACCGACCGACGCGCCGCCGTCGGCGTGAAGACGCTCGGCTACGGACCGGGCCAGGACGCGGGAACCGAGGTCAGGCTCGCCGCGCGCGCGGACCTCGCGGCGCGCGCGGGCGCGGGTGAGCTGCGCGTCCTCGTCCACGGCAGCTACCCGCTGTACGAGGCGGCCCGGGCGCACAAGGTCGGAATCGCCGGACACGCACCCGGGAAGCTGGTGCTGGTGCCGTGAAGGGCGACGGACGCGCGGCCTTAGAAACAGATGCGGATGCGGATGCAGAGGCAGATGTCGACGTCGCCGTCGTCGGGGCCGGTCCTGTCGGTATGACGCTCGCGGCGCTGCTGGGCAGGGCCGGGCACTCGGTCGTGGTGTGTGAGCGCTACCCGGGTCTGTACGGGCTGCCCCGCGCCGCCAGTCTCGACGGCGAGGTCATGCGCGCGTTGCAAGGGCTCGGCCTGGCAGCCGAGTTGGCGCCCCTGCTGCGCGCACAGGAGGCGTACGAGTGGCGCAACGGAGCGGGCGAGCTCCTGAGCCGTCAGGTGTTCCGGGACGTCGGCGCCAGTGGCTGGGCCGACCACTACATGTTCCATCAGCCGGACCTGGAGGACGCGCTGTACGGGGTGTGCGCGGCGCTGCCGAACGTCGACATGCGATTCGGCACGACGGTCACAGGCCTGACCCAGGACCGTGACCGGGTCACCCTCGGCACGGCGGACGGTGCCACCCTCACGGCGCGCCACGCGGTCGGCTGCGACGGCGGCAACAGCTTCGTGCGGCACGCCCTCGGCATCGAGCAGGACGACCTGGGCTTCTCCGAACCCTGGCTGGTCTGCGACCTCGAACTCCGGCGCCCCGCAGTCGAATTGGGGCTCCCGCCGATGCTCCAGATCGGCGACCCAGAGGGTCCGACCACCATCATCACCACCGCGGCGGAACGTCAGCGTTTCGCCTTCATGCTCGACGAGGGCGACGACTTGGAGCGGGAACGCGCGGCGGACCGCGTGTGGGCCCGGGTGTCGCGCCATCTTTCCCGCGACGACGCCGACATCGCCCGCGCCGCCACCTACACCTTCCAGTCCCTGGTCGCGCGGCGGTGGCGGGCGGGCCGCGTACTGCTCGCGGGCGACGCCGCACACCAGATGCCGCCCTTCCTGGGGCAGGGCATGTGCGCGGGGGTGCGCGACGCGCTGAACATCGCCTTCAAGCTGTCTCTCGTACGCAGGGGTGTCCAGGACACCGAGGTGCTCGACACGTATCAGAGCGAGCGGGAACCACATGTGCGGGGTGTGACGGCGATGAGCGTGGAGCTCGGCCGTGAGCACACGCTGCGGGATCCGGTACTCGCCCGGGAGCGCGACACCGCGTTGAAGGCCCGTCAGGCCACGCTCACGGAGCCGGAACGGATCCGGCTGCCGGACCCCGGCCCAGGTCTGTTCGCCTCCGGCGGCGGCCTGCTCTCGGTCCAGGGACGGGTGAGCGACGGCCGCGCGACGGGGCTGCTCGACGAGATCGTCGGCGGGGGCTTCCGTCTGCTCGTCCTTGCGGAGTCACTTCCGCTGCCGGACGCCGCAGCGCTCACCGACCTCGGGGTCACGGTCGTCGGCTTCGGCGACACCGCCGGGGGCCCCGTCGTCGCCGATCTCGACGGCACCCACCGACGCTGGCTGACCGGCCTCGGCGCCACCGCGGCCGCCGTGCGCCCCGACCACTACGTGTACGCGGCGGGCCCGGACGCGGGCGAGGTGGCGCACCGGCTGCGCATGCTCCTCACTGGCTGAGAGGCAGACGGCGACCGGCCCATGGTGAAGGGTGAGCGGCGCCCGTGCGACGAAGGACCCCTTCAGCACACGCGTCCCTGACGTCAGTCCGCCGTCGAGCCCCGCGCCGCGATCAACGGTCCCAGGAGCCGCGTGCCCTGCCCCACCCGCCCACCGGGGCCCGGAAGTTGTGTCGTGTCGGCCACCGTGAGCGGCTCGCGGCAGGCTTCGCAGGCCACGACCGGTGTGGTGACGTGTCCACAGGCGTCGTGGCGGATCCGGGCGGGCGGGCCCGCGGGCTCCGCGTACCACTTGTCGCCCCAGGCCATCAGCGCGAGCAGGACGGGGTAGAGCTCGCGGCCCTTCTCCGTGGCCACGTACTCCTCGCGCGGCGGGCTCTCCTGGTAACGCTCGCGCGTCAGCACGCCCTCCTCGACGAGCCGGGTGAGGCGCGAGGCGAGGATCTTGCGGGACAGGCCGAGATCCTCAGCGAGCTCGTCGAAGCGGCGGATGCCGACGAGGACGTCGCGCATGATCAGGGTCGTCCAGGCGTCGCCGAACAGATCGGTCGCGCGGGCGATCGAGCACGCGACGCCGGAGAGGGGGGTGCGGGTCACGTCCGCATCGTACCGCTGTCGGGTTCCCTCAGGGAACTCGCCAATGCTAGGTTTCCTCAGGGAACCCGGCCGGGTCGGACCAGGCCCGCGCCACGTCGACCCGACCCGTACCTGCCCCGCACCGACCCGTACCGAATCGCCCCGCACCGCGCCCACCCGGATCGAGGGAGCTCGCCATGGCCGCCGCGCCCCACGCCCCCGCCACCCCGCACATCGCCGTCGACTCGACCGGGCCCGCGACTGTCGACGGCCGCTACATCCGGGCGCTGACCTTCCAGTCCGTACGTCTCGACTATCTCCGCCGCGTCCTCGCGGAGCTGTCCCTCGCGCCGGTCGGCAGCCGGGCGCTCGTCGTCGGCAGTGGGCGTGGTCTGCCCGCCCGGGGGCTCGCCCGGCTCGGCTTCGAAGTCGTCGCCGCTGATCCCTCGCCCGCCGCCACGGCCCTGGCCCGGGACGCGGACGACGGGCTCGGACTGACGTATCTGACGACCCCCGCGGAGCAACTGGCCCTGCCGGAACGCTCCTTCGATCTCGTGTACTGCGCCGACACCCTGGAGATCACCGAACGGCCCGGCGCGGTCCTCGCGGAGGCGGCACGGGTGCTGCGCCCCGGCGGTGTCTTCGTCTACGACACGGTGAACCGCACCTCCGTATCGCGCCTCATCTACCTGGGCGCCTTCCAGATGTTCCCTGGGACGCGGATCATGCCCCGCGGCCGCTACGCCGCCCGTCGGCTGCGCCGGCCCGCGGAGGTCGCGGCGGCCCTGCGCCGGGCCGGTCTCTCCCCGCGCGATGTCTCGGCGTTCAAGCCGCGCGACGTACGCGCTCTGGTGCGTGCGACGCGCGGGCGCAGGCGCGGCACGGTGAGCGACGGGCAACTGCCCGCTCTGGTCGACATGGTGCTCGAACCGGAGGGCAGTCCGGTGGTCACGTATCTGGGGTACGCGGTCCGCCGGACCTGATGGCTGCCCCTCACGTACCGCGCCTCCAACCAGCCGTGGATACACCTCAGTTGGCGACGACCGCGGCAGACAGGAGCGTCGCGGCGGCGAGGCTGCCCCAGAGGGCGGTCGGCCCGTGCGGTGCGAGAGCGGTGATGGCCGCGGGGGAGACGGCGAGACCGAAGCCGGTGGAGAGTTCGAAGCGGGCCAGGGTGCGTCCCAGGGCGTGTGGCGGGGCGAGATGGGTGACCAGCGCGGTGGCGCTGCCCGCGTAGACGATCTCGCCGATGGTGCACAGGACCGACACCGCGGCGACGGCGGGCGCGCCCCAGCCGTGGCCCAGCGAGGTGGCCGCGAGGAACCCCAGGTAGGACGCGGTGAGTAGCAGTCCTGCCAGCGCGAGCACGGTCCGGCGCGGATAGCGGGACAGCGCGACGGTCACCGGGACCTGGAGGGTGACCACCAGCACCGTGTTCGCCACGAAGACGGCCGCCGACCACACCGGGGACGCGTCCAGCTGTGTCACCAGGATCAGCGGGAGCGCGATCTCGGGGACGTTGAGGCAGAAGACGTAGACCACGTTGGCGGCGAGCAGCGCGCGCATCCGGGGCGCGGGCCCCTCGCCACCGCCCTGGGCGTGCGATGCCGGGGGCACCGCCGGATCCGCGTACAGGTGTACCGACCAGGCGAGCGCCGCCGCGGCGAGATAGGCGAGCCCGGTGACGGCGGCCAGCGCCTGCAACGCGGCGGAGCCACCGGCGAGGGCCGCGGTCGCGATGAGCGCGCCGACGCCGAGACCCGCGTTGCGCAGGGCGCGGCCGCCCGCGAGCGCGGCGTCGCGCTCCCGGCCGTGGGCGACCGTCGACACCAGCGCCGCGTGGGCGGCGGGCCACGCCTGGTTGCCGATGCCGAGGAACAGCGCCGCCGTCCCGAACAGCCAGGCGCTCCCCGTCGGCGTGGCGAGGAGCAGCGCCACGCCGAGGACGCGCACCAGCATCGACGCCGCCACGACCGTGCTGCGCGCGCCCCGGTCGAGCCACCACCCCACCGCCGGCATGCAGACCAGACCCGCGACGATGCCGGCCGTCATGGCGATGCCGGTGGCCGGTGCGGACAGCTTCAGGACCGTCACTCCGTAGAGCAGCAGGAAGGGCCGCAGCAGGCCGGTGCCCAGTGCGTCCACGGCCAGGGCGACGGCGTAGCGGGGGCCTCCGGAGGCGCGGACCAGGGCGTTGGGCCGGATCTTGGTGGTGGTTGCCATGGCGACCACGGTGTGGTCGGCAGCCGGTATCGCCGCCTCGGTTGACGGTCTCCGTCAACCGAGGTGCGGAGTCGTCAACGCCGTCGGTGATGATGAGCGGATGACGTTGAGGATCGACATCGGCGGGCTGTTGTCGGAGCGGCTGCGGTTCGCCGCTTCGCCGCTGGCCGAACTGACCGCGATGCTGCACGTGCTCGCCGAGCCCGGACACCATCCGCGGCACGCCGACTGGGCGGGCGAGGTCTGGGCCGGACTGGGCGACGACCTGGCCGAGCGGCTGCGCGAGTCGGAGTTCCTCTGGCGCTCCTCGCAGGCCGACTTCCTGATCCCCGCCCGGCCCCGGCCGACCCTCGCCGAAGAGCTCGACGACGTGGACCGGATCGACGACGAGGCCTATGTGACCGCGGCCCTCGTCACCACCTGCGGCGGTGACCGGGGACCCTTCACCGCCGGGTCGCCGCTCACCGACGCGGCCGCGCGCGAGCGCGCCCTCGATCTGGCGCAGGCCCGCGGCGCACGGCAGGAGGCCTTCGCGGAACGGCTGCTCGCGGACCCGGCCGCCGTACGGACCCGGGTCCGCCGCACCCTCGAACAGTGCGCCGACGCCTTCTTCGACGCCGCCTGGGCGGACGTCGCCGTGGAGCTTGCCACCGATCTGCGCCTCAAGAACGACCTGCTGAAGCGGCAGGGCGTCGCAGCGGCGCTGACGGCCGTCTCCAGCGCGATCACGCTGGCACCGGACGGCGACTGCATCGTCGTGGACAAGCTCCAGGACAAGGCGACCGCCGCCCGCGCCGGCGCGGGCACCTTCATCCCCAGCGTCTTCGGCCGACCGCACCTGCTGGCCGTCCACGCACCCGGCTGGCACCCGGTGATCCAGTACCCGGTGGCCGAGCCGGGCCCCGCGGAGCCGGTGTCCCTGGAGACGGTCACGCTGCGGCTCGAGGCGCTCGCCCATCCCGTACGGCTGCGGCTGCTGCGCACCCTGGCCCGCGGCCCGCACACCACCGGCGAACTCGCCCACGTGTGGCAGCTCTCCCTGCCGGAGGTCTCCCGCCACCTGTCCGTCCTGCGCCGCGCGGGCCTGCTCGCACCCCGGCAACCGGGCCGCTACGTCCGGCACACCCTCAGCCTGCCGGACGTCACGTCGCTGGGCACGGACCTGCTGGCGGCGGTGCTGCGCTGAGCCGGGCGCCTAACGCGACCCCCGGCCCGCGTGCGGCACGTCCGCCCGCGCGCCGTTCGCGTACGCCCCGCCGAGCCACGCCTCGTCCACCCTGAGCCGCTCGTACCGGTCCGGGTCCGTCGCGGCCGCATGGGTGTCGAGCACCTCCAGTCGTACGTGGCGTGCCGTCGTCGCCGGGATGTCGATCATCGCCACCCCGCGGTGGCTCGGCAGGGTGCCGGTTTTCACCGGGTCGCCCCAGTGGGTGCCGTCCGCGCTGACGTAGACGCGGTAGCCCCGGATGCGGGCCGACTGTTCGGTGTCGGATCGTGCGTAACTCACCGAATCCTCGCGCTGGTTGATCCCGATGTACCGCACGCGCCTTGCCGTGCCGAGGCCGAAGCTCAGGGACACCGGGGTCTTCCGGTCGCTGTCCCAGTAGGTGGCGTAGTCGCCGTCCGCCGCTGCCGCCGCGCCGTGACCGCTCGCCGACGCGCTCGCGCTCATCGTGTACGAGGTGGCGGGAATGATGCCCTGACGGCCCGCGGTGGTGACCTTGAGGACGGTGTCGTACGGATCCCAGTCACGCAGGCCCGTCAGGGTCAGGGTGCCGCCGGACTGACGGTACGAAATGGCTTTCCCCGTACGGAGGTTGGTGACCGAAGCGACCCGGTAGCCGTTGTCACGCACCTTCATGGTGGTGGTGGACGGTGGGGTGAGGACGTGCAGATAGTGGCGGTCGGGGTCGTTCCTGGCGATGGTCGTCACGCCGTGCGCGCCGTCGTTCCAGAAGCCGGGCTTCAGGCCGCCGTGCAGATAGCCGCCGCCCTCGACGCCGTACAAGGACTCGCCGATGCGGTCCAGATAGCCGGCGGCGAAGTCGTTGAACTCCTGCTGTCGGGACGGGAATCTGCCGTTCAGTATCGCCGTCTCGGCCATGAGCGCCTTCACCGACGAGCCCGCGTTGGTGACGAGCCGCCCGAGCGTGAGCTTGCGGTCCACCTCCGGATCGGAACCCGTGTACCACCAGGAGCCGGTGGAGGGCAGCTTGAAGTCCGCCTCCACGAGCCGGGGCGCGGCGGTGTACACGGCCTGCGGGTAGTCGTAGGGCGGGGACATGCCGGTCTTCTGTTCGTTGCTGACCATGTCCATGATCGGGGTGTCCTCGTTGTTGTTGCTCAGCGTGTAGTCGGGTCGCTCCTCGTAGATCTTCCGGTAGAGGTCGTGCTGCTCCCAGTACGCGTTGTCGTTGTCGATCCAGAAACCTCCGAGGTCCGGATAGCGGTCCATGACCTCGAAGAACTGGTCGTACGAGAACTCCCCGAATCCTTCGCGCGTGCTCAGGTCGACCTCGCGGCCCTTGTGGGCGGAGTAGGCCGCGGAGTCCAGCCACTCGTGGCCGCCCTCGTCGTGCCACTTCGGGTCGTCGGTCATGTAGAGGATCGTCTTGAGGCCCTTGGCCCCGGCGGCCGCGATCAGTTCGCCGAGGAAGTCGCGCTTCGTCGCGCAACTGCCGGGGATCCTGGAGGGCCATGGCCTCGCGTAGCCGAGCCTGCTGTGGAACGTGGCGAGCACGAGGTACTGCGCGTGCAGCTTCTGCGCCTCGCGCACCCAGTGGTCGGCGCTCCATCCGCCCTCGGTGACGTCCCGCTCCCACGCCTCGCAACTGGTGTGGGACGGCGCGGTGCGCAGCCCCCAGTGCAGGAAGAGCCCCGCGGTGGAGGCGCGCAGGAAGTCCTGGCGCGGGTGGACCACGTCGGCCCCCGCGGGTGCCGGCAGCGCGAGGGCGCCGAGCAGTAGCGCGAGCACGGTCGTCAGAACCGCCGGTGGGCGGCGTCGCTGGGCGCGCATCAGGCGAGTTGGTAGGCGCGCGGATCGGTCAGGAGCATGTGGCAGTCCTGGAGGGAGCCCGAACTGTCGCCCAGGGAACGGTAGATGCCCCACTTGGGCCGCACCCGGTCCGCGAGGAAGGTGTCGATGCCGGTCCGCGACGTGTCGACGAGCGTCGTGCCGCCGCTCTTGAGGATCCAGCGGATCGACCCCGACGAGCCGTTGCCGATCTTCATCTGGAAGTCGACGTCCGTCCAGGCGTCGTGCAGCGGCGCCAGCGCGGTACGCCCGATGACCAGGCCCGAGGTGAACAGCTGCAACTCGATGGTCTGCACGCCGTCGACCCGCCGCAGCGACTGCACCACGATCGGCGAGCTGCCCTGACCCGGCTGCTTCATCTGCATGATGTGCGTGAAGGAGGTGGTGGCCTTCAAGGAGCTCGGCAGGAACATCTTGTACGTCAGCCGCCACGTCTGGCCCGGCAGCCAGCGCAGATACGAGTCGCCCTTGCGGCAGCCCGTGACCTCCTGGCGCTGCCGGTCGGTCGAGGTGTCCCGGTCCACCATGTGCATGTTGAAGCGCCAGTTGGCGCCCTCGGTGCGGATGTGCGGCTGCCCCGCGGTGTGCGAGTCGGCCCGGTCGTCCTCGACCGTCTCCCAGGCCCGCATCCCGTCGCCGCCCGCCGTCGGGGACCAGCGCAACTGCCAGCTCGCGGCGGGCGCGGCCGCACCCGCCGACGCGGCGAGCGCGCTCCCCGGCAGCGCCGCGGCGGCCGCACCGCCGAGCGCGGCTCCCAGCACGGTCCTCCTGGACGTGTTCATCTGCCCCTGCCTTCCGCCGAGTTGGTGGCCCTGAGCTGCTCGTTCATGATCAGAAAGGCGCCGAGGCCGTGGAAGTCGTTGGTCGCTCGTTCGCGGCCGGTGTAGTACGCGTAGTCCCCGACGTTGGTCCCGACGGAGATCTCCGCGAGGTTCGTGCGCCCGTCGTCGCCGAGCGAGATGCGGTCGAGCACACCCGCGTATCCCCGCCGGGCCACGTCCGCGTAATGGGCGTCGACGTAGCCCTGTTGGGCGCCGCGTGAGAGGGCGTAGGTGAACATGCTGGAGCAGGACGTCTCGGTCCAGTTGCCGGGGCGCGTCCCCTTGTCGATCACCTGGAACCAGCGCCCGGTGGCCGGGTCCTGATACCGCTCCAGGGCGGCGGCGAGGCGCGTCAGGACGGTCCGCAGCCGGGCCCGCCGTGGGTGGTCGGCCGGGATCGCGTCGAGCACGTTCACCAGCGCCATCGAGTACCAGCCGACGGCCCGGCACCAGGACTCGGGCGCCCGCCCGGTGTCCTTGTCGGCCCAGCTCGACGCCCGCGACTCGTCGTAGGCGTGCCGCAGGAGCCCGCCGGGAACCTGCAAATGGGTTCCGTAGACGTCCAGTTGCCCGGCGGCCTCGTCCTGCGTGTACGTGGTGTCGCCGAACTCCTCGCCGTACTCGACGAGGAACGGATTGACCATGTAGACGCCGTCGGCCCACAGTTGACGGGCGCGGGAGGCCGACGTGGCGTGCCAGAATCCGCCGTCGGCCGTGCGGGGATAGGTCTTCAGACGGTCGCGGATCTTGCGGGCCGCGATCCGGTAGCGGTCCTGCCCGGTCTCGTGGTGCAGGATCGTCAGGAGCCGGCCCGCCTGCATGCTGTCCAGGTTGTTGAAGCTCTGCCCGATGGACCCGTCAGCGCCGACGAAGCGGTCCACGTACTCCTTGATGAACGTCAAGTACCGCTTTTCGTGCGTGCGTTGATAGGTGAGGTACTGGCCGTAGAGGTAGAGCCCGACCGGGTACGACCAGCCGCCGATGCTGGTGGGTGTGTGGCGGGCGAGGGTCGAATCGGCCATGGCGGTGGACCAGTCCGTGGCGCTGTTGTTCAGAGATGCGGACACGGGCTCGGTCCACACGTCAGGGGCGCGGCCCGCGGGCGGGTTCCCGGCCGCGGCACCGTACAGCAGGGTGCCGACCAGTGCGCCGGTCGTGAACAGCGCGGATGTCCTCCGCGCTTTCCAGAGGTGCATGAGCTGATACCTGCCTTCGTGGGGGCGAGGGGGTCAGGCGTCGCGTGACGGAATCCGGGCACGGGGGAGAAGCGCGGTGGACTTCCTGCGTCGTTCAGATCCGTGTCCTGGATTCAGTGACGTGCATAAGAGTTGCGCCATGACGGGACACGGTCAACGGCCTCGACGGAAAACGTCGGAGCACTATCCCGCCAATCTGCGAGCACCGGATCCACGAGGGCTTCGCGGGACCCGTTACGGGCGAGCCGGCCCGCCGATCTCCCTACTTCCTGATCCCGCCCGATTCGAGAAGCCGCGGCAGGGGGCCGCGTCTAGGGCTTGTCCGATGGGTCGGCGCGGCGGCGCGGCGTCGCGGCGTCTGGCACGCACGCTCGCCGCGTTGCCGAAATGTCCTAGTAGCTCCGCTACGAGAACATCCCGGCGCCTTGCGATCGCACGCACCAGACGCCGCTCCTTGCTCCACGCCGACCCATCGGACAGGCTCTAGCATCATCGGCATGGACATCACCATTCACACGACCGCCCTGCCGCACGACGACCCGGACGCCTCCCTGGCGTTCTACCGGGACGTACTCGGCTTCGAGGTCCGCAGCGACGTCGGCCAGGGCAGGATGCGCTGGATCACGGTCGGCCCCGCCGGGCAGCCCGGCACGTCCATCCTCCTCGCGCCACCGGCCGCCGACCCGGGCATCACCGAGGACGAGCGCCGCACCATCGCCGAGATGATGGCCAAGGGCACCTACGGCTGGATCCTGCTGGCCACCCACGACCTCGACGGCGTCTTCCAGAAGGTCAGGGCGGGCGACACCGAGGTCGTCCAGGAGCCCACCGACCAGCCGTACGGCATCCGCGACTGTGCCCTCCGCGACCCGGCGGGCAACATGGTCCGCATCCAGGAAGTGAGCTGAGCCGTCCGAGCGACGGTACGGAGCCGTCCGACCGACGGCAGGGGGAAGGGGCTCTTCCATGTGTCAACCCTCGTGGGGACGCGCACGCGTCGAGGCGCAGCACCTCGGCGATCTCGCGCGGCTGCGCCGCGTGCGGGACCGGATCGACCGTGAGTACCGGCGGCCGCTGGACATCGGGGCGCTCGCCCGTGCGGCCGGCCTGCCCGCCGGGCACCTGGGCCGTCAGTTCCGGCTGGCGTACGGCCTGGCGCCGCACACGTATCTGATGACGCGCCGCATCGAACACGCGACGGAGCTGCTGCGCCGGGGAGAGCTGAGCGTGACCGAGGTCTGCGCCGCCGTCGGCGCCCCGTCCCTCGACACGTTCAGCGCCTGCTTCACCGAGTTGGTCGGCGTGCCGCCCGGCGACTACCGGCAGCGCGTGACGGCCGCCGCGGCCGAACCCCATCGGTCAGGAATGGAGAAGCACCCCTCAGGGGCCCGCGCCTAGCGTGAGGGACATGGCAACCATCGCATCCATCACCCTTGACGTGGCCGACCGCACGGCCGCCGACCGCTTCCACGCCGAGGCCTTCGGCCTGGACTCACGGATCCGCACGCGGGCCTCGCAGGACCCCACGAGCGGCTTCCGCGGGTTCATGCTGGCGCTCACGGTGTCCCAGCCGTCCACGGTCGACAGCCTCATCGACAGCGCCCTGACCGCCGGTGCCACGACCCTGAAGCCCGCGTCGAAGTCGCTCTGGGGCTACGGCGGTGTGGTGCGGGCCCCGGACGGAGCCGTCTGGAAGGTCGCGACGTCGGCGAAGAAGAACACCGGACCCGCCACCCGGCGGATCGACGAGTTCGTGCTCCTGCTCGGCGTGGCGGACGTGGCCGCGAGCAAGCGGTTCTACGTCGGGCGCGGCCTCACCGTGGCGAAGAGCTACGGGCGTACGTACGCGGAGTTCGACGCCGGGACCGGACCCGTGAAGCTGGCGCTGTACCGGCGCCGCGCCCTGGCCAAGGACGTCGGGGTCGCACCCGACGGCACGGGATCGCCCCGCTTCGCGATCGACGGCGACACCGGCGCCTTCACCGACCCGGACGGATTCTCCTGGCAGAGCGCGGCGTCGCTGCCGCTGACGCCCTCGTCCTGACCCGAACTCGCTCCCGCTCCAGTTCTCCATCACCGACCGACCGGAGGAAACAGCACCATGACGGACGCAGCGCCACGCGGCCTCGACGAACGGCTGCGGGACACCCGCGCGCGACTGGAGAGCGACATCGACCTCTGGGTCGCGACGACGGGCTCCCCGGGCGGTGCCCACCTCGTCCCGCTCTCGTACCTCTGGGACGGCACCGCGCTTCTCGTCTCGACGCCGCGCGCCTCCGTCACCGGCCGCAATCTCCTCGCGGACGGCCGGGTGCGGCTCAGCCTCGGGCCGACCCGCGACGTCGTCATCGTCGACGGCGTCGCGGAGCCGGTGGACATCGCCGCACTCGGCGACGGGACGGGCGACGAGTTCGCGAGCAGGACCGGATTCGACCCTCGTGAACTCGACGAGCCCTACCAGTACTTCAGGATCACGCCGCGACGCGTCCAGGCCTGGCGGGAGGCGGACGAACTGCGCGGGCGCGACCTCATGCGCGACGGCCGCTGGCTCGGCTGACCCGCGCCGCCGCCCGGCCTCGGGTCAGAACATGCGCGGCTGACCGCTGGACGCGCGCAGGCCGCCGTCCACCGGAATGTGGGCGCCGTTGACGAAACTCGCGTCCTCGCTGGCCAAGAAGGCGATGACGGACGCGACCTCGGACGGTTCGGCGGCGCGCCCCATGGCGATCCGCTCCTCGAACGCGCCGAGCATCTCCGCGTTGTCGGTGACGAAAGAGGCCACCGAGGTGCGCGTCAGGCTCGGGTGCACGGCGTTGACCCGTACGCCGTCGCGGGCATGGTCGAGGGCCATGGCATTGGTCAGATTGACCACGGCACCCTTGGCGCTGTTGTAGGCGGCCATGCCCCAGTCCGCGCCGAGCCCGGACACCGAGCCGACGTTGACTATGCAGCCGCCGACCCGGCGCAGATGGGGGAGAGCGGCG
The DNA here is from genome assembly GCF_044744425.1 of Streptomyces sp. NPDC087300. Taxonomy (NCBI): domain Bacteria; kingdom Bacillati; phylum Actinomycetota; class Actinomycetes; order Kitasatosporales; family Streptomycetaceae; genus Streptomyces; species Streptomyces sp. NPDC087300. Next base: position 843,801 of record NZ_JBIUYI010000005.1, read on the forward strand.
CGCGAGGCGAAGAAGACACCGTCGACATCGGCGTCGAAGACCTGGCGCCAGGACGCCGTGTCGAGCTGCTCGACGGTGCCGGGAACCGCGATGGCGGCATTGTTGACCAGCACGTCGAGGCGGCCGAAATCCTCGACGACCGAGGCGATCAGCGCGTTGACCGCGGCCTCGTCGGAGACGTCGGTGACGCGCGGCACGACGGTCGACCCGGCGGCCGCTTCGGCGGCGGCCCGCTTCAGTTTGTCCTCGGAGCGCCCGACGGAGATCACCGTCGCCCCTTCCCGCCCGAACCGGTCCACGGTCGCCGCTCCGATGCCGGAACCGCCGCCGGTGACCACGACGACGCGGTCGGTGAATCGGCTCTCACTCATGTCAACTCCCCAGTGTCGTAAGCGATTCCGCAAGGATCGCAGCAAGAGCCTCCGTCGGGGTCGCGATCGAATGTCAGTGCCGGATGTCACGATGGCGCCATGACGATCTTCGAGTGGGGGCCGCTCCTGAAGCGGTGGAGCGAGGAGTGGCTGGAAGCGCTGGCCGCGGAGGATCCCGAGGAGTTCGACGAACTCGACGAGGACATGGTCCGCGACCGCTGGCTGGGCTTCGCCCCGGCCGATCCGGCAGACATCGCGGCTCTGGAGGAACGGCTCGGGCAAGAGGGGACGCCGGAGCCGTTGCCGCCGTCCCTGCGCTCCTTCCTCCAGACATCGGACGGCTGGCGCCACGCGGGCGGCTTCGTCTACCTGTTGGCAGGAGCGGGCGACATCGGGCGGTACGGAGATCCGTACGACTTCGGGCGGTCCTACGAAGCCGCCCTGGGCGCGGAGCCGACCGAGGAGGAGGTGCGCCGGGCCGGCATGTGGCGCAGGGCGGTGCAGCTGTCGGTCGATTCGGACATGACGGATGTGCTCCTCGACCCGGGCGACGTGGACGCGGACGGGGAGTGGGCGGTGTACGTCTACCACGGCTGGAGCGGCGAACCGCCAGACCGGTACGCATCGTTCCGCGCCTTCATGGAGGACATGTACAAGCAGTTCTACAGCCTGGGCGGCGGTCACGAAGGCTTCGAGAACGCGGTGACGCGTGACCTGGACGCCAAGGTGGAGGAGGCCAGGATCGCCTGCCTCGGCGGCGAATTGGACCAGGCGCTCGCCGTCCTCGGTGAGGCGGGGGAGCTCGGCAGGCCGCGTGCGGGTCTGCTGTCGGCGCAGCTGCGGGCCCTGCTCGAAGGCGGCGGCTGGGTCCCGGTGGACCCGCGCATGGACGATCCCTTGTACGCGGGCGAGGTCCTGCCCCTGAAGGTGCGCGACCACCTGCGCCATCGCAGCTGGGACGACTCCTCCGTGCTCGGCCCGACCAACGAGGACTACGCGAAGGACCGTGAACGCGCCAGGACCGTCCTGGAACAGATCAGAGAGCGCACCTACGCGTACGCCGCGCCCGGCCCCTTCGGCGACGCGGTCAAGGAGGCCAGGGAGCTGGCCCGTTGGGGCGACACGGACGGCGCCTGGCGGGTGCTGATGGCGGCGGTGCCGCGGTGGGAGCCGTACGAGGAGGACCACGTGGCGCCGTTCGGGCTGCTCGGGGATCCGCTGCTCGGTCCGCTGGTCACGCCGGAACGTGGCCGACAGCTGCTGATGACGCCCCGGGCCGGCCAGGTCAAGTCGGCGTCCACGCTCATGGCCGCCAGCGTCATCGAGGAGGAGGCGGCACGGGACGGACTCGGGTGGCTGGCCCACCGGGACCCCAAGGGAGAGGCGCGCAGGAACGCCTACCGGTTCGTCCTCGTGGAAGGCGTACGGCCCGAAGAACTGGCGGAGCGGTTCGGCACGGGGCCGCTGGAGCCCCCGGCGGGCGAGAGCGAGCTCTGGAGCCTTCAGTTCGCCGGCCAGCAGAAGCGCTACGGCCCCACGGCCCGCATCGGCGCCTGCGACGGCTGGAGCTTCGCCTTCGACTCGACACACCGGCCACGCTTCGACGTGGCGGCCCCGCCGGCGAACCCCGGCGCGGAGCTGTCGCGCGGCACCCGCGCCCTGACCGTGCGGTGGGCACCTGGCCTGTTCCACTTCGCCTGCGCCGAGGGCGGTGCGCGGCGGTACGCCTTCACGGTCCACGAGGCCGAGCGCCACCGCACAGGCACAATCCCCGACGCGCTCGACCCCGACCGCCTGTTCCCGGACCCGTTGGGCCCCACCGTCGACCGCACGGACGAGAGAGCCGCGCTGGACGCGATAGCGGCGGCCTTCGACGTCTCCCTGCCCCGCTTCGCCCTGGACCACGGCAGGCTCCCGACGCTCCCGACGCGGCCCTGGACCACGACCGCGTGAATGAGCGGGGCACCGCGTACGGCTCCCGCGGCTTCGTGATCGGCGCGCTGACCGGCGAGGTCGTACGCCGCGCGACGGGGCGCTCGACCCCGCCTCCTCCGGCCTGGCCACCGGCATAGAGGAAGATAGACCTACGAGCCCCCGCGCGCCGAGCGGATCAGGTCCACGGCCTTCTCCGCGATCATGACGGTGGCGGCGTTCGTGTTGACCGAGACGATCGTCGGCATCACCGACGCGTCCACCACCCGCAGGCCCTGGACCCCGTGCACGGTCAGGTCGGGTGCGACCACCGCATCGGGGCCCGTGCCCATGGCGCAGGTGCCGACGGCGTGGAAGTACGGGCCGACGGCCGCGGCGACGTAGGCGCGCAGCGCGGCCTCGTCGGTGACGTCGGCGCCGGGCAGCACCTCGTGTGCGCCCCACGGGGCGAAGGGAGGCGTCGCCGTGAGTTCCCTGGCCATCGCGATGCCCTGGAGCAGGCGGCGCATGTCGGCTTCCTCGCCCAGGTAGCCGGGGTCGATCAGCGCCGGGTCGTCGGGGTGCGGCCCGCTCAGCCGCACCGAGCCCCGGCTCTCGGGGACGGTGGCCACCGCGAGCGTGAATCCGTTGTCCGGCGGCGGCATCGTCGGCGGGTGGTACGGGACGTGGATGCAGAGGAGTTGTAGATCGGGGCTCTGCGCGGCGGCTTCGGCGCGCCACAGCAGGGACGTCTCGGCGAGGCTGGTCTGCGCGGGCGGCAGGGGACGGTCGGCGGCGAAGACCACGGGGCACAGCGGGTGGTCGTGCAGATTGCGTCCGACGCCGGGCAGTTCGTGCCGTACCCGTATGCCATGGCGCCGCAGCTCGTCGGTGGGGCCGATGCCGGAGAGCAGCAGCAGCCGGGGCGAGTCGACGGCCCCGCAGCTGACGATCACCTCGGCCGCCGCGCGGATCGTGCGTACGGCGCCGTCCTGCTCCAACTCCACGCCCGTGCACCGGCTGTCGTCATCGACGAGCAGCCGCAGCGCACGCGACGCGGTCGCCACGGTGAGGTGGGGCCTGCTGTCCCTGACCGGGTGCAGATAGGCGTGCGCGGTGCTCTGCCGGGCGCCGTCGACGATGTTCAAGTCGTGCCAGCCCGCGCCCTCTTGATCGCGGCCGTTGAAGTCGTCGGTGAGCGCGTGCCCGACCGCGGCCGCCGCGTCGAGGAACGCCTGGGACAACGGATGGCCGCTCTCCCGGGCGGTCGCGGGTCGCAAAGGTCCCTCCGTTCCGCGGAACTTCGGGTCCTCGCCCTCGACGCTCTCCATCCGCTGGAAGTACGGCAGCACGCCCTCGAACCCCCACCCCGTGCAGCCCCGCTCCTCCCAGCGGTCGAAGTCGGCGCGGTGGCCGCGCAGATGGATGAGCCCGTTGATGGCGCCCGATCCGCCCAGCGTCCGCCCCCTGGGGAAGGCCCTCGCCGCCCCGTCGGCGCCGGTCTGCGGGACCGTGGTGTAGCCGTGGTCGACCTCGGTGCCCTGGAGCGTGGGCCAGGCCATCGGGATGCCGATCTCCGCCCGGCCGTCCTCCCCGCCCGCCTCGATCAGGAGGACCGAACTCCGTCCGTCCTCGGACAGCCTGGCCGCCAGCACACAGCCGGCCGACCCGGCGCCCACCACGATGTAGTCGTACTCCTCGGACATCTCTGCCTCTCTCGTACGGCAGTTGGTGCATCGGACCGGACCTCCGATTGTGGTGGAGGGCTGCTGCCGAGGTCCCAGGAACCTCAGAAGTCCATGCGTTTCCCGCTACGCCGGGTGAGGTTTTACCGAACGGTCGACCAGTGGCGTGCCGCCCCGCCGTACGGTCGTCCCATTCCTTGATCACGAGCAGGAGGCCATGCCATGAACCCCATCGACGTACCTGACCGGGCCGCACGCATCGGCGACGCCTGGAGCTCGTCGGTGCTCGGCCGGGTCGGCCGCGCCGAGGTGAAGGTCCTGCGGATGGACGGCCGCACCCTGCCCCTGGAAGCGCACGACACCGCGGAAGCGCTGTTCGTCGTGGACGGGACGCTGCGACTGATCGCGGACGGCGCCGAGGTCGACGTGCGCGCGGGAGAGATGTACGTGGTGGAGGCGGGGGTCGCACACGCCGTGCGCCCCGGCAGTACGGGCACGCTTGTCATCGTCGAGCAGGGCGGACCCGTGGCCTAGCCGGGGCGCGTGGCTCTTGGGGCCTTGCGGTGGTCCAGGCGGGTCAGCCGTTGTGCTGGATGCCCCGCAAGGCCGACGTGTCGGGCGCCGGGAAGCGGGCGCCGGTGAGGGCGTCGGGGACGGGGGTGCCCGGGGTGACGTTGAAGGGGATCGTCCCGGCCCACGCCTCGACGCCGTCGTCCTTGGGTTCGTCCCTGGCGAAGCCGCTGCGGGTCTTGAGGGAGAACTCCTCGATGGGCAGGGCGAGTACGGCCGTGTAGGCGGCCTCGTCCGTACTGGGACGGCGGGCCGCACGCGCGCCGGACAGGCGGCCGGGAACGATGCCCTCCACGATCTGCCCGAGCAGTTCGGCCCGTTCCTCGTGGTCCTCGATGCCGGTGGCCCGGCCGAAGACCATGACGGAGCGGTACGCGCCGGAGTGGTGCGAGGCCGCACGGCCGAGGATCAGACCGTCGAACAGGGTCACCGTCACGCACACCTCGACCCCGGACGCGGCCTCGGTCATGAACCGGCCGTACGCCGAGCCGTGCAGCAGCAGCCGGTCCCCGTCGCGTACGTGCAGGGTCGGGAGCACCACGGGGCCCTCGTCGGTGGCGAGGCCGACATGGGCGACAAGTGCCTGGTCGAGGACGGCGTAGGCGGCCTCGCGGTCGTAGGAGAGCCGCTCGGGGTAGCGCTTGCCGGTGGTGCGCGTGGTGGGGGGCATGGCCCTCACCGTAGGACGGCGACCGGGTTCGGGCGCGCTGCGTCGGCCGAGCGGCTGATGTCGGGGCGGCGGCGGTCGGGTCACGCCCCCGCGACCGTTATGCCGTGTATATGCCGGTTACTGTGGCGCCGAACGGTGAGCGCGAGGCGGGAGAGACCCATGGCAGGCGACTTGGCGGACGGCGAGCCCCGACCCCACGACGACAGGCCCCGACCCCACGCGGACGCGGGATCGGGAACGGGATCGGGATCGGGATCGGGGGACGCTCCCGCGGTCAGCAAGGCCGACGTGGCGGCGGCCCTGCGCCGAGGCGCCGAACTGGAGAAGGAGATCGCGGCCGACCCCGCCCGCTTCCGGGTCCTGACCGGGGACCGGCCGACGGGACGCCTGCACCTGGGGCACTACTTCGGCACCCTGCGCGGCCGCGTGGAACTCCAGGACCGGGGCGTGGACACCCTGGTCCTGATCGCCGACTACCAGGTCCTCACCGACCGGGACATCGCCGAACACCTGACGGAACGCGTCGAGGACCTCGTCCTCGACTACCTGGCGGCCGGGATCGACCCCGAGCGCACGACCGTCTTCGCGCACAGCGCGGTACCGGCCCTGAACCAGCTGCTGCTGCCGTTCCTGTCCCTGGTCTCCGTCGCCGAGCTGCGCCGCAACCCCACGGTGAAGGACGAGATCGCGCACTCGCGGCAGGCCGCCGTGTCCGGACTGATGTTCACGTATCCGGTGCACCAGGCCGCCGACATCCTGTTCTGCAAGGCCGGCCTGGTGCCGGTCGGACAGGACCAGTTGCCGCACCTGGAGGTCACACGCACCGTCGCGCGCCGTTTCAACGACCGCTACGGACCCGTCTTCCCCCAGCCGGACGCGCTGCTGTCGTCGGCGCCGCTGCTCCTGGGCACCGACGGCACCAAGATGAGCAAGTCGCGGGGCAACGCCATCACCCTGGCGGCCACCGCAGACGAGACCGCCCGCCTGATCAAGGGCGCCAAGACGGACGCCGAACGCCACGTCACCTACGACCCGGAAGGGCGCCCGGAAGTATCGAGCCTGGTCCTGCTGGCCGCGCTGTGCCAGGGGCGCGACCCGCGCCAGGTGGCCGCCGAGATCGGCGACGGGGGAGCGGCAGCCCTCAAGCGCACCGTGACGGAAGCGGTCAACGACCACCTCGCGCCGCTGCGCGCCCGAAGGGCCGAACTCGCCGAGGACCGCGCCCACATCCGCAAGGTGCTCCAGGCCGGGAACGAGAAGGCCTGCACGATCGCCGACGCGACCCTGGACGAGGTGCGGGCCGCGATGGGGACGTCGTACTGACGATCTTCCCAGCCCAGCCCAGCCCGGCCCGCGCCCGGTCCTGAGGTCGCGGCACCGAGCCTCGCTTGCGCCATGCGGAGGTACCGGCCGGGGACCGCATGCGCGGCGCCTTGGTGGCGGTGACGGGCCGTCAGTACGGACCGCGGTCATGGACACCATCATCTTCGCGGGCCTGCTGGCCACGCTCGTGGCGATCTGGCAGGACCGGTCCAGAGGCATGGTGCTCGGCGCCTGGGCGCTCGTGATCCTCCTGGTCGCCGTGCTCCTCAACCACCACGTCACCAGCGGGCTCGGGCTGGGGCTGAGCTACTGACATGGCCCACACCACGACTCCCACCGCTGCCACGGACCGCCTGCCCGCGGTGCTCGGACAGGTCCAGTTCTGGTTCGCCTGCTTCTTCGCCGTCGGCTGGACCGGCATCGTCTGCGCGGGCCTCGGCGTGCAGTTCGTCGGCTGGGACTACCCCTGCCCGCTCTGCATGATCCAGCGGATGTTCATGCTCCTCGCCGCGCTCGGCGCCTGCTGGATCGTGCGGCGCGGCATGACGGGCACCGTCACCGGCCGGGACTACATGCTGGGCTGGGGCCTCGCCCTGGTCGCGGTGATCGGCGGCTCGTTCACGGCCTGGCGCCAGACCATGCTGCACATCCTGCCGGGCGACAAGGGCTACGGTGCGCCGGTCCTCGGCCTGCACATGTACGTCTGGGCGTGGATCCTGTTCCAGGCCTCGGTGGTCGCGGTTGGCCTCGTCATGGCGCTCGCCCACGTCACCGCGGACCGTACGATCGCCCCCTCGCCGCAGCGCGCGATCGCCCGCGTCGTCCTCGGATTCGTCGGGCTGATCATCGCCGTCAACCTCGTCGCCGTCTTCCTGGAAGAAGGCTTCCACTGGTTCCTGCCGGACGACCCGACGCGCTACCAGTTCTTCTACGACATCGGAGTGCTCTGACCGGCACGGCTCCTGACCCTTCGCCAGGGGCGGCGGCCGGGGCGCCCACGGGCCCGGCCGCCGCCACGGCGGGCGTCAGCCGCCGTCAGCCACGGCGGCCGTGGAAGATCCCCCACCTGAAGTGGCCCTTGCGGCAGGCGGCCGCCGTCTGGGGCAGGCTCGTCCTCAGCCGGTCGACATAGCCGGCGCTGACGGCGCCGGTCAGCCCCGGCGCCGCCGCGAGGACCTCTTCGGTGAGGCGTTCGTAGTGGGTCAGCATGTGGTCGCTGAGATCGTCGAAGTCGACGTCAGCGTAGGCGAGTTCCTTGAGCTGCTTGACGTAGAACGCCGCCGTGGCGAAGTCGGTCAGGCGCAGGCGTTCGGCCGCCGGGCGCACCTCGTCGTCGGGCGCGTCCTCGGCGGCCATGAGGTCGGTGAAGACCAGGTGGCCGCCGGGCTTGAGCACGCGCCGCGCCTCCCGCAGGACTCCGGTCCGGTCACCGCTGTGGCACAGGGCCTCCTGGGACCAGACGACGTCGAACTTCCCGTCGGGGGCGGGGATGTCCTGGAAGGAACCGGTCACCACTTCGATACGGTCGTCGAGGCCGCGCTCGGCGTTGAGTTCACGGTGCCGGGCGTTCTGGACCTCGCTGATGTTCAGGGCCACCACATGGCAGTCGAATCCCCCGGCCAGCCTGCGGGCCGCGCCTCCGTAGCCCGACCCCATGTCCAGGACGGTGCTCCCCGCGCCGAGCGCGTCCCCCACCTTCGCGGCCATCCGTTCGACGGTCCGGCCCGCGGCGGAACCGATCGCTTCGTGCGGGTCCGTGTACACCCCGACGTGGATGTCCTCACCGCCCCACGTCTGCGAGTAGAAGCCGTCGATGTCATCGGTGTCGTAGTAGGCGCGTGCCACATCCGTGGCGTGCGTCGCGTTCTCCTCAGTCATGGGGCATTCCTCGGCAGACCGGGCCCGGCACAAACGCGCCTTCAGGACACAAGCGGAGCCGTTCATTCGGTGCTGCTGGCCGGAACCGAGAGGCTCACACGCCGGAACCGAGAGGCTCACACGCCGGAACCGAGAGGCTCACACGGCGGTCGCTATCGCGCCCCTCCACTTTCAACCTATAGCCCACCGGGGGGCTTGCGGCAAGGCCCCACCTCTCCGTCAAGATGGTCGGCCGAAGCCAGGACCTGCGGAAAATGAGGATGCACGAGATGCGTGTGGTGTTGTCGGCGTGGGGATCACGCGGGGACGTCGAACCGCTTGCGGCGCTCGCGGTGCGGCTGCGGGAACTCGGCGCAGAGGCACGGGTGTGCGCGCCGCCGGACGAGGAGTTCGCGACGCTGCTCGCGGGCGTCGGCGTCGAGCACGTACCGTTCGGCCCCTCGGTGCGCTCGGTGGTGACGGGCGAGCGGCCGCCGACACGCGAGGACGCCTTCCGGCTCGCGCCCGAACTGGTCGCCGCGCGGTTCGCCACGCTCGGCACGGCGGCGAAGGGGTGCGACGCGATCCTCGCGACGGGCCTGATGCCGGCGGGCGCGCGGGACGTGGCCGAGAAGCTGGGCATCCGCTACGTGCTCGCCTGCTTCCATCCGTTCGGACTCCCGTCCCCGTACTTCCGTCCGGGCGCGCGGCCCGGCACCCCGTCCCCGAGCGACGAGAGCGACCTCAAGGTGCTCTGGGAACAGGACGGACAGCGGGTGAACGCGCTGTACGGCGATGCGTTGAACCGGCACCGGGCGGAGATCGGCCTGCCGCCGGTCGACAGCGTCCGCGACCACGTCCTGACCGACCGGGCCTGGCTGGCCGCGGACCCGCTCCTCGGCCCGTGGCAGGACCTGACCCACCTCGACCTCGTCCAGACAGGAGCGTGGCTCCTGCCGGACGGACGCCCGCTCCCGGCCGTGTTGGAGACGTTCCTGGCCGCGGGCGAACCGCCGGTGTACGTGGGCTTCGGCAGCATGGCGATGCGCACATCGCAGGACGTCGCCCGGGTGACCGTCGAGGCGATCCGCGCGCAGGGCCGCCGCGCCGTCCTCTCCCGCGGCTGGGCCGACCTCTCCCTGACCGACGGCGCGGACGACTGCCTGGTCGTCGGCGAGGTCAACCATCGGGCGCTCTTTCCCCGGGTGGCCGCCGTGGTGCACCACGGCGGCGCGGGCACCACGACGGCGGCCGCCCTCGCGGGTGCTCCGCAGGTGCTCGTCCCACAGATCGCGGACCAGCCGCACTGGGCCGCCAGGGTGGCCGAACTGGGCATCGGCGCCGCCCACGAGGGCCCGACCCCGACACTCGACTCCCTGTCGGCGGCGCTCAGGACGGCCCTGACACCGGAGATCCAGGCGCGGGCGAAAACGGTGTCCGGCACGATCCGCACCGACGGCGCGACGGTGGCCGCGCGGATGCTGCTCGACGAGGTCGGCAGCGCGGCGCAGTAGACGTCGGCCGCGTGCCACGGGGCCGCCGGTGGATCAGCGCCCGGTGGAGCCGTCGATGAGTTCGCGGAGGATGTCGGCGTGGCCCGCGTGGCGGCCCGTCTCCTCGATCATGTGGGCAAGTGCCCAGCGGACGCTCGGAGATGAGCCGGGGCGTCCGGGGCGGGGGAGAGGCGCGCCGAGGTCGGTGCAGGCGTCGAGGGCCTTGTTCGCGCGGTCGACGGTGTCCCGGTAGCGGGCGACCACATCGGCGACGCTGTCCTGCGGGGCCCGGAAGGTCGCCTGCCAGTCACCGACCGTCTCGCCGAGGAACGTCGCGCTCTCCACGGCCGTCAGATGGTGGAGCAGGCCGAGCAGGGTCGTGCCCGAGGCCACCGCAGACGTCCGGGCCTCAGGGTCCGGGGCGCCCTCCACCTTCGAGGCGATGGAGGCGCGCAGATAGTCGAGGAAGCTGCGTAGGACGTCGCCTTCGTCGTTCGCGGTGCGGGGCGGCGGGCTGTCCTTGCGGCGGGCGGGGGTGGGCACGGCGGTCTCCTTGTCCGGTAAGTCCTGAGGTGCGTGTGCCGGTGTTCGCGCGGGTGTGTGCGGGGTCGGCATCACGCCGTGCGGCGTACGAGAAGGACGTGGTCGACGACCTCGGCGGTGCTGCCGTCGGGGCCGACCGCGGTGCGGGTCGGCGCGTCCGCCCGCTCGATCTCCCACAGTCCGGGCGCGAGGTCGAGCAGCGCGGCGACCTCCTGCGGCGTCGCGTACCGCACGTCCGGGTCCTGGTTCCACGACCACGGCGCCGTCGATCCGTGGTCGACGACCAGGAGGCGTCCGCCCGGCCGCAGCAGAGCGGCGGCGGCGTTGAGTACGGGCGTCCTGTCCTGCTCGTAGGGGGTCTGGAAGTAGTGCGCGGTGACCAGGTCGAGATGGAGATCGGGCAGCGCGTCCCGGGCGTCGTGCGGCACGGCGGTGATCCGGTCGCTCAGGCCGCGTGCGCGGGCCTTCTCGGTGAGCGCCGCGGTCGCCACGGCCGAGACGTCGAGGGCGGTGACCTGCCAGCCCTGCTCCGCGAGCCACAGCGCGTCGCCGCCACCGCCGCAGCCGAGGTCCAGCGCGTCTCCCGGCGGGAGTGCGGTGACCGTCTCGACGAGGCGGGCGTTCGGCCGCGGGTCGGCGGGCGCGGGCCGGTCCGTGTACACGGTGTCCCAGAACCTTGCCGCTTCGGCGCTCTCCATGGCGTGCCTTCCCCTCGATGTGCCGCCGGTTTCGCCCGGCGTCCGTGGGGCCAGTCTCAGTCGATGTGCCGGAAAGAGCATCGTTCGTTGCCGGTTCGGCAAACGCGGCTCCCGGTCGAGGGGCGCGGCCCTTCAGCCTGACGTACCGCGCCAGCCGTTCTCCAGCAGGTCGAAGGCGCGCGTGACCGCCCGGCGGGGATCGTCGTGGCTGTGGACCGCGTGGGGAGCCGCCAGGGCGAAGTGGGCCAGCGCGGCGCAGGCGGGGTCGTCGGCGGGCAGGCCGCTCTCCTCGGCGACGACCCGCGCCAGGGCGTCGGCGTGGCGCAGCCACATGGCCTGGAGGTAGTCGCGCAGGGCCGGGGTGGCGCCGACCAGGCCGGCGAAGGAGGCGAAGCGGGGGTCGTCGTCCGCCGAGGCCATGCGGTAGCTCAGCGCGTGGTCGCGCAGCGCCGCGGGGATCGACTGTCCGGCGGGCCGCTCGCGTACGGCGCCGAGCAGCCGTTCCTCCTGCTCGGCGTCCTCGTCGAAGACCAGGGCTTCCTTGACCGGGAAGTGCTTGAACAGCGTGGTGGTGGACACGTCGGCGGCGTCCGCGATCTCCCGGATGCCGACGTCGTCGTACCCGCGCTCCAGGAACAGGCGTAGGGCGGCGTCGGCGATGGCCTGGCGGGTGGCGGCCTTCTTGCGCTCCCGGCGGCCGATGGGCGGTGACGGAGCGCTCGTCGCGGAGTCGGCCTCGGTATCGGTCATGGCGACAGCGTACCTCTGAGTTGAGCGGATAACTAAGGTGGGCGAATTACTAAGGTGAGCAGATCTAAAAGTGCAACTGTTGCACTTAGTGGGTTGGTGTGCTCTTCTGGAGTGGCGGCCTGAGGCGCCGGCCCGGCAGCACGTCGCTCGCTCGGGTCGGTCCTCCTTCGCCTCCGTCGTGCTCCCTCTCTCCACTCCCTTCCTCCCTCCTCCGAAAGGGGCGATCAGCCATGTCCTCTCCCGAACCCCGCATCGCCGTCATCGGCGCCGGCCCCGGCGGCCTGATCTGCGCGCGCATCCTCCAGCAGCACGGCATCGCCGTGACCGTCCATGACCTGGACGCCTCCGGGACCGCCCGCGACCAGGGCGGCACCCTCGACATGCATCCGCAGTCCGGTCAACACGCCCTGCGCGAGGCCGGGTTGCTCGACGATTTCCTCGCCTTGTCCCGGCCCGAGGGTCAGCAGATGCGGGTGGCGGACGGCGAAGGCCGGATCCTGTTCGACGCGGTCCCGCCCGAGGCCGACACCGCCGAGGGCAATCCCGAGATCGACCGCGGCCAACTGCGCGCCCTCCTCCTGGAGTCGCTCAAGCCCGGCACCGTGCGCTGGGACCACAAGCTCAGCCGCGTCGAGCCCCTCGGCGACGGCACCCACCGTCTGCACTTCGCCGACGGCACCACGTCCGACGCCGACCTCGTCGTCGGCGCGGACGGCGCCTGGTCCAAGGTCCGCCGCGCGCTGTCCGACGCGGTGCCCGGCTACACCGGTGTCACCTTCGTCGAGACCGGCTTCGACAACGCCGACATCCGCCATCCCCGCCTCGCCGAACTCACCGGCGCGGGCACGCTCATGGCCCTCCATGACCGACGGGGCATCGTGGCCCAGCGCAACAGCGACGGACACATCCGCGTCTACATCGCTCTGCGTACGGACGAGGACTGGCACCGGCGGGCCGGGCTCGACCTCACCGACACCGGCGCCGTACGCGATGCCCTCCTGCGTGAATTCACCGGCTGGAGCGGCGAGTTGCTCGGGTTCGTCACCGACACGGATACGGGCTATGTCAACCGACCGCTGTACGCCTTGCCCGTCCCGCACACCTGGACCCACACACCCGGCCTCACCCTCCTCGGCGACGCCGCACACCTGATGTCCCCGTTCTCGGGGATGGGCGCGAACCTCGCCATGCTCGACGGCGCGGACCTGGCGCGGTCCCTCGTCACCCACTCCGACATGGACCGGGCCGTCATCGCCTACGAAGAGGTCCTCCTGCCGCGCTCCGTGGAGGCGGCTGAAGGCGCGGCGGGGGCCATCGACGACGCGTTCGGCCCGGACGGTGCCGCCCGGGTGCTCGCGCACATGACGTCGTGCTAAGAGATAGGGCTCTCGATCAGCGTGACGCGGTTCCCGTCGGGGTCCTGGATCGCGGCGAACCGCACCTGCTGGGAGCCCGGCTGGACCTGACCGGCCGTGATCCCGCGGTCGGCGAGTTCCGCCAGGGCCTTGTCCAGATCGTCCACCACGAGATTGACCAGGGACGATCCGGCGTGCTCGGGCGAGCGGAAGACCTGGAGCCAGGCCGTGGGGGTGATGTGCCAGTCGGCGAGTCCGGGCATCGGTGTCGTGTCCGCCGGCCTGCCGAGCAGCCGCTCGTACCAGGCCACCGATGCTTCGATGTCGCGTACCGGGGCGACCGCGAGCACATGGGTGAAGGACATGATGACGACCTTTCGCCGGGAGTTCCGTCCGTACGTCTAGGGAGACTGTCTCCGCGGACGAAACTCATCGCGACCGGACCACGCCCGGTCAGATACGAAGATCCGTGTCCAGCATGCGGATCAGCGCACCGACCCGGCCGCCACCACCCGGCGCCGCCGGAAACCGCCTGAGTACGTCGACGACGGCCGGTGTCGCACGGCGTACCGCCTGCCGGACGTGCTCGGCGCCCACGGCCGGATCGTCACCCGCCACCAGCTCGGCCGCCCGTGCGGCGTGCGCGCCCGCGCCGAGGATGTGTTTGACCTGGGTGGCCTTGGCCAGCGGATGCAGATAGGCGGCGCCCGCCGCGGCCATCGCCGCCCGTGCCGCCTCCCCGGCGGCCGCGGTGTCCGTGTCCTTGACCGCCTTGAGCGCCGCCCAGGCCGTGTCGCGCAGCGGCTTCCCGCGCTCGCCGCCCCGGGCGAACTCCCATGCCGTGCGGATCGCGTCGCGGGGACGCGGGTCGTCGGGCTGATCGGCCTCGAACAGGTCGAGGACCGTCTCCGCGCAGGCAGCGGCGTACGCGGTGACCTCACGAAGATCCTGCTTGCTCAGGGCGATCTCGCCCGTTTCCTCGGCCATGCGCCCATCTTCGGCCACCACGCCGGGCCGAGGGGCGGCGGGGCGCCGGAACGGCGAAGCGGGAGGAGCGGCCGACGTGGCCGCTCCTCCCGCTCCCTTCACCGGGTCCGTCGTGCCGTCACGCCCGGTCGATGCGGTAGACGCTGCCGCCGATGTCGAGTGCGTACAGCTCGCGGTTGCCGCCCTGGACGAACGAGACGACCTCGCCGCCGCTGGCCCCGAGGTCGTGCGTGCCGGTCACCTTGCCGTTCGCCATGCTCAGTGAGCGGATCGTGCCGTCGCAGTAGTCGCTGTACACGTACTGACCCCTGAGGGCCGGGATGGCCTTGCCCCGGTAGACGAAGCCGCCGGTCACCGAGCAGCCGAGGCCGGTGCGGTCGTACTCGTGGACTGGCGGTACGTGGTTCGCGGGCTCGGTGCCCTCGCGGAAGGGGTGGTTGCCCTCCATCTGGGACCAGCCGTAGTTCTCGCCGCCCTTGCTCTTCGCGGGGGCCCAGTCGATCTCCTCCCAGGCGCTCTGGCCGACGTCGCCGATGAGCATGTCGCCGGTGCCCGCGTCGAAGGAGAACCGCCACGGGTTGCGCAGCCCGTACGCCCAGATCTCGTCCTTGGCCTTCGGGTCGTTCACGAACGGGTTGTCCTTGGGGATCGCGTACGGCTTGCCGCCGTGCGGGTCGATCCGCAGCATCTTGCCGAGCAGGGTGTCGAGGTTCTGCCCGTTGCCGTGCGGGTCGCCGCCCGAGCCGCCGTCGCCGAGCGCGATGTAGAGGTAGCCGTCGGGGCCGAACTTGATGTCGCCGCCGTTGTGGTTCGAGTACGGCTGCGTCTGGGTGATGACGGTGCGCCGGGTCTCCGGCCGGAGCTTGCCCTGCCGTACGGCGAACTCGTCGACAGTGCTGGTGCCTTCGAGGTTCGTGTACGAGATGTAGAAATGCGCGAGCTTGTTGTCGAACGCGATGCCCAGCAGGCCGCGTTCGCCGTCGGTGGTGGTCTCGGCGGAGATGTCGAGGACGGGTTCGCTGAGCTTTCCCTTGTCCAAGACCCTTACGGTTCCCGCGCGTTCGGCGATCCAGACCGTGCCGCGCGGGCCTGCCGTGCCCGCGGACGGGTTCTTGGCCGTGGTCACCTTCGTGAGCGCGACCTTCGTCTCCTGGCGAGGGGCGGACGACTCGTCCGCGGACGCCGTGGTGAGGGCGAGGGACGCGACGAGGCAGATGGTGCCGATGATCGCCGTGCTTCTGGTGCGAACTTTCACCGTGAGCCTCCTGGAGGCGGCGAATGGGGGGCACCCGGCTGCTGGGGGCAGAGTTGGGTGGGCTACGCCCGCGCCAGCACGCAACCTGGGTGGGGGATGGTGGGCTACTGGCCACGGCTGAGGATACTGGGACAGCGGTGGTTGGTGTAGACCAAGGCGGCATCCATCTCGCTCGGCGTGTCGTCGTCTCGCCCCTTGGCGGGTTTCGCCGCGTCCTCGGGGCCGGTTCCCGACGGTTGGGCCGGAGCCTCTCGGTTCAGTGCTCCTTCGATGCTCGGTCCGGGCCCTTTTCCGACGGTCGATGCGGGCCTGCGAGGGTCCGGGCAACGCGCAGGAGGCCCGTCAGTGACCGGCAGTCAAACGCGTCATGCACGGTCCATGCACTCCCCGCGGCCCCTACAACCACGCACGGGCTCCCACATGTCGAACTTCACGCCGGACCACCGGCGAGACCCGCCGGACCCACCGGCCGCAACCGACCGCACCACCAACGGAGTTCACGTGCACCTGCGTACACGCGCCGCGAGATTCACCGCGGCCGCCGCCCTCACCCTGACCACCTTCGCGCTCGGCGCCCCGGCCGCGCACGCCTCGACACCCGCCCACGGACCGGCTGCTGACGGTGACTCAGCGGCTGCTCGTACGGCTGTGGACGACCCGACGTCGCCGTACAAGGTGGCGCTCTCCAGCAGCGCCGCCACGACCGACTTCGCCCACCGCACCACCGACCTCGCCGGCACCGTGACCCGCGCTGACGGCACCCCCGTCACGGACGCGCCGGTCCATCTCAGCAAGACCGTCCTGTACAAGACGTGGAACCCGTGGGGCGACCCCATCGACCCGACCGAGCGCGAGACCCTCGACCTGGGGACCGTCCGCACGGACGCCCAGGGGCGGTTCACGCTCGCCGGGGTGCGGGCGGACCGCTGGCTGGGGGAGAACAGCGTGTACGTCTTCCCCCGTCACCAGGTGCAGTTCGAGGCGTCGTACGACCCGGGGCCGCCCGACGACAACGAGATCTACTTCGGCGACGACACGCTCACCGTCCAGCCGGTCGCCAGTTCGCTCACCTACAAGGTGAACCGGACCAAGGTGCGCGCCGGTGACACGCTCGTCGTCACGGGCAAGGTCACCTGGCCCGCCGGGCACGGTCCGGTCGCGGGCACCCGGGTGCTGCTGCGGACCTACTTCGAGTCCGCGTACGACGCGCAGGCCACCACCGACGCCCAGGGCAACTTCGAGGTACGTGCCAAGATCCGGGACTACGACAACGAGTTCGTGGTCTTCTCCGCGCCCAAGGACTACTACATCGCGGGTGCGAGCAAGGTCCTTCCGGTCAAGAACGTCAGCTGACGACCGTGTCCGTGCCCGTCATCTGAAGCAGGGAGCGTGGTCCGCCGCCGGTACGCCTACGGCGGCGGGCCACGTGGTCGCGTGACCAGGCCGCGAGCTCCGGAGCCTCAGTCGAGGTCCGGCATGAGCGGCGTCCCGCCTTCCTCGACGGCGAGCGCCACGGTACGCAAGAGGGCAGAAAGAAGCTCCAACTCCCCCTGAGGCAACGGCGCGAGGAGCGAAGCCTCCGCCTCGCGCTGGTCGTCGATCACCGCCGACCACGCTTCGGCACCCTCGCGGGTCAGGCCGACGAGGAGGCTGCGGCGGTCCTCCGGCGGATGCTCGCGCGTGATCAGGTCCGAGGCCTGGAGCCGGTCGAGACGGTTGGTGAGGGTCGCAGGATGGACGCCGAGCCCCTGCGCCAGACGCGTCGGCGTCATGCGGTACGGCTCGCCCGCCGACCGCAGGCGCCACAGGATCTCGTACTCCCACATCTTCAGCCCGTGCCGCGCCAGGGCCGCTTCCTTCTGCCGGTGCAGGTGGCGCACCAGCATCTGCATGCGGGTGATCGCGCCTTCCAACTCCGGTACCAGGCCGGGCACTTCACGCTCCCAGCGGGCGATGTGCCGATCGACCGAGTCCCGTACCCGCGCCGATGCCGCCGTCGGCTTCTCTGCTGTCACCACTCCACCATACCGTTCATAAATTACGGACTCAGATATTTTGAAATCGTAGTAACGTCCTGCGGCATGTCGACCTTCACCCTGTCCGGCCGCATCGATGAGCACGTCATCGACAGCGCCCTGCTGCGTGACAACCCCCTCGGCGACCCCGCCCGACGCCCGCTGTGGGTCTACACCCCGCCCGGCTACGCGGAAGCCCCCACGCGCCGGTACCCCGTCATCTACTTGCTGCTCGGCTATGCGGGAACGCTGCCGATCTGGGGCAACCGCATGGCTTTCCGGCAGCCGGTGCCCGAGCTCGCCGACGCACTCTTCGCCCGTGGCGAGGCCCCCGGCGCGCTCCTCGTGTTCGTGGACGCCTGGACGACGTACGGCGGCAGCCAGTTCATCGACTCGCCCGGCACCGGGCGCTACCACTCGTACCTGTGCGAGGAGATCGTGCCGTACGTGGACGCCCACTACCGGACCCTGCCCGAACGCGACCACCGCGCCATCGCGGGCAAGTCGAGCGGCGGCCTCGGCGCCGCGATCAGCACGATGCTGCGCCCCGACCTGTTCGGCGCGTTCGCCACGCACTCCGGTGACTCGCTGTCCCAGGCGCAGTACCAGCCGCACTTCCTCACCGCGGCGCGGCAGTTGAGGTCCTACGGCGGCGACATCTTCCGCTGGTGGGACGACTTCCGCTCACGGGTCGCCTTCACCAAGGACGAGGACCTGAACCTCCTGGAGATCCTCGGCGTCTCCGCCTGCTTCTCCCCGGGGCCCGACGGAACTCCCACCCTGCCCTTCAACCCGCGTACGGGGGAGCTGCGCGAGGAGGAGTGGCAGCGCTGGCTGGCCTGGGACCCGGTACGGATGGCAGCCGGCCACGCCGACGCCCTGCGCTCCCAGCACGGCATCTGGATCGACGCGGGCACCCGCGACGAGTGGTTCCTCGACCTGGGCGCGCTGGCCTTCCGCGACGCGGTCGCCGCGGCCGGAGTGGCGGACGCGGACGTCCACTTCGAACTCTTCGAGGGCGGCCACCGCGCCGTCGAGTACCGGATGCCGCCCGCGCTGGCGTGGCTGGCACACCGGATCGCGTCCCGATAGGCGCGGCGCACGTGTTACGCCGCGCTGAGCTCCGGTACCCGCGATCTGGCCAATGCGATGGCTAAGGTCCTCCACGCCCTGGAGACGGGTGGGATGACCGGGGAGCTGCGCTCAGGTCTGGACCGCGCGCCGCGACCACCGCATGCGTCATGCCGAGGCCCAGATGGTCCTGCCCGACGCGGTGGCGGAGGCGGCCAGCACCGCCACCCGTCATCTCGGCGATTTGTACGGCCTGTTGATGCGACTCGACGGAGGCCTCGATGGAGGCACGGCGGAGCAGGGAGAGGACTTGGGCACCGCTCGCGAGCGCCTGGATGGGCTATGGGAGGAACTGGCCCGCGTCATAGGGCGGAAGCGGTTCATAGGGCGGAAGCCGCTCCCGGCGCCTGCGTGGCCGCCCCCTCCGGCCCGCCGCCCGCGGTCACGTCGGCCGCCGCCACCTCATCCTGTTCCTCCAGTTCGTTGAGGACTCTGGTCAGCGACTGGGTCTGGAGGCCCTCGATGGCCGCCAGTTCGGACGCGGTCGACACCCCGCCGTGCCGCAGGTTCGCCAGCACCGAGGCGGCCATGCGGGATGAAGTACGAAGCGTATGCGTAGTAGAAGTGGGACAGGGCCCGATCCCCCTGTTACGAAGTGCGGACAGAACTCGGTGAACGACTCGGTGCCGGACATCCCTCTGACCGGTTGTCGCACACCGCAATGACCCGTGGGGGGTTTCCCAGATGGCCACTCGTCCTCTTCGTCGTACGCGCCGCGCCGCCGGAACCGGCGGTCTGGCGGCCGTCGCCGCGGCTGCGGCCGTCGTGCTGTCGCTGACCGCCTGCGGCGGGAGCGGTGACGCCGCGGCGGGCGAGGGCCAGGCCGGCGACGAGGGCGGGTCCGGCGTGGTCACGGTCCAGGCCGAGCCGACGCCCGAGCCCGGCATCTCGGTCGTACCCGCCGACGCGGGCGCGACGATGGAGGCGAAGGCGCAGAGCGCCGGGCTGGGCAACCGGCAGGACGCCAAGGGTGTGTACGTCGTGCTCAGCGCCGGTGATGCCGTCAGCGCCCACGAGTAGTCGCCTGTCCCATCAGGCGGCTGCCGTAACCCCCGGGGGTGCGGTTCTCGCCGAAGGCGCGGTCGAGGTCCTGCCGGACGTTTACGTACGGCTTGCCCGGAGAACCGGGTGGTGTCGCCGGGAAGGACGCACGGTGCGGACCGCACCGCCTGACCGGACCGGCTAGCGCACGGAGGTCACACCATGACCGAGAACATCTGGAGCTACCCCGCCACGGCAGGTCACTCTCCCAACGCTGACCTGACGGGGTACAAGGTCGAGGCGACGGACGGGCAGATCGGCAAGGTCGACAAGCACTCGAACGACGTCGACTCGCAGTACATCGTCGTCGACACCGGCATGTGGATCTTCGGCAAGGAGGTTCTGCTGCCGGCGGGGACCATCACGGGCATCGACCCGGAGACGAAGACGATCCAGGTGGCGCGGACCAAGGACCAGATCAAGGACGCGCCCGAGTTCGACAAGCACAAGCACCTCACCGACCCGGCCTATCACGACCAGATCGGTACGTACTACGGCGCCCACTACCCGGGCGGCCCTGGCCGCATGTTCTGATCACGCTCCCGGCGGTCGGGACGCGCGCGAGAGCGCGCGATGCAAGATGACAGAGGCGGGGCCGGACCCTTTCGAAGGGGTCCGGCCCCGCTGCGCCGTGTTCGGCGCGCGTCGCGTCGAATCCGTCAGCCCTTCACGCGCTCCCGCACCCACGCCCCGGCCGGCTTGAGCACGCCGGTGCCCGACCACTCGTCACCGTCGCAGGTGCCCGGCTTGAAGACCGCTCCGGAGCGGTCGTCGTCCGAGTAGTTCCAGTTGGTCCAGGAGATGTTCTTCCGCTTCATGAGGTCGATGTACTTCTGGGACATCGCGAAGTCGTTGCCGCCGTCACCCGACGCCTCCTGCGTGCCGAACTCGGTGACGAACATGGGGATTTCGTCGGCCGCCCGGGACAGCGTCTGGAGGTACTCGTCGTCGTGGTCGGCGGCGTAGAAGTGGAAGGTGTACATGACGTTCTCGGCGTCGACCGGGTTGTCGACGACCTCCCGCTCGTCCGCGCCCTCGGACACGCCGAGCGACGACCAGGCGCGGGTGCCGACGAGCGCGATGCCGTCCGGGTCGTAGCGCCGGATCACGGGGATGATCTCCTCCGCGTACGACTTGATCTCGGACCATTCGACGCCGCTGGGCTCGTTGGCTATCTCGTAGAACACGTTGGGCTGGTCGGCGTACTTCCTCGCCATGTCGGTGAAGAACTTCTTGGCCAGCGAGGTGTTCGCGTTGGGGTCGCCGGGGGAGAGCATGTGCCAGTCGATGATGGCGTACATGCCGCGCTCGATGGCCTGGTCGACGACGCGCTGGGCGATCTTGGTGAACTTCGCCGGGTCGGTCTCGTAGCCGTCCTCCTGGACGTACGTGGAGACGCGCAGCACATCGGCTCCCCAGTCCTTCGCCAGGGCGTCGAGCGAGCCGTCCGTGAGGCACTGCTCGTACCACTGCGTGCCGTGCGAGCTCATGCCGCGGAGCTGCACGGCCTTGCCCTGCGCGGAGCACAACGTCGTGTCGCAGAGCTTGAGTTGGCCGTTGACGGCCACGGGTGAACCGGCAGGGGCCCGGACGGCGGCTCGAGCGTCCTGGTCGGCGCTGGCAGCCGCACTGAACTGCGGGGCGAGGGTGAGGAGTGAGCCCGCGGCGAGCGCCGCGGTGAGGGTGATCCAGCGTCGGTGGGGCGTCATGGGAGGTGCCTCCTGTGTTCGCGTCGCTCTGTGGGGGACGTGCTTCAGCGCGTGTTCAGGGGGTGCTGTGAGAGGTGCGGGCCCTGTGGGGGAGACGGGGCCGTGCGGAACGTGGGGTTGGCGGGAAAACTAAGGTCCATTTCCGGTGCCGTCAAGACTGACAGGAAACTTTCCTATTCCACGTAGGGGAACGCCGTGCCCGGCCTGCGCACCGGCAGGTGCGTAGGAGGGAGCGGGCGCAGGTTTCCCTGAGCAGGACAGAATCGCGCGACACCTCTCGGTGCGCGCCAGAAGCTCAACGCCCAAGCTCGGCGCGGGCGTTCAGAATCCACATCGCGGTTCAGCAGTGTGAACGACTGCTCATCGGGGGCGCCGGGTCGCCGCCTTCGGCCACTCCAGGCCGCGTAGCTTCGCGTCCAGGCCGCCGTCGCAGAACATCAACGAACCCACGCAGTACGCCGACGCGGCGGACAGCAGGAAGAGCACCAGGTCCGCGACTTCCTCCGGACGGCCCGCGCGGCCCGCCGGGATGGCCGCCAGGTAGGCCTTCATGCCGTCCGCGACGCGCGGGTCCTCGCGGCCTGCCCGGGTCATCGGTGTGTCGATGAAGCCCGGCGCGACGGCGTTCAGGCGGATGCCGTCGACTATGTAGTCGGCCGCCCGCGTACGGGTGTAGTACGCCAGGGCCGCCTTGGTCGCCGGGTAGGCCAGCACGCCGCCCTCGTCGGCGAGGGATTCGCCCAGCGCGCACGCGGCGCCCTCGTCGCCCGCCAGGCACGCATCCGCCAGTTCGGGATGCCAACCTGCTTGCGTGGTAGTGGAGTTGGACGAGATCAGCACCACCGATGACGTGCCCGCGGCGGCGAGGAGCGGCCGCAGGCCCTCCAGGACGTCGACGGCGCCGAAGTAGTTCACGGAGACCAGCAGGCCGGGGGAGCGCCCGGTCCCACCGGCGATTCCGGCGAACGGCACGAAGCCGTCCAGCCGCCCCTCGGACAGCCGGGTGACCTCCGCGACGGCCTCACTCCTGCCCTCGGGCGTGCCCAGGTCGGCCGCCACATCGGTGCCGCGCAGATCGACGCCGATGACGCGATGCCCCCGCGCCGTGAGCCGCGCGGCGACGCACGCGCCGATTCCGGAGGCGGCACCGGTGACGGCTATCGTTCCCACGATGAACTCTCCTCAGCGGCTGGGAGCTTTGAGCGGCTCAGGATCCACCAGGACGCAGCGCGTCCCCGAATAGATCGTCGGCATGCAGCGGTTGCAGTGGACGCACAGCGAGTGCGTGGCGCGTCCTGCGGCAAGGTCATCGGCGAAGCGGTTGACGAGGTCCGGCTCGCGCAGCAGCGCGCGGCCCATCGCCACGAACTCGAAGCCCTCGGCCATCGCCGACTCGGCGGTCCGCCGGTCCGAGATCCCGCCGAGCAGGATCAGCGGCAGCCTGAGCGCGGCGCGGAACTGGCGGGCCGACGCGAGGAGATACGCCTCCTGGTACGGGTACGCGCGGATGAACTTCTTGCCCATGAGCCGGACACCGAGCCGCTGAGGCCGCGGGAAGGTCGCCGCGAACTCCCTGACGGGGGCGCCGCCGCGGAACAGGTACATGGGATTGAGCAGGGAACTGCCCGCCGTCAGCTCCAGGGCGTCGACGCTGCCGTCCTCCTCCAGCCACGCGGCCGTACGCAGGCTCTCGTCCAGCCAGATGCCGCCCGGCACGCCGTCGTCCATGTTGAGCTTGGCGGTGACGGCGATCGCGTCGCCTACCTCGTCGCGCACCGCGCGGGCCACACCGCGCGCGACCTTGGCGCGAGCGGCGAGCGGGCCGCCGTACTCGTCCTTGCGGCGGTTGAGGCGCGGGCTGAGGAAGGAACTGGCGAAGTAGTTGTGGCCGAGGTGGATCTCCACCGCGTCGAAACCGGCCTCGATGGCGATGCGCGCCGCACGCGCGTGGGCGCGGGTGATCCGGGCGATGTCGTCTTTCGTGGCGGCCCGCGCGAATCGCAGGCTCCCCTTGTTGAGGAACCGGCTGGGGGCGAGCGCGGGCAGTCCGTTGGAGACGGGGTCGGCGACCGGTCCCGCGTGCCCGATCTGCGCGGAGACCGCGGCGCCCTGCGCGTGCACGGTGTCCGTGAGCCGGCGCAGACCCGGCACGGCCTCGGGCCGCAGGTGGATCTGGTCGCGTTCGGTGCGTCCCTCGGGCGAGACGGCGCAGTACGCCACCGTGGTCATGCCTACGCCCCCGGCCGCGGGGCGCCGGTGGTACTCGATCAGCGCGTCGCTGACCAGCGCGCCGGGCGTGACGCCTTCGAACGTGGCCGCCTTGATCACGCGGTTGCGCAGGGTGAGCGGGCCGAGCCGGGCCGGGGCGAGGAGGTCGGGGACCGGGTCCTGGTCGCCGGAGGGACGAGCTGAGTCTGTGGTGCTCACGGGTGGGCAACTCCTCAACTGTCGTACAGCAGGCGGGTGTTCAGGGGGTGCTCAGGAGGTGTTCGGCGATGCGGGTGGAGCCTGGAGACCGTCGCGACCGTCGAGTCCGGCGGAGACGAAGGAGACGACCGCATCGAGCGGCGGGCGTGGCACGCTGCCCAACTCCGCTGTGGCGGCGAGCGGTTCGCCGTAGAGCTGGAGCAGCAGGTCGAACGTCATGCGCCAGCGGTGGCCGATCTCGGCCCTGGAGAGCTCGGGCCGCGCGGCACTCAACAGGGCGCTCCACGGGGCGTATCCGAACCAGTGCGCGTCGAAGGGCAGCTCACGGCGGCGCAGCACCACGCGGGCGAGCAGATGCATGAGCATCCGCCCGCGCGGGCTCGCCGTGAGCAGATCGAGCGGCCGCACCAGTACGTCGACGAGCTCGCGGACGTCCGGCGGGTGGCCGTCGGCGGCCCGCCGCTCCACCTGCGCGAGAGGCTCCGCCCACAGCGGGCCGAGCCTGCTCTGCAACAACGCGGCGACCAAGTCCTCCTTGGTGCCGAAGTGGTAGTGCACGGCTGCCGGATTCATCCCCGCCCCGGCGTTGACCGCGCGGACGGACACCCGCTCGTAGCCCTGCGCGAGGAAGAGGCGCTCGGCGGCGTCGAGCAGCGCCGCCCGGGTGGCGTCGGTGGCCATCGCCCCATCAGAGCACGGTGTTCCCGCACTTTCAATCAGTGATGGGACACCTTCTTCCTCCGTTTTCCCTCCGTGAGGGAACGCTTTCGCCCCGACCCGTGAGGCGCACACAAGACGGCGGTCCCACCGGTCCGCGACACCGGATCATGGTTCAATTCCGGGCGTGTACGAATCCGTTGGTGATGCGTCGCCTCTCGCTCTCGGTCAGCCGCGAGATCCGGGGGACTCGGAACCGGAAGAGGAATCGGGAGATTCGAGTAGCGCATGGTGGAGTCGCTGAGCCCTTCGGACCCCCGACAGGTCGGCCCCTACCGGATCGAGGGGCGCCTCGGCCAGGGCGGCATGGGGTCGGTCTTCCTCGGAACGTCGCCCGCCGGCCGGCAGGTCGCGGTCAAGCTGATCCGGCGCGAGTTCGCGTCGGCGCCGCACTTCCGCGAGCGGTTCGCGCGTGAGGTGGAGGCGGCCCGGCGCGTCGGTGGATTCCACACCGCCCAGGTCGTCGACGCGGATCCCGAGGCCGAGTCCCCGTGGCTGGTCACCGACTTCATCGCGGGCCCCACGCTGCAACAACTCGTCACCGGACAGGGCGCCCTGTCCGCCGAGGCCGTGCTGCGGCTCGGCGCGGGACTCGCGGAGGGGCTCGCCGCGATCCACAAGTGCGGCCTCGTGCACCGCGACCTGAAGCCCGGCAACGTCATCGTCGCCCCGGACGGGCCGCGCATCATCGACTTCGGCATCGCCCACGCCGAGGACACCGGCACGATGACGCACACCGGCACCCTCATCGGCACGTACGCCTACATGTCGCCGGAGCAGATACGCACCCCGGCCGCTGTGACGCCCGCCTGCGACGTCTTCTCCCTCGGCTCGGTGCTCGCCTTCGCCGCCACCGGCCGGAGCCCCTTCGACGCCTCGAACGTCCCGGCGATCATCCACCGCGTCACCAGCGAACCTCCCGTACTCACGGATCTGTCCGGGCACCCGGGACTGCACCGCCTCGTGACCACCTGCCTGGCCAAGGACCCGGCCGCGCGGCCCTCCGCCGCCGAGCTCCTCCAGCGGCTCTCCACCACGGCCGCGCCGACGGTCGTCCCGCCACCCGCCTCGCCACCTGCCCCGCCGCCCGTCCCGCCCGCTCCTCCCGAAGCCTCGCCCATGGCCCCGTTCTCGGCCGCCGCGACGGTGCCAGACGCCGCCAAGCCGGTCGGGCGACGAGCCCTGATGATCGGCGGGATCGCAGCCGCCGCCACGGCCGCCGTCGCCGTCCCCGCGTACCTGCTCCGGCCCGAGGACGCCCCCGCGTCCGACCGGAAGCCCACGGCGAGGGGCGGCGGCGCCGCCCGGCCTTCGCCCTCCCGCGACATCACCAGGCCGGTCGCCCAACTGACCGGCCACGCCCTGGGCATCAGCTGCCTGGCCTTCGCCCCGGACGGCAGCACCCTGGCGACCGGCGCCCAGGACAAGACGCTGCGCCTGTGGGACGCGGGGGCCGGTCGCCTGATCAGCACGTTCGAGGGCCACACCGAGAACGTCATGTCGGTGGTCTACAGCCCGGACGGGCGCACCCTGTTCACCGGCAGCTTCGACAAGTCGCTGCGCAGCTGGGACGCGCGCAGCGGCGCGGCGAAGCGGGTGATCACCACGTACGAAGGCGAGTACGACAGCGTCAACTGCCTGGCCATGAGCCCGGACGGCAAGACACTCGCCGTCGGCGTGGGCAGCCGCGTCGAGCTGGTCGCCCCCGCCACGGGCCGCTCGCGGGCCACGCTCACCGGACACACGGGGAGCATGGGCTGGGTCGCGTTCAGCCCGGACGGCAGGACGGTCGCCAGCGTGGCCGCGGACCTCAAGGAGGGCACGATCCGGCTGTGGAACGCCCGCACCGGCCGCCTGACGAAGACCCTGACCGCCGACCGCAAGAAGAACTACTCGCAAGTGAGGTTCAGCAAGGACGGTGACACCCTCATCGCCAACGGGGCGGGCGTCCGGCTCTGGGACGTGGCCGAGGGCCGCAGTACCAGAACCCTCACCGACAAGCACGAGTACGTCCTGTCGGCGGCCTACCGGCCGGGAAAGCCGGGGCAGGGTGTGATCGCCGGGGCCGGTGGCTATGTGGAGATGGAGGGCGTCGACACGGTGGGACGCTCCGTCACGCTCTGGGACATGTCCACCGGCAAGGTCACCGCCACGCTGATCGGCGGACCGCCGAAGTCCACGCTGCGGGCCTCGATCCCCGCGCTGGCGTTCAGCCCGGACGGCAAGACCCTGGCGGGTGTGCTGAACCCGGCGGCGGACGCGGACGACGTCGAACCTTCGGTGCAGCTGTGGAGACTCACGTAGGGCGGCTCAGTTCCCGGCCGCGGGCTTCCCCGCTGCCTCGATTTCCCGACACCTTGATTTCCCGACACCTTGATTTCTCGACTCTTCGACTCCTCGCCCCTTCTCGATTCCTCGACCGGACGGTACTCATGGACGCGCTGAATCCCGACGACCCGCAGTGGGTGGGTCCCTACCGATTGGAGGGGCGGCTCGGTGAGGGCGGCATGGGGTCGGTGTTCCTCGGTACCTCGCCCGGTGGCCGGCAGGTCGCGGTGAAGCTGATCAAGCGGGAACTCGCGTCGGCGCCGCAGTTCCGTGAGCGGTTCGCGCGCGAGGTGGAGGCGGCCCGGCGCGTCGGCGGATTCCACACCGCCCAGGTCGTCGACGCGGACCCCGAGGCCGAATCCCCGTGGCTCGTCACGGCGTTCATCCCGGGCCCGACCCTGCACGACGTGGTCGCCACCGACGGCGCGCTGGCCCCCGACGCCGTACTGCGCCTCGGCGCCGGTCTCGCGGAGGGGCTCGCCGCCATCCACAAGTGCGGCCTCGTGCACCGGGACCTCAAGCCCGGCAACGTCATCCTGGCCTCGGACGGGCCGCGCATCATCGACTTCGGCATCGCACGGGCGGTGGACGCCAGTTCCCTCACGGCGACCGGCACCATCATCGGCACGTACTCGTACATGTCGCCGGAGCAGATCCGCGCCGACCGCGCGGGCGCCGCGAGCGACGTGTTCTCCCTGGGCTCGGTCCTGGCGTTCGCGGCGACGGGGCACGGCCCGTTCGACGCACCGACCCTGATCGAGGTCGTCCAGCGGATCCTCGACCAGCCGCCGGTGCTCGACGGCGTCGGGGGCGGCGACGGCGGCGAGGAGGGCGGTGACGGCGCGGAAGGCGGTGGTGGCGAGGAGGCGCGGCGGCTCCACGCTCTGCTCACCGAGTGCCTGGCCAAGGATCCGGCGGCTCGCCCGCCCGTCACGGAACTCCCTGCCCGCTTCGCGGGACGCGCCTCGGCTCGGTCCACTCCGCCAAGTCCCGTGCACAAGGCTCCCGTTGACCCCCGCGTGCCCGCGCGGCCCACCGCCCCGCCTCCCGGCGACACGGACACCGAGGGCGCGGACCACACGGTCCTGCTCGCGTCCCAGCAACCCCGGCTCGCCACGGTGACGGCCCCCGACCGGCCCGGGTACGCGCCGCAGGGCGGCGGCCCCGATGAGCCGACGCGGGGCGTGTCCCGGCGGACGCTGTTCTTCGCCGGTCTGGGCGTGGCGGCCGCCGCCGGTGCGGGCGCCTTCGTCCTCACCCGGCGAGACGACTCCGACAGCGGGGCGAACGCCGCTGGAAAGGACCCGGACAAGGGGACTCCGGACAAGAAGGACCCGGGCAAGAAGGACCCGGGCAAGAACACGGGAGACACCGGCGACGGCTCCGCGGCGAAGGGCTCCATCGCCCTGAAGGGCCTCAACACCGCACGCGCCCTCGCCTTCTCCGCGGACGGCAAGTCGCTGTGCGGCACGGGCAGCAACGGCGTCTGCCGCTGGGACGTGGACTCCAAGGAGGGCACGCCCGTGCACATCGGCATGCCCGGGTACCTACAGCCCACGGTCATCACCCAGGACCTCAAGTACGTGGTGCGGGCCGAGGAGAACAAGATCCGGGTCTGGAACACCGAGACCGGCAAGCTCGTCCGTACCTTCACCGGGCCGGGCTCGGCGAAGGGCCAGGACGGCTGGGCCACCGACATCGGCGTCAGCCCGGACGGCAGGACCGTGGTGGCCGCCACCACCAAGGGCCTCTACGTCTGGGAGGTGAGCTCGGGCAAGAGGCTCGCGCTGCGCAAGGACGCGCCGGGTGGTCCGGTGGCGTTCAGGAGCGACGGCAAGATGCTGGTGGCCGGTCGTCCGTTGCACCTGCGGAGCCCGAACGGCGTGTCGACGGCCGCCGTCAAGGACAGCGAGAACGCCGCGGTCACGGCGTTCAGCCCCGACGGCGAGATCCTTGCGTACGCGGAGCAGTCCGGGGCGATCCGGCTGTGGAACACCGGATCGCACCAGGAGACGGTGAAGCTCGACAACCCGGACGGCATGATCCACGCGCTCGCGTTCCACCCCAAGGGCGACCTGCTGGCCAGCGGCGGCCAGGACGGCACGGTCCGCGTGTGGAACACGGTGACGGGAAAGAGGGTCGGCTCCTTCAAGGGCCCCACCTCCGTGGAGGCACTGGCGTTCAGCCCGGACGGCAACACGGTGGCCGCGGGCCTCATGAGCGCGGTGCACTACGAGGACAAGGACGCGGTGCTGCTCTGGAAGCTCACCTGACGGGTCGGCACATCGCAGGACACCTCCCCGGGCTCCCCGGCCTCCCCGGCCTTCGCGGGCCGAGCCGAGAAGACCGGGGAGACCGTGAAGGCCGGGGAGCCCGGGGAGACGCCCGCCCTAGGCCGTCAGCTTGCCCCGCTTGAGGTGCAGCATTTCGTCCGACGCCGCGGCGACCTCCTTGGAATGGGTCACCACGATCACGCACTTGCCGTCGTCGTGCGCGAGCTTGCGGAACACCTCGATGATGCCGTCGGCCGTCTCGTGGTCGAGGCTGCCGGTCGGCTCGTCCGCGAAGAGGATGTCCACCTCGCAGGCGAGGGCGCGGGCGATCGCCACGCGTTGCTGCTGACCGCCCGAGAGCTGGAGCGTGCGGCGGTGGTGTTCGGCGGGTTCGACGCCGAGGAGCGTGAGCAGCTCGACGGCGCGCTGCTTGCGGCGGCCGCCCTTGACGCCGGTGATCTCCATCGCGGAGGTGATGTTCTGTACGGCGGTCATGTACGTCAGCAGGTTCAGCGACTGGAAGACGGTCGCGACGTGCTGGTTGCGGTACCGGCCGAGGCCGAGCCGCGAGATGTCCCGGCCCTGGAAGCTCACCGTGCCCGAACTCGGCGCGTCCAGGCCGCTGGCCAGCGAGAGGAGCGTGGTCTTGCCGGAGCCGGAGGGGCCGACCACGGCGTACATCCGCCCTGCCTCGAAGCGGTAGTTGACGCCCTTGAGTACCGTGCGGCGGCGGTTGCCGCTCTGGTAGGTGCGGGTCACGTCGGCCAGTTCGAGCATGACGTCGGTGGGGTTCTCGGCGAGCGTGGAGCGGGTGGAGTCGGTGGAATGCGTGGCGTCGGAGGTCACGTCAGTCGCCCTTCGTGAGGATGTCGCGCGGGTTCAGGCGCAGGACGCGGGAGCCGGGGACGAGGGTGGCCAGGGCCGCGATGCCCAGGCCGGTGGCGCCTACCTTGCCGATGTCGCCCGCGCCGATGCGGATGTCCATGGAGCTGATGGGTTCGGCCTCGGGTTCCTTGTCCCCGCCGCCGTTGCCCATGGAGTTGGAGTAGTCCGGTTCCTGGGACTTGTTCGAGGCCTCTTCCTTGGCCGATGACACCTCGCCGGCCAGCAGCTTGTCGCCGATGCTCTGCGAAAGGACCTGACTGCACGCTCCCGCGAGGCCGATGGCGACGACCGCGCAGGCGACCACCTCGACGAGGTGCTGGCCGA
This sequence comes from Streptomyces sp. NPDC087300, assembly GCF_044744425.1. Classification (NCBI taxonomy): domain Bacteria; kingdom Bacillati; phylum Actinomycetota; class Actinomycetes; order Kitasatosporales; family Streptomycetaceae; genus Streptomyces; species Streptomyces sp. NPDC087300. The sequence continues at coordinate 874,119 of NZ_JBIUYI010000005.1, forward strand.
GCAGCCGCGGCTTCTTCTCCCCCAGGGAGAGCAGGATGCCGAGTTCCTTGCGGCGCTCGCGCAGCGACGAGGCCACGATCAGCGCGAGGATCACGGTGCCCGCGACGGCGACCAGCCAGACCGTGACGGAAGCGAAGTCCGCGGTCTTGTTGATCGGGCCGACGAGCGCCTTGTACTGCTTGTCGTTGACGGTGATCGGGAAGATCCGCAGATCGGCGCCCGCGGCCTCGGCGTCCTTCTTGAGCCGGTCGAGGTCCCCGGGATCCTTGAGGGTGAAGGTGGCGTTCTTGAGAACGGTGTCCTTGGTGCCCTTGCCGTCCAGCTTGGAGCCGCCGCCGGGCGTGACGTACAGGCGGTTGGCGGGGGCCATCATCGCGGGGACGTACTGGCCGCTGTCGGGCGTGCTGTTCTTGTAGATGCCGACGACCTTGAAGGAGTACTCCCGCTTGTCGCGCTCCTGGCCGGCGCCCGGCAGGACACCCACCATGAGCTTCATGCGGTCGCCGACCTTCAGGCCGTTGTCCTTGGCGACGCGCTCCTCGACGACGATCTCGTCGTCCTTGCTGTCGGGGGTGATGCCGTGCCCCGCGATCAGTTTCGAGTCGCCGTTGCGGAATTCCTTGACCTCGTCGATGTCGAGGATTCCGGAGGCGCTGAACAGGTCGGTGCCGAGTGAGTCCTGGCCCTGCGGCGGCGGTACCGGCTGGTGCAGCTTGGTGGATTTCGTCGGAAAGGCGCCGCCGTCGGTCGAGTAATTGCACTTGGCCACGGCGGACGACTTGCAGATCTTGTCGACGAGACTGGCGCGCAGATCGCCCTCGGCGCCGATCGTGCCGCCCTGCGGCCCGTCCGGCTTGTCCGTCTTCCCGGATCCGATGAGGCCGTTCACGTCGAGCTGCATCGTGGCCACCGCGCCCACCCGCTGCTTGGCGGCGTCGGCGGCGCGTGCGGCGGCCGACTGGATGAGGAATCCGGAGAGCACCAGGGTGCAGATCACGAAGAAGAGGCCGACGAGCATCAGTGTCTTGCCGAGGTGGCCCGTCAGCCGCCACCGGGCCCGTTTGAAGAGGTTCATGCCATGGGACGCTAGGCAGTCGCCGTTTTCAACCGCGTTTGGTTCCGGAGCCGCAGTCGCCGTCCTCATACACGGTTCAAAGACGGGATCTGGTAAATGTGGGCGAGGCAAGGGCGAATTAGCGGGAACGAGTATCCGGTAATTCATGGAATTCTCAGCCGCGCGGAACCTCCTTTCACGGCGTCCCGGGCGGGACGGACCGATCGGGCGAGGACGGGCGGACGGCGTGCGGGTGCTGGTGGTCGAGGACGAGCAGTTCATGGCGCGCGTCATCGAGATGGGGCTGCGCCGCGAGGCCATGGCCGTGGACGTCGTGCACGACGGCGCGGCCGCCCTGGAGAAGGTGACGGTCTACGACTACGACGCGGTGGTCCTCGACCGCGACCTGCCGGGCGTCCACGGCGACGAGGTCTGCCGCCGCATCGTCGCCCAGGGCCTGGACTGCCGGATCCTCATGCTGACGGCCGCGGGCCGCCTCGGCGACAAGGTGGCGGGCCTCGGCCTCGGCGCCGACGACTATCTGGCCAAGCCCTTCGACTTCCCCGAGCTGGTCGCCCGCCTGCGTGCCCTGTACCGGCGCAGCCCCCAGGCACACGCCCCCGTGCTCACCTTCGCCGACCTCGCCTTCGACACGCACCGGCGCCGGGTGGCGCGCGCGGGCCGGGAGATCCGCCTCACCCCGAAGGAACTGTCGGTCCTGGAGCTCCTGATGCGCGCCGACGGCGGGGTGCTCAGCGCCGAATACCTCCTGGACAAGGCGTGGGACGCGCACACCGACCCGCTGACCAACGCCGTGCGTCTCGTCGTGCACACGCTGCGCAGGAAACTGGGCGAGCCCCGGCTCGTGCACACCGCGATCAGCGCGGGCTACTACCTGGGAACCGAGTGAGGCTGCCCCGGCGCGGCCGGCAGCGCGCCCTCAGCATCCACCTGCGGCTCTTCCTCGGCTTCGGCGGCGCCCTGGTCGTCTGCTCGGCGCTGATGGCCGCCGTGATCTACGTCGGCATCCGCTTCGTCCCCACGTACGACCTGACGACCCCCATCGAGGTGAGCCCCCGGCCGAGCGGCGCGACCGGCGAGCCGCAGTGGATCGAGCCGCACACGGTGGGCCCGAGCGGCACTCCCGAAGCGGCTGACGGCAGCCCCGAGCCCGGCGACGGCACCCCCTCGCCGGGGAACGGCACTCCCTCACCCGGGCACGGCACCCCCGACCCCGGGCAGAAGATCTCCTCGGCCGGCGTGGTCCGTGACAAGGAGGACGTCTGGGCCTCGGTGCTCGCCATCTCCATCGGCGGGCTCCTGGTGGTGACCGCCGTGGGGCTCGCCGCGGGCTGGGTGATCTCGCGCAGGCTCCTCGCGCCCCTGCACACGATCAACCGGGCGGCCGCCCAGGCGGGAGAGGGCGACCTGGCGTACCGCATCAACGCGCAGGGCCCGCGTGACGAGCTCAAGCAGCTCGCGGACACCTTCGACACGACCCTGGAACGCCTCGAGGAGTCCTTCGCCGCGCACCAGCGCTTCGCCGCCAACGCCTCGCACGAGCTGCTCACCCCCCTCGCCACCACCCGCGCCGCGCTCCAGCTCGCGACCGCCGACGACTCGGGGGAGTCGCTCCGTGAGCTCCTGCCGATGCTCACGGAGACGAACGAGCGCAACATCCGGGTCGTGAAGGAACTCCTGGCGCTCGCCGCGGCCGACCAGGTCCCCTGCGACACGGAGCCGGTCGACCTCACGGTTCTCGTGCGCGAGGTCGTCGCGGCGACGGGCACGTCCGCCGAAGGACTCGCCCTCGGCGTCCGCGCCGACCCGTCACCTTGTGAAGTCCGGGGCAGGGCAACGCTGTTGAGGCAGCTGGTGACGAACCTCGTCGAGAACGCCGTCACCCACAACACCGGCGATCCGGACGCCTTCGTCGACGTGACCGTGCGGGGCGACGGGGCGGAGGGCGTCGTCCTTGAGATCAGCAACTCCGGCCCGCCGGTCGCGCCGGACACCACCGACCGCCTCTTCGAACCCTTCTACCGGGCGACGCCCCGGGTGGGCAGCGAACGCGGCCACGGCCTGGGGCTCGCCCTGGTCCGCTCGGTGGCCCGCGCCCACGGCGGCACGGTCGCGGCGACGGCACGGCCCGGCGGGGGGCTCGTGGTGCGGGTGGTGCTGCCGGGGCCGAGGGCCTGAGCCACGAGAGCATCCGTGTCCGCGGATGCCCGCGAAAACCACCATGGCTGTGACCCCACCCATAGGAGCCACGTCACATGCTAAGCGCGATAGTAGTGCCCTCCGAGGCGCCGGCAGAAGGCCCTCAGGCGGTAGCGACGAGGCTGGTGAGGGGCTTCTGCGTACCGGGGTAGTACGTCACACCTTTGCGTCCTGACGCCCCGCGCCGTTATCCCTGGCTGAGGTTCCGGTGAAGCGGGGGATCCGCGATCGCCCCTGGAACCACACGCACGCAAAGCCCCCCACGCGCACTCCGCGCATTGGAGAGTCAACGCAGCATGGTCACCACTCGTACGAAGTCCAGCACCGGCCGCACCGCTCGCATCCGCAAGATCTCCGTGGCGGGCATCGCCACCGCGGGCGCGGCCGCCGCGGCCCTCACGCTGGTCCCCTCGCCCGCGCAGGCCGCCGTGCCGACCGCGGCGAGCGCCTCGGTGTCCCAGGCCGCTGCCGCGGACAAGAGCTACCCGGACAACCTCGACGGCTGGATCCGCGAGTCGCTCGACATCATGAAGTCGAAGGGCATCCCCGGTTCCTACGAGGGCCTGCACCGCAACATCATGCGCGAGTCCTCCGGCAACCCGAACGCGCAGAACGGCTGGGACGTCAACGCCCAGAACGGCACCCCGTCCAAGGGCCTGCTCCAGGTCATCCAGCCGACCTTCGACGCCTACCACGTCGACGGCACCCCGCACGAGCTGACCGACCCGGTCGCCAACATCACCGCGGCCGCCAACTACGCCGCCGATAAGTACGGCTCCATCGACAACGTCGACTCCGCCTACTGATTCACGGGCCGGACGAAGAGACAGCGAACCAGCGAGAGGGGCAGCGCATGTCGGACGAGAGCCGGGTGCACCGGTCCCGGCGCAAGCCGCGGAAGAAGGCCCTTCGGTACGTCGCGTGGGGCGCCCTCGGCGTGGTCCTCGTCGGCGGAGGCGGCCTGGCCTACGCCTGGCAGCACCTCGACGGCAACATCCGAGGCACGGACGTCAACGCCGCCCTCGGTCAGGACCGGCCGAGCGAACAGCGCGACGGGTCCATGAACATCCTCCTGCTCGGGTCGGACTCCCGGGCCGGAACCCACGGTCAGTACGGCCGCGGCATCGACGGTGCCCGCGCCGACACGGCGATGGTCCTGCACGTCGACAAGACCCACAAGAAGGCCTCGGTCGTCAGCATCCCGCGCGACACGATGGTCGAGCGCCCCCGGTGCGCGAAGCCGGACGGCGGCGACGCGGCGGGCGCGCGCCAGGCCATGTTCAACTCGTCGTACCAGGTGGGCGGCCCCGCCTGCACCGTGAAGACGGTCGAGAAGATGTCGGGCGTCCGCATGGACCACTACCTCGAAGTCGACTTCAAGGGGTTCGAGAAGCTCATCGACGAGCTCGGCGGCGTGGACATCACCACCCGCAAGGCCATCGACGACCCCAACAGTGGACTCGACCTGACAGCGGGCAAGCACACGCTGAAGGGCAAGCAGGCGCTGGAACTCGTCCGCACCCGGCACGGCGTCGGCGACGGCAGCGACCTGGGCCGCATCCAGCTCCAGCAGGCGTTCATCAAGGCCCTGATCCACCGGGCCGACACCGTCGACCCGCTCGGCAGCCCCGCCAAGTCGTACGCCCTCGCGGACACCGCCACCAAGAGCATCAGCGCCGACTCCGAGCTGGCCTCCGCGGACAAACTCCTCGGTCTGGCCAAGGAGTTGAAGGGCATCAGCCCGGACCACACTCGCACGGTCACGATGCCGGTCACCTACGACACGCACAACTCGGGACGCGTCCTGCCGCTCGACAAGGCGTCGCACCGCGTCTGGACCGCACTGCGCGAGGACCGTCCCATCCCGAAGTCCGCGACCGAGGCATCGGTCGGCGACGCGACGGACTCCCCGGTGTCGGCGGGGTCCTGACGAACGTCCGCGATCTCGTCAGGACACCTCGCCCGCATCCTCGCCGACGTCTTTGACGAACACGATGCCGTCGGCGCCCGCCAAGTGCGCCGGATCCAGCGGGGAGTAGCCGTAGTACGACGAGACGCGTGCGGCGCGGTCCTCCGGGAGTGCGTACAGGAACCCTTCGACGGTGTTCGGCGGCGGGACGTCCACGCCCTGGTGCCGGAGCGTGCCGAGAGCCATGGCCAGGAACACGTAGCGCTCGCCCAGGTGGGCGGGTAGCGGAGCAGGCCGGATCCGTCATGGCCGCCGGATCGGCCCACCGGTCGTCGTCGCCGAGCAGCCGGTCCAGCGTCTTCGCGGTGCAGGGGAGCAGGCCGGCGTCCACGCGGGGCGCGAGGTAGTCGTGGAGCGCGGTGAGGGACTGCCGGGGGCTCGCGGCACCCGTCATCTCCAGCGGCCCGTCGAACCCGGCGAAGCGGAGCCGCTCGGATCCCGCCCTGCCGTCGTTGTGGGCGCGCATCCAGCGCACCAGTTCGCGATTGCCCGCGGACACGTTGAACCACTCGTGGCTGAAGCCGTGTGCCATGACGTCGTCGAGCGTGCCCGTGCCCGAGGTGACGTACGCGTCCACGAGCAGGCCCCGCAGACAGTCGCTCTCGATCGCGATCGTCAGATAGCCCTCCTGTTCGGCGAGTTGGCGGAACATTTCGTTGCGCAGGCGGAGCAGGTCGGCCTCGCCGTGCGTGGGCTCACCGAGGGCGAGCAGCCGAGGCCGGGCCGGGAGCAGCCGCAGGACGGCGGCGTCGACGGCACGGGCGGTCTCGAAAGCATGGGTGGTGTCTTGCATGTCGGCGGCCATGCCTTCAACAGCGCGTCCGTCAACGGCGTACACCGGGAACACAAAGAGCGAACGAGGCGTGTACGCGGGCGGCCCGACTGAGGAAGATGGATGGTGATGGTGTCGGCGTGCCGTCCCGGTTCCGGTGGCGGTGTGTCGGCACAGGCATGGAGACAGGGGAGAGCACAACATGACAGACGTCTCCGATGCGTCCGTGGACCGGTTGGCCGCACCCACGATCGATGAAGCGGTCGACAGCGCGGTGGTCCTGGACGACGGAATTCCGCAGCTCGTCATCCGTGTTCAGCCGTACGCGGGCATGAGCGGCGGGGACCAGGTGTATCTGCGCTGGGACACCGGGGTCCTGCGGACATCGCGGGTCGAGACGCACGTCGTCGACACCGCCGAGGTGGGGCAGACCACCCTCTTCACCATCCCGCACCCGAGGCCCGGCGCCGCCAGGGTCAGCTACGTCATCAGCCGCGCGACCGGGGAATGGCGGGCCTCGGACCGGCTGGACATCACGGTGCGCGGCCGGGACGGGGCCGGTCCCCGGGAGTTCGGGCAGGGGCCGTGACACGACCCGGCGCACCCTCACTCACGTACGTACGCGTTGATCGGGGAGAGCCCGGTCAAGTCGACCTGGAGCCCGCGCAGCGCCGGTGAGTACAGGTAGCTGCGGTCCGGTACGTACACGGGAACGGCGGCCGCCTGCTCCAGTACCAGGCGGTTGACCTTCGACCACAGCTCGCCGGCCTTCTCGAGGTCCGGAGCGGCGTTCGCGGCGTCGATCGCCTCGTTCACCTTCTTGCTGTTGAGCCGGCTGTAGTTGCTCGACGTCTCGGAGGGCACGCGGCCGTCGAAGTAGTCGGGCAGGTAGTTGGCGGCGGTGGGCAGACCGCCGCCGACGGACATGCGGAACAGGTCGTACTTGCCGGACGACGCGTCGGCCCAGTAGGTCTCGGGCGAGACCGGCTTGACGGTCACCTTGAACCCGGCCTTCTCCAGGCCCACGCGGACGGCCTCCGCGCGATCCGCGTCGACCGGGGTGGACGGATGGGCGAGGGTGAGGCGGTGGCCGAGTTCGCCGGCGTCCCGCAGGTACTGCCGTGCGGTGGCGGGCCTGCCGTTCTCGCCCGCGTGGTAGACGTCCACGGCGCTGGATCCGGGCACCCCCGGCGGCATCAGGTCGGAGGCCCGCTGCCCCAGCCCGCCGCTCGCCTTGAGGACCTGGTCGGAGGGGAGGGCGACGGCGATGGCCTTGCGTACGTCGAGGTCCTTCACCCGGGCCGTGTTGATGATGTACGCCTGCGCGTTCCAGGCGGGGAACGTGACGGACTTCGCGGTGCCCGAGGGGCCGCCCTGGACGCCGACCTGATCGGCGGTCCCGGTGAAGGTCATGAACGCCTGGTCAGCGGCCGCCGAGCCGATCCGTTGCCGCATTTCCTGCGGCTGCACCCCGGTCTCGATCCGGAAACCGTCCGGGTAGGCACCGCGCACCGGGTCGCTGCTCCGCTGCCAGTGCGGATTGCGGGTGAGGGTGACGGTCTTGGTGTCGGAGGGATCGCCGCTGATCTGGTATGGGCCGGTGGACGGCAGCGCGTCGGAAGGGCCGACGCCGCCGCCTGCCCCCTTGGGGACCGGCGCGCCGTAGGGTCCGGCGAGGACGACGTTGAAGTCCCGGCGGGGACCGGCGAGATGGAAGACGATCGTGCGGTCGTCGGGTGTCTCGATCGCGTTCTTCTTCGCGGACCCGGCGTCGGATTCCCCGGGGCCGTACACGAACCTGCGCAGCGTCGGGTCGCCCGCGGCCAGCTCCGGCTTGAGCGTGCGCTCGACGGCGTTGCGGAAGTCCTGGGAGCGCACCGGCGTCCCGTCGTTGTACTTGAGCCCGCTCTTGAGCCGGAACGTCCAGTCCTTGCCGTTCGTCGTCCGCCCGGCATCCTCGGCGAGGTCGCCGACGACCTTCACCTGACGGCCGTTCCCCGCCTTGACCGTGGTGAGCCCGCGGTGCACGAGGCGGGCGAGCTGGTGGTCGGCGCTGCCGGGCCACATCGTGCCGGGGTCGAGCGAGGTGAACGTCTGCGGTTCGAGAACGGTGACCTGGCCGCCCTTGCGGGCGCCCTTGACGGCGGGTGCGGGGCCCCTGGAGTCGGCGGCGCTGCCGACGACGAGGCTCGCCGTCGCGGCCCGGGTCAGCCCGTCGGTCACGACGGCCCCGTTGCCGCCGGAACCACCCTGGCCCTGGGCATCGTCCCGGCCTGCCCCCGAATCGTCGTCGAACGGGTTGCCGACCGTGAGGGCCGTGACCAGGGCACCCGCCGCCACCGCGACGGTCGCACCCGTGGCCCAGAGCTTCGCCCGCGACCTGCCGGGCGGGCCGGCGGGGCTCGCGAACGGGGAGGGGCCGGTGACGACAGGGACGACCGGAGGGGTGGGAGGGGCCGCCGCGGTCGGCGGCGGGGACTGCGGCAGCGGCGGCGCGAGGGAGTAGGAGGTGGGCGCACCAGACGCGGACGCGGGCGGGGCAGGGGCCGGCGCCTCGGCGCCCGGGTTCCGTGTGCTCAGGCCCTCCAGGGCGTCCCCGGCCTGCCGCGCGTCCGGGCGGTCGCCGGGCTGCTTGGCCAGCATCCGGCCGACCAGGTCGTCCCACGTCGGGGCCAGCCCCGGGCGGCGTACCGACGGCGGTTCCGGCGTCTCGTACACATGGCCGTGCATCAGCGCGGCGGCGGAGTCCGCGTCGAACGGCGGTCTGCCGGTGAGGAGTTCATGCACCATGCAGCCCAGCGAGTACACGTCGCCGCGCCCGTCGTCCCCGCCCCGCGTGAAGCGCTCCGGCGCCATGTAGTGCAAGGTGCCCACGGGCGCGTCGGCCGTGCCCGTCAGATATCCGGCCGTGGTGGTGACGTCGAGGAACTTGGCGATGCCGAAGTCGAGGACCTTGACCGTGCCCTCGTCCGTCACCATCACGTTCGCCGGTTTGATGTCCCGGTGGACGATGCCCGCGCGGTGCGCGGTGGCCAGGGCCCGGCAGACCTGCGCGGAGATCGCGGCGACCCGCTCGGGCGCCAGGGGGCCGCTCTCCCGGACCAGTTCCCCGACGGTGCGCCCGGACAACAGGGGCATCACCAGGTACGGGACGCCGTCCGCCGATCCGTGGTCGAAGACGGGCACGATGTACGAGCTGTCGAGCGCGGCGGCGGCCCGCGCCTCGCGCACGAACATGGCGAGGAAGCGTTCCGCCGCCGCGGCGCTCGTACCGCGCGGCGCGCTCAGGACCTTGACGGCGACGCGCCGCTGCAACCGAGAGTCCTCGGCGCGCCACACCTCGCCCATGCCGCCCGCGCCGATGCGCTCCACGAGCGTGTACCGGCCGTCCAGGACGGAACCCTGCATCCCTGCCTCCCCCGTCGACAGGCTTGCCCCGCCTGTCGTTGATCCTCAATCTATCGCCGGGGGAGGGGCGTTGCGGGTGCGGGGCCGAGGTGCGGCGCGTTCGCTCCGGTCGCTGTCAGAGCCGGGCGGTGCCGGGGAGCCCGTCGGGGGCGTCGGCGCGTACCGCGTACGAGCGCGCGCCCGTGCCCGCGAGCCCGCCGCCGTCGACGATCAGGTACTCCTCGCGCACGGGGGTGCCGTCGAGCCAGGATTCCAGGATCTCGCGGGTGCCCGCGGCGTAGCGGGCCTGCGCGGAGAGCGAGGAGCCGGAGATGTGCGGGGTCATGCCGTGGTGCGGCATCCCGCGCCACGGATGGTCGGCGGGCGCGGGCTGCGGGTACCAGACGTCGCCCGCGTAGCCCGCCAACTGGCCGCTCTCCAGGGCGCGTCGGACCGCGTCCTGGTCGACGATCCTGGCTCGGGCGGTGTTGATGAGATACGTGCCGCGCTTCATGGCGGCGAGCAGCTTGTCGTCGAAGAGGTGCTCGGTCTCGGGGTGGAGCGGCGCGTTGATGGTGACGACGTCGCAGTGCGGGACCATGTCGGCCGCCGACTCGTGGAAGACCAGGCCGAGTTCGGACTCGACGTCGGCGGGCAGCCGGTGCCGGTCGGTGTAGTGCAGCGCGACGTCGAACGGAGCGAGGCGGCGCAGCACCGCGAGGCCGATGCGCCCGGCCGCGACCGTGCCGACGTGCATGCCCTCCAGGTCGTAGGAGCGGGAGACGCAGTCGGCGATGTGCCAGCCGCCGTCCAGCACCAACTGGTGCGCGGGCAGATAGTTGCGTACGAGCGAGAGCGTCATCATGACCACGTGCTCGGCCACGCTGATGCTGTTGGAGTACGTCACTTCGGCGACGGTCACACCGTGCGCGATGGCGGCGTCCAGGTCGACGTGGTCGGAGCCGATGCCCGCGGTGACGGCGAGCTTCAAGTTCTTGGCGCCGGCGATGCGTTCGGCGGTGAGGTAGGCGGGCCAGAACGGCTGCGAGACGACGACGTCGGCGTCGGCCAACTCGCGGTCGAAGACCGAGTCGGGACCCTCCTTGTCTGAGGTGACGACCAACGTGTGGCCGCGGCTCTCCAGGAAGGCGCGCAGGCCCAGTTCGCCGGAGACGCTGCCGAGGAGGTGGCCGGGTGTGAAGTCGATGGCGCGGGGTGTGGGAGCCGTCTGGCCGTCGGGGTAGGAGTCGATGCGGGGCAGGCCGTCACGGGCGTAGGCGGTGGGGGACCCGGCGGCCGGATATCCGTCGGTCGGGTCGTCGTACAGGACGCATAGCACCTTGGCCATGATCGCGGCTCCTCAGCGGCGAGGCGGGTGTACGGGACGTGTCCCACGGTCCGCGCAGGGCCCGGCGGTGGTCAAAGTGAACTCTTCTATCTCCTGGGAGCCCTTGGCTATCGGTCCAGGTGGGCTCGGAGCAGCGCGTCGAGGGCGTCGCGCACCCCGGCGTCCCGCGCCACGGCCGACAGGGCCCGCACCATGGCCGGCCGGGGCTCCTGTGCGGGGAAGGCCAAGCCGACGCGGGGGCCTTGGGCGGGGCCGGAGAGACGGATCACGCGCATGCCGGCGGGGGTGGCGAACATGTGCAGCCAGGCGTGCGAGATGACGCTCGACCACCGCCCCGTGACGAGGTGTGCGTACAGCCCTGCGACGGTGTCCGACTCGACCGCGGGATCGGCCTTCGCGCCGTCGGCGGCGAAGTTCTCGTCGAGGATGCGCCGGTTGCGCATGCGCGGCGAAAGGAGGCACAGCGGCAGCGAGGCCGCCTCGGCCCAGCTCACCTCGGCGGCCGCCGCGTGGGCGGAGTCCGCCGGGGTGAGCAGGACGTAGCGCTCCTCGTACAGGGGGAGCCGCCGCATGCCGCGCAGCGCGCTGTCGTCGAGGTAGGTGAGGGCCGCGTCGATCTCGAAGTCGGTCAGGCGGCGGACGATGTCGCGGGAGGAGAGCGAGTGCAGGCTCACCTTGGCGCGCGGGTGGAGATCGCAGAAGGGCGTGGTGAGCAAGGACGCCACGGTCAGGGCGGTGGGGATGGCTCCCAGGCGCAGTGTGCCGGTCAACTCGCCGCGCAGGGAGGACAGTTCCTGTCGCAGCGTGTCTCGTTCGGCGAGGGTGCGATGGGCCCACGCCAGGACGTGTTCGCCTTCGGGCGTCAGGCCCTGGAAGCGGCTGCCGCGCCGGATGACGGGCACGCCGAGTTCGGCCTCCAGTCTGCGGATCCCCGCCGAAAGCGACGGCTGCGACACGAAGCACGCGGCGGCGGCCCTGCCGAAGTGCCGTTCCCGCGCCAGCGCGACCAGGTATTCGAGCTGCCGGAGCACGGATCCCCCCTCCCCAACGCAACTACGGCCTATAAGAGCGGTTTATCCGCGCTGAAGTGACGGCCGACGATCCATTAGAGTCGCATGTGCGGCGCCTGTGGTCACCTCGTCGGAACGGTGCGGGTGTGCGGGGGTCGCCCTACGGTGAAGAGGGGGAGCAGGCGTGGCAGTTGAGGTTTCCGCCGAGGCGGAGGAGCAGCGGGTCGCCGGACTGGTGGCGGCGCAGGAGAAGGCCGTCGCGCTGTTCGCGGAGGTCGAGGCGCGCGGCCTGATCGTGCCGGGCGTGGGGGAGCGCGAGGCGAGCGACCGCATCCGGGACCTGGCGAACGACATGTTCGGCACGACCAAGCACTGGCACAAGCGGATCATCCGCTCAGGACCCAACACCCTGGCCCCGTACCGGGAGAACCCGCCGGACCGGGTCATCGAGGAGGACGACGTCGCCTTCGCCGACTTCGGCCCGATCTTCGAGGAGTACGAGGCGGACTTCGGCCGCACCTACGTCTTCGGGGACGACCCGGACAAGCGCCGCCTCCTGGACGACCTGCCGCGGATCTTCGACGCCGGGCGCGCGGCGTTCGCGGCCGATCCCGCCATCACGGGACGCCGGTTGTACGCGGAGGTGGAGCGGCTCGCCGCGGAGGCGGGCTGGGAGATCGGCATCTGGCACGCCGGACACCTCGTCGGCGAGTTCCCGCACGAGACCAACGACGGCGCGAAGGCCGAGTCCTACATCACGCCCGAGAACGCGGGCCAGTTGCGCCGCACCACCCCTTCGGGCCGGGTCTGCCACTGGATCCTGGAGCTGCACTTCGTGGACAGGAAGCGCGGATTCGGCGGTTTCTACGAGCAGTTGCTCGACCTCGCCTGATCAGCGAGGGACCGCACGTCAGCTCTTGCCGAGTTCCCCCGGGGTCGGCGCGAGTGCCCAGTCGAGGGCGAAGTCGGCGACGCCCTCCCAGCCTGCTTCACCGCACGTGTAGTGACTGCGGCCTTCGAACAGCCTGAAGGCCGTGATCGCCTCGGAGTGCTTGGCGTTCTTCTTGTAGTTCTCGCGCTGCACGGCGGGAGGCAGGATGTGGTCGTTGCCACCGGCGATGAACAGCAGGGGAGCACGGTCGTCGTTGGCGAAGTTGTACGTCGTCACGGCGTTCGGCGTGAAGTTGGCGAATCCGCCCTGGAACAGCATGCGGCCCGACACCGGGATCGTATAGCGGTCGAAGACCACCTTCGATTCCTCGACGCTCAAGTTGTTCGTGAACGCGTAGTGGAATTCCTTCTCCGTGATCGGCACGGCCCGGTCCCGGTTGGCCGGGTTCTTCAGCACGGGGAGCGTCGCCTTGATCTCGGTGAGGGGGAGCGCCTTCACGCCCTTCACACCGGCACCGTCGATGGACACGCCCGCCGTGCCGAAACCGGCGTCGAGCAGCAGCTGAACGAAGGCTCCACCGAACGAGTGCCCGATGATCACCGGCTTCGAGTCGAGTGCGCCGACGACCTCGGAGAGGTGGTCGAAGATCTCGCGCACGCCCAGCTTCACCAGCGGGGAGGAATCGGCGCGGATCGCCTCGACCCCGGCCTCACCGGGCTCGATGCCCGGATATCCGGGGGTGACGACGCGCAGACCGCGCTGCTCGTAGTGGGTGACCCAGTGCTCCCAGGACAGCGGCGTCATCCAGAGGCCGTGAATGAGTACGACCGTGTCCGCGGCTGTTTCTCGATCCATCGCTCTCACCCGAATTCTCTCGTGGACTCGTGGAGGAGCGCGCGACGGGCAGGTGCGCAGCAGGCGCGGCCGCTCGACCGACTCGTCGGCCCTCTGTCGACGAGAGGAATGGTATGCGGACGACGGGCGATGCGTAGGTCTGTCGTACGGGCCATATCCGGGCGCCGGAAGCCTCGGGCGGGCGTGGTAGTAGTAGAGGAATGGAGAGCGATGAGGCACGGGCCGCGATCGACATGTTCCTGTCCGCGTTCAACGCCCCGGACGACGTCAGCGTTGTCGACCGGCTCTCCCGCGCGCTGAGCCCCGAGATCATCTTCTGGGGGCCGTGGGGCCGGTCCGACGGTGTGGAGGCGGTGGGCGCCTTCGTGCTCGACCTGCGCCGGCACTCCGCCGGAGAAGGCACGATGGAGCGCTGCTCGGGCGTCGACGTGCCGGGGGAGTGGGCGCGCTACCAGTGGCGCTACGCGGCGGCCGACGGCAGGTCTGCCCTCACCGGCACCGACGTGGTGCAGATCCAGCAGGGACGCATCGCGCAGATGATCGTCTTCGCCGGCGATCTGCCGACGCTGCCGACCGACTTGTCTCGCTCGGTCTAGCCGGCCGGGTCGTCACGTTCGCTCTGGACGGCCCTCATCGGTGGCCGGTTCTCAACTTGCCGTGTGCCAGCGGCCGTTGCGGCCATGCTCCTCGATGCCCCGTCCCGTCCTTGCAGGACGCTTGACGTTCCGCTCGTACCCGCGTGCCAGCCGGACACAACCCCGCGCTGCGAGACTCCCCGCGATACGTCAGCCGTTCGTCGTGGCGGCGGTCCTCCCCGTGTTCCTGTCCGGGGCTTCCCCGCTTCCCCACGCCGAAGGGTCATTCGACTCGCCAAGAAGCTTGCCTCATGCCCACCTTCCCGGCGGCACCGATACCCGGTTCGAACCGGACGGCCCCGTGGGTCCGGGCCGACCGTGACCGGTTCATCCATCCGAATCTCCCGAGCAGCCGCGGCCGGGACGAGCTCGTGGCGGCCGCCTCGGCCCAGTTGGGCACCCTGGAGTGCTTCCACCTCTGGGAGTCCATGAGCAACGACAAGGCGATCGAGCTGGCCGTACGGCTGACCGACCTCGCCCCCGCCGGTCTGGATGGCGCCTGTGCTTCAGCCAGGCCACCCCCGCGCTCGTCGAGAGCGGACTCATGACCGCCGAGGCCATCACGGCCGCCGCCGCCCACCTGGACGATCCGGCCTTCACGGACACCGCCTGGATGATGGTCTCGTGCTGGGGCCGCCGCCCCTGACTCCCCGACGAGGCCCGCCAACCGGACCAGGCTTACCGCCGGTCCGGCATGGCGGCGGGTCGCGGGCCCGATGCGCCGTGATCCTGATGGCTCCGTACGGCGGACCAGGCAGGAGAGACCATGCACGATCCCGGCGCCCCAGGAACCGTGAGGCCGGCGTCCACCGGCCGGGGCAGGGGCGCTCCCGGGCAGTCCGGCGTCATCGGCATCGCACTCGGGGCCGTGCTGACGGCGATGCTCGCGGACGGTTCGTGGCAGTGGTTCGCCACCTACGTCGGAGTGACGCTCCTCGCGGTGCTCTTCTCCCTCTACCGGCTGCCGCCGTGGACCCCGGGCCTGCGTGCCGCGTACGTGGGGAACCTCGCGGGGTACGCGCTGGTCGTGGGCCTGTGCGCGGCGATCACGCTGGCACCCATGCTCCAGCGCTGGGCGTGGCTGTTCCCGATGCCGGGCACCCGCGACAAGTGCGCCGAGCTGGGCGCCTACGAGAGCATCCGCACGCAGGCCGCGCTGTCGGACCTGGCCGGTCGGGACACCACCGCGCTGGCCCGCGCACAAGAGATCCAGAGCCACGACGCCGTCGCCGACTGCCTGTCGGCGACCACGACCCTGTGGCTCCCGGTGTACGCGGCGGGCATCGCGCTCCTGGTCGTCCTCGGGGCGTGGTCCGCCGGCCGGGTGCGGGGGAGCAGAGGCTGAGCGCGGGACAACTGGTGCTTGATCGGGGTGATGTGACTCAGCGGGCTCCCCTCGGCGTCGTCTGCGCGCCGATCCAGTCGCGCACCGCCGACGCGGTCGTCCCCGCGTGCTCCCGCATCATCGTCAGATGGTCGCCGGGCACGTCCACGACGTCGCGCGCCTGGGGCCAGGACGTACGCCAGGAGTCGCCTTCCGCGGTGGCCGCCATCGCGGCGGTGGGTTGCGACGCGCGGATCAGCAGGGTGGGCGTGGTGATCGGCTCCGGTGCCCAGCCGAGGAAGATCCGGTTGTAGGCGCCCATCGCGGCGAGCGTGCCGTCGTCGTCGACGGCCATGTCGGTGGGGAGGTCGGTGGCGACCTGTTCCTGACCGGTGGCCGGCGGCGGGGCGGCCAGGGAGAGCAGCCAGTCCGAACCGCTGTTGTCGGGCGTGATGTGATACGTGTCGAGCAGCACCAGACCGAGCGGCGCCCGCCCCGCGGACTCCAGGTGATGGGCCACCAGGTGGGCGACGTTCCCGCCCGCCGAGCGGCCCACGATCACGAGGGGTCCTTCCCCCGCGTGCCGCAGCACGTTCTCGGCCTGCGTACGTGCCAGCGCGGCGCGGTCCTCCGGTACGGCCGCACCGGCCCCGATCCCGGGATGCGGGAACTCCAGGACGCCCAGGTCGTCGCGGAACGCGCCGTGGAAGCGCGGGAAGTCCCCGCCCGTGGCGGCGAACGACGGGTGGTACGCCGGGAAGTAGACGACGGTCGGCGCGCCGGAATCCGGACGGCCGGGGGCGCGCCGGATCGGGGGCAGGGCGTGCGCGGCGCCCCGGTCGGCGGTGAAGGTGGGCAGTGCCCAGGACGCGGTGACGAGCAGATGCATCGCGGCCACCGGCTGACCGGCCGCGCTGACCGTACGGAACAGCGAGGAGAGGGTGTGGGCGGGCCGCGCCGTCCTGGGGGTCTCCTCGGGAGGCGATTCGGGACCCGTGTCGGCGGACGCTCCGTCCGCCAGCAGTCCGAGCAGGTGGCGTGCCAGGTCATCGCTCGTCCGGTGCTCGAACACCACGGCCACCGGCAGCCTGACGGTCAGCGCGGTACTCAGCCGGTTGCGGATCTGCACGGCCGTCAGGGAGTCGAATCCCAGCTCGGCGAGCGACTTGCCGGCCGGGAGCGCGTCGCCGTCCGGGTAGCCGAGCACGGCGGCCACATCGGCGCGCACCAACTCCGAGAGCTTCTTCTCCCTTTCGGCGGCGGGTAGTTGGACCAGCGCCCTCCGCCAGGACCCGGGCTGCTCGGGCCGCTCGGATGCGGAGGTTGTCGCCGAGGCCACCGGCCGGTTCTCGCGCACGAGGCCGCGCAACAGGGGCGGTACCAGCCCGCCGCCCGTCCGGAGCGCACCCCGGTCGACGAGGACCGGGGCAAGCACCGGTTCCGTCGTGCGCAGCGCGGCATCGAACAGGGCGAGGCCCTGCCGCGTGGACAGCGGGACGAGCACGTCACGCGTCCGTGGACGTTGTCGCGGCGGCCCGGAGACCGGTTCCGCCGCCATGCCGTCGGCGTGTTCCCACGGGCCCCATGCCAGCGACACCGTCGGCAGCCCCTCGGCGGTACGGCGCAGGGCGAGGGCGTTGAGGAACGCGTTGGCCGCCGCGTAGTTGCCCTGGCCCGCCGTGCCGACCAGACCGGAGACCGAGGAGAACATGACGAACGCCGAAAGCCCCATGTCCCGGGTCAGTTCATGCAGATTCCACGCCGCGTCGGCCTTCGGCCGCAGCACGGCCGCCATCCGCTCGGGGGTCTGCGCGTCCAGCACACCGTCGTCGAGCACTCCGGCGGCGTGCACCACACCGGTCAGCGGCGGTTCGCAGCGCTTGACCACTTCGGCCAGCGCCGCACGGTCGGCCGCGTCACACGCCACGATGTCGACGCGTGCCCCCAACTGCGCGAGCGCCTCTTGGAGTTCAACGGCCCCGGGTGCCCGAGGTCCACGGCGTCCGGTCAGGAGCAAGTGTCGTACGCCGTGTTCGGTGACGAGGTGACGCGCCAGCTCCGCGCCGAGTGCGCCGGTGCCTCCGGTGATCAGGATCGTGCCCTCCGCGTCGAAGGCGGTTTCCGGTCCGCCGGCCTCGGCGCCGACCGGCGTCAGCCGTGGAACCGTCAATCGCCCCTTTCGTAGGCGGAGTTGCGGCTCGCCGGTGGCGATGGCGGCAGACAGTAACCTCAGTGACTCCGGCTGCCCGTCCACGTCCACCAGGACGACCCGGCCGGGCAGCTCGGACTGGGCCACGCGCACCAGCCCCCAGACCGCCGCGCCCACCAGGTCCGGCACGGGGGCCGTGGCATCGCGCGTCACCACGACGAGCTGCGCGCCCGCCGTGTCCGGATCGCTCTGCCAGTCCCGCAAGGTCTCAAGGATCCGGCAGGTCACCTCGTGTACGTCGGGCAGCGGATCGGAGTCCGTCCTGCCGGTGCCGAGCGAGTTCGCCGCGCCGGCGACGGCCGTGACGGCGACGAACCGGGGACGCGCACCGCGGGGCAGGTGATCGGCGAGGCCCAGCGGATCAGGGCCGCGCACCGCCCAGGCGTCCGCGCCGGTGGACGGCTGGAGGACGGCTTCGAGAGCGGTCCACCCGGGGCGCAGCAGGGCGCGTCGCACCACGTTCAGCGTCAAGTCGTCCTGGGATGCGGGGAATTCCTTGGTGGTGAGAGAAGCGACGCGGGCCACGAGTCGGCCGCTCGGGTCGGTGAGGGTGACCGAGACCGCGCCGGTACTGGTGTCGGTGTGCGTCACCCGGACCCGCAGTTCCGTGGCGCCGGAGGCGTGCAGTCGTACGCCGCTCCACGCGAACGGTACCCGGAGTGCGCCTGGGGCGTCGGGCGCGGCGAGCAGTGACGCGTGCAGCGCGGCGTCGAACAGGGCGGGGTGCAGCCCGAAGCGGTCCGCCTCCGAGGCGAGCGACGCGGGCAGACGGACCTCGGCGAAGACGTCGTCGCCGTGCGCCCAGACCGCGCCGACCCCCTGGAAGGCGGGCCCGTAGGCCAGCCCGCCGTCGGCGAGAGCGGCGTAGGCGTCGGTGAGATCCACCGGCTCGGCGGCCGGGGGTGGCCAGGGCGCCAGATCGGTGACCGACTCCTCGCCCTCCGGGTACGCCCGCCCGTGGACCAGTTGCCCGGACACGTTCTGGACCCACGCCGAGTTATCCTCCACGGAAGCCCCGGCCTTCACGGGCTCCCCGGGCTCATCGGGCCGCGTGTAGATGTCCACCGCCCGTCGGCCCGCCTCGTCGGGACCGCTCACCACCACCTGGACGCGCACCGCCGACGCGTCGTGCAGGGCGAGCGGGCGCAGCATCACGAGCTCGTCGACCGCTCCGCAGCCCACCGCGTCCCCGGCGCGCACCGCCATCTCCACGAACACCGTGGCCGGCACGATCACCTTCCCGGCCACGACGTGGTCGGCGAGCCACGGGTGGGTCGGCAAGGACAACAGGCCGCTCAGTACGGTCCGTTCCGTGCCCGGCACCGCGAAGGCGGGCCCCACCAGATCCTGGGCGTCGGCGGTGGCCGTGTTCGGGGTGTCCAGCCAGTACCGCTGCCGCTGGAACGGATACGTCGGCAGGTCCACCTGCCGCGCGCCGGACCCCTCGTACACCGCTTCCCAGTCGACGGCTGCTCCAGCCACGTGCAACTGCGAGACGGCCGTCAGAAGCGTCTCCGCCTCGGACGCGCCGCCTCGGGAGGCGACGGCGAAGACGGGATCGCCCTTGTCGAAGGTGTCGGTCCCGGTTCCCGCCAGGCAGTCGGTCGCCGCCGTGGTGAGGGCCGGACCGGGGCCCAGTTCCAGGTGGGCCGAGATCCCGTCGTCCGCGAGTGCGCGCACGGCGTCGGCGAACCGTACGGACTGCCGTGCGTGCCGCACCCAGTACTCGGGCGAGCACAGGTCGGCGGGACCGGCGGGACGGCCCGTCACCGTGGAGATGATCGGGATGTGCGGCGGATGGTAGGTCAACTCCTCTGCCACGTCGCGGAATTCGTCGAGCATCGGCTCCACGAGAGGTGAGTGGAAGGCGTGGCTCACGCGCAGCCGTACGGCCCTTCGCCCCCGCGCCTCGAAGGCGGCGGTCACGGCGAGCACCGCGTCCACCACACCCGAGATCACCACCGAACGGGGCCCGTTGACGGATGCGATCGCCACCCGTTCCCCGAACCCGTGGAGCGCGGAGTCAGGTGTGGAGTGGAGCGCGGAGAGGACTTCGTCCTCGGAGGCGTCCAGCGCCACCATCGCCCCACCCTCGGGCAACGCCTGCATCAGGCGGCCCCGGGCCGCGACCAGCGCCGCCGCGTCCCGCAGATCGAGCACTCCGGCGACATGCGCGGCCGCCAGCTCGCCGACGGAGTGGCCGACCAGGTGGTCGGCGCGCACACCCCACGACTCGACCAGCCGGTACAGCGCCACCTCGAACGTGAACAGTCCGGCCTGCGCGAAGTCCGTGCGGTCCACGAGCGCCGCGTCCGGTGAGCCGGGCCCGGCGGAGAGCACCTCGCTCAGTGGCCGGGGGAGACGGCCGTCCAGGTGTCCGCAGATCTCGTCGAAGGCCTCGGCGAACACGGGGAAAGCGGCGCGCAGTCCGGCGCCCATCCCCGGGCGCTGGGCGCCCTGCCCGGTGAACAGGAAGGCCGTACGGATCTCCGACGACGCCAGGCCTCGTACGATTCCGGGTGCGTCCCTGCCCTCTGCGAGCGCGGCGAGTGCGGTGAGTGTCCGGGCCCGGTCGCCGGTCGGCACCATCGCCCGGTGGGGGAGGGCGGAGCGCGAAACGGCCAGTGAGCGGGCAATGTCGACGTCCAACAGGCTTGGCTGGTGGTCGACTTGGTCTGCCAGCCGCCGCGCCTGGGCGCGCAGGGCGGGTGCGTCGGCGGCGGAGAGCAGCCACGGGGCGGGCCGGGTCGTGGGGGTCGTCCGGGGCGCCCTCGACCCGGACGTCACGGGAAGCGCGGCCGCATCCTTCGGCGCCTCATCCGGCGCCGCTACCGGCGCCTCCTCCAGGATCACGTGCGCGTTGGTCCCGCCGATCCCGAAGGCGGAGATCCCCGCGCGCCGGGGCCGGTCCGACGCGGGCCAGGGGCGGGCGGCCGTCAGGAGTTCCACCTGGCCCGACGGCCAGTCCACGTGGGGCGTCGGCGCGTCGGCGTGCAGCGTCCTGGGCAGCTCGCCGTGCCGCATGGCCTGCACCATCTTGATGACCCCGGCGACTCCGGCGGCCGCCTGCGTGTGCCCGATGTTGGACTTGACCGAGCCGAGCCACAGCGGCCGCTCGCGGTCCTGTCCGTAGGTGGCGAGGAGGGCCTGCGCCTCGATGGGGTCGCCGAGCCGGGTCCCGGTGCCGTGGGCCTCCACCGCGTCGACGTCGGCGGCGCGCAGCCCCGCGTCCGCGAGCGCCTGTGTGATCAGCCGTCGCTGCGCCGGTCCGTGCGGCGCGGTGAGGCCGTTGGACGCGCCGTCGGAATTGACGGCGGAGCCGCGGAGCACGGCGAGGACGGGACGGCCGTTGCGCCGTGCGTCGGACAGCCGTTCAAGGAGGACCAGCCCCACCCCCTCGGCCCAGGCCGTGCCGTCGGCGGCCGCCGAGAACGACTTGCAGCGGCCGTCCGGCGCGAGGCCGCGCTGACGGCTGAAGGCGAGGAAGGGACGGGGCGTCGCCATCACCGTGACCCCGCCCGCGAGGGCCAGCGAACACTCGCCCGAGCGCAGCGCCCGTGCCGCCCAGTGCAGTGCCACAAGGGAGGACGAGCAGGCGGTGTCGAGTGTGATCGCGGGGCCGCGAAGGCCGTAGACGTACGAGATCCGCCCGGAGGTCACACTTCCCGCCGAGCCGAGACCCAGCTGTGCCTCCAGCTCGTGCCGATCTCTGAAGCGGGTGGCGTAGTCGGTGTACATCTGGCCGACGAACACACCCGTGTCACTCTCGCGCAGCGCCGCCGGATCGATCCCGGCCCGCTCCCACACCTCCCAGGACGTCTCCAGGAGCAGCCGCTGCTGCGGATCCGTGGCGAGTGCCTCGCGCGGCGAGATGCCGAAGAGCCCCGCGTCGAACTCCGCGGCCCCGTGCAGGAATCCGCCGTGGCGTGTGTACGAGGTGCCGATCCGGTCGGGATCGGGGTCGTACAGGCCGGCCAGGTCCCAGCCTCGGTCGGCGGGGAACTCGGAGATGGCGTCCTCGCCGCGATAGACCAACTGCCACAGATCCTCGGGGGAGTTGACGTCACCGGGGTACCGGCAGCCCATGGCGACGATCACGACGGGGTCGTCCTCGTCGGGCCCGTCCACGGGATTGGACCCGCCCACGACGTCGTACGACCGCGACGGTCGCCCCGAGGGCTCGCCCCCGAAGAGCTCGGCGGACAAGTGGCGGGCGACTTGGGCGGGCGTCGGATGGTCGAAGACCAGCGTCGACGGCAGTCGCACCCCGGTCAGCGCGCCGAGCCGGTCCACCAGCTCGACCGCGCCCAGGGACGTCATGCCGAGGTCGGCGAACGGGCCCTCCGCGTCGGGTAGTTCCTCCTCAGGCGTGCGCCCGCAGACCTCGGCCGTGCAGGTCAGGACCGTCTCGCGTAGGGCGCGTTCCCGTTCCTCGTGCGGGAGCGCGGCGAGCCGGTCGCGCAGCGAGGCGTCGGCCGAAGGGCCCGGGGCGGGGACGACGAGACGGTGCCGGGCGATCTTGCCGGATGCGGTGCGCGGGACGGCGTCGATCTCGCGGATCTCGGCCGGAACTTTGTGGTCGGCGAGCCGGGTCCGGCACTCGGCCAGCACCCGGCGCGCGTCGAACCCGTCAGGTCCTGGCACGACGCAGGCGACCGGTACTTCGCCGAGCACGTCGTGCGGCAGCCCCACGACCACCGCGTCGGACACACCCGCACACTGCGTCAGGACCTGCTCGATCTCGTCGGGGTGGATGTTCTCGCCACCGCGGATGATCAGCTCGCTGAGCCTGCCGGTGAGCCGGAGGTGTCCGTGTTCGACGAGGCGGCCGAGGTCGCCGGTGCGGTACCAGCCGTCGCGCAGCGCGTCGGCCGTCGCCTCGGGCTGTTCGTAGTACGCCGACATCAGGCTCGGCCCCCGCACCCAGACCTCTCCCTCGGCCCCGTCCGCGACGTCCCCGAGGCTGTCCGGGTCCACGACGCGTACGTCGATGCCGGGTACGGGCGGCCCACAGGAGCCGTCGACCGAGGTGTCGCCGGGGCGGTTCGCCGTGATCACGCCGCAGGTCTCCGTGCTGCCGTACACGTCGAGCAGCGGCGCCCCCAGGTCCGCCTCCACGGCGGCGCGCAGCGCGGAGCCGCTCGGCGCGCCGGCCACCACACACATCCGTAACGCCCGAGGCGCCGCACCCGCAGATTCGACGAGCCGGTGATACGTGGCGGGCACACCGCCCAGCATGGTGAACGGCCCGCCGAGCGCCTCGTCGGCCGTGAGCAGTTCCTGCCGCAGACCGCCCGACGGCAGTCCCTCGCCCGCGATCCGGGCACTCGCGCCCACCGCCGTCACGCCCAGGATCGCCAACGAGTGGCTGAAGCTGTGGAACAGCGGCAGCGGCCAGAGCAGCCGGTCACCGGGGGAGAGGCCGAAGAGCGGGGCGTAGCAGGCGGCCACGGACCACAGCGCGGCCCGCTGTGTGGACAGCACACCCTTGGGCCGGTGGGTGGTGCCGGAGGTGTACAGCATCCAGGCCGGATCGTCGAGGCCGAGCAGGTCGATCTGCGCGGCCGACGCGATCTCCTGGCCTGTCGTCCCTTCCCCCGAGGCCGCGCGCTCGAAGAGCCGGGCGTCGTCGGGGGCGGGTCCGGCTCCGGATCCGGTGACCAGGACGCCGAGGCGATCGAACGGAGCGCCCAGACGGCGCAGTTGGGCCAGGTGCGCGACGTCCGTGATGACGAAGGCGGCGCCACTGTCCTGGAGGAAATGGGTCAGCTCGGCGTCGGAGGAACGCGGGTTGAGTGGCACGCCGACCAATCCGGCCCGCAGTACCGCGAAGCAACTCTCCACTGCCTCCACGCAGTTGCCGAGGCAGATCGCGACACGGTCGCCGGGGCGTAGTCCCGTCCCGGAAAGATGCACGGCCAGTGCGCGGGTGCGGCGCTCCAGCTCGGCGTAGGTGACGTGGCGCGAGGAATCGGCGTAGGCGATCCGTTCACCCGCCCGCTCGGCATGCGTCTTCAACAAATCGGGCACCGGGCGGATCAGCTCGTCACGCGTCATGGTTCTCCGCTCTCCAAATGCTGTGCGCTGTACTGAAGTTGAGCCTACGTGGCCGCATCGCGGCGACGGCCGCGTCAACGACGGGAAAGGGGCTGGCTTTTGCTTTCCGAAGCAAGTAACAGTGTGGGCATGACTGCCGAGCGGACGAAGGCCGAGCCGATGAACAGCGCGGAGGAAGCACTCGTCCGCTCGATCGACCGCGTCGTCTATGTGCTGCCCAGGGCCTTGGACGCGGCCATGCAGCGAGAGCAACAGATCTCGCTGACCGAGTACATGACGCTGTCCCGGCTCTCCGAGGCGCCGGACCGACGGATGCGGATGAGCGACCTCGCCGAGGCCGCGTTCCTGTCGCTGAGCGGGATGACCCATGTGGTCGCGCGCCTGCGGACCCAGGGCCTGGTCGAGCGGGTGCGCGACGCGGAGGACCGCAGGGGCTGGCACGCGGTGCTCACCGACGAGGGGCTCGCCCGGCTGCGCGAGGCATGGCCGAGCAATCTCAGCGGCGTGCGCCGCTACCTCCTCGACCACCTCCAGGGCTTCGACCTGAGCGCTCTCGCGCAGGCGTTCGCGTCCATAGGCGGGCCCGCAGAGGGCGGCCGAGGCACCACTTCGCCGCGTTGATCACCGGGGACTCGCGAGGTCCGTCAAGACTGCTGTGGCCCCCCCACCGAATGCGGCCCTGACACGGATCTGATGTCGGCGCGCGCAGGATGTAAGTAGGTAGGTGGGGGACAGGGAGGGGGACGCGCATGGCCGGTCCCGATGCCCGAGCGTTGCCGGTGCATCCCGCAGATCTCGCTCTCGTCGACAGGACGGTCGAATGTGTCAGAACCGCCCGCACCGCGGAGGTGGTG
This sequence comes from Streptomyces sp. NPDC087300, assembly GCF_044744425.1. Classification (NCBI taxonomy): domain Bacteria; kingdom Bacillati; phylum Actinomycetota; class Actinomycetes; order Kitasatosporales; family Streptomycetaceae; genus Streptomyces; species Streptomyces sp. NPDC087300. Next base: position 898,705 of record NZ_JBIUYI010000005.1, read on the forward strand.
GGGCGGTTGATGCCGGAGCTGACCGAGGCCGAGCGGGCGGGCCTGGTCCGGCACTGCGCCTTCGCCCACGCCGCCGTCCTGGTCACCGCTCCCTCGGCCGACGTGCTGCGCGCCACCCTGCGGGCCCGTGGGCTCGACCCGGGGAAGGCCGTGCCCAGTGTGATCGTGCGGCGTCGGCTCGCCGAGCGGTACGGGCGCACACCTGAGAGCCTGCGCGTGGACATCGTCCGGGTGCCGGTGCCGTTCTCCGCGCCGGTGTCCGAGTCCGCCGCGGCCCCCGATGACACCCCCGTGGCGCCCGCCGCCGCACGCGCGGTGGAGATCTTCGTGCTCGAAGCGCCGCCCGGAGCAGGGCTCGACGCCGTGGCCGTACGCGAACGTGCCGCGCGCCACGAGTCGCACCTCGCGCTGGAGGTGACCGCGCCCGACGACGTGATCATGGCCGGACTGCGTACGACACTGGTCGAACGCGGAGCGCTGCTCCCCGACGGGGGCGGCTACAACGCCCACGAGGACGCCACCGCGCTCTACTTCCGTACGCAGCCCGGCACTTCAGGTCCGGCGGACGATGCTCGCACGGTGTGGGCGGGTGCTCCCACTGAGGGGACCGAGCGCCTCGAACTGCACGCCCGAGGCGAACACCGGCAGGCGCTCGCCGCACACCTGGCGGCGCAGGCGAGCGAGGAGCCGGCGCGGCGGCTGCTCGAACTGTGCACCGGAGCCTGGACGACCCAGGCACTCGCCGCAGCCGTACGCCTCGGACTGCCCGAGGCACTGCCGACCCGGGCCGAACCCGCCGCCGATGCCGCCGAACTGGCGGCGCGGACCGGGACGGACCCGGACGCGCTCGGACGGCTGCTGCGGTATCTGACCGGCGTGGACGTCGTCGCGGCGGAAGGCGGCCGCTACCGGATCGGCGCGGTCGGCACCGTCCTGCGCTCGGACGCGCCGCATTGCATGGCGCCACTCGCCGAGTTGTACGGCGGCCCGTTCTACGCGTCGTTCGCCGAACTCGACCACGCGGTGCGCACCGGCGAAGACGTCTTCCAACACCGGTACGGCAGAAGCCACTTCACCCACTTCACGGAGCAACCCGAACTGGACGCGCTCTTCCGGCGGGCGATGGCGGCCAGTGCCGCCATGTTCGAGCCGGTCGCGGCGGCGGTCGCCGCGACCGGGGCGCGGACGGTGGTCGACGTCGGCGGGTGTGACGGAGAACTGCTCGTGCAGGCCCTTGAGGCAGGGCCGGACCTGTACGGGGTGCTGCTGGAGCGCGCACACGTCCTGGACGCGGCGCTCGTACGCCTCACGGAGGCCGGAGTCGCCGACCGCTGCACCCTCGTGGCGGGCGACTTCACCGAGTCGGTGCCGCCCGACGGCGACGTCTACCTCCTGTCGCGCATCCTGCACGACTTGGAGGACGACGCCTGCCGCCAGATCCTGCGCCGCTGCGCCGACGCGATGCCCGGAGACGCCGAACTCATGGTCGTGGAACGCCTTTTGCCCCAGGGAAAGCAGTCATCGCTGGCGACCGCGTGGGACCTGCACATGCTGTGCAACGTGGGCGGCAGGGAGCGGACCGCGGAGCACTACGGGCGGCTGCTCTCCGGGGCAGGACTCGTCCTGTCCTCGGTCGTGCCGTTGCCCCTGGACGGATTCCTGCTGCGGGCCCGCAAGTCCGGAGTTCGGCGCACATAGTCGAGCGCGGATGGCTGGGCCCAACGTCCGCCACCTACAGGGGTGTTCGAACATCGGCGTGGCGTCCGCGTCGTACGGCAGCGTGGACAGCACATCGGCGTAGCCCCGGTCGACGGCCTCCCGCTGGCGGGCGATGTGCGGGCCCGAGGGGCGGGCGGCCAAGTACGCGATCCGCTGCTCGTGCGCCACGGCGACCTCGGCGGCGGTGGCCCGCCAGGCGGCGTCGTCCGGCAGGCGGACCAGCTCCACGCACTCCGGCGGCGCGCCCTCCGCGAGCGCGGCCGCGGCCCGGTCGTGGCCGTCGACGAGCAGCCAGCCGTCCAGGAACGACACCCACCACAACAGGACGGGGGCGAGGGTGCCCTCGCGGGCGTGCTTGCGGTAGGCCTTCACCCGCGGTGCGTCCGGCGCGGGAAGCGGACGCAGCGGCAGGACGCCGTGCCAGCCGCCCCCGCAGAGCATGTCCAGGCTCGCATCCGGCCAGTCCCGGACGAGGTCGCAGTCCCAGATGCCGGGTGCGAAGGCGGTACGCGGGGTCAGGCCCCAGCGCCCCCGGTGCAGTGGTCCGTGCGCGGTCTCCTCCAGCCACCGGGCGTACTGGTGTGGCCAGTTGACCCCGGAGCGCATCGTCGCCGCGGATGGGGGCGGCAGCGGGGAGCGGTGCCCTGGCAGGCGGCGCAGAAGGAGTTCGTGACAGCAGCCGTCACCCTCCGACCTGGCCTGGATCAGCGGCCGCTCACCCTGGCGCAGAGTCCACCGGCGGCCCGGCTCCCGCTCGAAGCGCAGCGCGGGCGGAACCGACCGCCCCTCGGGCTGAGTCGACCGCCCTTCACACCCGCCCGGCAACCCCTCAGGCCCGCCCGGCACCCCCTCACGCACATCCAGGACGACGCCGCCTCCTGGCAGCGGTTCTCTCGTCGCCTTGCCGACGGCCGCGCTGTTCATCAGGGCAGTCTCGGCGAGCGGGGCGTACCGAGGCAACCCGGTTCCGGTAGGCCGGCAGGCCGGCATGGCGCGGGAGCCCGGCCTGTTGCGGGATCTCGACTCACGGTGGTAGATGGATGAGTTGAGAGGCGGCCGCGCGGAGAAGCGGCCGGGCCTCCACCGGCAGCGGAAGATCGCAGGGCCCCGCCTAAGCGGGAGCCGTAACGGGCACGGATGGTTGTCGCGCGATCGGAGCGTCATGGTCTTCAGGCCCTCATACCTTCCCGCGGTCGCACTACGGGTCCCACAGCGCGCCTCCTGAGTCCATCAGTGCGCCTCCTGAGCCCATGCCGAGGAGCGGGCGTGCCGACAGGTGCGCAGAACGTCTCAGTTCGGAAGGGGATCGAAGATGGCACAGCGATTTGTCAGGTTCAGCCCCGACGCCGAGCGCTTCGACGACAACTTCGCGAAGAACCTCGAAGCGGTCATCGAGGACACGCGCAGGGCATCTACGGCGCGCCGGGACGCCACGAGGCCATGCTCCGCTTCTCGCAGGGGACCAGCCACACCGGAGCCGACAGGTTCCTCGGGGCCGCCGTCGGGATCGGTCTGAAGATCCTCGGTGTCGACGGGGTGACGCTCCTGGAGGACGAGCCGGACAGCGCCGTACGGCACGGGGACCACATCGCCAAGGTCCGCGTCGCGCCGGTCCAGGAGTGCGCGGACCGCGTCGTACGGCGGACTCTCGACCCCGCCGCCCAGGAACAGGTCTTCCGCCCCGCGCTCGTGGCGGAGCTGCGCGAACGTCCCTACGAGTTCGACATCCAGGTCCAGCTCTGCACGGACCTGGACCACATGCCCGTCGAGGACCTGTCCGTGCGCTGGTCCGAGACGCTGTCGCCGTTCGTGACCGTCGCCAAGCTGCGGCTGCCCCGGCAGGACATCGGCGGGGACGACAACCTGGAGCAGATGGACGCCACCTCCATGACGCCCTGGCGCGTCACCGAGGAGCACCGTCCACTGGGCAACATCATGCGCGCGCGAAAGGAGGTCTACCGCCAGTCGTCGATCCTGCGCCACCAGCTGAACCACCAGGTGCGCAAGGAGCCGAGCAGCCTCGCGGAGGTCTTCGGCAGGTAGTGCCGAGGAACGACCGGGCGTACGAGTCGCAGCGGATCGAAAGGGGAAGGCAGACATGGCATCGCAGAAACGGGCGGCCACCGGGCCCCTACCCGACGAGAACGCCGAACAGCAGGCCAAGCAGCTGCGGGAAGTCTTCGCCGACGCACCGGACATGGCGAAGAGGGCCCTGGAGAACGTGCTCAAGGACCTGGTGACGCAGGCGACGGAAGCGTCGCCTGCGATGCGGAGCGCCGGCCGGATCGGCAGCCGTCAGGGCACGGTCTCGGAGCTGACCATCATCGTTCCGTTCGCACCCGGCGGGGCCGAGCGGCTGCGCGCGATCCTGAAGCTGGCGAAGGGCAACTTCGTCGAGGCGGACAGGATCGGCACCGTCCACGACATGCGCTTCGTCTTCCTGGACAACGACACGAAACTGCTCTTCGCCACCGCGTACGACGGCGAATGGGACGCCTACATCGACGACTTCGCCACCAAGGTGCCCAACTACATGGACATGCTCTTCTCCGCGGGAGAGGACTGGCCGGGGATCCACGACCCGTCGGTGAAGGACTGGATCGCCGAGCGCCAGGTCACGGCCGAGGGCTGGTACGTCGCCAACCCGCATCTGACGGTCGTGGACACGCGCAGGCTCGAACGCGTCGGCAAGGCGGTCGACGAGTTCCTGGACAAGGTCGGCGACTGACACCACCACCGCCGCCACCACCACGGCCGGGACGGTGCGCGGGTCATGCCTCGCCGGATCCGCGCACCGCCCCGGCGCTTCCGCTGCCGCTTCCGTTTCCGATCGACCGATCTCGATCGGTCCCGATCCTGATCCCGAATCCGATGCCCGCTGCTCGGTGAGGACACTCCATGCCACTCAGCGATCGTCTCGGCGACGACCTCCCGCGCGGACCCGTCGGCCTGGAACTGGACGACATCCAGGCGACGTTGCTGCGCTATCGCCCCGAGCCGTACTACGGCACGCACATCATGCTGAACGTCAGCGATCCGCGCGGCGGGCGTGAGCTGTTGCGCCGGCTCGCGCCGCACGTCGGTTCGGCGGCCGACTGGTGGCAGGGGGACGACACCTGGACCGCGGTGGCCCTCAGCTACGCGGGCCTGGTGGCCATCGGCGCACCGGAGCCCTCGCTCGCGAGCTTCCCCGACGCGTTCCGGGAGGGGATGGCGGCGCGGGCCGACCAGCTCAGGGATCACGGCGCGAACGATCCACGGCACTGGGACACGCCCTTCGGCAGCGGCCTGATCCACCTCTGGGTCAGCATCTTCAGCGACTCCGAAGAGCGCTGGCGCGCCGCCATGGAGACGGCATGGCAGCAGTACCAGGACCTGTCGGGCGTCAGCGTGCTCGAAACGCACGCCTTCGGTGCCCAGCCGGGCGACCTGAACCCCCTCGGCTACAAGGACGGCATCGGCCAGCCCGCCGTCGAGGGCAGCGGTGTCGCGCCGCTGCCCGGACAGGGCCGCCCGGTCAAAGCGGGCGAATTCGTGCTCGGCTACCCGGGCGAGGCCGGTGTCCCGCTGCCGATGCCCCGGCCTGACGTCCTGGGGCGCAACGGAACCTTCGCCGGCGTGCGTAAATACCAGTCGCGCGTCGGGACGTTCAACCGCTTCCTCCAGGCGAACGCGCGGAGCGAGGAGGAGCGGGAGCTCCTCGCGGCGAAGCTGATCGGGCGCTGGCGCAGCGGCGCCCCGCTGACCCTGGCCCCGGAGAAGGACGACCCCGGGCTCGGCGCCGACCCGCTGCGCAACGACGACTTCACCTACGCCGATGACCAGCGGGGACTCCACGTACCCCTGGGCAGCCACATGCGGCGGATGAACCCGCGCGACACGCGGATGGCGCAGCTCACCGACGTGAACCTGCACCGCGTCGTGCGGCGCAGCACAGGGTATGGCGCGCCGTACGATCCGCACGCCCTCTCCGAGGCCGACGACGAAGTGCCGCACGGCATCTACTTCGTCTTCCTGAGCGCCAAGGCGATGGCGACCATGGAGTTCCTCCAGCAGGAGTGGATCAACAGCGGCAACTTCATGGAGCTGGGGACCGAACGCGATCCGAACGTGGGGCTCCAGGAGGACGACGCCAGCTTCACCGTCCCGAAGGAGCCGGTCAGGCGCCGCGTCCACGGCATCGAGACGTTCAACGTGCTGCGGGGCGGCGAGTACCTCTTCCTGCCGGGCCTCTCCGCGCTGCGCTGGCTCGCGGGGCAGGGCGACGAGGGCGTCTGACCGGAGGCCGGTGGCCCGAGCCGGCCCGTGACCGGCTCAGGCCACCATGCCCCCGTCGACCGGCAGCACCGTGCCGGTCACATAGGAGGAGCGGTCGCTCAAGAGCCAGGCGGCGGCCTGGGCGATCTCCTCCGGGTCGGCGGCGCGGCCCAGCGGGGTCCGGGAGTTGAGGTGGTCGATCGTGCCCGGCGCCTTCGCGTCCCACTCGTGCAGCATCTCGGTGAGCGTGGTGCCGGGGGCGATGGCGTTGACGCGGATGCCCTCGGGGCCGTACGTCGCGGCCGCCGATGCCGTGAGGCTGTTCACCGCGCGCTTCGTCGCGCCGTACGCGGGCAGCTGCGGGTTGGCCATCAGGCCTCCGATGCTGGAGGTGTTGACGATGGCGCCCCGCCGCGCGGTCGCCCGGATCGCCTCGATCTCGGCGTTCATGGCCAGCCAGGGGCCCTTGAGGTTGACGGCGTAGATGTGGTCGAAATCGGCTTCGGAGAGCTCGTCCATCGGTCCGGGCTCCTGGCCCGTCGCGCCGTTGTTGAAGGCGACGTCGAGCCGCCCGTACAGCTCGACGCACCGGTCGACCGCGGCCCGCACGCTCGCCGCGTCGGACAGATCGCACACCACGTAGTGCGCGGTACCGCCTGCCGCCCCGATCTCCTCGGTCACGGCCTTGAGCTGGTGCTCAGTGCGGGCCGCGAGGAGCACCCTGGCGCCCTCGCGGGCGAAGAGCCGAGCGGCGGCGGCGCCGATGCCGCGACCGGCACCGGTGATGAAGGCGACCTTGCCGTCGAGCAGGCCGAGGGGAGGGGCGGTGGTGTTCGGGGTGTCGTTGTTCATGCCGACGAGCCTGGTCCCGGTCGCCCCGCTCAGCCAGGCACCACCAGTGCCTGGCTGAGCGCCTCGGTGATCATGGACACTGGACGGGTGGATCGACGAGTACGACAAGAGCTTGGTCACTTCCTGCGCAGCAGGCGCGAACGCATCACCCCGGCCGACGTGGGGCTTCCCGCCGGGGCCCGCCGCCGCACCCCCGGTCTGCGCCGCGAGGAAGTGGCGCAGCTCGCCTACATCTCGACCGAGTACTACGCGCGCCTGGAGCAGGCCCGCGCCCCGCACCCGTCGAGCGAGGTCCTCGCACAGATCGCCCGCGCGCTGCGCCTCTCGGACGCCGAACGCGACCACCTCCACCACCTCGCGGGCGCCCCGCCCGCCCCGCCGCCGGGCCCGTCCCGCGAGGTCCGGCAGAGCATCGTCGACCTGCTGGAGCGGCTCCCGGAGGCCGCGGCGGTCGTCCTCTCGGCGACGTACGAGGTCATCGCCTGGAACCCGCTGGCCGCCGCGCTGATGGAGGACTTCTCCGCCCTGTCACGCCGGGACAGGAACCTCATCCGGCGCGCCTTCCTCGGCCCTTCGTACGAAGGGTGGCGGCTGTACGGCGTCTCCGACGCGGGCGAGTTCGCCAGGACCGCGGCCCAGCACCTGCGCACCGCCGCGGTCCGCTACCCCCACGACCCGGAGGTCACGGCCCTGATCGCCGAACTGCGCGCCGGAAGCGCGGAGTTCGACCGACTGTGGGACGCCCACGACGTCACCGACAGACCCACCCTCTGCAAGACCTTCGCGCACCCCCTGGTCGGCGATGTCACCGTCAGGTGCGACGTCCTGGACATTACCGACCAGGACCAGCGGGTCGTCATCTACACCGCGGTCCCCGGCTCACCCTCCGAGGAGGCCCTGCGCCTGCTGTCGGTCGTCGGGACACAGCGCATGGACGTACCGGGCTGATCCGGGGGAGGGGCTGCGCGGTCTCGGCGCGAAGATGGTGGAGATCGGCACGGGCGGCGACGCCTTTCACGCGCCGGCACGCGGCTTGTACGAGAGTCTCGGCTGCGTGAAGCTGCCGACAGCGGTGTACTTCCGTCGGCTCTGACCGACCCTGGGCCGACCGGCTCCTTTCGCCCGCAGCCAGTGAGGTGAGTACCGCATGCGTATCGGCGTCACCATCGGAATGACCGACCATTCGATCGGCCCCGCAGAACTCGCCAGAGCATTGGAGGAGCGCGGTTTCCACTCGCTCTAGGTCTCCGAGCACACCCACATCCCGACCTCATGCCGCGTCTCCGGCGTGACCGGCAATGAGATCCCCGAGTACTGCAAGCGTCTGCTCGACCCGTTCACCGCGCTGGCGACCGCAGCCGCGGTGACCAGCGAGCTACGGGTCGGCACCGGCATCTGCCTCGTGGCCCAGCACGACCCCATCGCGCTGGCGAAAACCGTGGCCACCCTCGACCACCTGTCGGCGGGCCGTTTCACTCTGGGTGTCGGTTTCGGCTGGAGCCGTGAGGAAATCGCGCACCACGGCATTCCGTACGCCCGGCGCAGAGCGGTCGTCTGGGAGTACCTCGCCGCCATGCGGACGCTCTGGCAGCCGGAACCCGCCGGATTCGAAGGCGAGTTCATCTCCTTCGGCCCGTCGGAGACATGGCCGAAACCGGGCGGCGGCACCGTCCCGGTCGTGATCGGCGCACCCGCCGATCCCCGGCTGTTCGGAAAGATCGCCGAGCAGGCCGACGGCTGGATGCCCATCGGCGCTCGCGGTCTCAGCGGTGCCGGACCGAGGGAACCTGGATCACCTCCGCCGGCTCGGCGTCACCGACGTGCTGTGCCAACTGCCGTCAGCGCCCGCCGACGAGGTCCTGCCGGTGCTGGACGAGTACGCGCGGTACGTCGAGTAGGAGTCGGCGCGCCTCGGGACGGCGGTCGGCCGTAGCGGGTCGCGACGATGAAGTCGCGACCCGCGCGGCGCGGTCCCTTACTCCGGCGGACTGCCGCTTACTCCGGCGGGCTGTCGCCTACAGGGTGTCGCCTACGGACGCCCGGACCTGTCGACCTTGCAGACCGCGGACGCGGTCTTGCCCGGGTCGCTCTCGGAGCGGGCGGTCAGCGTGATCTTGCTGTGCCGGTCGGCCTTCGCACCGGCCCTGACGGCGACCTCGACCTCGGCCTTGCCACGCGCCTCCGCCGTGGCGAGCCGGTTGGGGAGCCAGACGGACCAGTCGCGCCCGGAGGCCTTGGCCGACAGACGGTAGACGTCCGAGGACAGATACCGGTCCAACTGCTCGGGGTCGTCCGGGTTCTGCGGCGCCGGGCGCCCGGTGTTGGCCAGGTCGAAGGTGCACACGGCCCGGCGTCCGGGGTCGCCCTCGGCCTCGCCGCGGCCGAGTCGCACCCCGCGCGCCTGCTGACCCGCGCCGTCCAGCGACTTCACGGCGATGGTGTACGAGAGCACGCCGGAGCGGCCGCGGTGGATGTCGAGGACGTAGAAGTGCAGCCGGTTGGCCTCGTCGACGTACTCGTACTCGCTGCCCGAGTCCGCGCCCGCGTGCAGCAGCGCGTCGCTGAGCTGCCGGTAGTCGCCCATGGTGATCTTCTGGAGGGTGCCGTCGGGGCGCTTGAAGTCCACCATGTCGATGTCCTCGGGATGCGCGTCGACCACCCAGGCGAACGGGGCCCTGTCCTGGTTCTTGGTCTTGGAGAGCAGCACCCCGTGATCGGGCGTGAAGGAGTCCATGCCCATCCGGTCGACGACCTCGACGGTGTAGTTGTTGTAGCCGCCGCCGTCGCACAGCGGATCGGCGGACGGATCACAGGCCGGTGAGAGGTCCCGGCCCATGGAGATGTTGACGCCGCTGAGGCCCTTGTCGCCGGGCGGGGCGGAGCGTGCGGTGACCCGGGCGACCACGGTGCCCGCGTCCTTGAGGGCGTCACGGTCCAGGCGCAGCACGTTCTTCTCGTCGACGATCCCGAGCTTGAGCTTGTCGCGCAGTACGTGCTGGGAGCCCATCGACGCACCGTTGGCCGCGGGGATCTGCCAGCGGGTGTGCGGCCCGCCGGGACCGTTGAACGAGCCGCGCGAGAGCATGCTCCAGATCCCGGTGTAGGCCCGGCGCAGCGGGGTGCCGTACGGGTTGTTGTAGTTGTCGCCGATGCCCAGGATGTGGCTCAGCTCATGGGCGTACACGGCCATGCCGGAGCTCTCGGCCTGCGTGGACGAGCCGTCCGACGCGTTGGGCCAGATCCGGGCCGCGGCCGCCCACGAAGTCCACGGCACATAGCGGGTGCTGGCGGAGTTCCCGCCGGTGGAGATGGGCGCGGGCGGCCCCCACGCGGACGGCACGCCCTGCGGGCCCGCGAACTTCATCTGGCCGAACTCCTGCCAGACGGACGACTCGTCCTGCCCGGCGGTGAGGAAGAAGACGAAGTCGTACTTCCCGGTCTCGCCGCCGCCCACGTCGGCCGTCCAGGCGGCCTTGCCGTCGGCGCGGATGTCCTTGCCGCAGGTGCTGCCCTGCGGGCACGCGCCGGGGTTCATGCCGGGCTCGATGCCGTACTGGAAGGACTTGAACGGCATGCGGTAGACGCCGAAGGAGGTCAGGTCGACACCGATGCGGCCGCCGGAGTCCTCCATCCAGTACTCGTTGATGGTGTGGCCGCGATTGAGGGTGCCCGGCTTGTTGAGGAAGTCCCGGTAGAAGGTGGGGAGTTGAGCGCGCGGGATGTTGGACGCGCTGGGCTGCGGATTGCCGAAGAGGGAGGACCCGGCCGGTTTGCTGACCGTGAACTCCTCGTCGGGGTAGTCCAGGAGCACCAGGGCGCCCTTGAAGGTGCGCTTGGTGGGCTTCAGTTCGGGGTCGGCCCAGTCGGTGCCGGGGACGGAGCGGTAGTCCGCCCACGTCATGTCGTCGGGGTTCTGCCAGCGCTGGGGATCGGTCGGCTGGACGAGCGGCGGCCGGTGCGGCCGGTCGGGATTCGCCTGGGCGGGAGCCGTGGCGAAGGCGGCGGCGAGGAGTCCGAGCAGCGCGGCGACGAGCGTCCATCGGCGCAATCGGGTCCCGGCGCGGATCCTGGGTCTGGTGCCGGTCAGGGGTCCGGTGGTGCGGCGTATACGCGTACGACGGAGGAACAAGGCTCACCTCTTGGGTGGAGGATGTGTCTTGCCTGGAGGTTGTGGGCCAGAACATGACAAGCCGTTCGAGCCGTACCCTCCGCCGAAGCCCGTGGGGTGTCAACGCACTTTTGGGACGGTTGCGACGTGGGGCAGCTGAAATGTGCCGCTGTGGGTGCGGAGGGAGCTGACTCACGTGTAGCTCCCCCCGCACCCACGGCGGGCCCGGCACGGCGCCCGCCCCGAACGCCGCTCAGGCGTCCCGGCACTCCACATGGCCCCAGCCGTGCGCGTTCTTCGCGATCTTCTCGCCCGCGGCGTACGGCTTCTGGCAGTGGCAGCGGCCGGGGAACTTGGCCTTGATCGTGGCGCCGGACGACGACTTCTTGGCGCGCCCCGCAGAGCTGCCGCCCGCGCGGGACGTACGCGCGGCCGGGGCGGCCGTCATCCGCTCGGGCCGCGGCTCGGGGATCGTCAGCGCGCCGTGGGCGGTGCCCGCGGGCTCCTGGGACGTGGCGGCGTCACTGGCCGCGACGTCGGCGATGGCGTTGAGGTGATCGCCGTCCACGCGGTGGGCGGCCACGTGCCGGAAGGTCACCTCGCGGTTCTGGAGCAGCGCGTCGATGCGTACGACGAGTTCCTTGTTGGCGACCGGCTTCTTCGACGCGGTCAGCCACCCGTTCCGCTTCCACGACGCGATCCACTTGGTGACCGCGTTCATCGCGTACTGGCTGTCCATCCGGACCTCCAGCGGCTGCGCCGGATCCGTCGACTCCAACAGCTCGGCCAGCGCGGTAAGTTCGGCCACGTTGTTCGTGGAGTGGCCCAGCGGACCGGCCTCCCAGCGCTGCGGCGTGCCCTCGGAGTCGGCGACGACCCAGGCCCATGCGGCAGGACCGGGGTTCTTCTTGGCCGCTCCGTCGCAGGCGGCAATGATCAAATCGGACATCCCCCGATGATTTCATCCGGCGGAGGGTGCTCGGGACAGGCGGCGCCGCTGCCCGTCTGTACACGCAGGCCTGCCCGGTAGTCTCCTGACGCCGTCCGGGCACTCTCGTAACGTCGTCGGGTGAGCCTTTGGACTTCCCTGGAACCCTCCTCTACGACCGTCGACCCCGGCGCCACCACGACGGTGCGGCTGCGGGTACGCAACACCGGAGACGTCGTCGACGCCTACCGCGTCGAACCGGTCGGTGACCTCGCCCCCTGGACCACGGTCGAACCCGCGGAGCTGCGGCTCTACCCGGGAACGATCGGCACGGTGGAGCTGAGGTGCACACCGCCGCGTACGCCGGACGTGACCGCGGGCCCCCATCCGTACGCGGTCCGGATCACGCCGATGGAACACCCGGGCGCCGCCACCGTCGCCGAGGGGACGGTCACCGTCACCCCCTTCACCGAGGTGCGCGCCGAGATGGTGCCGCCGGTGGTCAGCGGATGGTTCAGGGGCCGGCCGAAGCTGGCCGTGGACAACCTCGGCAACACCCCGGTCACCGCGTCGCTCAGCGGCGGCGACACCGGCGACCAGCTCTCGTACGACATCGATCCGGGCAACGTCCAGATCGAGCCGGGCAGGGCCGCGTTCGTGCAGGCGACGCTGCGGCCCCAGCAGGTCATCTGGCTCGGGGCCAAACAGAAGCGGCCGTACGCCCTTGCCGTGCGGCGCTCGGGCACCGAGCCCATCGACGTGGGCGGCACCTTCGTGCAGCGCGGGATCATGCCGGGCTGGCTCGCCGTCGTCTTCGCGCTGCTCCTCGCGGCCACGATCGCGTTCGTGACCATCTGGATGAGCCACCAGCCCCAGGTGCGGAGCTCCGCGCGGGAGCTGCCGCAGCAGGCCGGCAAGCTCAAGCCGGACAGCGACCCGCCACCCAGCAAGGCGGCGCCCGAGCCCACCGAGGAGGAGAAGCCCAAGGACGACGGCGGGGGCGACAAGGGCGGCGAGGAGAAGCCCGGCGGCGGCGGAGGCGGCGGGGACGAGAAGCCCAAGGAGGAGAAGCGCACGGCCGCGACCGCGGTGCGTGAACTCGCCGCCCGCAGCGAGGGCCGCCACATCTGCTACCGGGCCTTCGTCCAGGGCAAGGGCTGGCAGGACCCGGTGTGCGACGGCGCCGAGGCCGGCACGACCGGCAAGAGCACGCCCATCAAGGCGCTGAACATCGCGACGACCGGCACCGGCGGTGTCACAGGGGCCAGCGCCTACGTGGCCCTGGGCTGGCGCGACGGCGACAAGTGGCAGAAGGCGGACGACTCGGCGGACATGGTCATCGGCAGCACCGAGGAGACGGACCCCGTGCTCCAGGGTCACACCCTCCAGGTCTCCGACGGATCCGTGTGCCTCGACGCCCATCTCCAGGGCGGGGACGACTGGCTGGAGCAGACGTGCACCGACCCGGGAACGTGGAAGTACGGCGGCAGCCCCATGGAGCAGAACATCCCGCTGGAGGCGGTGCGCTTCACCGTCTGACCGGGGTACGAAAGGGCGGCCCGAGCTGCCCTTACGGCGCCTCGTCGGCCGCGCCTGCGGTCAGATGAACCCCTCGCGCAGGGCGTACGCCACCACGTGCGCCCTGTTGCGCAGGTGCAGGCGCGTGGTGAGGCCGTACATCACGTTCTTGACGGTGCGTTCGGAGTACGACAGCTTCACCGCGATCTCCGCGTTGTCGAAGCCGTCGGCCACGAGGCGCACCACGTCCATCTCGCGCTTGGTGAAGTTCACCAGGACACCGGACTCGTCGGTGCCGTCCTTCTGGAGGCGCCGCACCTGGCCGATGAGCTGGGCCAGCAGGTCCGACGGCAGATCGCCGCCGCCCTTCGCGGCGGTGAGCACCGCCCGGACCAGGCGCTGGGCTGTCGCCTCGTGCCGCCAGACGATCGCCCCGACACCGCACTCGACGACGTCGAGGAGCTCGTGCTCGCGGATCGCGCCCGCGACGAGCACCGCACGCGAGCCCTCGCTGCGCACGGCGCGCCTGAGCCGGGACAGCGCGGCCTCGTCGAGCGTGTCCTCGATGAGCAGCGCCACGGTGGTGGGTCCCGAGGTCTTGCTGAGCTCGACCTCCGGGTGCCTGCGCAGCTGGCTGATGACTCCCTCGCGGGTGATCGGGTCGGGGGCGGTGATGGCGACCCGCACACGGTTCGCCATCGGTACGAAGGGCGCCGCGGGTGCGCCGGACGCGGTGGTGGTCTCGGGGGCTACGGGGGCTTCGGGGGCGGTGCAGGCCGGGGGCGAGCTGGCCACGGGGATCTTCCTTTCGGGGTCCTGCCGAGGGCCGGACGCCGCCGGTCCCGGAGGACCGGCGGCGCCCGGGGGTGGTCAGGAGCAGGACTTGTAGAAGTGCTTCCAGCCGTCGGTGGGCATGGCCGGCGGCTCGGCCGGGGTGCCGTTCTCGCCGTACTTCTGGTCGGCCTCGCTGTCGTAGCTGCCCGGTCCGGTGCCCGCCTTCGACAGGCGCACGGACCGCTCCCAGACGCCGTCGCCCGCGTTGGCCAGCACCGCGAGGTCCGGGTAGGCGTCGTCGCCGTAGTTGGCGACGGCGAGCTGCTTGGCCTCACGGACGTCGCCGATGTCCAGCTTCCTGGCGGAGGGAGAGCTCAGGTCGGCGCGCTTGAGCGGCCCCGGCCGGAACTGGGAGACCCGGGCGGAGTTGGGGTCGTCGACGCCGGACGGCTTGACGATGTTGACGACGAGGTCGAGCTTGCCGTCCTTCTGGAAGTCGGCGACGGCCGCGGTGGTGACCTCACCGGCCCGCGTGCCGACCAGGTCACGGACGGCCTTCTTGGCGCCGAACGATCCGTCCGCCGCACCCCACTGGACCGTCATCTTGGTGCCGGTGTGCCCGGGGTTGGAGATCCTGTCGGTGTGACCGTCACCGTCGAGGTCACCGATCAGCGTGGTGGCGTCGGCCAGACACGGGGCCGCCGCCCGGGTGGACTTGCCGGACTGTCCCGCGTCGCCCGAGCCCGAGGAACCGGTCGCACTCGCCTGGTAACCGGCGACGGTCAGGGTCAGGGCGACGGCCGCGATCGGCGCGGCGATCAGCCGTGAGCGCTTGCTGAGCATGTACGAACTCCCATGTCGATACTGCTGGACCGTGCTGTGGAACCGGGCTCCTCGCCACGCCTGCCGCGGGGGTGACGCCCAACTGGACGTGGGGCGTGGGGATCTCCCGGATGAGCACCCCTCAACCCTGCGGTGCGAGGCGTTCCGATTGCCAGGAATCCTGGCCAGTTGGGGACGCTGGAACGAGGAAATGACCTCTGACCTGGGGGAACGACGACCGCCTGGAACGCGCGGGTGGGACGCCGCGTGTCCCGGGACCTGGCGAACGGCCGTGTGACGTCGTCTTCGGAGGGGCCTGTCGCCGCACTCCGTAGACGTGGGGAGCACCCTCCGACGACAGATCGTCCCCGTGGTCGTACCCCCTGCCCAAGGGCCACGGCGGCAGGAAGAAGGACACCGGGGGATGGCTTTCGGGCCTACCGGAAACCGGGCCCGGGATCGGCGCCGACCAGGTCGCAGGAGGCGGCCCACAGGCGGGCGGCGACGGCCGGGTCGGTCATGTGGGCCATGGCCGGTTCACGGCGTGGGGCGCCGCGCAGGCCGAAGACCCGCGGCCCCCACATCTGCCCGCCCGCCGCATCCGGATCGAGGACGGCGCGCACGACGGGCCACGCTCCCGCGTCCTTGCCCTGCACCAGGAGCCCGGCGGGCAGGGCGCGGAGGCGCTCGCCGCCGGTGGTCACGTGTACCGGCGGGCGGGAGGGGGTGAGCGAGTCCAGCGCGCCGCCGGGGTGCGCCACCACGCTGAGCACCGTGCTGCCCGTGGCGCGCAGACGGCGGTCGAGTTCGAAGGCGAAGGACATCTGGGCCAGCTTCGAGCGGCCGTAGGTGCGCTTGGGGCGGTAGTCCCTGGCCGACTGGAGATCGTCCAGGTCCAGCCGCTCGGAGCGGGCCGCGAAGCTGCCCACCGTCACGACCCGGCCCGCGGGGGCGGCCGACAGCAGCGGGGCCAGCCACCGCGTGAGCGCGAAGTGGCCGAGGTGGTTGGTGCCGAACATCAGCTCGTGGCCGTCCCGGGTCTCACGCCGAGGCGGATCGTCGAGCGCGACGCCCGCGTTGTGGACCACCGCGTCGAGGCGGTCGACGCCGAGCGCGTCCACGGCGGACTTCAGGGACGACAGGTCGGCGAGGTCGAGAGGCAGCTGGCGTACCCGCGCGCCGGAGACGTGCGACCGGATCGAGGCCGCGGCGGCGTCGGCCTTCGCCGCGTCCCGGCTGCCGAGTACGACGACGGCGCCGGTGGCAGCGAGCTGTTCCGCGACGAAGTAGCCGATCCCGGCGTTGCCTCCGGTGACCAGGAAGACCTTGCCCTCGGCGGGCGGCAGCAGGCGGACGTCCCACGGTCGGCTCTGGGATGCGGATGACACGACGACGGCTCCTCGCGTTCGGGGAAGGCGTGCTCACCCGGGAACGCGTCCCTGGGGGAGCGGGTTCACGGGAAGCACCGGCCCGCCCAAGGTCTCAACCGCCACCGACATGCCACCGACACGTCGGGCCCCTCGCCGACAGCGCTCCGACGACATGCGGCCGCGACCGCACCCCACCGCGCTAGAACTCCACCGCAGCACCTCACCGCACTACGACTGCACCGCCGCCGAGAAGCGCGCCCCCACCGCGGCGACCGCCGCACGAAGCTCAGGCCCGCCCTCGACCCGGAAGTCGAACGGCAGCCTCGCCAGCCACTCCTGCGCGTACATCGACGGCGCGCTCGTACTGCCCACCAGTACGCACCCGTCGTCCGACGCCTCCAGCCGCCCCATCGGAGGGTCGACCCAGCGCGCCACCTCGGACAGCGGGGCGTCGAAGGCGACGCGGGTGACGTACTCCCAGTGCATGCCGAATTCCGCTTCGAGGACCGCCACCGGGTCGAGGCCGTCCGGCGGGGCGAACGTCCGGTTCGTCTCGTGGACCGAGCCGATGCGGTCGACCCGGTAGGTGCGGGTCGCGCCCGCGCGATGGGAGTGGCACAGGAGGTACCAGAGCCCCTGACGGACGACCACCGCCCAGGGATCCACCTCGCCCTCCGACTCCTTCCCGGACTCGCTCCGGTAGGTCACCCGGACGGTCCGCCGCTCCGCGGACGCCGCGACGAGGGCGCCCGTGGTCGCCGGATCGGGGCGGACCGAGTGCGGGTCCGGCGCTGCCGACGCATGCTCGCGCAGGACCGAGGCCTGCTGCCCGACCTGCTCCGGCAAGGCCCGGATGATCTTCCTCAGCGCCTGCCCCACGAGCTCGTCGGTGTCGTCGAGCGCCGCCATGACCAGGGCCAGCGCCTCAGGTTCGGTGAAGGCCACCGGCGGCAGCCGCATCCCGCGGCCCAGCCTGTACCCGCCGTACGGCCCCCGGGTCGACTCCACCGGGATGCCCGCCTCCCTGAGGATCCCGACGTACCGGCGCGCGGCGCGCTCCGTGACGCCCAGCGCCTCGGCGAGCTGGTCCGCCGTCGCGCCGGGGCGGTTCCTGAGGATCTCCAGGGTGCGCAAGGCCCGTGCGGTGGGGCTGGGTTCGGTCGGCACGCGAGCAGATTAGGCGGTCGCTCGCTGTTCCGGAAGTGGATTGTCCGGAACCCGTTCTAGCGTGATCAGCGAACAGAGACCACGCAATCGTGAGCGAGGGGACCACCGTGTCCGACGACGAGTTCATGCCCACCGGCCGACGCCACCGGACGGCCCCGCATCCTGGTCGTCGGCGGCAGCGTCCGGCACGTGCGCAAGGCCCGTGAGCTCGTCCTCGACGTCGTGCACGCCCAGTTCGCGGACGCGTACGACCACGGGCAGCGGCCCTACGTCGATCAGGCGCTGTTCCTCGACTACGGCGACGTCGACCGACTCCTGCCGCTCGTCAGGGAGTTGCACGAGACGCGTCCGTTCCGGGCGGTCGTTTCCCTGTTCGAGCTGGGGCTGCTCCCGGCCGCTCGGATCAACGAAGCGCTCGGACTCGGCGGCGAGTCCGTCGCCACCGTGGAACTGCTCCTGGACAAGGCGCGGATGCGCAGCCACCTGGCCGCGAAGGGCATCAGCCCGGTCGCCGCCGCGGTCGGCCGTTCGACGCGGGACGTCCGCGAGTTCACCCGGGCGCACGGGCTCCCGGTCATCGTCAAGCCGATCCGGGAATCGGGCAGCCTGGGAGTGTTCCACCTCCGTGACCGGTCCGACGTGGACGCGGTCGCGGAACGCTTCCGCTCCCTCGACGACGGACATTGGGGCGTCGGGGACCTCGCCGACGCCGACTCCTTCGACGAGTTCCTCATGGAGGAGTTCCTCGACGGTCCGGAGGCCAGCGTGGAGAGCCTGAGCTTGGACGGCCGCCATGTGATCGTCGCGGTGACCGACAAGGACTGCGGGGGCCCGGGGTTCGTCGAGCTCGGACACGCCCAGCCCAGCGACTGCCCGGCAGCGGCGTCGGCCGAGGTCGGGCGGCTGGTGACGGACTTCCTGGACGCGGTGGGGCTGCGCAACGGTCCGGCGCACACCGAGGTCAAGCTCACCTCGCGCGGCGCTATTCCGCAGGCGCGGCGGGGCTGGTCCTCGGAGCCTCCGGATTCGGCAAAGTACTCGGCAACGCCCTCGGCGGTTACCTCGCCGACCGGATCGGACGGCGCTGGACCATCGTGCTCTCCGCCGTGACCACCGCGGGGCTTACGGCGTGCGTGCCGTCACTCGGTCCGCTGCCGCTCATCGTCGCGGTGGTCGGCGCCATCGGCGTGACGTCGCAGATCTACCGGCCGGCCGCGGCCGCGGTCCTGCTCGACTCCGTTGGCGCCGACCCAGCGCCAACGCCTGGCCGCCTTCGGGGTGTTCCGGTTCGCGATGAACGTGGGCGCCGCCCTGGGCGGCGTCATCGGCGGTGTCCTGGCCGACACCTCCTACACCGGGCTGTTCCTGGGCAACGCCGCCGCGTGCCTGCTGTTCGGGGTGGTGGTGGGGGTGCTGCTACGGGATGCCCCCGCACTCCGGTCCGACGGGCCGGAGCGGCCCGAGGCGGACGCGGGGGCGGACGGAACGGACGGAACGGATGCAGTGGACGGAACCCCCGGATACCGGTAGGCGCTCTCCGGCCGTGCCCTGACGCGATTCCTCCTGATGACCGTGCGCCGAGTTCGTCTACATCCAGTCGACCGTCGGCCTGCCCCTGCACGTCGGCGACGTCGGTCTGAGCGAGAGCGACTTCGGTCTCCTCGTCGGGCTCAGCGGTCTCCTGGTGCTGCTGCTCGAACTCCCCATCACCGCCGCGGTCGCCCGCCGACGGCCGGAGTACGTCCTGGCCGGCGGCAACCTGATCACCACCGGAGGTCTGGCGCTGACCGGCCTCATGAGCGGCCTGACCCCGCTCGCGGCGACGGTGGTGATCTGGACCATCGGCGAGATGATCAACAGCTCCATCTCCCAGGCCTACCTGGGAAGTCTGGCCCCGCCGCGGCTGGTCGGGCGTTACCAGGGGCTGCACGGCGTCGCGTACACCACCGGCACGGGAGCGGGACCGCTCATCGGCGGCGCCCTGTACGCGATCAGACCGTGGGCGCTGTGGATCCTGGTCGCGGTGGCCGGGCTGCTCTCGGCCCAGCTGAGTCTGCCGCGCCGCTGGAGACCCACGCGGCGACGGCCGAAGCCACCTCGGCGGGGCTCCTGCCGCTCGTGGTGAACTCCCGGTCCACCACGCCCCGGAGCTCCTCCGCGTCCTCGACCGCGTCCTGGATCTCGTCGGCCTCCCAGCCACGGGCGGCCAGCCGCGTACGCCGGTCCCCGTCGGTGCAGTCCAGCCGCGCCCAGGCGACGCGCGGCGGATCCGCGAGGCCCGCGGCCGCGCTCACCCACTCGTCGGGGGACAAGGGACACATCACCAGTACGGGGCGTCCTGCCCGGAGCATCATCGCCGCGATCCGCACCCAGAGCCTGTTGTAGTCGGGCCACACGGCGCTCGCCGACGGTGAGGTGATGTCGATCCCCAACAGGCGCCCGTCGGAGTCCGGCAGCTCATCGAAGTCGACCGTGCCGAAGGGGTGGGCCGACAAGGGGTCAAGGAGCGTGGTCTTTCCGGCTCCCGGGGCTCCGGTGACGACGTGCAGCTTCGACAAACCCGGCCATCGCCTTCCTGGGCTGATGCGCATGCGCACGCCCATGCTCTCGGTGCACTCCGGTGACCCGGCGACCACGCGTCACCCTACCGACGTCGTGTAACGCCGGTCCGCCCGGAACCGTCGCGATGCGCTCCCTTAAGAGGCGTACCCGTTTCGGCCTCCATGATCGGGGAACTCCGTGACTGCAGTGGGACGTCCGAGCCTTCCCGGGAGGGTTCGGCAGTGAGCCCGCCCTTCGCCCCTTGCTCCGCGGCAAGGGGCGAAGCGATGGCCCGGGGCGCTCCTGGTGATCTGAGACCTCGTGCGCGAATTACCATGAACCGATGCAAACAGCCCGCATAGCCCTCCCGAGGCGTCAGCGACGCTCCCTGCTCCTGGGCCTGGCAGTGGTGACGGTCACGCTCGGGCTGATCGCGCTGTTCGTCCTTCCCGGCACCTACGCGAACACGACCGGCAGCGGCGCGATCGCCACCACCGTCCTCGCCGCGATCTGGGTGCCGACCGCCTTCTACACACTGAACCGCGCCTTCGGCACGACCACCCTCACACCCGAGGGCATGCGCTTCAGGACGGTGGCCAGCCGACGCCTCATCCCCTGGCACGAGATCACCCGCATCGAGGACCAGCACCGCACCGGGCGCGGCGGCGTCTCGTGGTGGGTCGTCCGCGCCCACCTCACCCGGGGCCGCCCGGTGGTCCTTCCCGGCACCCTGTCCGAAGGCCGCAGGGACGAGCAGTTCCTGACCACCCTGCGCACGCTCGACGCCTACTGGCGGAACGCCACGGGCCGCACCAGCACGGAGCGCGTGGCGAACGCCGCTCCCTGACGACGGGGCCGGAGCACACCCCCATGTAGCCTCCCTCCCCATGAGTGACTTACTGCCGTTCTTGGTCATCTTCGGCGGCTTCGGCGCGGTCCTCGCCGCTCTGACCTGGCTCGCGACGAGCGTCCGCCGCCGCGGTGCGGCGGGCGGGGCGGTCGGCGCGGCGCTGGCCTCCTGGGAGGAGGCGTTCCGCGTCACCGCTCATGAGTCGCACGTGGAGATCAAGGCACAGGCGGACCGCAAGGCCCCTGCCGACGCACCGGACGGCGGCTGGCAGCCCTACGCCCACAAGCCGCGCCCCGCCGGCGGGCCGGGCAGGGGACCTGCCACCTCACGCCGCCGCCGACCCGGCACGCCGTTGCGACGGCGCATGAGCGGGTGGCTGTCCGCGCGGGGCCGATAACCGCTTGCGCGGCCGAGAACAATTGACACATGGTCACCCGGGAACGCGCGGTCGAACTGGTCGAGGCCCAACCGGCGAGAGAGCGCCAGGAGTCGCATCCGGCGGCGCGGCCGCCCGAGGTCGCGGTCGACGACGTGGAGGAGCACGCTCTCGGCTGGCTGGTCCACTGCCAGTCGGTCGCGTACATCCGCAGCCGCCGGTTCGAGGACATGTTGGTGGGGCAAGGGCCGTACTTGGTGGACCGGCTGGACGGCAGCATCCACCACATCCCCGTCACCACGCACGTCGGGGAGAACTGGGAAGCGCTCTACCTGGAGCAGGTCAGGGGCGTCCGACCGCCCGATCCACTGCTCACGGCCGTCCGGGCACTCGTGGATTCCGAGGGAACGACCGCGGCCATGCGCCACCTGCGCAAGCACGCCCCCGCCCTGCGGCCGCAGCAGGCGAAGGCGTACGTCACGGCGGTGCGCGACGGGGGCGAACCGCCGGAGGAACTCGTCAGCCTCACGCGGAAGCCGGATCCCTGCCCGCCGCTGGGGATCGAGACCCTGGCAGGACCGGTCAGGGAGCCGCCCGGCGGCGAGGGCGGCGTTCCGCGCTCGTCGGGCGATGCGCACGGCTGATGGGCAAGATGACGGCATCAGCACGCGCGAGGCCCTCGTCGGCCCCTGCGGTAAGCACACCTTGATCGAGGAGAACCGTCATGAGCAGCGCCCTTCCCCGTCCGGACCTCACCGCGCGCCCGCACGGCCTCACGGTGGAACGTCTGATGAAGGCGGCGCCGGAGGCGGTGTATCGGGCGTGGACCGCGGAGTTCGACTCCTGGTTCGCCGATCCGGGCATGGTCCGCATGCGCCCCGCCGTCGGTGAGCCGTACGTGTTCCTCACCCGTCATCAGAGCCAAGTCCACCCGCACTACGGCAGGTTCCTGGCCCTCGAACCGCACCGCCTGGTGGAACTCACCTGGGTCACCGGCGCCGGTGGCACCGAAGGCGCCGAAACGGTCGTCACCGTCGAGCTCGCGCCCTCCCCGGAGGGAGGGACCCGGCTACGGCTGACGCACTCCGGCTTCAACGACCTGAACGCGGCCACGAACCACGAGGAAGCATGGGACCAGCACGTCCTGCCCCACCTCGACGACGTGCTCGCGGCACGTCCGTAGGAGGCGCGGACGGTTCAGCGCGGCCGCGTCACCGGGCCAGTCGTTCCGCGAGGAGGAACCCGCCGATGACGATCATCATGGCGCCGGAGGCGCGGGTCACCGCCCGGGCAGCGGTGGGCCGGGCCTTCAGGACGGTGCGGGCCAGCACGCCGACCGCGAGGTAGACGACGGCGCAGGCCGTCATGTGGAGCGTGCCGAGCAGCCCGGTCTGCGCCGCGACGGGCCAGCCCGTGGCCGTGTCGATGAACTGCGGGAACAACGAGAAGTACAGCAGCAGCGCCTTCGGGTTGAGGCCGCTGATCCCCGCGCCCTTGAGCATGATCTGTACGCGCGACGTGCCCATGGCCTCCTGCGACGCGGCCACGTCGGCCGGCTGCCGCAGCACGCCCCAGCCGAGCCAGATCAAGTAGCAGGCCCCGGCGACGGTCAGCACGGTGAGGACCGTCGGCGAGCTCGCCACGAGCACGACCAGGCCCGCGACCGCGAGCAGCGTGTACCCGGCGTAGCCGGCGATCAGCCCGGCGACGGCCGGGACGACGGACCGGTCCCGCAGGCCCGCCGATATCGCGTAGGCCCAGTCCGCGCCCGGTGTGAACACCAGCAGCAGGTCGACCGCCAGGAATGCCGCCAGTGTGGTCGTGTCCATCGATTGATCCCGATCCCCTCACGTGCTTCGTTACCCGGGGAACGCTAGGCGGGATCCGGTGGAATGTGTTCCCGCATTTACTCCTTGATCGCGCGTTTCGGGGGAGAATCTTTCCCATGGATGCCATGGACCGGAAGATTCTTACCGAGCTGCAACTGGACGGCCGTCTCACCGTCACGGAGCTCGCCGCGCGCGTGCGGCTGAGCGTGTCGCCCTGCCACCGCCGGCTGCGCGATCTCGAACGCGAGGGGGCGATCCGTGGCTACCGCGCGGTGGTCGACCTCCCGGCCGTCGGCCTCAACTTCGAGGCCCTCGTCTTCGCGACCCTGCGCTGGGAGGACTCCGACACCGTCACGTCCTTCGAGGAAGCGGTGGCCGCCGTCCCCCATGTGCTCCAGGCCCAGCGCCTGTTCGGCGAGCCCGACTACCTCCTGCGCGTGGCCACCACGGACCTCTCCGCCTTCCAGCAGTTGTACGACCAGCAGCTGGCGCGCCTGCCGGGAGTTCAGCGCCTGACCTCGACCCTGGTCATGAAGAACGTCGTCGACGGACGCCCGCTTCCCGAGTAGGAACTTGTCGATTATCGATATGGTCCCCTAGTGTGGGCATATCGAAAATCGATGGGGAGGAACGCTGTGAACACGCGATTCACGAGGACGCTCGCCGGGGTGGTCTTCGCTCTGGGAGTGCTGTGCGGACTGGCCTTCGCGGGCAAGGCGGTCACGCACATGTTCGACGACGGGGACGTCTGTGTGGAGACGGGCTTCTGGGCCAACGCCCCCCTGGAGGCCGAGGGAGTGGCGGTCGGCAAGGGCGTGAAGGCGGCGAGCAGCGCCGCGCGGCTGTGCCAGGAGGACCCGTCGGTGGGCCAGCGCGTCGCGGACCTGGGCGGCCAACTGCCCTGGCTGCTGTTCGCGTCCATCTCCCTGCTCCTCTTCTCCCGGCTGCTGCTGGGAGTCGTGGAGAAGGGACCGTTCACCGACACGGTGGCGCGACGGCTCACCGTCCTCGGCTGGTTCGTCACCCTGGGCATGCCGGTCGCCGGTCTCGTCGTAGGCTGGTCGCACTCGTGGCTGGTCGGGAGCATGGCGCCGATCATCGGCTCCGGACCGACGTTCGCCGGGTCGATGGAATTCATCCTCGCCGGGCTCGCGGCGGTCATCATGGGAAGGATCATGCGTGAGGGTGTGCGGATGCGAGAGGACCTCGAAGGAACCATCTGATGCCCGATGAGGAGCCGCATGCGATCCGGATCCATCTCGACCGGGTCCTCGCCGAGCGCGGCATGACGCTCACCGAACTCGCCGCGCAGGTCGGCATCACCGTCGTCAACCTGTCGGTGCTGAAGAACGGGCGCGCCAAGGCCGTCCGCTTCTCCACCCTGTCGAGGATCTGCGACGTCCTGGAGTGCCAGCCGGGCGATCTCATCACGCACGACCCGGCGGGACCGGCCTAGGACCCCTCCGGCGGAACGTGCCGGAGGGGCTCCGGGCCGGTCGGCCCGGGGCTCAGCGTTTGAGCAGGAAGGCGAAGTCGCCGGAGAGCTTGCCGTCCAGCCGGACCGCCGAGACGAGCTTGCCCGCCAGGGCCAGTCGCTCGACCTCGGCCCGTGACAGACCGCAGCCAGCCGCGATCAGCCGCAGCGGCCGGACCGGAATCCGCGCCGAGAAGCGGACCGAGACGTCGAGGACCTCGCGGGCAGCGAGGTCCGGGCGATCCGATCCTCCGGTGTCGAGGCGCCAGGCGCCGTCCCAGTCGAGGGCGACGCGATTACGGCGCCGTACGAGCGGGTCCTGGAGCAACTCGGCGGCCAGAACCGGATCGTTGGCGTGCATCCGGTCCAGGAGCTCGGGCCGTACGGAGCGGACGTTCATCCGCTCCAGGACCGTGAGCTTCGCGGTGTCCCCGCACGAGGTGCAGAGCACGAGGAGCCAGGCGTCGATGAGCTTGTGATGGGCGTTGACGCGGAACTTGCCTTCGGCCCGGAAGAGTTCGCACGCGCAGGCGTGGCAGCGACGGCGGACAAGAGGGAGACAGGTGGGCATGACCACCCAGTTTTCGAGCACAGCAGTACACCGGTTTCAGTGAGAAGACCGCAGCAAAAAGGGAGCGCGGCGCTAAGGCGCGACGCGCGACGATTCATCGCTCGGGGTGTCTCACACGGTGTACAACGGCACGTCCTCGTCCAGCCGACTCGGTCCGGCAGCACGGTAGGGGCGGGCGGCGGCGCCGCGCCACCGCTTTTCGGGCGCCGCCGTGAGTGCCTGGCCTACCTGGGTCCGTGCCGTCGGCCGAGAGCCGGGCTCTAGAGCAGGCCGCGCTTCGGCCCCTCCGCCTTGATCATGTCCCAACTGTCCGTGACCATCGCGACGTTGCCCTTGGCGGGGATGTACGCGGACCCCTGGTGCAGGTAGTCCACGCGGAAGAGCAGCTCGGACCTCTTGCTGCCCACGAGGAAGGCGATCTGCGGGGACGGGGTGATGCGCGCGGTCGGGTCGGTGGCGTGCATGTACTCCTGCACGTCGGCGTTGAAGAAGGTGAGCGTGCCGCCGTTCTCCGTGCGCAGCGCGTAGACCTTCTTGTGGTCCGTCTTCCCCGCCTTGAACTCGGATTTGCCGCCCGGGTTGAGCATCTTGTTCTGCTCCAGCGGGAACTGGGTCATCCACTTCGCGGTCTCGCTGGCGCCGACCTTCATGCCCAGCTTTTCGTCACCCGAGTAGAGCGCGACCAGCGCGTCGTCCATCTGGTCGGGCGCGAGGACGCCCCGCTTCTCGGCGGTGTCGGTGACCGGGACGGCCAAACCGTCGGCGTCCTTGGCGAGGGCTGGCGTCTTGGGGTCCTTCTTGGTCGTCCAGCCGCTCCACACCGCCTTCCAGTCGCCGTCCTTCTTGTCGAAGATGACGGTGGCGCGGCTGGTCCTGGGCGAAGTCCCGCCGTGGTCCTTGGTGTCGGCGCGCAGCGCGAACCAGGTCGCGCCGCCCTTCGTGGCGGGGATGACGTACTCGCGGTTCACGTACGAGAAGGGCTTGCGGCCCTCGGCCCGGTCCTTGGCGGGCTGCAACTGGTCCTGCTTGTAGCCGTTCGCGCTCGTCTCGAAGAGCCCGCCGCCCTCGACGGCGGACAGGACACCGCTGTCGCGCTTGGCGTTGGCCTGGTTGTTGACCTTGACGTAGTTGTCGACGACCTTCTTCGCCTCGGCCCGCGTGACGACGCCCTTGGGGGCACGGTCGGCGGCGGTGCGCCCGTGGCCGTCCGACTTCGCGCCGTCCTCTGAGTCGGACGAACAGGCGCTGACGCCGAGCGCGAGCGCGGCCGCGCCCGTGGCCATGACGAGCGCGGTGCGGTTCCTGCGGTGCGTGAACATGGAGATTTCCCCGTGTGAGTAGAGGCGGTCAGGGCTGGTCGGAGCGGAAGCTGACATTCATGCCGCGGGGCCACGCTAGTGGCCGCGGTGATCGAGTCATCGCTCAGGGTTGTGTCCGACGCGTCGGCCAGGTCCCTTACGCCGCCGCCCTGTTGGATGCTCCCCGCACCCGAACTCGGCCCCCCCCCGATAGGGTGATCGACATGGAGTCCAAGGGGGCCGGAGCGCCGGTCGCGGTGGTGTGTCCGGGGTGCGGCGGGACCGAGGTGCGTACGGTCGAGAAGGCGCGCACCGGCAAGGGTGCGATGCGGGGGGACCTGATCGGCCGCCTCGAACCGGGGCCGAACAAGACCGGCGACGGATGCATGCACTTCGTGGAGGGCGTGGTCCTCACCGGTATCGGCGTCGGCCTCGCCTACATGGGCGTCGACCAGGAGAAGCCCCTGTACACCATCGGCGGGGTGGTGTTCGCCCTGCTCTGCTTCTTCGGGACCTTCGCCGTCGTACGCGGCGACCGGCGCGAGAGCGCGGCCGCGGCGGCCGGATCCGAACGTGCCGAGCGGCTGTGGACCCCGGCGTACTACTGCTACGGCTGCACCTCGGTGTTCTGTCCGGGCGGCACTCCGTGGCGGGGAGTGCTCACCCCCGAGCAGTTCAAGAAGCTGGTGTGGACCGAGGGCGGCTTCGCCGACCAGCTGGAGCCGGGGGACAAGGCGCGGGAGGCGGAGATACCGCACGGCGTGCTGCCGGACCGGCCGTAGCGCCGGCCCGGCTCGTCCTCCTCGTGCGCGGGGTGATGTTGCCGACTGCTACGTTGCGGGACCGTGGACAACAGCGTGTATATGGACAACAGCGTGTATGTGGGGAACGCGGGCAAAGACGCGGCACTGGACCGCGGCTGGCTCCTGGGTCATTTCAAGGACGTCACCGATCCGCGGCACAGCGAGGCCGTGGAGATCAAATGGGGTGTGCACCCGCCGGGCGACGAGCGGGCGCAGTGGGTGCGGGGTGAGGAGCGCGTCGCGCTGCTCGTCCTGATCAGCGGCCGCTTCCGGGTGGAACTGCCCGGACGCAGCGTCCTCCTGGAGCAGCAGGGGGACTACGTAGTGTGGGGCCGCGGCGTCGACCACTCGTGGATCGCCGAGGAGGAGTCCGTCGTACTGACGGTCCGCTGGCCGTCGGTCCCGGGGTACAAGGTGCCCGACGAGCTCGAACGCGCGGACCGGGCGAGCCTCTGACGGATCACGAGAGGGCGATCCGGTACAAAAAGGGGCATGTGCCATTACTGCGGTTGCCGTGACATCCCCTTGATCAAGGAGTTCATCGCCGAGCACGAGCGGGTCACCAACGCCGCCGGTGACGCGCTCCGTGCCCTGGACCGGGGCGATGTCGTACGCGCCCGCGCACTTGTCGACGTCATGGCCGTCGAGCTGGCGGCGCACTGGCGCGGCGAGGAGGACGGGCTCTTCTCCGTGATGCGGGAGGCCAGCCTCGCTCACCGCGCTGTCCGGCGAGGAGTGGAACAGGTCGATGGCGGCGTGGCGGCAGGCGCATCCCTGAGCGGCGACGACCTGTTACACCTCACCTCACCTCACCTCGCCTCTCAACGGATATTGACGTCGATGCACGCGTAGAAGGCGTTGGACGTGTCGCCGATGTTCCAGACCGCGAGGATCTTGTGCCTGCCGGTGGCGCTGCCCAGGTTGACCTGGTGCGAGACGGTGGCCGGCGGCTGCTGGTTGTGGCCGTCGACGGTGGCGACCTTGGTGCCGTCCACGAAGTACTCGTAGTTCAAGGTGCGGTGCCGGGCCGTGAACGTCCAGGTGAAGGTCTGTGTGCTGCTGACGTCGCTGACCTTCCAGCCCTTGTTGTTGTCGTCGAGCTCCGCGAACCGCGCGTTGCCGCCGCTACAGCTGCGCAGGCCCTTGGGTCCCTCGACGCTCTGCGGCTCGTACTTGATCTCGCCGCACGCCACGGTGCGCGCGGCGCACTGCGCCTGACGGCTCGCGGGGGCGTTGACGTACCCGTGGGCGCTGGCCGACCCGGTCGGCAGGGTGAGGGCGAGCACCGGCGCCATTCCGGCGCCGATAGCCGCGGCTATCTTCCGCTTCTTGTCCATGCGTACTCCTTCACGGCGTTGGCTTCATGGGGGTGTGCGGCGTGAAGTGCTGGGGTGGGGCGGTGTGTTGGGCTGGAGGATCGAGCGGTGGGGCGGGGGATCGGACGGGGGGAGTGCGGTGCGGCGGAGAGAGTGCTGGGGTGCGCTGCGGGGATTTCAGCGGCCGATTAGTCTGGACCATAGACTTTGGCGAGCCACGGTCAAGGCCGGTTTCGGGCCAGGCGTGGGAGCGCGTGACGATGGTGTCCGCCGTGCTGGCTAGGGTCTTTCGTTTGGATCAGGCTGGATCAGGGAGCGTGCGTGCCAGACCCCGCGAGCCCGGCCTGATCCAAACGAAAGACCCTAGGCTCTGGCCATGACCGACGACTGGCGCACGGACCGCGTCGGCGCCGCGCTGCGCGGCGAGAATCCGACCGTGCTGCGGCGGCTCACGGCCGGTTTCGCGGTCATCGGCGACGTGCAGTTCCTGCCGGGGTACTCGGTCCTCCTCGTGGACGAGCCGGATGCGCAACGGCTGTCCGACCTGCCGAGACCGAAGCGGCTGTCGTTCCTGTCCGACATGGACCGGCTCGGCGAGGCCGTCGAGCGCGCCTGCCGACGGACGTATCCCGGCTTCCGCCGGGTCAACCTGGAGATCCTCGGCAACACGGACCCGTTCCTGCACGCGCACGTCTGGCCGCGATTCGACTGGGAGCCGCCGCAACTGCTGGGCAGGCCCGTCTGGTTGTACCCACCCGACCGGTGGACCGACGAGCGGTTCCGGTTGGGGGCGCGGCACCGCGTGCTGCGGGAGGCGATCGGGGAAGAGCTCGACCGGGTGTGAGTCAGGCGTGGCCGAGTATGCGATGCGGGCGGTACGGCGCCTCGATCCGTGCGCGTTCGGCGTCGCTCAGGTCGAGGGCGACTGCCGCGAGCGCGTCCTCCAGGTGCGCGGCCTTCGTCGCACCCACCACGGGCGCCGTCACGGCCGGGTTGCCGAGGAGCCAGGCCAGGGCGATCCGCGCGGCGGGCACACCCCGTTCGGTGGCGACGGCGCGGACCGCGTCGATCACGTCGAAGTCGGCGTCCTCGTACATCTCGTCGGCCAGCGGATCGTCGCCGGACCGCACCGTGTGCCGCCCGCCGCCGCGCTCACGCCCGCCCGCCAACAGGCCGCGGGCCAACGGGCTGTACGGGAGCACACCGACACCCTGGTCGGCACAGAGCGGAAGCATCTCCCGCTCCTCCTCCCGATAGACGAGGTTGTAGTGGTTCTGCATCGACACGAACCGCGTCCAGCCCGACTCCCGCGCGACCTGCTGCGCCTTCGCGAACTGCCAGGCGTACATGGCCGAAGCGCCGATGTAACGGGCCTTTCCGGCGCGCACCACGTCGTGCAGTGCCTCCATCGTCTCCTCGATGGGTGTGTCGTGGTCCCAGCGGTGAATCTGGTAGAGGTCGATGTACTCCGTACCGAGCCTGCGCAGGGAGGCGTCGACGGCGGCCATGATGTGCTTCCGGGACAGGCCGCGGTC
Source organism: Streptomyces sp. NPDC087300 (assembly GCF_044744425.1). Classification (NCBI taxonomy): domain Bacteria; kingdom Bacillati; phylum Actinomycetota; class Actinomycetes; order Kitasatosporales; family Streptomycetaceae; genus Streptomyces; species Streptomyces sp. NPDC087300. Next base: position 928,813 of record NZ_JBIUYI010000005.1, read on the forward strand.
GTTGGGGGAGGGGCCCATCGGGAAGTACACCTTCGTCGCCAGTACGTACGCCTCGCGGTCGGGGAAGAGCCTGCGCAGCATGCGCCCTGTCAGCTCCTCGCTGACCCCGTCGTCGTACACGTCCGCGGTGTCGAAGAAGGTGACACCCGCCTCGACCGCACGCCGCACGAGCGGTTCCGCGGCCGTCTCGTCGAGGTGCCAGGCGCGTTCCGAGGTGTCGCCGTAGCTCATCATCCCCAGGCAGATGCGGGAGACGGTCAGGCCCGTGGTGCCCAGGCGGCGGTGCTGCATGGTTTTCGCGTCGGGGTTCTGCATGACCTCTAACCTAGAAACCAGCGGCACGCGGAGCCATCGACGATCGAAGGACATGCGTGCCGATCGCCTGCCGGAGGGAAAGTCATGGGCGCCGATCGCTTTCAGAACGGAAAACGGCCGTCGGAGGCGAGGATTTCCCACCTATCGGCCCCTGCTTCGGGTTCCGCTTCTGCTTCTGCTTCTGGCGCGGCCGTCCTCGACGAGCTGAACGAACGCCTCCTCCGTCTGCTGGCCGCCGACTCCCGGCGCGGCGCCTCGGACCTGGCCCGCGAACTCGGCGTCTCCACCCCCACGGTGCGGGAGCGCGTCAGGCGCCTCGAGGAGACGGGGGTCATCCGCGGCTACCGGCTCGACGTGGACCCCGCCGCGCTGGGCCGCCCCGTCGCGGCCTGGATCAGACTGCGCCCCGGCCCCGGACAGATGTCCCGCATCACCGAACTCGCCGCCCGTACACCGGAAGTGAGTGAGTGTCACCGGATCTCCGGCGAGGACTGCTTCCTGCTCAAGGTGCACGTGCCGGAGCTGGCCGATCTCGAATCCGTCCTGGACCGCTTCCTGCTGCACGGCCAGACGACCAGCTCACTCGTCGTCTCGACTCCGGTGCCACCGCGCCCGGTTCTGCCGTAGGGGGCTTCTCTTAAGGTGGACTGGTGATCGAAATCGCCTTCGACCCCGTGCGGCATCGGGTCAACGGCCCGGTCAGGAACGTCGATTACCCCCACCGCGAGACGGAGCTCTTGTGCAGCCTGCTGAAGTCCCGACCATCACGGAGATCCCCGTCACGGACAAGGACGCGGGGCCCTACGGCATCGCGGCCGGGCCCGACGGTGCGCTGTGGCTGACCTTCGTACACAAGGGGAGCATCGCGTGTCTCGGCCTCGACGGGGCACTCACCGAGTACCCCCTGGACTCGCCGGAGTGCCGTCCCATGGTCATCGCGCCCGGTCCCGACGGAGCGATGTGGTTCACCCGGAACCAGGACCACCGGATCGGCCGCGTCACCGCCGACGGCGTGACGGAAGCCTTCGAGGTGCCGTCGCCCGACAGCGGGCCCTACGGGATCGCGGCGGGCCCGGACGGCGCGATGTGGTTCACGGAGATGAACACCGACCGGATCGGCCGCATCACCGTCCAGGGCGAGGTCACCGAGTTCCCGCTGCCCGTCGAGGGCGGCTTCGCCTCGGCGATCACCGCCGGTCCCGACGGCGCCCTGTGGTTCACCCTCAACCAGGCGAACGCCGTCGGCCGCATCACCACCGGCGGCGACGTCACCCTGTACCCGCTGCCCACGCCCGGCGCCGCCCCCGTGGGCATTACCAGTGACGGCGTCGCGCTGTGGTGCGTCGAGATCGGCGCGGGGCAGCTCGGCAGGATCACGACGGACGGCGAGATCGAGGAGTTCCCGCTGGCCGACCGCGCGGCCAAGCCCCACGCGATCGTCGGCGCCGGCGCAGGGGAGTGCTGGTTCACCGAGTGGGGGGGCAACCGTGTCGGGCACATCAGCGTGAGCGGGGTGAACCCCGCGAGCGGCGAGCTCGCAGAGATCTCCGCGTACGACCTGCCGTCACCCTCCTCCGAACCCCACGGCATCACGGTGGGGCCCGACGGTGCCCTCTGGGTGGCCCTGGAGACGGGGAGCGTCGCGCGCGTGGCGCCCGCGCCGCGAAGGGCCCAGCCCCGGCGCGCCTAGCTCTGTCGGGTCCGGTGTCGGCGATATATCGGAGGTCGCTGTTCCGGTGTCGGTGGCCTGTCGGTGGGGCCTGGCAGATTTCTGGAGAGATCCTGCCGGAGGCCCTTCCGGCAGCCGGACCCCACGTAAGGAATCACCATGAACACCCACGTCACGATCATCGGCGCCGGACTCGGCGGGCTGACGCTCGCCCGTGTCCTGCACGTCCACGGCATCCCGGTCACGGTCTACGAGGCGGAGGCATCGCCTTCGGCACGGGCACAGGGCGGCATGCTCGACATCCACGACTACAACGGACAGCTCGCCCTCAAGGCGGCCGGCCTGATGGACGAGTTCCACGCCATCGTCCTGGCGGGCCGCGAGGCGATGCGGATCATCGACCGGGACGGCACCGTGCTGCTCGACACGCCCGACGAGGGCACGGGCGGCCGCCCCGAGGTGCAGCGCGGTGAACTGCGACAGCTGCTGCTCGACGCGCTCCCGGAAGGCACCGTGCGCTGGGGCCACAAGGTCGGCGGCACGCGTTCCCTCGGCGGCGGCCGCCACGAGGTGACGTTCGCCGACGGCAGCACGGTGACCACGGAGCTGCTGGTCGGCGCGGACGGCGCCTGGTCCCGGGTCCGGCCGCTGCTCTCCACCGACACCCCCGCGTACACGGGCATGTCGTTCGTCGAGACCTACCTGTTCGACGCCGACACCCGCCACCCGGCCGCCGCGAAGGCGGTCGGCGGCGGATCGATGCTCGCGCTCGCGCCGGGCAAGGGCATCCAGGCGCACCGGGAGAAGGGCGACACCCTGCACACGTACGTGGCCCTCGCCAAGCCGCGGGACTGGTTCGAGGCCATCGACTTCACCGACGCGGCCGCGGCCACCGCCCGGATCGCGGCGGAGTTCGATGGCTGGGCGCCGGAACTCACCGCGCTCCTCACCGAGAGCGACACCACGCCGATCCTGCGCCCCCTGCACGGCCTGCCGGCCGAGCACCGGTGGGAGCGGGTGCCCGGCGTGACCCTGATCGGCGACGCCGCCCACGCGGCGGCCCCGAACGGCGAGGGCGCCAACCTGGCCATGCTCGACGGCGCGGAACTGGGCAAGGCCATCGCCGCACACCCCGACGACATCGAGACCGCCCTCGCCGCGCACGAGCGGGCCATGTTCCCCCGCAGCACCGCGGCCACGGTCGACGGCGACGAGCTCTACGGGTTCATGTTCGACGAGAACGCGCCGCACGGTCTGATCGAGATGTTCGCCGGACAGGACGGCCACTGACGGCGCCCCCTGCCGCTCAGGCCGGGTCGATGTCGGTGTGCACCAAGTGGTGGTCCGAGTAGGGGGAGGGCCGGACGCCCTCCTCGCGCGGGGTGAGACCGCGCAGGAAGACGTAGTCGAAGCGGCTCTGCCAGTCGGTCGTCGGCTCGCACGTCCCGGTGTCAGCGTCAGCGTCCGTCTCCGCGGAGGTGCCGGTGCCCGCCGACGCGGGGCGGCACGGACGGTCGGTGGCCGTGGAGAGCCGCCACATCCGGGCGAGTTCGGGCGCCTCGGGCACGGCGTTGAAGTCCCCGAGAACGATCGCGCGGTCGTGCCGGGCGACCTCCGCGGCAAGGACGCGGGTCTGCCCCTCCCGGAACGCCTCCTGACTCCGTTGGGCGAGGTGGGTGTTGAAGACCCGGACGGGACGGCCGCCCACCTCGGTCGTGACCGCCATGTACCCGCGGTCCTCGGACCCGCCTTCGGGGTACTCGACGTTCACCCGGTCCGTCATCGGCGCCGCCGAGAGGATCGCCTGACCGAAGGCACCAGGACGCCAGGGCCAGCCTCCGCAGCGGCCCCAGTTCCGCAGAACCGTCCCGTACTCGACGTGGTAGACCAGCCCGTGCAGTTTCTCCAGGTACTCCCGGAGCCTGTCGACATCGCGTACGCACGCTTCTTGGAGGCCGATGACCTGGGGCGCGTACGAGGCGATCTCCGCTGCCCTGCCGACGTTGTCGTCCTCGCACGGATTGCAGATGTTCCACGTCATGACCCGCTCGGGCACGATGTCCTTGACGGCCTCGACGGGCAGTGGCCTGGCGAAGACGGCACCGCTCGGCGTGCTGGGGCCCACCAGCGCCATACCGGCCACGACCGCGGCGCCCGCGAACAACCGCGTGCCTTTTGCGAGCACTCCGCCTCCTCAAAGTGGATCCACATGGCATCTGGCGACTCCACGCATGAGGTTATGGGACGCGCCTTTGGACGACGCAGGCGGTGTGCGGCGAAGGCACCTGTTGGCGAGCGCCGTGGCCGTGGCGAGCTCGGGACCGGTCAGCCGTGCTTCTTCAGACAGCGGGTCAGGGCGCGCTTGGCGTTGGTGACTTCCTTCTTCGCCGCGGCGTGCGACTTGCCCGCCTTGTCGAGGGCGGCGCGCTCCTCGGCGTACGCGGCGTCGAGCGCGTCACTGGTGTGCCGCACCTCGGCCTTGAGCGCGGCCAGTTCGTCGCCGCCGACTCCGTTGTCGAGCGCTTCCTCGACGGCGTAGCGGGCGTCCTGCCAGGCGTGGTCGGCCTTGGCCGCCTTCAGCCCCGCGGCCTTGACGCCCGCGTCGTCCCGGACGGACGGCAACTTGGCCATCGCGTCCTCGGCGGTGAGCAGACGCTCCGCCTGCCGGTTGCAGTTGGCCGGCGCGCCGGGCGCGGCGGCGGCCTGGGCGGCGTTGGGGGTGAGCAGGGCGGCGGACAGAGCGGCGGCGGCGATCGCGGCACGCAGGATGTTGGAGTTCATGGACCCCACGTTCTGCCGTGTCGGGGGCGCGGGCCACTGGTGTTCACCCAACCGGGATCGCCCGCGTCCGGGCGACGAGCCGTCACAGCATCGCACGGTCAGCGCAGTTGACCGAGCGGCGGAAGGCGACACACCGCATTTCGGAATCCGCACACCTCGGAATCCCCGCCCTTCAGGCTCCGGTCTTTTCAGACTCCGCGCTCGCCATGAACGCGCGGAAGGAACGCGGCGGGCGGCCGGTGACGCGCCGCACGGTGTCGGTGGTGCGGTCCTCGGCACCCCCGGCGATGGCACGGTCCATCTCGGCGAGCATCGCGGCGAACTCCACCGGTATCAGCGCCGCGAGCCGATCGCGCAGCTGCTCGTAGGAGAGACGGCGGTGCTCCACCGGCCTGCCGGTGACGTCGGAGACGATCTCGGCGATGTCGTCGTAGCCGAGGACCTCCGGCCCGGTCAGCACCAGATCGGTGTCGGGGGCCCGCTCGTCGGTGAGCGCGCGGACGGCGACCTCGGCGATGTCATCGGCGTCGACGAAACCGATCCGCCCGCTGCCGGTCGCGGTCCAGACGGCGCCCTCCTCGCGGATGCTGAGGGCGTGCGCGTGGGCACCGGTGAAGTTCTGCATGAACCACGAGGGGCGCAGCACCGCCCAGTGCTCGAAGAAGCCGGGCAGCGCCTCGTGCACCTTGCCCACCGCCGGGCCGCCCTCGGGGATGGCCGAGGAACTGAGCAGCACGGCGCGGCGTACGCCATGGGCGCGGGCCTCGCCGAGGAAGGGCCGCATCGTCGCCAAGGGGTCCGCGTCGCCGATCGGCGGAATGAGGTAGACGCGGTCGGCCCCGTCCAGGGCGGTGGCGTGGGTGGCGGGGTCGTACCAGTCGAAGCGGACGGGCTCGGCGCCGGGCACCGGGGTGGCGCGGCGGCTGGCGGCCTTGACGCGATGTCTGCCGGCGACGAGCCGCGCCACGGTCCTGCTGCCGGTGACGCCGGTGGCGCCGATGACCAGCGTGGTGCCGGTCCCGGTGCTGGTTCCGGCGTTGGTTCCGGTGGTGCTCATCGGGCGCTCCCGGTGAAGTCGGTGCCGGGTTCGAGGACGGCGAGGGGATTCCAGTAGTCGCGGTAGGAACTGATGAGCCCGTCCCGCACGGTGACGACGGCGATATAGGTCATGTCGAACGGCGCACCGGTCTTCACCAGGCGCCCGACACCGCGCATCTCGACCACGACGGTCCCCGGCTCGACGGTCTGGTGCATCCGTACGTCAGGGAAGTCGTGCAGGTCGATGTGGTCGGGGTAATGGCGCATGTAGTCGGCGACGGCGGCCTTGCCGTCCAGCCGACGGGGCCACCCCTCGGGAGCGAACGGGAACTCCAGGACCCCGTCCTCGGCCCACAGTTCGACCCACCCGGCGATGTCCTTGGCCAGAAGAAGTGCGAGGCCGTGGCGGTAGAGATCCGCTGCGGGAGTGGAGGCCGACGGCAAGGTGGCTGATGGCGGTGAAATCGGTACGGACATGGTGCCCTCCAGCTCGTGAAAAGATCCGGACTCTCGGTCCGTTTCTAAGATACGGACCAGCGGTCCGCTTCGCAAGGTGGTGTCACTTCCCGAACGTCCGTCCACGCGCGTGCGGCCCGCGATCGGGCCAGGCCGGGGCGGCGGAGGACGTCGCTGAAGTCGGGCGCGGGCCGCGCGGGTTGGACGCGGTGGTGGAATGGGCGTCGAGGGCCTCCGGAGGGTTAGCATCAAGGGCCTTCCGGGCCCCTGCACTCGCCTCTCAGAGAGCTCCGACGATGTCTGACGATGCCCTGCTCTTCGTACTCCCCGAAGACCACCCGCGCCTGGGAGCGGCCCTCGCCGCGGTCGGCGAACTGGAATGCGCCGGAACCCCCGCGGTCCACGGCTGGCTGCAGGCCCACGGAGTGCCCGCCGATTCGGAACTGGTCCGGATCGTGCCCGCCGGATTCGAGGGCTTCGTGCCGGAGGACGCCGAGCGCCTGCCCGTACCTCTGAGCGAACAGGAAACCCTGCGGGTGGAACAGGCGTGCTCGCCGCGGTCGGTGACCGACATGGAGACCGAGCTCCTGTCCTTCCGGGAGACCACTCAGGACTGGCGGGCCCTGGTGCAGCGCGCCCTCACGGCGGGCATCCCCGCGCCGCGCATCGCCCGGCTGACGGGTCTTGACCCGCAGGACATCGGCGTGACGGGCGCGCCCGGCGAGTGAGTGCGGGCCGTCCTGGGGGCGGTCAGTGCTCGTCGGCCGCGGGCGCGCGATGCCGCCGCCCGGCGGTCACGGTTCCTCCCGGTCGGGTCCGCCGGGCCCGGCTGATCAGGTGAAGTGGCGCGGCGCGCACGGAGAACGGGGGTTCGGGGGACACCCCGAGGGCCAGACTGCGGAGCCGCCCACCCTTCTCCGTGATGTGAGGAACCCCAGGCATGCGACGTACTCTCCTGGCCGCGTTGACCATGGCCACCGCGCTGTGCGGTCTGCCCGCGACACAGGCCGCCACCGCTCTCCCCGGCGGCCCCCAGTGGGCGGCCGCCGCGCAGGCCGCACCCGAGGAGCACTGCGGCGGCATCCACCGGGTCAGCGGCGGTGGCAACAACGCCAACGTCAGACTGTGCGCGAAGGTCGGCCAGGCCGGCCGGTTCATGAACATCGCCACGGGGTCCAACTGCTGGAACGCGCTGCACAAGTGGCAGCACTGTGACGTCACCGGCCAGTGGAAGATGTTCCGTGACGGCCAGCAGATCGCCGACGGGGCCCTGAACAGCCCCGTGCCCTACGTCGGCCCCGGCACCTACGACGTGGTCGCCGACCTCACCGTGCACGCCCACGACGGGAGCCCCTTCAGCGGAACCCGCCTGCACGACAGCATGTCGAGCTCCTTCACCCTGGCCTCCCAGCGCAAGGACCCGCCGTACAAGGTCGAGGTGACGCCGGGGAAGCGCAGCGAGCAGGGCGAGACCCCCTTCACGTTCACCGTGACCCACAACGGCGGCACCGAGACCCAGGCCGACCTCATGATCTGGGGCCAGGAGATCTCGACGGCCACCCCGGGCTGCAAGACGTACAAGGGAGTCGAGCGCGACGAGCCCAATTTCGTCACCTGCGGGATCGGCAAGGGCGCGACGAAGAAGGTCGACGTGCTGGCCGGGAAGGTGGAGGACTCCGAGAAGTGCGACGTCAAGTGGGAGGTGTCGTGGCTGAGCGGGAGGCAGACGTTCGGCATCGACGACACCATTCCCTGCGGCTGAGGCCCCGCGCCTAGGGGCGGCCGTTTCCTGGGCCCAGGGGCGACGCCATTGCCCGCTTCCAGGGCAGATCTTTGCCCGCCGGCCAGGGACTCCATCTTGGCCATGGACGCGACAGACGATACGTTCAGTGGGTTAACGACGACGGCACGAACGGAAGCCGGTGCAACTCCGGCACGGTCGCGCCACTGTGTGCGGGCGGTCCTCGGACCGCCCGTGAGTCAGACCCGTGGCTGTCGTCCTGTGCACCACCGAGACGGGACGCGAGCTCCCCAGGAGGCCCTGCCATGGCGCAACATGTCGCCCAGCCGACCGCCACCCCCACCGCACCGGCCAAGCTGCCCCTGAAGGACATCGCCCCCTGGGCCGTCTTCTTCGGCGTGCTGATGCTGGTCCTGCTGTACTTCGTCGGCGCCGAACAGGGCGCCACCTCCGTGTTCAGCGGCGCGGAGGTCCATGAGTGGGTGCACGACGCCCGCCACCTGCTCGGCTTCCCCTGCCACTGACCAGAGGGACGCCGCGCGCTCATGAACTCGACAACTGTCCGCAATCTCCTCGTTCGAGGCATGCTCGCCGGCCTGGGGGCCGGCGTGCTCGCCCTGATCGTCGGCTACTTCCTCGGCGAACCCAACGTCGACAGTGCCATCGGCTTCGAGGAGGCCCACGCAGGTCACTCCCACGGTGACGAGGTCGAACTCGTCTCCCGGGGCCTGCAGTCCACGGCCGGTCTCGCGACCGGCATCCTCATCTACGGGGTCGCCTTCGGCGGCATCGCCGCACTCGCGTACTGCTTCGCCCTGGGGCGCGTCGGCCGGTTCGGCCCGCGTGCCACCGCCCTGCTGCTCTCGGGCTGCGCGCTGCTCGCGGTGTACGTGGTGCCCTTCCTGAAGTATCCGGCCAACCCGCCTGCCGTCGGCAACCCCGACACCATAGGCAAGCGGACCACCCTGTACCTGCTGATGATGGTGCTGAGCGTGCTTCTCGCCATCGGCGCGACCATCCTCGGCAAGCGTCTCGCCGCCCACATCGGCACCTGGTACGCGACGGTCGTGGCGGTGCTCGGCTTCACCGCGGTCATCGGCATCGCGTACGCCTTCCTGCCCGTGATCAACGAGGTGCCCGAGCACTTCCCGGCGGCTCTGCTGTGGCGCTTCCGGCTCTCCGCCGTCGCCATGCAGATCACGCTGTGGGGCGGATTCGGGCTGCTGTTCGGTGAGTTGGCCGAACGTCTGCTGCGTCCGCGTGCGGACGAGGCGGCACTCGATCGGGCTGTCGCCACGGGACGCTGACCCGTCCGTGTGTATATGAGGGCCCTCGGAACCATCCGAGGGCCCTCAGTCGTTTCCGAGGCACCCCCCGTCACCGATCTGCCCGACGAATCGAGGAGCCGAGTGGCCAGACAGCTCCAGCCCCACCACATCACCCTCGGCGGTCGCGAAGCGGTGGCCCTCACCGTCGACGAGTACGAGCAACTGGTCGCGAGCCGAAGACAGATCGGCGGCCAGAGCGCGCGCGTGCGCGTCCTCGCCCAGCAGGCGAAGCGGACCGAGCGCCTGGTGCGGGAGCTGGAGGAGCTGGTGGAGGACTGCGCGGGGGACGGCGCCTGCGGTGACACCGCACGCCTGGGCGCGCTGCCGGAGGGGGAGTGTCTGCGGTGCGCCGTCGCCGCGTTACTGAGCCGCTACCGGGACCCGTCGTTCCGCTGAACACGGCCCTTCGCCGACCCCCTCGTCCGGACGGTCAAGTCGGCCTGCCTCAGGGGGAGGTCACCGGACGCCCGAGCCGCACGTTCCACCGTCCGGCCCGACCGCTGAGCTCCGTGACCGTCAGCGGTGCCACGTCGAGCCGCCAGAACGCCGCAGGCGGCGCGCCCGTCGCATGCAGCACCGCGGCGCGTACGACCTCCGGTTCCACCACGGCGACGACACGTCCCGAACCGGCCGCCGTGGCATCGAGCCAGCGCGCCACGCGCGCGCAGACGCCGAGTACCGACTCCCCGCCGGTCGGCGCGTATCCGGGATCGGCGAGCCAGCGGGCCACCGCGTCGGGCTCCGCGGTGCTCACCTCGTGCAGGGTCCTGCCGCGCCAGTGCCCCATCGACATACCGGCGAGGTCCGCGGGTGAGTCCGTGCCGGAGAGTCCGAGCGCTTCCGCCGTCTCCCGGCAGCGCAGGCTGTCCGAGGTGACGACGGTGGCGTCCACGGGCAGGGAACCTGCCGCTGCCCGTGCATCGGCCCGACCCCTCTCGTCGAGCGAGGCCCCGTCGTCGAATCGGGCCTGACGCAGCGAGGCGGTCAGGGCGGGTGAGACCAACAGGACGCGGCTGGTCACCGGGGGGAGCTCCTTCTGACACGGGGCAGTGGCCACAGGTGATCCTTTGGGTAGCCGCCCACGGAGTCAAGCGGAGGCGGTCCTCGACGGATGGGTAGGTGCTCGGCGGTGACCTCGACAACGACGCAAGGCGTCGCGACGATGAGCGACGCGGCGCGGGTGAGCTGGCGGGCGCTCGGGGACAGGAGGGGACAACCACCCGTGGTCCTGCTCCACGGCGGTCCCGGGCTGCCCGACTATCTGGAGGACGTCGCCCCCATGGTCGCGGACCTCGCACCCGTGTACCGCTACGACCAGCGCGGCACCGGCCGGTCCCCGTGGCAGGGATCCCACACGCCGACCCGGCACGTCGACGACCTCGCCGAGCTGCTCGATGCCTGGGACGCGCCCACGGCCGTACTCGTCGGACACTCCTACGGCACCGACCTGGCGAGCCGCTTCTGCCTGAAGTACCCCGAGCGCGCGGCCGGGACGCTGCTGATGTGCGGGCCTTTCGTCGGTGACTGGCGCACCGGGGAACGAGCGGAGCGGAACCGCCGCATGTCCGTGGCGCAGCGGGAGCGGCTGCGCGTCCTGGAGGCGGTGCCCCGTCGTACGGAGGAGCAGGAGGTCGAACTGCTCACCCTGGCCTGGTGTGCCGACCACGCCGACCTCGAACGCGGTCGGCGCTGGGCGGCGCGGGCCGCCCGATGCCGCCGCCCCGTCAACTGGACGATGAACGCCGAACTCGGCGCGGAAGGACGCGCGGACCCGCTCGACGACCACCTCGACGCCCTGCGCGCGTGCCTGCCCGCACGGGCGGAACTCCTCGGCGCACGCCAGGATCCCCGCCCGATCTCAGCACTTGAATCCCTCGCGCGGCGACTCGCGGTTCCGCTGACCCGGATCGAGTCGGCGGGGCACGAACCCTGGCTGGAGCAGCCCGACGCCGTACGCGCGCATCTGCGGCGATTCGTACGAGAGGTCCTGGTCGCGGGGGATGGCGACCGGCACCTCGATCCGCCCCGGCACTGACCGGGCGGGACGCGGAAACGCGGTCAGTCCAGGCCGCCTCGTTCGCACACCTGGCGTGCGACGTCCCGGAGCTTGACGTTCTTCTCCTGCGAGCAGCGGCGCAGCAGGGAGAACGACTGCTCCTCGGTGAGCTGGTGAGAAGCCATCAGGATGCCCATGGCTTACCCGATCGCGTGCCGGGTGGCGACGGCACGCTCCATCTGACCCAGGGTGCGCGCGCTGGACAGGGCGACCGCGGCGTGCGAGGCCAGGAGCCAGCCCGCGGTCTCGCTGTCCTCGGTGAAGGCCGTCGGGCGCCGGGAGTGGAGATTGAGGGCGCCCATCTCCTCGCCCTCGGTGTAGAGGAGGAAGCCCATCATGCTGCCGACGCCCAGCTCGCGGGCCGGCGGCGCGTAGACGGGCCACCGCTCCTGCTCGGCCGTGAAATCCGCGATGCGGAACACCGGCTCCTCGGTACGCCTGCGCGCGGCGTCGAAGCACGGTCCTTCCTGGAGCCGCCCTTGCAGCTCGTCACTGGCGACGACGACCTGGTGCGTGGGGGCGAAGGTCTCCACGTGAATGCCGCGCAGCGTCAGTATGCCGGCGGCGTCGCAGCCCTCGACTCACCACATCCGTGACCCGGCCACGATGTCACGCCACGTGCAGCGCGGTGGGCAGATCGGGGTGGACCTCCAGATGGCCGTCGGCCGCGGTGAGGCGCAGAACACGTCGGGTCAGTGCATGAGGAGCGGTGATGAGCAGCCGGAGCCGCAGCCGGTCGGCCAGCTGCTGGGTGTCCTTCAGGGCGCTGACGCACACGGAGGTGGCGCAGGGGGCACGCAGGTCGACCACGACGGAGCGTGGGCCGCGACAACCGCGCAGCACTCGGTGGAGCTCGGCGCGGAAGTGCTCCGCGTTGGCGATGTCGACGACTTCGTACACCTTGATCACCACGACGTGGTCGGCGACGAGGAAGACCGGAAGCGGCACGAACGACTCCAGAACAAGTGGTGGTCAGGGCAGACAGTGGTGGTCAGGACGACGGCTCCTTCCGGACCACGTCTCCCCGCCGGAAGGGAGCCGCGGCATGAAGGGGCGACTCCCGAGTACCCGTCTCGTGGGCGTTTAAGCGGATTTTCGGCGGAGGGGGACCTTCCTGAAGCGAACAGCGGTCGGGGAAATACGGTCCGCTCCCGGCTTCTCGTATGACGTTCTGCCTGCGGCAAGGCGGGTATAAACCTGAATATGCCATCAGCGCCCGGAAGTTGGCCCTTCCGCTCCTGGCCATAAGAAGTATCGCGGTGATCGCGCGCGATCCGCTACGCAAAGTCACCGACGCGGCGATCGGCCCTTGATATACGCGACTGTTCACCGCGTTCAGGCAATGGAAAAAGAGGGGACGGCGGATGTCCGTGGCCTCACGCACCGGCTGGCTCTGGCTCACCGCGCTCGTCGGCGCGGGCATCGCTGTCGGCGACATCGCCACGGGTCCCGCGACCAGCCTGATCGGGCTGCTGCTCGTGTGCCCGCTGCTGGCCTCCACCCAGGACGGCTGGCGGGTCACCGCGATCGTCTCCGGCGCCGCCACGCTGCTCGCCGTGGTCATCAGCCTGGTGGAGCGCGCGCTGGGTCAGGGCGACACGCAGGTGAGGCTCCTGATGCTGGTCGTCGCCGGCGCGTACGGCACGTGGTTCGCGCACCGGTCCGCCGGCCTGCAACAGCAGTTGGAGAAGGTCGCGGCGGCGGCCCAGCGGGCCATCATCCGGCCGACCGACTTCCGTATCGGCGGCCTCGAAGTCAGCGCCCGCTACCACTCGGCCGCGGCGCAGGCCCACATCGGCGGCGACCTGTACGCCTTCGCCAACACGCCCATGGGCCTGCGGCTGTTGATCGGCGACGTCCGGGGCAAGGGCCTGGCACCCGTCCACCTGTCCGCGGCGGCCATCGGCCACTTCCGCGACGCCGCCTACACGCAGCCCGATCTGCTCGACGTCGTACGGGAGTTGGAGTCCCGCCTGGCATGCGATCTCGGGCCGGAGGACTTCGTCACCGCCGTGATCGCGGAGGTCGATCCGCACCACGTACGCCTGGTCAACTGCGGTCATCACGCGCCCCTGCACCTGCCGGACACGGGCACGCCCACCCTGCTGGCGCCACCGGCACCGACGACTCCGATAGGCCTGGCTCCCGAACCCACGGTCCAGGAGGTGCCCCTGGCGGCGGGCGACCGGCTGCTGTTCTACACCGACGGCCTGGCCGAGGCGCGCGACCGGACCGGTTGCATGCCGGACCTCCAGCTCATCGGCCGGTTGTGCACGGGTGCGCGCCTGGACGGTGCGCTCGACACCGTGATGGCGGCGCTGAACCACCACACCCGGCACAGCGCGGCGGGCGACGACATAGCGCTGATCCTCCTGGAGCCCGTCCACGATCTCGCCCGGAACCCGTCCCTTCCCCAGGACGCGTCGGGCCCTCGGCAGGAGCCGACCGCGGGCGATTCCGACGCTCCCTGGGCCGTAGGGCCGTAGGGAAACCGTTCCTGCCCGGCACCTCAGGACCTCAGGACCTCAAGAACGGAATGAGCGCATCGACAAAGCGCTCGTTGCGATCCCCGACCACCATGTGTCCCGCGTCGACCACGTCGACGAACCGCGCGCGGGGAACGCGGGCGCAGAACTCCTCGGCGGTGTCCTCACGCACCACGTCACTGAGCGCGCCGCGGACCAGGAGGATCGGCACGTCCGCGTGGCGGGCGGCGTCGAGGAGGCGCTCCGCCATCCCCGGCGGGTCCATCCGTCCCTCGAAGCTGTCCAGCAGCCGGGGGTCCCAGTGCCAGACCCAGCGGTCGCCGTGGCGCCGCAGGTTCCTCCGCAGGCCTTCGGGGTCGTACGGCCGCGTGCGGTGCGGCAGGTACGCGGCGACCGTCGTGGCCGCCTCCTCGACGCTGGCGAATCCGTTCGGACGGCGCCGCATGAACTCGATGATCCGGCGCACGCCGCGTGGATCAGGACGATGCGCGACATCGGCGAGCACCAGCGCACGGATCGCCGCCCTCGGCGCCTCACCGGCGGCGAGCAGCGAGCTCAGCCCGCCGAGCGAGGCGCCGACGAGCAGGGGCCGGTCGCCGAGTTCGGCGACGAGGGCCCGTACGTCATCGGCGAACAGTCCGAGGTCGTAGTCACCGTCGGCCGACCACGCGCTGGTGCCGTGTCCGCGCAGGTCCGGAGCGACGACGCGGTAGCCCAGGGCGGCCAGTCGGGGGCCGGTCCGCGCCCAGGCGTGGCGCGTCTGGCCGCCGCCGTGCAGCAGGACGACGGGCGGGGCGGTGGCCTCGCCCCAGGTGTCCGCCGTGAGCGGGACTCCGTCATGCCCCTCGAAGGTGCGGGTACGTGGCGGGGCCGCGGCCGCACCCATGGCTGCCGGGCTTCCCGTGCCCGGCGTATCCGTTGCGTCGGTCGAGCCCGTCGCGCCGTCCGTCATGCCGAGCCCCGGGTCAGGAGCGGCGCGAGCAGTCGGTCGCGGTGGGCGTCCGCGGCCGCCGCGGCGAGCGCGACGTCCAGGGCGAACAGGGCGTGTGCCAGGAACCGGTCGTCGTCGATCAGTCCGGCGACCCACTGATGCAGGGCGCCCACGCACGAGGTGGCGACCGTGGCGGCGAGCGCGCCGGTGTTCACATCAGTGCGCAGGACCCCCTGCGTCCGCGCCTCTGCCATCGCCTGACGGAGCTGGCCGAGAGGGCTGCGTACGAGTACGAGACCGCTCTCCTCCCAGCCGCGCACCATGCGACGGGACACGACCGGGTCGTCCACGAACAGTCCTACGGTCGACCGGACGACCTCACGCGGATCGCCGTCTCCCCGTACCGCCAGGCGGCGTTCGAGTTCGTCCATGAATCCTGCGGCGAGTGCCTCCCAGATCTTCTCGCGCGGTCCGATCAGGTTGTACACGGTGGCAGGGGAGACCTCCGCCCGCTCGGCGATCCGCTCCGTGCTGATGACGGATTCCGGGCCGTCCCGCAGGAGTTGACGCGTGGCGTCGAGGATCCGCCCACGCCGCAGCGCCTTCCGCTGCTCGCGCAGCCCGCCTTCGACCGTCTGCATGCGCACACGCCCTTCCGTGAATTTCTGGAGAGGTCTCTAAAGTTAGAGAGGTCTCCAGTGAAGGGCAAGGGGTGGTCGCCCAGCGGTGAGGGTTCAGGTCCAGGCGCGTCGTTCCTCGCTGCGAGGGTCGCGGATCTGGGCCCATTCGGCGTCGATGCGCATCGTGGTGCGGTGCTCGGCGTCGTAGGGGTCCCAGCCCGGGGCGCCCGTGGTGGCGAAGCGGATCCATGTCTCGTGCATGCGGGCGGCGAGTTGAGCCGGGGGCTCGGCGGGGCCCAACAGGGCTGATGGGCCGTGAAGTTGGGGGAGGTGCGTGAGATCGAAGACGAAGGGGAGCTCCATCGTGTGTGTGGCGCCCAGTTGTCCGTCCAGGGCCGTGGAGCGCCAGGCGAATGCGTAGGCGTAGGCGGTGGATTCGGCGCGGGCGGCGTGGGCCTCGGTCAGGGCCCATGTGCCCGCGCCGAACAAGGTGTCGCCCAGGATGGTGGACCGCAGCGCACCGAGCGATGCCGAGGGGCGGCTCGCGCGGTACGTCGCGATGAGCCGGTCCGGGTCGGGATGCGAACGGGCCGCGATGCCCTCGACGTCGGACGCCGTCGAGGTGGCGTACTTGTTCACGGGGGCCAAGTAGAGATTGCCTTCTTCGGCGTTGGTCCCGATGAGCAGGTCGACGCCCGAGCCGCGACCGGCGGCGACGGACCGGGCGGGCTGGGTGTCGAGGACCAGGCTGAAGGGGCTGAGTCCGGCCAGCGGGTCGCGGTGCGTGTCGGTTCGCAGGTCGATGCCCGCCAACTGCGAGGCCGCATGGACCAGCCGTTCGTCGGAGACGTCGGCGAAGCTGTCCACATGCGGCTCGATGCCCAGAACCCGGGCCGCTGCCTCGGTCACCCGGGTGGCCTGCTCGGCGGTGAACGCGCCGAGCCCGCTGCCGCTCTGGACGATCGCCCGGTGGAACAGACCGCCGGCCTCAGGCGTGGCGAGGACGGCGCCGACGATGGTCGCCCCGGCGGACTGGCCGAACAGGGTGACGTTGTCGGGGTCCCCGCCGAAGGCTGCGATGTTCCGCCGCACCCAGTGCAGGGCCGCGATCACGTCGAGCAGACCGCGGTTGGCCGGTGCGCCGGGGATGTCGAGGAACCCGGCGATGCCAAGGCGGTAGTTGAGGGTGACGAGGGCGACGCCGTGGCGGGCGAAGGCGGACCCGTCGTACAGCGCGGAACGTGTCGAACCGGCGACGAAACCGCCGCCGTGGACGAACACCATGACCGGGCGGGGACGCCCTGACGGTGAGGGCGAAGATGAGGGCGCGGGTGCGGGGACGGGCGTGAAGACGTTGACGGTCAGGTAGTCCTCGCCTCGGCTCCAACCGGCGCCGAAGTAGGGGGACATGTCCACGCTGCCCAGATCGCGTGGGGACTGGGGCGCGTTGGGGCCGGGTTCGGTGGCGTCGCGTATGCCGTCCCAAGGCGCGTGCGGCCGTGGTGGGGTGAACCGGTCGGCGCCGCGGGGCGGGGCGGCGTAGGGGATGTTGAAGTAGGTGGCGGTGTCGTCGGCGTGACGCCGACCGCGGACGGGCCCCTGCGCGGTGGTCACGACGGGGGCGGGGTGGTGGTGCACGGGAGGCCTCTCCTGGGGTGCGGCGGCTTCAGCCCTGTCCTGGGGGCGGGACGCGGAACGTCGTCACGGCTCGGTGTACGGACGTCAGCCTTGATCGGCGTACGGGGTGAAGGGGGCCCACCCCTTGATGGCGAACGCGTTTCCCTCGCGTACGACTTCGGCGGCGCCGTGGCCGCCCAGGTGCGCGGGGATGACGAGTGCGTTGTCGTCGGCCGCCTGGCCGAGCACCGTGCGGCGGGTGGCGCGGGCGCGGGCGGGGTCCTCGCAGAAGCAGCTGTTGGCGTCGGGTTCGACGATCTGTACGGGGTTGTGCAGCATGTCGCCGACGAACACCGCGCGGTCCGTGCCGGAGGCGAGCGTCAGGACGGAGGAGCCGGGGGTGTGGCCGGGGGCCGCGTCCAGACGCAGGTTGGCGTCGATCCGGTGACTGCCCTCCCACAGGAGTGTCTGGCCGGCCTGGTGCACGGGGGCCACGCTGTCCTCGAACACGTTCTGATTTCCGCGCCCCAACAGCGGCTTGTGGCCGTTCTCGGGATTCCAGAAATCGAAGTCTTCCTTAGGGATCAGATAGGTGGCGTTGGGGAATGTGGGAACCCACTGCCGCCCGTCCAGGTAGGTGTTCCAGCCGACGTGATCGACGTGCAGATGGGTGTTGATGACGATGTCCACGTCTTCGGGCTCGACCCCGGCGCGGGCGAGTTGAGCCAGGAAGTCGGTGGAGAGGTGGCTCCAGACGGGCGAGTACGGACGCTCCTTGTGGTTGCCGACCCCGGTGTCCACCAGGATGGTCCGGCCCTCGCTCCGCAGCAGCCAGGTCTGGATCGCGGAATTCACTATATTGGTCTGGGAGTTGAGGAAATGCGGCGAAATCCAGTCGCGATTCTCCTCCCAGGTCTCCGCGGGGACGTGCGGGAAGAAGGTGTCGGGCGACATGTCGACGGGGCCGTAGTATTCCCGGATTCGGGTGATGGTGACGTCGCCGAGCTCGATCTGTTCCATGGGTTCCCTCAAAGGTTGGGAGGTTTCCTGGAACGGAACGTTATGAGCGGCCCCGGCCTGTGCGGTATCAGTCAGGTGACTGCATCCAGGTAATTGCATACAGGCGACTGCACCGATACGACCGATACGTAGGCACACGCCGGCACGGGCTCTCAGGGGTACGGCTAGGTCGTTTCTGATGGCTCTTGCTGGGTTGGGTGGATCAGTGCCGGCGCCGGGCACGTGGGTCATATGGTGCGACGTCATGAACTGACTGACGCGCAGTGGCGGAGGATCGAGTCGCTGCTGCCAGGGAACGGCGGCCCGGGCGGGCAGTGGGCGGATCACCGGCGGGTGATCAACGGTGTGCTGTTCCGGGCCCGCACGGGGGTGCCGTGGCCGAATCTCCCAGAGCGATATGGGCCGTGGCAGACCGTTTATGAGCGCCATCGGCGCTGGTCGGCGGACGGGACCTGGCAGCGGATCCTGACCGAGCTGCAGATCGACGCCGATGCAGGTGACCCGGATGGTGCCCTCGCCCGGTCCGCAGACAAAGAGACCGAGTGGGCGGTGAACATCGACTCGACCTCCTGCCGTGCTCATCAGCATGCGGCCGGGGCCCGGCACCGGCCACCGCTTGACTTCCCGCAAAAGGGGGCGGGGCGCGTGTGGAGGCAGATGGACGCGAGGCCCTGGGACGTTCCCGGGGCGGACTGACCAGCAAGGTCCACTTTCTGGCCGATGACCGGGCCCGGCCGCTGGTCTGGGAGACTTCACCTGGCCAGCGGGGCGACAACCCCATGCTCGTGCCCGTCCTGGAGCATCTGCGGGTCTACCGGCACGGGCCCGGACGCCCCCGCACCCGCCCGGACCGACTCCGCGGCGACAAGGCCTACTCCAGCCGTGACACCCGCGCCTACCTGCGCAGGCGGCACATCAAAGCGACGATCGCCCAGCCCGATGACCAGCGTGAACACCGTCGCCGGCGAGGCCGGAGCGGCGGCCGACCTCCGGCCTTCAACACGGATCAGTACCGGCGCCGCAGTGCCGCCGAACGCTGTGTCAGCAAGTGGAAACAGTTCCGTGCGGTCGCCAGCCGCTACGACAAACGCGCCTACGTCTTCAACGGCACACTGACCGTCACAGCAATGGTCATCTGGCTCCGCGACGTCGTCCAAGAACCATCAGAAACGACCTAGGCCCAGGCGACGGCCACGACCACCGCGGCCGCCGTGAACGTAGCCACGGCGTAGAAGGCCCAGGCGGCTCTGGTGCGCATCCCTATCAGTGCGACGAGCGCCACCAGGACGTCGAGGGCGAGTTTCACGCCCATCTTCGCGTGCGGCACCGGCAGGTCGAGGGAGAGGCGGGTCCAGATGAGGCCGGCGCCGGTGGCCAACTGCACGACCGCGCTGGTCACCATGTATCCGCCGGTCACGGGGTCCTTGCCGCGCAACTGGTAGAAGATGCCGCCCAGAATCGCGGCGAAGCCGAAGAGGTGGAAGACGAGGAACGTGTGCCGGAGGATGTTCATGCCAGTGGTCCTTCTGTCCGAGGTGGCGAAGCGGGCGGAACGGGTGGAGTCGGCGGGACGGATGGGACGGACGGAGTCGGCGGGACGAGTCGTCGGCTCAGCCGGTGAAGGGGGCGGGGCCGAAGCGGCCCCAGGCGACGAACGCGGCCAGTACCAGGTAGACGAGGTCCGCGGTGACCGTGGCGCGCTCGCCCCGGCGCAGGCGCATCGCGGCGGCGCAGGCGAACAGGACGACGAGTCCGGAGGCGGCGAGCGGCACCTGTACCGGGGCGATGTCGAGGGCCGCGGGCAGGATCAGACCGGCCGCGGCCAGCAGCTCGACGGCGCCGATGGCCTTGAGCGCACCGGGGCTGAACTCCCACACCCACTGCGCGGAAGCGCCCGCTGCCGCCAGCCTCTCGCGGCCCACGAACATCTTCGAGCTGCCCACGAGGCAGACCGCGGCCAGCATTCCGGCGGTGACCCACAGCGCGATGTTCATCATCAACTCCCAGATACGAGGTCTTCTGGACCCGAGACGAGGCAGTGGTGCGGCCAGTGACATCGCGGCGCCCGAATCGGGGGAGACGTGGATCACACCTGGGCGGGGTGTGGGCGCGAGCACTGTTTCCCTGGGAGCACCCCAGCTCAGAGCGGTAAATGCCATGATCCATAGAGATGTTCGAACACGGGGGAGCAAGAGATGGACGAGGCGACGGAGTTCGAGGAACTGAGACCGCTGCTGTTCTCGATCGCGTACCGGATGCTGGGCAGCGTCAGTGAGGCGGAGGACGCGGTGCAGGAGACCTGGCTGCGCTACGACGCCTCGTCCGCGCGGCCCGTGTCACTCAAGGCGTACCTGGCGACCACGGTGACCCGCATCTCGATCGACGTCCTGCGCTCCGCACGGGTGCGGCGTGAGGCGTACGTCGGGACGTGGCTGCCCGAGCCGCTGCTCGACGACCCGTACGAGGACCCGGCCCGCGCGGCGGAGCTCGCCGACTCGTTGTCGATGGCGGCGCTGCTGCTCCTGGAACGGCTCAGCCCGCTGGAGCGGTCGGTGTTCGTGCTGCGGGAGGTGTTCGACTTCGGGTTCGACGACGTCGCCACGGCCACCGGACGTTCCCAGGCGGCCTGCCGCCAACTGCTCGTCCGGGCCCGGCGTCACATGCACGAGGGACGGCCCCGGTTCGAGACGGACCGGGAAGAGCGCGACGAGCTGGCGCGTCGGTTCTTCGACGCGATGGCCCGAGGAGACATGGCGGGCCTCCAGAGCCTGCTGTCCGCCGACGTGCAGCTCGTCGGCGACGGCGGAGGCAAGGCGCCGCAGCTGGCCAGGGCCGTCGCCGGTGCCCAGAACGCCGCACGGCTGCTGGCCACCGTTCACCCGCTGATGGTGCGTATCGGCATCACCTGCACGCCGTGCCTGATCAACGGGCAGCCCGGAGCGGTCTTCCACGATCGGGATGGGAACGTCCTGCGCACCATGGCACTGGATGTGGTGGACGGGCAGGTCCGCACGGTCCACTCCGTCATCAACCCCGACAAGCTCACCCACCTCGGACCGGTGGCCGACGCCTGGGCCATCGACCGGGAAGTGCGCCGGGCGCGCCGCCCGTCCGCGTGACCCCGGCATCCCCGTACCGCCGCGAGATCACGCCGACCGGGATGACGTCCTAGCCTGGTCGCGAACACGCAAGGCGGCTCCGAGCGGCGGGCCACGAATCCGGGAGACCTCCGTGGACGAGGAGCAGGCGGGCGAACGCCGTACGGTCGCGGAGGGCGCAACGCGGCTCGTCGGCAGGGACGCGGAACTGGCACGCCTGTTCCGCACGGTGGACGCGGCGGGGTCGGCGGATCCCGTTCTGGTGCTGCTCGGTGACGTGGGCATCGGCAAGAGCGCGCTGCTGGAACGCGCGGTACGCCGGGCCGAGGCACGAGGCACACGTGTGCTGCGCGCCACGGGCAGCGAGTCGGAGTCACACCTCGCCTTCTCCGCCCTGCACCTGCTGCTGCGCCCGGTCGCGGACGAGACGGACTCCTTGCCGGAGAGGCAGCGCACGGCGCTGCACGCCGCGTTCGGGACCGGCCCGGCACCGTCGGAGCCGACAGCCATGCTCATCGGCATGGCCGTCCTGGACCTGCTCTCCGGCTTGGGGGAGCGAGGCCCCGTGCTTGTGGTCCTGGACGACGCGCAGTGGTTCGACCGGGCGTCCCTGGACGCGCTGTCCTTCGCCGTACGGCGGCTGGCGGATGAACCGTTCACGATGCTGCTGGCCGCGCGGACCGGCGACGGCGTGCCGGGCTTCGACCATCACGTGCCGACGCTGGCGGTGGGAGCGCTGGACGACGAAGCGGCTGGTCGGCTGTTGGACGAGCAGCCGCAGGGAGTACGTGTGTCGGGACCGCGACCGAAGTCCCAGTCCCAGTACCAGTCCTGGTCCCAGTCCCGGCCGCAGGCACCGCTGCCGTCCGGCCGGAAGCGGAAGGAGATCCTCGACCAGGCCGAGGGCAACCCGCTGGCACTGATCGAACTCACCCGAGCGGCCACAACCGGAGCACCGGTGTCGGTGTCGGCTCATGGGACCACGGCCCAGGAATCCGCAGGCCCAGGCCCAGCCCCAGGCCCGCTGCCTCTCACCGCCCACCTGGAACGCGTCTTCGCCGCCCGCCTGAACGACCTGCCGACTTCCACCGCACGCGCCCTGCTGCTCTTCGCCGCCATGGACACCGTCGATTCCGCGACCGCCGCTGTGGCCGCGCTGCCTGACGTCGAGGACGAGACCTGGCTGCCCGCCGAACGGGCCGGACTGATCCGCAAGAGCGGCCCAGACGCCCAGGGAGGCGGGAGCGGCCTGCGGTTCAGCCACCCCCTGGTCCGCTCCGCGGCCTACCACGCCGCCTCCCTCGACGCCCGTCGCGAGGCCCACGAGGCGCTCGCCGCACGGCTCGGCGACGAACCTGACCGGCGTGCCTGGCACCGGGCGGCCGCCGCCACGGGCCCCGACGCGGGAGTCGCCGCCGAGCTGGAGCAGACCGCCGAACGCGCGCGACGCCGTGGCGGTCACGCGGCGGCGGCGAGCGCCCTGCGCCGCGCGGCGGACCTCGCACCGGGGCGCGAGGAGGGCGCCCGGCTGCTCGTCGCGGCCACCGGGCAGGCGGTGCTCACCGGTGACCTCGCCTGGGCGGAGGAACTGGCCGCCGGGGTCCGCGCGCGGACCGACGACCCCGCGCTCCTGGCCGAGACCGCCGCGCACGTCGGCCGCCTGGCCACCCTCACCGTGCGGCATCACGTGGTCTTCTCCCGACTCGCCGACGCCGCAGCGGAGTTGACGACCGTGCAGCCCGTCACCGCACTGGACCTCCTGGCCGGCGCCGCCGTCACGGGCTTCTACTCCGGGCGGGACGACCAGCGACGTCGCGTCCGGGATCTCCTCGAAGAGCTCCCGCCGGACGCGTCACCGGCGTGGCTGCGCGCCTGGGTACGAACCGTCGCCGACCCCTTCGACGACAGAGCCGACCTGCTCTCCCTTGTCCCGCAGGTCGCCTCCGAAGCGCGAGGGCGACCCGACCGGCTCACCGCTTTCGCGGTCATGGCATGGCTTCTCGATGAGACGCCGCAGGCCGTCCGCGCCTTCGATGAGGCCTTCGACCGCTGGGGGACGCGCGGTCCGCTGCCGGACGGCCTGGGCGGCGCGGCCGCCTGGACCTATGTGGAACAAGGGCGGTGGGCGCGGGCCCAGGAAGCCTGCGCGCGCAGCGGCGCGCTCGGCTCCGCGACCGGGCTCGACCACACGGTGGCCTGCGCGGCAGCGGTCGAGGCCATGGTGCTCGCCCACCAGGGCGACACGGCGGCGGCCCGCGAACGGGCCACGACCGCGCTTGCCCTGATCGACCCCCTGGAGAGCCGCTCGGTGGCCGTCTACGCCCGCCGCGCCCTGGGTGCCGCGGCGCTCGCGGACGGCGCACACGACACGGCGTACGACCAACTCCGCAAGGTTTTCACGGCAGATGGCGCCCCCGTGCACTACCACGCCTCGTATCCCGCCCTCGCGGATCTCGCGGCGGCCGCGGTGCGCAGCGGCCACCGCGAGGAGGCCCTCACCATCGTGGAGCGCGCGGCCCGCACCCTCGCGGAGAACGCCTCGCCGAGACTGCGCGCGCTGATCGAGCGGGCCCGAGGCTTGCTGGCCGACGCGAAGAACGATGAGGACCCCAGGGCCCCCAACACCCCTCAAGGCTCAGGGGACGCCGAGTCGCACTTCCGCGCGGCGCTGGCCGATCCGGTCCTGGTCCACTGGCCCTTCGAGTACGCCCAGGTCCTGCTGGACCTCGCCGAGTGGTTGCGGCGGCGCCGGCGTATCGCGGAGGCGCGGGGACCGCTGGCCGAAGCCCTGGAGATCTTCCAACGGCTGGGCGCGCACCCATGGGCCGAGCGGGCCCGGACGGAAGCGCGCGCCGCGGGCCTCGGCGTCACGGGCACCGCCCCGGCCCCCGGCGCGCTCGCCGAACTCTCGCCCCAGCAGCGGCAGATCGTGGGACTCGCCGCCCGCGGGATGACCAACCGCGAGATCGGCGAGCGGCTGTTCCTGTCCCCTCGCACGGTCGGCTCCCACCTCTACCGCAGCTTCCCCAAGCTGGGCATCACCGCGCGTTCCCAACTGCGCGACCTCGTCGAAGGAGCCGTCACGGCCGCCGGTCACCAGGGCTGATGTCAGTGCCGGGTGCGATGCTCACCGTATGGACGAGCTGATACGGCGGCGCGTGTACGGCGCCGAACACGACGACCCGGACCCGGGCCCGCAGCCCGGCCATGCCTACCGCGAGCTGTCCGGCGGCCCACTCGACGGACTGCTCCTCGACGTGACCGGCTGGACCGCCGCGCAGCTCGACGAGGGCGCCCTCCTGGTCACGGAGATCGGCGCCTTCGGCCCCGGCGGCCGCGCGGACTACGGGCCGCGTCCGGGTTCGGACGTGATGTGGGACTGGAGGGGGGACACGCGCTGATCGGTGGGGAACGCGTACTGCACGCCGGTGAGTTGTTCGGAGAGTTGCCACAACCGCCGCGCTGTGACGGTGTCCTGGAGTGCGCGTTCCCGACTGCGCAGGGTGGGTTCGCCGCGGAGCTGGAAGGGGCCGTCGGGCACGACATAGCTTCCGCCGGGCAGGTGCGGGGTGGTCGCGGCGTGCAGGGAGGTTTTGGCGCCCTCGGGTGTGGGGCGGAAGGCGACGCGGAGGAGGAGACGGGTGAGGGCTGCGTATGTGCGTCCTCTGGCCAGGTTGGCGCCGCCGGTGAGTACGTTGGAGCGGGTGAGTCCGGGGGCGACGGCCATGCTGCGGAGCGTCAGTCCGGCAGCGTCGGCCCTGCGCTGGAGTTCCATCGCGAAGTAGAGATTGGCGCGCTTGGACTGTACGTAGGCGACCGCGGTGCGGTAGCGGCGTTCCGCGTTGAGATTGGTCACGTCGAAGGGGGCGAAGCGCTGGCCCTCGCTGCTCACGGTGACCACGCGCGGGTCGGCGGCCGCCAGCAGGCGGGGCAGGAGGAGGCCAGTGAGCGCGAACGTGCCGAGGTGGTTGATGCCGAACTGCGACTCGAAGCCATCGGCGGTCCTGGCGAACGGCACCATGGCCACGCCCGCGTTGTTGACCAGGAGATCGAGCCGGTCGTGACTCCACTCCTCCGCGAAACCACGGATGGACGCCAGGTCGGCGAGGTCGAGCAGACGTAGTTCGGCGCGGGCGCCCGGCACTTCGGCGCGCAGTCGTTCCACCGCGTCGCGGCCGCGTTCACGGCTGCGGCAGGCGAGTACGACTTGGGCGCCGTGGCGGGCGAGTTCGCGGGCGGTGACGTACCCGATGCCGCTGTTGGCACCGGTGACGATGGCTAAGCGCCCCGACTGGTCGGCAATGGGGTCAGGGGAGGGGCGGGCTGTGGTCGCCCGGGGGCCGCGGGGCATGGGACCTCGTTCCTTGCGTCAGGAGTGTGCCTACGGCCCGAACACCCATGGCCGCATTGCAACTTAGGGTTGCGATAATCTCGATCCTGTCGCATGCGCCGCCAATAAAGCAACTGGGAGTTGCAATGAGTTCCGCAGAATCGCCTTCGAAGGGATCGCCTTCGAAACGAGCTCCCGCTGTCGGGCGGGGCAGCAAGATGCGCACCGCCGTCCTTGCGGCGGCCGTCACCGAACTCGCGACGACCGGGTACGCGGCGCTGACCGTCGAAGGCGTCGCCCAACGAGCCGGCGTGCACAAGACGACGATCTATCGGAACTGGAAGGACTCCGACAGCCTCGTATCCGACGCGCTGGCGGGCCACTTCGACTCCGACATCCCGATCCCCGACACCGGCTCGGTGGACGACGACCTGCGCGCGCTGGCCCGCTCGCTCGTCGCCACCCTCACCACGCAGGCGGGGCGGGCCCTGATCACCACGGTCCTCGCCGACGCCGTGGGCCACCCTCGTCTCGCCGAGCTCAAGCAGGCGGTGTTCGACGACCGTTTCCGGCGGGCGGAACCGGTCGTGACCCGAGCGGTCGAGCGGGGTGAACTCCCCCCGGACACCGACCCGTCCGAATTCCTGAAGGCGCTGGCCGCGCCGGTCTTCTTCCGGCTCGTGCTCACCGGTGAACCGGTGGATGAGACGACCGCGGATCGGGCGGCCCAGGTCGCCCTGGCCGCCGCGCGGGCAGGTGTGCTTTCGGCGGCGTGACCGAGGCCGAAGTTGCCTCTCCTGCGCCTACTGCGCTCCGCGAAGCCTGAGGGCGTACGTCGCTGTGAGCGCGATGGCCTGGTCCTCGTCGTCCGTCAGGTCGGTGAGCGCTTGTGTGGCCGTCGGGCCGGGGATGTCGGCGAGGGCCTGGGCGAGGCGGCGGCGTGCGGGGGTGTCGGTGGGGTCGTGGCTGAGGTGGGTGATCAGGTGGGTGGCGATCTGTTCGGCCAGGACGGGGTCGTCGGCCAGGGCGCTGAGGGCGTCGGCGGCGTCGACGTCGTTGGCCGCGTTCACGATCATTTCGAGGAGGGTGGGGACGGTCTCCGGGGCACGGCGCGTGCCGAGGGCCAGTGCGGCACGTCGGCGTACTTCGATGTCGGAGTGCGTGAGGGCGTCCCGCAGCAGAGTGTTCGAGGCGTCCGCGGCGTCCTCGTCGTCGCCGTCCAGGATTTCGGCGATGCTCTGGACCGCGCGTTCGCGCACCTCGCTGCTAGGCGAGTGAAGGCCTTTCGCCAGGGTCGGCAGGGCGCTGGTGCCGGTCTGGGCCAGGGCCCAGCGCAGTGCTCCGGCGACGTTCGTGTCCGACTCGTCGAGGACCGCCTCGGCGAGTGCCTCCGCGGGCAGGGGGCCCGCGTGGGCCGAGGACAGCGCGGCGCCTTGGCGTTTGCCGGGGTTCTGCGACCCAAGCGCGCTCAGGAGCGCGACGGTTTGCAGGACGTCCTGCCAGTCGTCGGGTTCGGCCGCGCTGATCCGGCGCAGCCGCGTGAGGAGCGCGGTCTCCGCCGCGATGCGTTCCTGGGTCTGCCGGACGAGGTCCTCGACGAGCCGCGCAGGCGTGAAGGCGGGGTCGTCGAGGGCGGCGGCCACCTCGCGCAGGGAGAGACCGAGGGAGCGCAGGCTCTCGACGTGGAAGATCCGTCGGATGTCCTGGTCGGAGTAGGTGCGGTAGCCGCCCCTCGTACGGCCCGTGGGCCGTACGAGGCCGAGCGTGTCGTAGTGGCGGAGCATGCGGGCGCTGACCCCCGAGTGCCGTGCCACCTCGCCGATCCGCATGGTCGTTCCCGCCTCTCCCTCGCCCGTCATCCGCCTGTCACTCCTCCTGGCCGCCGGTGCCGAGAGCCATGATCCGCTTCGCCTCCTCGACGGCGAACCCGAATCCGGCGTCCGGGTCGGACAACAGCCGTTCGGTCGCCAGGGCGTGCTGTCGTACGGCGGGGTCGGTGGCTGTCGTCGCGGCGCGCAGGGGCGGCAGGACCGCTGTCTCGCCGAGTGCGATCAGCGCCCGGCTCAGGCTCAGCTGCGTCATGCGCTCGCCGCGCCCGAGCTGGCTCGCCAGCACATCGGCCAGCGCCGACTCCTCTCCCTCGGGCACGAGCACGACCGCCGCGCGCCACGCGCTGCGTGCCACCTCGTCGTCCGGATCGGTCAGGTGGTCCCGGGTGAGGGCGGGCCAGGCCTGCGGGTCCCCGATCTTGGACAGGGTGTGCAGCGTCTGGCTGCGCGCCTGCGCGAGCGGTGAGCGCAGCTCGTCGACGAGCCGGGGGACCACCGTTGCGGGGGAGTGGCGGGTGAGTGCCCAGGTCAGCATCTCGCGTACGAAGAATTCGGGCTCGACCGCGCTTCGCTCGACGAGGGTGCCGATGAACCGGGGGTCGGGCCTGGTACCGAGGGCGAGTGCTGCCTGCATCCGCGCCGACGAGTTGGTGCTCTCCAGCTTCTGGAGAGCGAGGTCGTTGTTCAGCATGGCGATGGGGCCACCTCCTTGGCCACAGTGAAGACCTTGTCACGGTGTCAAGGTCAAGCGCAGCCCGCAGCCCGCAGCCCGCAGCCCGCAGCCGCAGCCCGCGGCCCGCACCCCGCGAGCGGGCCGATCGGGTCGAGCGGGTGTATCCAGTGCCCCCGGACGTGGCGCTCCCGGAGAACGGGCGGGCGAGCACGGAGACTGGGCCCCGCTCGGCCCTTCCGGGCTCCCTCACGTCGTCCGCTGCGAGTCTCCGTGCCTGCTTTCGCTGTCGTGCTGTCGCTGCTGTTCGCCTGGGCCCTGGTCTCCGACCGGATGGCCCGCTGGAGCATCACCGCGCCGATCGCCTTCGTCGTCGCCGGTGTCGTCCTGACGCGCGGCACGGACCCCGCCGTACCGATCAACCTGGAGGCGCACAGCTTCGAGGTGGCCGTCGAAGTGGTGCTCGCCGTGCTGCTGTTCATGGACGCCACCGAGGCCCGGGACTACGAACGGCTGGGCAAGTCGGTCGGCGAGGGCAGGCTGTTGGGGCTGGCGCTGCCGGCCTCGTTCGCCCTGGCCACCCTCCTCGGCGCGCTCGTCCTGCCCGGCACCGGCTGGTGGCTGCTCGCGGTGTGCGCGCTGGTCGTCATGCCCGTGGACCTCGCGCCGATCGCCGGTTTCCTGCGCGACGCCCGGGTCCCGTTGCGGGTGCGGGCCGCGCTGAACATCGAGGGCGGCTTCAACGACGGACTCGTCTCCCCCCTCTTCCTGTTCTGTGTCGCGAACCTGGCGACCGCGCACGGCAGCACCGTCGGCGAGTTGCTGTGGAGCGTGGTCAAGGGCTCGCTGCTCGCCGTCGTCGTGGGCAGCGCGCTGGGCGGCGGGGCCGCGTGGGCGGTGTGGCGCGCCCACGAGAGCGGCTGGGCCCGTGCCAACGGGCTGCGTACGGCGAGTCTGGCGCTGCCGTTCCTCGCCTACGCGTGCGCGAACCTCGTCGACGGCAACGGGTTCGTCGCGGCGTTCGTCGCCGGTCTCTGGTACGCCACGACCGCGCATGCCGTCGCGGGCGACAGCCTGGGCCTGGTCCACGAGGTCGGCGAGCTGATGGCACTGGCCGTCTGGTTCCTGCTGGGCAAGATGGCGGCCGATGTCTTCGCCGACGGGATCTCGTTCCGCATCGTCCTGTACGGGCTGCTCGCCCTGACCGTGGCCCGTTTCGTACCCGTGGTGCTCTCGCTGGCCGGTACGGACTTCAGCCGGGCCGAACGCGCGGCGATCGGCTGGCTCGGTTCACGCGGCGTCACGTCGATCGTCTTCGCCATGCTCGCGTACGTCCGGCTGCCGCAGTCCGACGCGGACTTCGTCATCGACGTCATGTGCGCGACCGTCCTCCTGAGCGTCGTCCTGCACGGGGTCACCCAGCAGCGCATCGCCCGCTGGTTCGCACGGACGCGGCAGACGGCCGACTGACGTACCGTGCGCACGGCAGGTGCGGCGTGCGGTCAGGCGTCCTTCCACGCCTTGCGGACCCGCGCGGCGAAGTCCTTCGCCTCCTCGCGTCCGGCCACCGTGCCGTACCGGGCCGCGAGTTCGTCGACCGGGCCCTCTTCCTCCTCCTTGAGGTCCAGGACGAGCAGGCTCGTGCCGTCCTGGACGCCGGAGCTGAGCACGATCATCGCGGCGTACTCCTCGCCCTCGCGCTGGACCTCCAGCGCGTTGCCGAACGCGGCGCCCGCCGTCGCGCCGAGCAGGGCGCCCAGCGGGCCGGTGACCAGCCCGAGGAGACCGCCCGCGGCACCTGCCCCCACCGTGGCCTCGCCCGCCTCCGCGTCGTGGCCGAGCGGCACGTCCAGGGTGCCGTCGGCCGCGCGCTCCAGGACCGCGACCTGTCGTACGCCGGGCAGCGGCAGGGCATCGGCATAGGCGACCCGGCACGTGCGCGGGTCGGTGAAGGGGAGGGTGACGACTCGGTGGACAGCCATGCGCGGCGACCCTTCTGCTGATGACGCTCGGCGATGGCATTGACGCTAGGTGACGGTTCTCGCGACCGCCACTTGCACCGGCACCGGCCCCAGCGGTGGGCCGTCGCTGCGGACGCGTATCGGTGGAATGACCGATGTGCGGAGGACGGGGGCGCGGCCATAGTCCAGGGAGATCGTTCGCGGGCGGCCGGCACGGGCCCGCTTGGTGGAAGGAAACTCTGGTGGACTCGGTGGACTCGGTGGACTCGGTGGACTCGGTGGGCGCGACGGGCTCGGCGGAATCGGGGGATTCGGTGCGCGCGGCGGGCGCGGCCGGAACCCCTGCGGACATGGTGTTCGTGGGCGGGCAGGTGGTCACGGTCGACGCGGAGTTCTCCGTGGCGTCGGCCCTCGCGGTGACCGGCGGAATCATCAGCGCCGTCGGCGGACGCGAGGACGTCGCGCCGCTCATCGGACCGGCGACCCGCCTCATCGACCTGCGCGGGGCGACGCTGCTCCCCGGGATCAACGACTCCCATCTGCACGGCTGTGCGTTCGGCATGGCGACGCCCCCGCTCTCCGTGGACCTCAGCCACCCGACGGTGTCCAGCATCACGGACGCGGCAGAAGCGGTACGGGTGGCTGTGGGCAGGGCGCCGGAAGGGCAGTGGATAACGGGGCACGGCTGGGACACCGGCTACCTCGCCGAGTGCGTCGCCGATCCCGCCCGGCAGCCCGCGCGGCACGACCTCGACGCGGTCAGCCCCGATCACCCCGTCGTCCTCTACTCCTTCTCCGGGCACGCCACCTGGGTCAACTCCAAGGCGCTGGAGCTGATCGGCGTCGACAGGGACACGCCCGCGCCGCCCGGCGGGGCCATCGTCGTGGACGGGGCGGGGGAGCCGACAGGACTGCTCCACGAAGGGGCCCAGGCCCTGGTGCAGAACGCGCTGCCGCCGCTCAGCGTCCAGGAGCGCACCGAAGCGGTCCGCTCGGCCCTGGCCGAGTTCGCGCGCCTCGGCATCACCAGCTACACCGAGCCGGGGCTCGGCCCCGGCGGCGACGGCATCATGCGGGGCGCGCTCGGCGCGCGGACCCTCGAGGTCTACCGGCGCCTGCTGGCCGACGGCGAACTGACCGCCCGCCTCGGCGTACTGCTGCTGCCCACCGGAATGGCCAGCACCGCCGAGGAGTTCGCCGAAGCCCTCGCCGCACTGGCCGCCCCGGGCGACGGCGAGGACGCCGACCCGCGCCGTCTGGCGATCCACGGGGTGAAGATCTTCGCGGACGGCATCGTGCCCAACAAGACGTCCTGGATGCACGAGCCGTACGTCGGCGGCGGCTGCGGCTCCCTGTGCGTGGGCGGGGAGAGCGACGACGAGCGGACCGCCGAGATCGACGCGATCATCCGCCACGCCCATGCCGCCGGGTACCAGCTGGGGGTCCACGTCACCGGCGACCGCGCCTGCGACACCGTCACGGACGCCTTCGCCGCGGCCCTGACCGAGCGCCCGCGTCCCGACGCCCGCCACTACGTCATCCACGGCGACTTCCTCACCGCGCACAGCATGAAGGTCCTGGCCGAGCACGACCTCGGCGTCAACATGAACCCCACCATCAAGTGGACCGTCGCGGACATGGAGGAGGAGTTCGTCGGCGCCCACCGCGCCGCCTACGCCTGGCCCTACCGCGACGCCCTGGACGCCGGAGTGCACGTGGCGAGCGGTTCCGACGCCCCGGTCACCCACCCCGACTGGCGCCAAGGGGTGGCCACGATGGTCCTGCGCGAGTCCAAGGCGGCGGGCCGTGTCAGCGGCCCCGAGCAGCGCATCACCCTGGCCGAGGCGATCCGCACCTACACCATCGACGCGGCCTGGCAGGACTTCGCCGAGGACTGGAAGGGCTCACTGGAGCCCGGCAAGGTCGCCGACCTGTGCGTACTGGAGGGGGACCTGCTCACCGCAGACCCCCACGACATCCCCGCCATGCCCGTCCTGCTGACGGTCCTCGACGGGCAGGTCGTGCACGACACCCTCCGGGATTGACGGGATTGACGGGATTGACGGGATTGACGGGGTCGACGGAATCGACGGGATTGACGCCACCCCTGGTCATGATCATCCTGAGGGCATGACAGCGCGGCGGAGCACGGCAGACATCCTGGACGCGGCCGTCCACGTACGGGACGCCGCCCGCAGCGCCACCCGGGGCACGGGCGGCCTGGACACCGTTCTCGCGGCGCTGTCGCAGGTGATGGAGTACGACCACGCGTCCCTGAGCCGTTGGGATCCGCTGCGCCGCCGCCACACCACCCTGGCCGGGAGCTACCCGGACGAGGCCACCGCCTACATCGAGACCAGCCTGCACGACGACCCGATGTTCGCGGTGCTGCGCAGCCCGGCCCGGGGCGGTCTCTGGCTCAGGGACGTCCCCGCCCACCTCCTCGCCGCGTCCCCGGGGTTCCGGGACGTGCTGTCCCCGCTGGGCATCGAGGACGGCGTGGCCCAGTGCCTGTTCGCCGCCGACGGCCGCTACGTCGGCATGCTGAACGTCAGCACGCGCCGGGTCCGGCACACACCGGATCCGGCGCGCGCCGTGGTCGCCCTGCTCACCGAGACGCTGGCCCAGGCCGTCGCCCCTCACCCGGGGCCGCCACCCTCGGACGAGAGCGCCGCGGTGGGACCGGCAGGTCCGGGGCCTGTCGATGCGCGGCGGACACGGGCGAGGGAGCGGCGGCCCGGCGGGCTCTCGCCGCGCGAGCTCCAGGTCCTGGGCGAACTGATCACCGGCCGCACCAACCGGGAGATCGCCCAGCGCCTGTACATCACGCCGCGCACCGTGGGCACCCACATCGAGCACATCCTGGCCAAGCTCGACCTGCCCAACCGCGCGGCCGCCGCCGCGCGGGCCGCGGCCTGGGGCATCGAACCCGCCTCCTGAGCCCCGCGCCCCGCGCCGCCGCCGGATCCGTCAGCCGGTGAACCCCTGCTCCAGCAACGCCTTCTCGACACGGGCCCGGTGCTGCTCCTCCCAGTCGTCCAGGGACTGGGTCTCCTCCTCCGCGAGCTTGGCACGGGCGGCCGCAAGCACCTCGTCCCGGCGGGCTGCGGGAGTGACCACGACGCCCTCCTCGTCGGCCACCACGACGTCCCCGGAGTGGACGAGTACACCGCCGCAGCGCACGGGTTCGCCGAGCGTCCCGATGGCCTTCTTCGTGCCCGGGACCGGGATGACGCCGCGGGCGAAGACGGGAAAGCCCGCTTCCCGTACCTCGCCCAGATCCCGGATGACGCCGTCGGCCACGAAGGCCGCGACACCGCGGCGCTGGGCGATGGCGCACACGTTGCCGCCGGCCAGCGCGTAGTCCACGTCGCCCGACTCGACGACGATCACCGAGCCGGGGGCGGCGCGGTAGATCGCCGCGTGCAGCATGAGGTTGTCGCCGGGCGGGCACCGCACGGTGAAGGCAGGACCCGCGACGCGGGGCACCGGCTGCCACAGCGGGAGCACACCGATGTCCATGACCTGGGCTCGTCCCAGCAGGTCGGCGAGCGTGGTCGAGGGAATCTCGGCGAACTCGTCGGCCGCGTTGCGCATGCTCATCTCGTTCCTTGTCATCGTCGCGGTAACTGTGGTCCGGTTCCTGGGAGTAGGCATCAGCCCTGTCCGCCGGGCCGCGCGCCCCTGACCGGTGCCCACCGTGGACCGCTCCCTAGCCGACCGCGGGCCGCAGACGTACCGGCAGGGACTGATGGCCGTTGCTGAGCAGCGAGCCCAAGGGCTTCAACTCCCTTACCGGCACCGCGAGTTCGAGCTGTGGGAAGCGGTCGAAGAGCAGGCGCAGCGCCGTGCTGACCTCAAGGCGGGCGAGTGGGGCGCCGAGGCAGAAGTGGACGCCGTGGCCGAAGGCCAGATGGTCCTTGACCGTACGGGTGACCTCGAAGCTGTCCGCGTTCTCACCGTGCCAGTCGGGGTGCCGGTTGGCGGCCGCGTAGGAGGCGAGGATCGCTTCGCCCCGCGGGATGGTCTGCCCGTCGGGCAG
Organism: Streptomyces sp. NPDC087300; assembly: GCF_044744425.1. Taxonomy (NCBI): domain Bacteria; kingdom Bacillati; phylum Actinomycetota; class Actinomycetes; order Kitasatosporales; family Streptomycetaceae; genus Streptomyces; species Streptomyces sp. NPDC087300. The sequence goes on from NZ_JBIUYI010000005.1 coordinate 962,801, forward strand.
CTCGATGTCGGTCACCGCGAACCGCATGGGCAGGTGCCTGACCGCCGGTTCGAAGCGCAGCGTCTCCTCGACGGCGTCGTTCCAGTCGACCTGTCCCGACCGGAGCAGCGCGAGCTGTTCGGGATGGGTGAGCAGCTGGGTGACCGCCTGGTCGATGACGTTGACCGTCGTCTCGTACCCGGCGCTGATCATCAACAGGAGGGTGTCGCGCAGTTCGTCCTCCGACAGGGCGCCCTTCTTGCCCCCGGCGGACTCCGCCTCCGCCCCGCCTTCCGCGTCCTCGTCGCGCGAGGAGATGAGGAGCGAGGTCATGTCGTCACCGGGCTCGGTGCGCTTGGAGTCGATGAGCAGCTGGAGCGCCTCGTAGAGCGCCTTGGTGTTGGCCTCGGACTCCTCGGTGGTCAGCGTGGTGTCGAAGACGCCGTCGACGACCCGGCGGAAGGAGTCCTGCTGCTCCTCGGGCACGCCCATGAGCCGGCTCACGACCGCGATCGGCAACGGGTAGGCGAGGTGTTCGCGCAGGTCGACGATCTCGCCGGGCGGAAGGGCGTCGAGCCGGTCCAGGATGCCGGTGACCACCGCGTCGATGCTCTCGCCCAGCGCGGTGATGCGCCGGTGACTGAAGGCGGGAGCGATCATGCGCCGCAGCCGCCGGTGGTCCGCCCCGTACGCGGTGAACATGTTCTCCACCGCGACCCACAGGGCCAGCGGCCACCGCTGGACCACGTCGCCGAACTCCGGCCAGTGCGCGCGGGCGTCCTTGGAGACGCTCGGGCTGGTCAGCAACTCCTTGAGGAGCGCGGGATCGGCGACGGACCAGGCGCGCACGCCGAGTATGTCGACACGGACCGCCTTGCCGTGGCCCCGCAGCAGCCGGTGCTCGTCGTGTGCGCGGGCACCGGTGGGGTCGAGGACGATCGGCTCGGTGGGCAGGGCCATACGGCGAATCCCTTCGGACGGACGAGTCGGACGGAACGGCTCGTACGAATTCACATGGCGGAAGGTGAAGTCACAGGGCGGCAGACGGGGTCGGACGAACCGGTGAGCGGCTCAGGCGGACGGGACGGCGGGGAAGACGACCGGCAGCGCGGCCAGCGCCCGGTGGAAGGGACCGGGACGCCAGACCAGGTCGGCCGCGGGCGTGGCGAGGTCCATCTCGGGCAGCGCGTCGAGCAGGTGGGTGATGGCCGTCTCGGCGATGAGGTAGGCGTGCGGACGCGCGGGGCAGGCGTGCGGCCCGGTGCTCCAGGACAGGTGGGCGCGATTGCTCGCGATGCGCTGGTCCCCGAGGGCCGGGTCGTTGTTGCAGGCCGTCATCGAGATGAGGACCGGCTGGTGCGCGGGCAGCAGGAAACCGTCGACGTCGACCGGGTGCGGCGGGTAGCTGATGCAGTAGTTCGCCAGCGGCGGGTCGGTGTAGAGCACCGTGTCCAGCGCCTCACGGACCGAGGAGCCGCCCGCGTGCAGGTCTCCGGAGAACTGGTCGTCGGTGAGGATCTTCAGGACGGTGTTGCCGATGAGGTTGGTCAGCGGCTCGATGCCCGCGCCGTAGAGCGTGACGAGCTGGTGGAGCATCTCCACGTCGTCGAGACCGGCGGGGTGGGCGAGCAGCCGTGAGGTGATGTCGTCGCCGGGCTGCCGGTGGCGCAGGGCCACCAGGTCGGAGATGGCCTCGGTGAGGATCTGGTTGCCGCTCGCGGCGTCCACGCTCTCGAAGATCTTGGCCATGCCGTCGGCGATGCGGCGCCCCATCTCGTCCGGGCAGCCGAGCAGGGCGCTCAGGACGCGGAAGGCGATGGGCCAGGCGTACTGGGTGAGCAGATCCGCGCCCTCGCCGTCCCGGAACTCGGCGATGGTGGCGTCGGCGACCTGCTCGACCAGCGTGCGCAGCTCGTGCTGGTCGACGCCGTCGATCGCGGAGCTGTTCGCCGACCGGTAACGGGTGTGGTCGGGCCCCGCGGAGCGCAGCGCGTTGGGGCGGTGCTCCATCATCGGGCGGACCGGGCAGGTCTCGGGGACGGACTGCTCCCACACCCGGGGGTCGGCGGGGAACCGCAGCGGATCGTTGAGGATGCGGCGGGCCTGGGGGTAGCCGATGACGAGGGTCGCGGGAACCCCGGGTATGAGGTCCACCGGGACGAACGGCCCGAACTCGGCACGCATCCGTGCGTACGCGGCGTGCGGATCGGCCGCGAACTCGGCTTCGTGCAGGGCGATCCGGCGCTCGGCGACCGTGTCGGTCGTGGTCGGGCTGGTCACGGGCGGGGCTCCAAGACGGGTGCGTGCAGTTCGGACAGGTACTCGCAGAGGGTGATCAGGGCCAGGACGCTCGAGGTGCTCTCGCGCGCGTCGCACGTCGTCAGGGGCGTGCGCGGGTCCAGGTCAAGGGCCTGACGGATCTCGTCCAGCTGGTAGTAGGGGGCGCCGTCGAACAGGTTGATCGCCACGGCGTACGGCGTGCCCTGCTCCTCGTGCAGTTCGAGGATCTCGTGGGAGGCCTCGAGGTTGCGGGTGTCGACCAGGACGAGCGCGCCCAGGGCGCCCTCGGTCAGGCCCGCCCACATGGGGCGGAAACGGCCCTGCCCCGGCGTGCCGAACAGGTAGAGCACCAGGGCGTCGCTGAGGTGCAGCCGGCCGAAGTCCATGCCGACGGTCGTGGTCGTCTTGCGCGGGGTGCGTGCCAGGTCGTCCACCCCTGCGCTGGCCTGGGTGATCCGCTCCTCCATGCGCAACGGCGGTATCTGGGACGCGCTGCCCACGAACGTCGTCTTGCCGACGCCGAAGCTCCCCGAGATCACGATCTTCGCGGACCGGGTCACGCCGGGTGGCACATAGATGAGGCCTTCAGACGAGGGCGCGGAGACCACGCAGTACCTCCTGGAGCAGATCGGTTTGGGGTTGGTCGTCACCGGCGGGGACGGGGCGGGTCAGCAGGCCCTCGTCGATGAGGGAGGAGACGAGGATGCGGACGGTGGAGGGCGGGAACTCCAGGGCGGCCGCGATGTCCGCGACCGCCAGACCACCGCCCCCGGCATGGGTGAACAGGTTCATCACCCGTCGCGCGTCGGCGCTCAGGCCCTCACTCGACCCGCTCGCGGCGAGCAACACGGTTTCCACGCGCACATCCGGATGGGCCCGGACCCGGCCGTCCGTACGGACGTAGGGTCTGACCAGGTCCGGGTCCCGCCGCGGCCCGCTCACGTCGTCGGCAGGCCCAGCGCGGACGGCTCACGCGGGGCGACCTTCATCTCGTGACCGACCCGCTGGGCCAGCTCCAGCATGTGATGGGTGATCAGACCGATGTCCGCGTCGGGTCCCGTCGTCTGCACCGACAGCATCGTGTTGCCGCCGGCCTGGGTGATCAGGCCCACGTGGTTGGTCAGTTCGATCAGCGCCTGCCGGGTCCCGCCGCCGCCGGTCTCCTCGTCGTAGGCGAGCGCGGCGGCACGGACCGCCGCGGTGATCGCGGCGAACTTCTCCGCGTCGTCCTGCCCGATGCCCGCCGTACGGGAGTGGAGCAGACCATCGGAGCTCATCAACACCGCGTGCCTGACGCCCTCGATGGATCCCAGTGATCGGTCCAGCAGCCAGCCAAGTTCGTTGCCGGTGGTCACGGTCAGGCTCCTTCGTGCGAGGTGGTCGGGTCGTCGGTGCGGGCGCTGCGCGTCCCCTTCGCCCAGGCGGCGGCGATGGCGGGGCGACCCGGTGCCGCCTGGCCCTCGCCGGGCCCGGCCGGCGTGGTCGGCGCGCTCGGGGCGGCCGCGCGGGCGGACCGCCGCGACCGGACGGCCAGTCCGCTGGCGGTGGTACGCCTGGCGGGGGCCGCCTCGGCGGCGGGCTCGGGCGCGGGCTCGGGGGCGGGGACGGGTGCCGGTGCGGGCGCCGCGGCGGCGGCCGGCTCGGTGCGCGGCCGGGGAACGGGCGCGGTCGCGGCCGTCGTGGTCAGCAGGCTCTTGGGGATGAACATGTACACACGCGTACCGCCGAACGGATTCGGGGCCTCCAGGTCGATGCGGAACCCGTAGTCGCTGGCGAGCGCCGCGGCGGCCCGCAGGCCGGTCTGCGGATGCGCGCCGAGCTGGTTGATGTCGTCGCGCTGAACACCCGTCAGGATCCTCCTGGCCCAGGTCAGCTGCTCCTCGTTCATGCGCAGACCGGCGTCGTCCACGATGACCGAGACCCCGTGGTGGCCCTCCTGGAAGGCGACGTGCACGCGGGCGGACGAGGGGGAGTAGCGGACCGCGTTGTCCAGGAGCACCGCGAGGGCGTGCACGACGGGGCCGACCGCCCGGCTCGTCACCGTGACGGCGAGCTCCTGGTGCTCGACGCGCTCGTACTCCTCGATGCTGCCCATGGCCGCCCGCACCACGTCGGTCATCGGGGTGGCCGGCCAGCGGCGCGACAGCTTGCCCCCGGAGAGGACCACGTAGTTCTGGGCGACGAGCAGCATCTGCTGCGTGGGGTGGTCGATGCCGACCAGCGTCTCGTACGCCTCGTCGCCCTCATGGCGCCGCACGCCCTGACTGACCCGCTGGCTGAGCTTCGAGGCCATGCCCACCATCGCCGAGGAGACGGCACGCACCGCGGCCCGGCTGGACGCCTCGGCGCTCTCCCGCGCGCGGGCCACCTCCTCCTGTGCGGTCCTGCGCTCCTCGGAGATCTGGACGCTGGTGCTGTTCTGCGCGTCGTACTGCACCTTGCGCACCGTGTGCGCCGCCGAGTCCGCCAGTTCCGCGAGCCGCTGCGCGAGCACCGTGTTCACCAGGGCCTCGGGCAGTTCGATGTCCACGCCGTGCCCCGTGCCCGCACGCTCCGCCTCGGCCCCGAGGCGGGGGATCACACCGCTCGCGAGCTGCGCGAGCACGTGCTCGGCGGCCCGCTGCTGCCTGGCGGTCTCCTCGGCCTGTCCACGGAGGCTGTCGCTGGTGGCACGCTCACCTCGGTACTGGTCCCAGAACCGCCAGGCCGCACCACCGGCGGCCAGGGCCAGAACTGAGGGCACCACTGTGGTGGCCTGTATCAGGTCTGTCATTCACGTCCTCTACAGATCTCAAAGGGGGCGAGGCGGCCGACTGCCGCCGACTGGAGGGGGCGACTGCGACAGGGGCGGGGAAGGGCCGGGCACGACGCACGTTTCGACCTGGGCGCCAACTGCGGAAGAAGTCACACATGTTGACGGACCGGCCTGGTGGCGCATCAGCACTTCCTGGCTCTTCCCTCGGTTGCGGCGGACTTCTCATGGCATGCTTTTCGGCCAACTGGTACGTAAGAATTGGCCAGTTGGACGTCGCTCGTAAACGATATCTTGTCGTGTCCACCGTTCGGTGAACCGGATGCCCCGAAGGCCGTGCGGGCGACGGCCCGGCACCCGTCAACGCTCCCGGCGGACACGGTACTCGGGGCCGTCAGAAGTGGTCGAATTGGTCGAAGCGGTCTTTGACACATCCTTGACCCTCCCTTGATGCTGCCCGAAGGGGCATAAACCGCCTCGCGGGTGCGCCCGCACCATTCCTGCGGGGAAAAGGTGAAAACAACCGCAGGATTCTGTGCACGGGGCGGCTTTTACGGGCCGGGGGTAATGCGGAAGCCCGGCAGGGGCGGCCGGTGGCCGCCCCTGCGCGCGACACCGTGATCCGGTGAACGGCACACACCCTCGACCGTCCTTCCCGGCCGGTCGACGCACATGTCACAGAACATCAACAGCGCAACCGCATGCCCGGGTTCCCCTCTCTAGCAGTGCGGACCGACAGCCCCACCGGCTGACCGCACCCGCCAAGGAGACCACTGCTGTGACCGCGACATCCGCTTCCCCGACCCGACGCGCGCACGGCCGCTCCGCGGGACTCGCCCTCGCCGGAATGGCACTCGCCCTCGCCGTGCCGACCCCGGCGGCAGCCGCGGGCGGCCACGCCGGTGCCGCGGCGGCAGGGCCCGTCTCCGCCCTGAAGTTCACCGCCAAGGAGCGCAAGGACGCGCTCGCCTACTGGACCCCCGCCCGCATCAAGGCCGTGGGCAAGTCCGTGGACCTCGGCCCGACGGGACCGAAGGCCAAGCCGTGGCGCGGTACCAGCCTCAAGACCGTGGGGCGGCTCTTCTTCGTCAACGCCACCGGCGCCGACACCTGGTGCACCGCAACCGCCGTGAAGAGCGCCAACCGATCCGCCGTCATGACCGCCGCCCACTGCGTGCGCAGAGGCTCCTCCCCGTACAACACCAACATGTCGATGGTGTTCGTGCCCGCCTACCACAAGGGCAAGATGCCGTACGGCGCCTTCGCGGTCCGCCAGGCCGTGACCCCGCGCGCATGGGAGACGGACTCCACCGACGACCTGTCCGCGCTGGTCGTCGACGCCGACAAGGGCGGCCGCAAGCTCACCGACGTCGTGGGCGGCACACCCGTCGCCTTCAACCGCCCCGTCGGCGGCACGATCTCCTCCCTCGGCTACTCCGCCACCCGTCCCCAGCTCGGCGAAGAACTCCTGCGCTGCGTGGGCACCGCGAAGAAGGAGCACGGCACCCAGGCCATTCCCTGCGACATGAGCGGCGGCTCCAGCGGCGGACCGTGGCTGGCCGACTTCAACACCACCACCGGCAAGGGCGTGCTGGTCTCCGTCAACAGCTCACTGGATTCCCTGACGCCGACCAAGATGTACGGAGAGGTATTCGGGGCCACGGCCAAGAAGGTGTACGACCAGGCGCAGAACGCCTGACACGACGGCATCGGCGCCCCTGACCTGATGGGAACGACGGGATCCCACAGGAATTTCAGCGGCGCCTTTACCGTGCTCTTTCCGACGATACCGACGATGCCGTCCACGGTAAACTTTCCACCGATGTCGTAGCCGTCACGGCGGACGTCCCCTTGCGTCGCTTTTCCCCTGTCGTTGTCCGGCCCGCCGGACGCCCACTGCGAGAGCGCCCGCCGCGCAATACGCAGAACTACGCATCGAGCCGTATCCCGCCCGGCAGTACGGTCAGTGCCGGATCGCAGCCGCACGGCGGGCCGAGTCCAGTCGCCCGCGGCGTCACGTGTGCCGGGGGAGTGGGTCGGATGCGCATCGGGTTGGGGGGCGTGCCATGGAGCCGTTCGTGACAGGTGTGGGAAACGGCGGGCCCGCCCGCGCCCGGCGCGATGGCGAAGGCCGGGGCCGCCCGGCCCACCCCCTCGCCCGGCTGAGCGCCGAGTTCGACGGCGTCCACGACGTGTGGCGGTCGGCCTCCGGCCTGCTGTGCGTCGCAGGTCCGGAGGCCGCACGGGCGGTGCTGGGCAACCGGCACGCGCTCGTCGCCGAGACCGCCGACTTCTACCGGACCCGGCACGGCGTGTTCGGGCCGCGCGCCGCACAGATCGAGATCGGTCGCGCCTCCCGCGCGCTGATGAACCGTCACCTCGACGCCCGTCAGCCACGGCTGCCAGGGCTGCTCGCGGCACACCTCACGCCCGAGAGCGTCTGGCCGGACGCCGGAAACCTCCTCGTCCTCGCACACCTGCGGGACGTACTACTCCACCGCGACGCCCCGCCCGCACTGCACGCTGTACTCGAAGAGATCGTCACGCGCGCGGTGCTCGCGGGCGCCCGGCAGTGTCACTCCGCGGTGTCCCGGCTGCTCTTCCGCCGCCGTGCGCACGGCGCGCTGCACACCGAGATCGCGGCCCGACGGCGCGCGGGGGAGAGGTCAGGCAGGGGCGGCGGGCCGAGCGCCGGCAGGGGCGACGGGCAGTGTTCCGACGCAGACACCCTGCCGCGCGACCTGCTCGACGTCGTACTGGACGGAAGCGACCCCACCGCGGATCCGGCGGAGCTCGCCGAGGTCTACCTCTCGTTCCTGTTCGCCACGGTCGGCGCGATCGGGTTCGCCCTCGGCTGGGCGGTGCTCCTCCTCGGCACCCACCCCGACTGCCGTACCACGCAAGCGAATTGGGTCGTTCGCGAGGCGCTGCGGCTGTGGCCGGTGGCCTGGCTGTTCGCCCGGTCGCCGAGCCGGACGCAGGACCTCGGCGGGATGCGGGTGACTCCCGATGACCGCCTCGCCGTGTGCACCTACCTGGTGCACCGGCATCCCGGGCACTGGCCGCGGCCCGACGAGTTCGTGCCGCAGCGCTGGGCCGACGCCGTGCCGGACGGGGCATACCTCCCCTTCGGCCACGGGCCTCACACGTGTGCGGGGGCGACCGTCACCATGCGGCTGCTGGAGGACCTCGTCGGACTCATCACCCGTGACTGGCACCTGTCGGTCACCCCTGACGGCGGCGGGCCCCAGGTGGGCCCGGCGCTGGCTCCGCCGCGCTTCACCGCGGCGCTGAGCCGCCGAGCCAACGGCCCCGGAGGGAGGTGAACCACCATGCGCGCGCTGTATCGCCAGGCCAAGTCGGTTCTCAACATCCGACGCCAGTACGAATACTTCTGGTATCTGTACCACCACATCTGACCGGCCCGGCGCGGGGAACCGCCGAGTGGACGGCTCCCCGCGCTCCACGAGGGGGCGCACGTCATGACCACTCCCCAGCACCCGGACGACTTCCTGCACATGCTGCGGATGCGCAGCGCGAGCGAGCAAGGTGTCTTCTGGGTCGACGACGAACGGCTCGCGGTGTTCGAACCGGAGGCCGCCCGCCGCGTCAGTGCCACGAACTGGCACGGATTCACCATGCACGACCGCCTGATCGACGTGGTGCGCAGGCGGACCAGCCCCGAAGTGCCCTGGAGCCGGGTCCGCGCCGCATGGCTCACCCAACTCCACACGCTCGCCACGGCGGAGCACCACGGCCGCCTCGTCGAACGCATGGAGGGGATCATCGACGCGCGGCTCGGCGAGGACGTGGACCTGGCCATGCTCGCCCAGGACGTGGCGGTACGTTCACTGCTGCCGCTCGCCCTGGCGGGCCTGACCCGGGGCGAGTCGGACCTCGTCCGCCGCGACCTGGAGGGAAAACTGCTGCGCCTCGTCTCGCCCGAGCCGGGCAGCGCCTGGCGGCAACTCCGCTTCGTCGCGGTGCAGGTGAGGTCCGGTCTCGTCGTACGCAGGGTGCTGCGCCAGCGCGCGGGCGGCAGGCGCTCCCGCGAGCCCGACCTCACCGATCCCTTCGTCGATCTGCTGCCCGAACTCGGCATGGACCGTGCCCTCGACGTGGTGACCGCGGTCCTCACCGCCATCGCGGGCCCACCGGGCACGGCCGCGGCGAGCCTGCTGTACGAATTCGCCCGGCAGCCCGAGTGGCGAGCGCGCCTCACCGACGAGCTGTCCGGCGTCGACGCCGAGGAGTTCCGCGCGGCGCCGACGGGCGCGGCCCCCGCGACCCATCGGTTCGTCAAGGAGGTGCTCCGGCTGTGGAGCCCGCCGCTGCTCCTCGTACGACGCTCCAAGTACGCGTTCGATCTGGGGCGGACGCGGCTGGAGCCGGGGGAGTGGTACCTGCTGAGCCCGCACATGATCCACCGCGACGAACGGGTCTGGAAGCAGCCCGATGTCTTCGACCCCGACCGCTTCCTGCCCGGCGCGCCGCACGGCCCGGCGGACCGCAGCTGCTACGTCCCGTTCGGCTGGGCGCCGAAGAAGTGCATCGGCGCGAACATCGCCACGGTCCAGCTGATGGCCCTGTGCCACCTGCTCTGCACGCGGTACCGCCTGACGGTGGACCGCCCGCAGGACGTCACCATGGCCCTGCGTTTCGCGCCGGTGCCGGAGAACTTCCACGGGCGCCTGACCCTCCGGTAGAGCCGGCCCGTCGTGCGGGCGGGTCAGGCCTTCTCGAGGATCGTCTTCAGGTGCGACAGCATCATGGTCCAGCCGCCGCTGACGCCCTCGAGCATCTTGGAGTCGGCCGAGACGAAGCCGTCGTGGGTGATGGTCAGCTTCATGCCGAGCTCCGGATCCTCGGCGGGCTCGATGTCGAAGGAGACCTTCGAGCGCTCCTTGACCGCCTCCGCGAAGTCCGCGTCGCTCATGCCGAACATCTCCTGGTGCACCGGCTGAAGCCGGTGCCAGGTGTAGGCGAGGCGCTTGCCGGGCTCCGACTCGGTGACGACCTGGCCGAGGTCCTGCGGTTCGCCGCCGTCCTCGACCGGCCACAGCACCTTCGAGCCGACCTTCCAGTCGGACGAGGGCGCCCAGCCTCCGTGGTACTGCTTCAGGAACTCCGGGCTGGTCAGTCCCTCCCAGAGCTTCTCGGGCGTGGTGCGGATGTAGATCGTGTAGACGTACTCGGGCTTGCTCATGGCAGTTCCTTCCAGGGCGTGTTTCAGGTTGCTGAGCGCTGACATCCGGCTCCGCTCGTAGCGGCCGATCCAGCGGTCGGCAAGGTCGTGGATGGGCACCGGATTGAGGTAGTGCAGCCTCTCCCGCCCCTGCCGGACCGTGGTGACCAGGCCCGCGCCCTCCAGCACCGCGAGGTGCTTGGACACCGCCTGCCTGCTCATCTCCAGCCCCTCGCACAGCTCGCGCAGGCTCTGTCCGGTCCGTTCGTTCAACCGGTCGAGCAGCCGCCTGCGACTCGCGTCGGCGAGTGCCTTGAACACCTCATCCATGTCATCCAACCTCTCCCCACCAGATTGGCAACCAATTGGTTGCATGTCAAATGCTGGGGAGAGTTGCGGGTCCGGCGCAGGTGGGCACGGGGAGCGTCAGGTGCCCGGCGGTACGTCCTCGTCCCTGCCGAGCGCCACCGTCGTCGTGATCCGTGTGGCGGCGGGAGCGCGGGGCACCGAGCCGAACCCGAAGCGGACGGGCGGTTCGACGGGGGCGAGGGCGCCGAGGTCCTGGCCGTCGAGGGCGGCCGACAGCGAGATGACCGGTCGCAGATCTCTTGCGCCGTACCACTCGCGGCGGCCCTGACCGGCCGTGCCACGGGTGCGTACGCCGGACAGGAGTGCGCGGGCGGGGCCGTCGGTCAGCGCGCTCCACGCCGGACGGCCCGCGAGCGCGCCGGGCACGGCCCGCAGCAGAAGACCGAGCGGCCCTCGCCGGCCGGTGGTGAAGCGCAGGTCGAGCGGTCCCGCCGCGACCGCCCATGCCGCGCCCGCCACGTGGGCGGCGACCGGCAGGACGTCCACCGTGTCGAAGGTGTACGTACGGCGGATGAACTCCGCGATGCGTGGCGTGGGGGCCAGCAACAGCCTTTCTCCTGTGGGGAGTTCGACCATGACGTCGCTGAACGCCCCGAAGGGGGAGTGCTGCCAGTGTCCGAGCACGATCCGCGTGCCGGAGGAGGTGCCGAGCCCCGCGATCCAGCCGTCGAAGCGCAGCCGCGGGGACCTGCCTCCGCGGTCGAAGGGCCTGCTCGTATGCGCCACAACTTCGGAGAGTAGGCCGCGCGGGGGCGGTGGGCGAGCGGGGCGCCCGGATGGCTCGGAATGACTGATTCCCCGATACCCCACCGGGTACCTGAAGGGGGCGAGGCGATGCCGAGGCGGGGTGGTTCCCGCACGTGAGATACCCCCCTGGGTATTGCTGTTAGGGTGAATGCTCAGTACCCCCGGGGGTACACAGCAGGAAAGGAGTCGCAGCCGTGTTCTTCGTCGACACCCTGGAGATCGAGGGCCTGGGCAACCGCAGCTACCTGGCCGGTGGGGCCGGAGCCGCGGTGGCCGTCGATCCGCCGCGCGACATCGACCAGGTCCTCGCCGCGGCGGCCCGGCGCGGCGTGCGCATCGCCTTCGTCGCCGAGACCCACGTGCACAACGACTACGTCACCGGAGGCCTGGAGCTGGCCCGCGTCACCGGCGCCACATACCTGATACCGGCCGGGGCACACGTATCCTTCCCGCACGTCCCCGTCGCCGACGGCGACACCGTGACGGTCGACGAGGGCCTGACCCTGCGGGCGCTGGCCACCCCCGGGCACACCCCGCACCACACCTCCTACGCGCTCACCGAGAACGGGCGAGGTGTGGCCGCGTTCACCGGCGGATCACTGCTGATAGGCACCGTGGGCCGCCCGGATCTCGTCGAACCACGGCTGACCGAGGAACTGGCCCGCGCACAGCACGCGTCCGCCCGCCGCATGGCCGACGAACTGGACGACGAGGTCCCGGTGTTGCCCACCCACGGATTCGGCAGCTTCTGCTCCTCCGCGCAGGCCGAAGGTGACACCACCACGATCGGACAGGAGCGCAAGACCAACGACGCGCTGACCAAGGACGTGGACACCTTCGTCGCCGAGCTGCTCGCCGGTCTCGACGACGTACCCGCCTACTACGCACACATGGGTCCGACCAACGCCGCGGGACCGGCGCCCGTCGACCTCACGCCGCCCCGGCGCGCGGACGCGGAGGAGATCGCCTCGCGGCTGGCCGCGGGGGAGTGGGTGGTGGACCTGCGCAGCCGCATGGCCTTCGCCGAGGGGCACGTGGCCGGGGCGTTCAACTTCGAGGGCGAGGGCAAGCTCGCCACGTATCTTGCCTGGCTGATCCCGTGGGGCAAGCCCGTCACGCTGCTCGCCGGGACGTCCGGTGAACTCGCCGCCGCGCAGCGGGAGTTGGTCCGCGTGGGCATCGACCGCCCGGCCGCAGCCGCGACTGGTCGACCGGCCGACTGGATCCGCCCCGGCGAGCGGCTCGCCACGTTCCCCCGCGCCCGCTTCGCCGACCTCGCCCAGGTGCGCGGGCGCGGCGAGGAGGTGGTGGTCCTCGACGTACGACGGGCCGCCGAGCGCGCGGCCGGCTTCATCGAAGGATCGGTGCACATCCCGATCCACGAGTTGTACGGCCGCGTCGGTGAGGTGCCGCACGGGACGGTGTGGGTGCACTGCGCGGGCGGGGCGCGCGCGGCGATCGCCGCGTCGCTGCTGGACGCGGCGGGCCGCGATGTGGTCGCCGTCGACGACGGCTTCGACGCCGCCACGGAGGCGGGACTGCGTCTCGCCCGTCCCGGCAGCGGAACCTGACACACCTGCTCGTCTCTGACGTGTTCCGACGGTGCCGATCGACCCGGCTGAGGTGCTCGGACTGTTCCGATCGACCCGGCTGACGTGTTCGGACTGTCCCGATCGACTCGGCCGACGTGTTCCGGCGGTGCCGACCGTCCTGCCCCACCCGTACCCGTACCACCTGCACGGAGTGATCCACGATGTTCCCGTTCCTTCGCCGGGACTTCCCGCGTCGCGGCCCCGGCCGACTCACACCCAGCCAGGCCCGGCAGCGGACCGCCGACGGCACGGCCGTGCTGCTGGACGTCCGCGAAGCGTCGGAGTGGGAGGCCGGGCACGCGCCCGAGGCGCTGCACGTGCCGCTGTCCCGCCTCATGGCCGGGGCGCCGCTCCCTGCGCGGGCGCAAGGCAAGCCGGTGATCACGATCTGCCGCTCCGGCCACCGCTCCCGACGGGCCGCCACGCTGCTGGCAGGGCGCGGTGTCGACGCCACCGACGTCAGCGGCGGCATGAGCGCCTGGGCCGGGCAGGGGCTGCCGGTCACCCGCGCGGGCGGCGGCAGCGGTGTCATAGCGTGAGCGTACTGATCCTGGCCCTGATCGCCGGAGCGGTCGCCGGGCTCGCGCTCGGCGCGCTCGGTGGCGGCGGCAGCGTCCTGGCCGTACCGGCGCTGATCTACCTCCTCGGCTTCACCCCGGCGGCGGCCACCACCGCCAGCCTCATCATCGTCACGGCGACCTCGCTCACCGCGCTGTACGCCCATGCCCGCACCGGCAACGTCCGCTGGAAGTCCGGCACTCTGTTCGCCGCCGCAGGTCTCCTGCCCGCCGCCGCGGCCGGTGCTGCCGCGTCCCGCCTGCCACAGGCGCTGCTGACCGCCGCGTTCGCCGGCGTCGCGGCCCTCGCGGCGGTGCGGATGCTGCGACCCGGCCGTACGGAGGGCGACCGCTCCACGGCGGTGCGGCCGGTCAAGGCGGCGGGCACCGGCGCGGGCCTGGGGGCGCTGACCGGACTGCTGGGCGTCGGCGGAGGCTTCCTCGCCGTCCCCGCCCTGGTCACCGTCCTCGCCTTCGAGATGCAGGCGGCCGTCGGCACCAGTCTGCTGGTCATCTCCGCGAACTCGCTCGCCTCGCTGGCGACCCGGGGTGCGACCGACAGCGGCCTCGACTGGGCGGTCATCGCCCCCTTCACCGGCGCCGCGATCCTCGGTGCGTGGGACGGCAAGCGCCTGGCCGCCAAGGTCACCGGCACGCTGTTGCGGCGCACCTTCGCCGTCGTGCTCCTCGCGGTGGCGGCGTTCATGCTCGTCGACGCGATCGTCTGACGGCGGATGGAGGTCAGGCCAGCGAGAGGAAGAGCTTCTCCAGTCGCGCGCGCATCTGCTCCCGGTCGCCGGAAGCGGCCATGTCCGCGTCGGTCAGACAGTGCTGAAGCCCGGTCGCGATGATCGCGAAACCCGCCTTGTCCAGGGCCCGGGACGCCGCCGCGAGCTGCGTGACCACGTCCTCGCAGTCCCGCCCCTCCTCGATCATCTTGATCACACCGGCGATCTGCCCCTGCGCCCGGCGCAGTCGGTTGACCACCGTCTTGAGTTCCTCAGCCGCCATCGCCAGTTCCACAACCGCACACTCCCTCGTCGAGATACCCCCATGGGTATCGTACCGAAGGGGTGGCCGGATCGCGGCCGTCACACGGGCCGCCCGGGTCCCGTGGGGGAGTGCCCACCGGACCCGGGCTCTCGGGTGGTGCCTAGCCCCAGCTGCGCGAGCACAGTACGAGGCGGTACCCGTCCGGGTCGGCGACCGTGACTCCGTGCTCGTCCCAGTACGGATTGTGGGCGGGAACCCGGCTTCCCCCGGCGGCGACCAGGCGGTCGATCAGAGCGTCGTCCACGGGAGCGCCCAGGTAGACGACGAACAGGTCGTCGACGGTCGGGGTGGGCTCCAGCGGCCGCTCGGGGTCCTGGGTCAGCTCGAAGTGCCAGGAGGCGCCGGGCAGGCCGACCATCACCAGATCGTGCTCGCCGGAGACGCGCTCGGTGGTGCGCCACAGCACGTCCAGCCCGAGGCCGTCGACGTAGAAGCGCTCGGCGGCGGCCAGGTCACGGGACGGCCGGGCGACACGGATGTGCGTCGTCGCGCCGATCACGCGGAGCGCTCCAGCTCGGCGCGCCAGACGGGGCTGTCGACGTAGTGGTTGTCGAAGCGCTCCGAGGACGCGGCGATCTCCTTGGGGTCGGCCTCGCCGCGCATCACACGGCTCAGCAGACGCAGGTAGTCGAACCGGCCCATGCCCGGGGTGAACACGAACACCACGTCGGCCTCGGAGCCGGGAGCGGCGGCGAAGGCGTGCGGGGTGTGCGGAGGGACGGCCAGGAAGTCGCCCGCGTTCAGGACGGTGATCTCCTCACCGATCAGCACCCGCAGGGATCCGCTGATCACGATGAACAGCTCGGTCGCCTTGGTGTGGAAGTGGGCCGGTGCGCCCACCGCTCCCGCGGCGAAGGTCGAGCGGTAGCTGGTGAAGCCGCCGCCAGCGCCGTCCGATTCGCCGAGCAGGGTCATGACACTACTGGGGTCGGCGCAGGTCTCGGCCTCCGCGCAGCGGGTCAGCAGCGCCTGGTCGGGCGCAGGGGGCAGGGATGTCGAGGAAGGTCTCTCAGTCATGATCAGGACTCTACGACGCGAAATACCGCGCTGACCAGGTCATTTGCATCTCAAAACTATGAGTCAATGGCCGGTGGACGCCCAACGCACCCTGCGTGTCCGGGTGTCCTGGTGACGGCGCGTCAGGGCACCTGACGGTCTACGCCTCGATGGCCTGAGCCCGGACGCCGTGCGGAGCGTCGGGCGCGCGGCTCGCCCGCGTGCGCAGCAGGGAGTTGAGCGCCGCGTCGGTCAACTCGTCGCCCGGAAGCCAGAGTCGGAGCCATTGACTGGCCTCGCCGACGATGAGCACTTCGAGCCGGATGTTCAGGTGCCCGGCCTCCGGATGCCAGAAGCGCTTGCCCGCCGGGCGCCTGGCGGCGACGGGGTAGGACGCCCAGCGCGCCGCGAACCCGGGCACCGCGTGCACGTCGTCGACCAGGGTCCGGAACGCCTCGTCGGAGCCCCATTCCGGCTCCGCGGCCCGCAGCCACCCGACCACCTCGTCCGCCGTCGCCGCCCACGACGCCCCGTCGAAGATGCGGTGCGCCAGCGGGTGCAGGAAGTGATGGCGGACGAGATTGGGCGGGTCCGTGTCCAGCACGCCCAGCGGCGCGACCGTTGTGGCCCACGCCTCGTTGTACGCCACGACGTCGTAGACCGGCCCGAGCAGGCACGCCGGGGTCGGGTTGAGACGGTCCAGGAGGTCGCGCACGCCGGGGCGTGGGCGGATCTCGACCGGCCGGGGCGCGGGGAAGAGCGTGGCGCTGTGCTGTCTCATCGCGAGGAGCGCCAGATGCTGCTTCTCGTCGCGGGACAGGCGCAGGGCGTCGGCGAGTGCGGTGAGCACCGCGCCGGAGGGGTTGGTGTCCCTGCCCTGCTCCAGACGTTCGAGGTATTCGACGCTCAGCCCGGCGAGAGTGGCGAGTTCACCACGGCGCAGACCGGGCGTACGCCGCGTGCCGCGGGACGACAGGCCCACCTGTCACCGCAGGCGACCCCTGCATCATCATGTACACCTCGGGAACGACGGGACACCCCAAGGGCGCCGTGCTCACGCACGCCAATCTGACCTGGAACGCCCTGAACACCCTGATCGACCTGGACCTGACCTCTGATGAACGCGCCCTGGCCTGTGCCCCGTTGTTCCACGCGGCGGGACTGGGCATGCTCGCCCTGCCGACCCTCCTCAAGGGTGGCACGTGTGTCATCGCCGCCTTCGACCCGGCACGCACGCTCGAACTGATTGAGGAGTACGCGATCACGTTCATGTTCGGCGTGCCCACGATGTACGACCTCATGGCCCGGCACCCTGCCTGGGCGGCCGCCGACCTGTCCTCGCTCAGGACAGCCTTGTGCGGCGGCGCCCCGGTTCCGACCTCGCTCATCGACACGTACCGGGAACGCGGCCTCACCCTCCGGGAGGGTTACGGCATGACGGAGGCCTCGCCCGGCGTACTCCTCGACGTCGACGAGGCGAGGGGCGGACCGGTGGCCGCGGCCATGGCGGCTCCGCACTTCTTCACCGACATACGCGTCGTACGGCCCGACATGACGGCGGTGGACGTGGGGGAGACCGGCGAAGTGCTGGTGCGCGGACCGCATGTGATGCCCGGCTACTGGGGTCTGCCGGACGCGACGGCCGCGGCCTTCCGCGACGGATGGTTCCGCAGCGGCGACGTGGCACGGCTCGACGAGGACGGGCACGTCCACATCGTCGACCGCATCAAGGACGTCATCATCTCCGGCGGTGAGAACGTGTATCCCGCAGAGATCGAGGACCTCCTGCTCGCGCACCCCGACATCGCCGAGTGCGCGGTCATCGGCGTACCCGACCCCACCTGGGGCGAAGTCCCACGCGCGGTCCTCGTACCGCGCCGGAACACCCACCCGGACCCGGACGAGATCCTGGGGTATCTCGCCCGGCACGTTGCCAAGTACAAGGTGCCCAAGAGCGTGGTACTGACGGACGAACTCCCGCGCACGGCATCGGGAAAACCACTCAAGTCCCGAGTACGAGAGCTCCATGGAATCGAGCCCTCCGAGCTCCTACGCGATTCTGACGGAACTTCCCGCGCGAGGCGCACGACGTGAGCGGGCCTACAACGACCCCACGGGACACGTGTGTTCAGGTGTCACCGCAAGGGCCCCCGCCGCTCGCCGCCGCGATCGTGCGGTCGGTGCCGTCCGCGGCGACCAACGGCAGGTACCACGAGGCGATTTCCACGCTGCTCCGTGGCACATAGTGGAAGATCAGGGAACGACGGAACCGGTCGCACGTCGTGTTCGGCAGCGAGCCGTGCACCAGGCTCCCGTGGAAGAACAGCACGTCGCCGGGGTCCATGGACGTCTGCACCGTCCGCAGTCCGGCAGACGGGCGGACGAGCCCTGTGGTGAACGACTCCTCGGTGTCGGCCACTTCGGGACACACGACCTCCATGGTGTGCGAGCCGGGGACGACGGACAGCGCGCCGTTCGCGGCGTCGCAGTGGTCGACGGCGATCCATGCGGCCAGACATGTCTCCGGGTATGCGCGCAGGAAGTAGTTGTCCTGGTGCATGGCCTGTCCGCGGGCGGTCGGCGGCTTGAAGTAGAACATCGACTGCGCTCCGTAGGCCGGGCCGATCAATCGTTCCACGACGCCGAGCAGACGGCGGTCGGTCATCAAACGCCGTGCCAGGAGCCCCACTTCGAGGTCCGCGCGCCGGTGTGGCTGCATGAACCGGGGGTAGCGGGACAGGATGTCGCCGGGCGCGAGGCCGTCACGGGCGCCGAGCGCCGCACGGTCATGGCGCACCTGTTCCGTGAAGGCCGCACGGGCGGTGTCCATCTCCTTGCTGGTGAACAGGCCGTTCACCTGCACCACCCCGTCCCGGTCGTAGTCCGCTTCGCTCGCCGAGATGTGCTGGGATCGCAGAATCGTCATGGCGTCGATCGTGCCGCCGCCGGGCGGGACGGGGAATGGAGGAGGCGAGCGAAGACATGGAGGATCCTGTCGCCATGGCACGATCGGACGGCCTGCACGGCTCGCCACGCGGACGGATGGGAACTCCTGTGGGTGCATGTGCACCCGCGCCCGAGCTGGCTGGCTCTCCTCGACTGGCCCCGAGTCGCCCCGGGGGTACGACAGTTGAACCTTGCGCCGGAGGTGGCCGGGCGAGCTGCCGCAGCCTTGTCCCGGGCCGTCACGTTCCATCACGGCCGGATGCGCAACGCGGCACTGTTCGGGATGAACGCCGTGGAGGAAGCGCTGTTGTGGTGCGACATGCGGCGTCCGCAGGGCGACGGGCTCGACCCGCGAGTGCTGACGGTCGTTGAACACGTGAGCTGCCGCCTGGACGAGCCGCACAGCGTGCGCTCACTGGCGGCGCTCGCGGGTGTATCGCCGTCACGACTGTCACACCTGTTCGCCCGACACCTCCACCAGGGTGTGATGGCCTATGTCGAACAGCAGCGGATGGCGGCGGCCGGCGAACTCCTGGAGGTCTCCTCCTTGCCCGCCGCCCACGTGGCATCCCGCGCCGGCTACACGAACCCGCTCTACTTCTCACGCCGGTTCCGCCAGGCGGTGGGGCAGTCACCGACGGAGTACCGGGCTGCGCGGGCAGAGCGTTGAGCGGTGGGGGGCACGCACCCTGAGTCCATCGGCTCCTGGAACAGAGTCGCTTCACGTCAGGAGTCGTCGCGCATCCCCCACGGAGATCCATACGCGCCGAGCAGGTCGAGGAACGGACGGGGCGGCAGGGCCTCCGGGCCCAGCACGCCGTTGGCCGACCAGGTGCCTTTGGCGATGAGTTCCAGGGCGACGACCGGGTTCAGGGCCGTCTGCCAGACGACGGCCTGGGTGCCGTACTCCCGCATCGACCACTCGTTGTCGACCACGTGATAGAGGTACACCTCGCGTGCGGAGCCGTCCTTGGTTCCCTTGACCCAGGTGCCCGCACAGGTCTTGCCGGTCATACGGTCGCCCAGCGCGGCCGGGTCGGGAAGGCAGGCGGCGACCACGTCGCGCGGGGAGACCTCGACCGGCCCGTCCGCACCGGGGACGGTGACCTTGGCGGTCGAGTCGAGCCCCAGTTCGTGGAGGGTCCTGAGCTTGGCGATGAAGTCGTCGCCCAGGCCGTACTTGAACGTCACCCGGCCCGCGTCGACCCAGCGCGGTATCAGCAGCACCTCCTCGTGCTCGACGTTCACGCACTCCACCGGGCCGATCCCCGCGGGGAACTCGAAGACCTCCGGTTCGCTGAAGGGCGCCGTGGTGAACCAGCCGCGGTCCTTCTCGTAGACGACCGGCGGGTTGAGGCACTCCTCGATGGTGGTCCAGATGCTGAAGGAAGGCGCGAAGTCGTAACCGGCGACCGTGAGGTTGGCCCCGTCACGTACCCCGATCTCCTCGATGTCGTCGAAGAGCTCATCCGCCGCGTACCGCGCGAAGACGTCCGAGAGCCCCGGCTCGACGCCCATGCCGACCAGGGCCAGGCGCCCCGACCGCTCCCAGTCCCCGGTCTGCTCGAACTGCCTGTCGCCGAGCTTGACCCCGCACTCCTCGTGCGGGCGCGAGGCGTGCGGCGCGGACAGGGACATCGCCATGTCCAGATAGTGCGTGCCCGCGGCGAGAGCGGCGCCGAACAGCGGCATCACGAAACGCGGGTCGGTCGCGTTGACCAGGACGTCACAGCGTTCCTCGACGAGCGTGCGCCGCACCGCGGCCTGGTCGGACGCGTCCAGACGGAGCGAGCTGAAACGGCCCTCGTGCTGCTTGAGCGCGTCGACGGCCGACTCCGCACGGGCGAGGTCGAAGTCGGCGACGACCATGTGGGACAGAAAGTCCCGCCGAGCCGCGATCCGCGTGATGGCCGTGCCGACTCCGCCCGCACCTACGAGTAGTACCCGCATGTCACTCACCTTTCGTCCCCACGGGCCTGACCGTGCGCCGACTGGGCGCGGCCCTCGGCGCCGATCCGAGCACCCTCTACCGGTACTTCGCCGGCCTGGACGACCTGGTCAGGGCCATCGGCGAGGAACTGATGGGGCGTGCGCTGGACGACTGGGCGGTCACGGGGGAGTGGCGCGCCGACCTGCGCGCCCTCGGCCTGGCCATCCACGCCTCCTACCTGGCACATCCGCAGGCCGCGGTGCTGACCGCGAGCCGCGTCAGCGGCCGCCCGAAGGAGATCGAGGTCGACGAGCGCATCCTCGGCATTCTGCGCGACGAGGGATTCGCCGCCCCCGACGTGGTTCGCATCTACCACGCCTTCATCGACCTCACCCTGGCCTTCGCCGCCCTGGACGCCGGGGCACTGACGCTCACGGACGAGGCACGCCGGGCGGACGAGGAGATGTGGAACTCGACGTACGCCCAGCTACCCGCCCGGACCCACCCGCACATCGCCGCGACTGCGCAGCTGTTGGCGAGCCGGATGACGCACAGCGCCTATCCGGTACTTCTGGACGCGCTCCTCGACGGCGTCATGTGACCTGTACGGGGCACCTGAGGACGGCCCCACATTTCAGCCGAGGCCGCGTTCCCGCTGCGTTCGGGCCACGACTGTCAGGGGCGGAGACGACAATCCCCGCATGACCTCACCCCAGTACCTTCAGCGCCTCCTCGCCGATCTGGGACTTGAGCAGGCGGCCACGTTCACAGCCGTGCACGGTGGAGACGAGGACGCCGTCATCCGTCTCTTCGGCGGCGACCCCGAGCAGAGCTGCCTCCTGCCGCTGGAGGAACTGCGCGACCACTACGACAGCGACCTCATCCTGGTCTCCCGGTCAGGACCGGCGGTAGTCGTCGTGGAGAACTGCAACCATCAAGGGTCTCGCGAAGAGGTGCTGCGCCCGCTCTCCCGGCACGGCCGCACCGCCAGCGCCTACTGGAACGTCAATGCGGTCTCCCAACTGAGCCTGGCCGAGGACGGACTGATCGCCTCCGCATTCGAAATGCTCGTGCCCGAGGACGTATTCGGCTCGCACCCCGAAGCCTGGCAGCCCCTGCTGCAAGGCCTGAACCTGGAAGACGACAACCTGTGGGGCACCGGCCTCGCGGCCGTCGAGCGCGCGACCGGTGCGCGATTCGACGGCGCCTGGGCACGTGGCCCGCACCGCGCCGTGAAGATCACGCGGGTGCCGGAATACCTGCTGGGGCAGGGACTCGTCGACTCGCCCCTGCTCAGGCGGGAGCCCTTCACCAGCTATCTGGCTGACCTGGGACCCTCGCTGCTGAGGCCGATGCGGCGCCACGCCCTGGACCTGGCCCTCGCCCACGCCGGACTACGCGAACACCCCCTGGCCGCGGCAGCACTCGCGGCCGCCATCATCCCGGCCGACGCGAGAGTGCGGCTGCGCGAGGACCTCACTGCCGCACACGACCAGGCACTGCTCCGGGCTCGGGCCCTACTGATCGGCGAGCCGGAAGACTTCGAACCCGAGTGGGAACGTCCCTCCCACCTCGTCTTCCGGCAGGCCATCGTCTTCGGTGTCCTGGCCCAGTGCGTGGCCGCCCGTCTGCCCACCCCGGCAGACGGCCTCCCGGACATCCTCAACTCCTTGGTCACGGCGATGACCGGGGAAGGTACACGCGTCGAGGAGTTCTGGATGGTCAAGCACCTGCACGACGCGGCGCAAAGAGCGGCCTGACCCGCGCAGCCGATCGCCGCACCAGGCAAGGGGGTTCTCGGAGTACCTGGATCACCAGGATCTCCCAGACGTCCAAACCGCCTGCCAACCTGTTGATGCGAAAGCGCCGACAACACCCCATGGAAACGCACTGCGCGACCGTGTCGGCGCATTCTTCCGCGACAGATGGGACGGATACCAATGGCGGACAACCAATTCACCACTCACGCAGAGCTTTTCGATCTGAGGGGGAAATACGCCCTTGTCACTGGCGGTACCAGGGGAATCGGGCTGATGATCGCGCGCGGCCTTCTCCAGGCGGGCGCCCGCGTCGTCATCAGCTCACGCAAGGAAGACGCGTGCGCGGAGGCACAGCAGCTGCTATCCGAATTCGGCGACGTTCGGGCAATTCCCGCCGACCTGTCCAGGCGCGACGAGTGTGAGCGCCTCGCTGATCTCGTCACGGCCGACTCGGAACGCCTGGACATCCTCGTCAACAACGCGGGAGCGATGTGGCGCGAGCCGCTGGAGACGTTCCCTGACGAGGCCTGGGACACCGTGCTCGACCTCAACCTCAAGTCACCGTTCTGGCTCGTGCAGGCACTGCTTCCCGCACTGCGCAAGGCGGGCACCACCGACGATCCCGCGCGGATCATCAACATCGGCAGCATCGCCGCCATCCACGTCGCCCAGGCGCCCAACTACTCGTACGCCAGCAGCAAGGCAGCACTCCATCAACTGACCCGCGTGCTGGCCAGGGAGCTGGGCCCTCAACACGTCACGGTGAACGCGGTGGCACCGGGCGTGTTCCCGTCGCAGATGATGGCGGCCACGCTCGACGCCATCGGCGACACGATCGCGGCGGCGACCCCTCTGCGTCGGCTCGGCCGTGACGACGACATGGCGGGTGTCGCCGTGTTTCTGGCCAGCCGTGCCGGGGCCTACCTCACGGGCGCCATCATCCCCGTGGACGGCGGCACCGCGACGACCGCATCGGGTACCCCCTAGGAATCGGGTGCCCCTAGAAATCAGGTACCCCCTAGAACGCGGGACGGGCTTACGGTGAGGGGATGGCCACGATGGATCAACGCACCGAGATCAGGGAGTTCCTCAGCTCGCGTCGCGCGCGCATCACACCCGAGCGGGCAGGCCTGCCCGCTTACGGCAGCAACCGTCGGGTCAAAGGTCTGCGCCGCGAAGAAGTAGCACTACTGGCCGGGGTATCGGTCGACTACTACGTGCGCATGGAACGCGGCAGCCTCGCCGGTGCCTCCGACGGCGTGCTCGAGGCGTTGGCCGCTGCCCTGCAACTCGACGCGGCCGAGCGCGACCACCTGTTCCGCCTCGCGCGTCGCTCCGGGGCGCCCAGCGGCCCACGTCGGCGCAGGTCTGCCGCGACGGTGCGCTCGGCGTTGCAGCAGGTGCTCGATGCGATCTCCGACGCGCCGGCCTGGATCGGTAACGGACGGTATGACGTGCTCGCCATGAATCAACTCGGTCGCGCGCTGTACTCACCAGTGCTGGCCGACCCGCGACGGCCCGCGAACACAGCGCGGTTCGTCTATCTGAACCCCGAGGCGGCCAGTGACTTCTTTGTCGACTACGACCGAATCGCCGGTGACCTGGCCGGGAAGCTACGCATGGAAGCCGGCCGCGATCCGCACGACGAGGAGCTGATCACCCTGGTCGGCGAACTGTCGACATGCAGTGAGCTGTTTCGGCAGCGGTGGGCATCCCAGGACGTACGGCTGCACCGGTCCGGCCGCAAGCGCGTGCGCCATCCGATCGTGGGCCGGCTCGACCTGGACGTCGAGTCCCTGGAGCTGCCCGCCGAACCCGGCCTGCACCTCATCGTCTACACCGCACCCGCGGGCACACCGACCGCTGACAATCTGGCACTCCTGGCGTCGTGGGCGGCCACCCAAGAGGCGCTGGCGACCGAGTTCGAGGCGCACAACGGATAGTCCAGGCCCTTCAGTCGTACGCGCTCACGGGCCGTGACTCTCACCCTCCACTAGACGTAAGTGTGACCCTAAAGTGGAGGGTGAGAGTCGGGGTGCGGCACCACATCCGGCCGGGGCCGGAACGGCCGCAGCACGGCCAGCCCCTCCTCAAGCCCGACCCGCATGGCGAAGTCGAACCGGTCCACCTCCAAGCACAGCTCGACGTCGTCGGGGTGAGCGCCTCGGCGTTGCCCGCCGCGCAGCTCGTCCGCGGCGAGGGAGGTGCGGGCGCGGTGCTGATAGGGGGCCGGGTCGGGACGCTCCCCGGCCAGGACGCGGTCCAGATAGTCCGCGCAGGCCAGATCCTCGTCGGCGCGGCCGTCCTCGCCGGTGGCCACGAAGGTCACCGCGTCGGCACCGGAATCCGCCAGCGCACGGGCCGTCGCACCGGCCACGGCGAAACTGGCGCACAGTGCCAACTTCGCCTCGACGACCGCCAACGCCCCGACCGTCCCCGCAGTGGTCTTCTGGACGACGGTACGGCCGGTCAACTCGGCCTCGCGGATTACGCCCGGGGAGTTGACCAGGTCGAATCCGCTGGCCGGCGCCCCGTCCTTGAGTGCGAGCCAGCCAGGGTGGCGCGCCTTGATCGCCAGCGCCTCTTCCTGGTCCGCCGCGAGAACGATCTTCTCCGCCCCACGGTGGAAAACCCATGCGGCGGTGGTGAACGCCCGCATCACATCGATCACGACGGCCACCTGCTCGGTGCCTGCCACCTCGGGTATTCCGACTGTTCGCGATTCCATGCCGGGATGGTCGCAGCCCGCCGAAGCGGCCCACAAGACACATCGGCGTTTTGACGATCTTCGCGCGGCCCGGCATTACGCGCACGTACGGAGCCGCAGGAGTGCTGGTCCGCAACGGTGCCGACTCACCTGTCCGTCGCGGCAAAGCGCGTCCTTCCCGGGCCGGGGCCGGGGCCGGTGTTCGGCAGAAGCCGCTGGGTAGAAGCCGCTAAGCGTGGAACGCCGTGGTCGACTCCAGGGCGGCCCGCTCAGTGACGACCCGGTTCACCGGCGCGCTCGCGTCGGCGTAACCGAACGAGATCCCCATGAGCAACTTCCCTTCCGTGGTCCCGAGTTCGGCACGGATGGTGTCGCCGTAGAAGCTCAACAGACCCTGCGGGCAACTGTCCACGCCGTACGCGGTCATGGCCAGGAGCAGCGTCTGCATATAGGCGCCGACGTCGGCGGCCAGGCGCGGCCCGCCGTCTCCGGTGACGAACAGGAACGCCGCATGCGGAGCGCCGTAGAAGCCGAGGCTCTGCGCGTCGTAGGCCGCGCGCGCCGCGTGGTCGTCGGGGCCGATGCCCAACGCCGAGTAGAGGCCGGCGCCGAACGCGGCCCGCCGCTCCTGGTGGACGGGCGCGTACATGTCCTCGGAGTAGGGGAAGTCGGCCGAGACGCGCTGCTCGGCGTGGGCCGACCGCAGGGCGTGTGCCAGACGTGCGTGCCGCGCGCCGCCCGTGACCTCGACGCGCCAGGGCTGCGCGTTGGAGTTGGACGGCGCTGCACCGGCCAGGGAGAAGATCGCGCGCACGGTGTCCTCCGGCACGGCTTCCGGGCGGAAGGCGCGTGTCGCGTGGCGGCCGCGTATCAACTTCTCCGCGTAGTCACTCAGTTCGGTGGAGACCGGTGCACTCACAGAACGCTCCTCAAGGATTCGTAAGTAAACGCTGTCGTTTACTTGTAGGGATCCTAGTGTCCGAGCCTCGCTTAAGTAAACGTGGACGTATACTTCCCGCATGACTACAGTGCCTGCGACGTCCCGACGGCAGGGGCGCGGCGGACGCGAGCGCATCCTGGCCGCCGCCGCCCAACTGTTCGCCGCCCAGGGGATCAACGCGACCGGCATGGAGCAGGTCGCGGAGCGGGCGCCGGTGTCCAAGCGCACCCTCTATGTCCACTTCCGGACCAAGAACGACCTGGTCATGGCCTATCTCCAGGACCTGACCTCGGCGGGGCACACGCTGGAGAGCGTGCTGACCCGCGAGGACGTCCCGCCGCGCGAGCGGATCATGGGACTCTTCCTCCAACCCGCACCGGAGGCGAATCCGGTGCGCGGCTGCCCGTTCATCGACGCCGCCGCGGAATTCCCCGATCCGCACAGCGACGTGCACTCCTACGCCCGCGAACAGAAGCTGCTGATGGTGCGGCTCGTCACGGTGCTGGTGACGGAACTGGGCTGCCGCGAGCCCGCCGCACTCGCCGAGCAGCTGGTCACCCTCGCCGACGGTGCCGCCAGCCGCGCCATGGTGCTCGGCGACGCGGACTACGGACGGCACGCGAGGGCGGCGGCGGAAGTTCTCCTGGAGACCGCACTACCGCGCACGCGCTGAACGTGTCACCGCGCGTGGCCCGCGGACGTGGCTGATCGGTGCGGTCAGCTGGTGGCGGGCAGGTGCGCCGCCGCTTCTTCCGCGGCGTGGACGACCTTGTCGGGGTTCACCCCCACCAACGCGCCGTCGGTCTTGCGCGGTCTGCCGTCCACGTACACGTCGGTGATGTTGGGCGGCTGGCCGTTGAGGACGATCTGGCTCGTCCAGTCGAAACGGGGCGCGAAGTTGAGGGTCCCGGGATCGAGGACGAGGACGTCGGCGCGTTTGCCGGGGGTCAACGAGCCCACCTGGTCGGCCATGCCGATGGCCTCGGCGCCGCCGGTCGTGGCCATGCGGAGGACGGCAGGGAGCGTCGGGTGGATCCCCGGGTCCTCGTGCAGCGCCCGCTGGAGGCCGACGGCGGCCTTCATCAGGGCGAACATGTCCGAGGTGTCGTTGGTCCCGCCGTCATGGCCCAGGCCCGCCTTGACGCCGGCCTTGTGCAGTTTCGGCAGCGGCATGATGCCCGAGG
The DNA here is from genome assembly GCF_044744425.1 of Streptomyces sp. NPDC087300. Taxonomy (NCBI): domain Bacteria; kingdom Bacillati; phylum Actinomycetota; class Actinomycetes; order Kitasatosporales; family Streptomycetaceae; genus Streptomyces; species Streptomyces sp. NPDC087300. Next base: position 989,778 of record NZ_JBIUYI010000005.1, read on the forward strand.
CGAGGCGCATGTTGCTCAACGGGCAGTGCGCCACCCGCACGTCGCGGTCGCCGAGGAGCGCGATCTCCTCGCGGGTGAGGTGGATGGCGTGGTTCATGAGCAGGTCGGGGCCGAGGGCGCCGATCTCGCGCAGGGTCTGTATCTGCTCGTCGTCGCGGTCGGTGCGGTGCTCCAGTACGTGTGAGTTGAGCATCAGCCCCAGGTCCTTGGCCTGTTTCCAGGAGGCCCGCAGTGACGCGATGCCCGCCCTGCGCGCGTGCACCGCGATCTGGGCGGAGGCCAGCGGCAGCGGGTCCAGGAGTCTCTCCTTGACGGTCCGGACCTGCTCCTCCGCTCCCTCGAAGGCGGCCATGGCGTAGACGAAGCGCAGCCCCGCGTCGTCCAGCGCCTGCACATAGCGCTCGCTCGTCGCGTACGGGATGGCGTGCACCCAGTCGACCAGCGTGGTCACCCCGGCCTGGAGGGCGTCGAGCGCGGCCAGGTGCACGAAGGCGTACATGTCCGACGGATCGATCTTGGGCAGCGTCGGGCGGTTGCACGTCTTCAGCCAGCCGGCCACGTCCTGATCCGAGCAGCCGCCCCGGATGCTGGACTGCCACAGATGGTTGTGGATGTCCACGAACCCGGGCATCACGAACCGGCCCGAGACGTCCCGCACCCGGGCGCCGCGCGGCGCCTCCAGGTGCTTGCCGACGGCCGCGACGGTGCCGTGCCGCAACAGGACGTCGGCGCCTTCGAGGAGGCCGAGCTCCCCGTCACCGATTCGCGGGTCCATCGTCAGGACGAGCGCGGCGTTCTTGAGCAGGGTGGTCCGTCCTCGGCGATCGGGCGCGGCGGACGCCGGTCCGGTGCTCTTGGAGACGGCTGCCAGCGAGAGACCGCCGGCTCCGGCGAGGAGGCTGCGACGGTTGAGGCGCAGTGGTTTCTGAGAGGTCATTGCGGCGTTATACCGCCGGTTACAGCACCGTCGACAGATGAGATCCAGCCCATGGTTCGGAATTAAAGTTCCGCGATGCGGGATTCGCGGGCGACTCGGAAACGGGGCCGCGACGCCAACGATGAGTTCTGTGACACCCGGCAGTCGTAGTGTCGAACTCGTGGACGAGGAGGGGTTCTGATGCGCAAGGTGACCTATTCACTGAGCATCTCGCTCGACGGCTACATCGTCGGTCCTGACGGCGGCTTCAACTGGTCGGCACCGGACGCGGAGGTCTTCCGCTTCTCCACCGACGAGGTACGAGAGGCCGGCGTCCACCTGCTGGGGCGGCGGCTGTACGAGTCGATGCTGTACTGGGAGACCGCCGACCAGGTGCCCGGCCTCGATGACCACTTGACGTCCGAGTTCGCCGAGATCTGGCGGGCGCTTCCCAAGGTGGTGTTCTCCACCACCCTGACGGAGGTGCGGGGCAACACCCAGCTGGCCACCGGCAGCCTGAAGGAAGAGATCGAGCGGCTGCGGGCCGAGCCGCGGGAGGGGAACATCGCGATCGGCGGCGCGGAGCTCGCCGCCGAAGCGGCCGCGGCGGACCTCATCGACGAGTACCGGGCCAGGGTCTACCCCGTACTGGTCGGCGGCGGCACTCCGTTCTTCCCGCGCCACGAGCGCCACGTGGACCTCGAACTCGTCGAGACCCGCGCGCTGACCTCGAAGATCGGCTACTTCCGCTACCGCGTGGCGCATTAGCGGGCCGGCCGCACAGGGGGCTGTGCACGTCGCGGTGGGGCCGGAGGGAATAATCGCGACATGTTGCCGACCGGTGAAGTGCCGTGGTCAAGCGCCGCCCCCCTCTTCGACATGAGCGCGGGGCAGGGCGCCCGTCAGTTCGCCGAGCTCGGACTCGCCCTCCTGCTGTCCTTGCTGATCGGAGTCGAACGCGAGGCCCGGCAGCGGAGCGCGGGCATGCGCACGCACATGCTGGTGGGCGTGGGCAGCGCGCTGTTCATGGAAGTCTCCATACACGGATTCGCGGGCGCGGACGGGCTCGCGGGCGTGTCCTTCGATCCGTCGCGGGTCGCCGCCCAGATCGTCTCCGGGAACGGCTTCATCGGCGGCGGGCTCATCTTCGTCAAACGGGACGCCGTACGGGGACTCACCACGGCGGCGACCATCTGGCTGACCTGCGGCATCGGCATGGCGTGCGGCGGAGGTCTGCCCCTGCTCGCCGCCGCGGCGACAGCGGTGCACTTCCTCGTCGTGCGGGGCCTGCCGCACCTGACGGACCGGATCCCCGCTCAAGCCCCGCCCGGAGACCCTGGAACTCACCGTGGCCTACGACACCGCACACGGATCGCTCGGCCGCGTCCTGGAGTTGTCGACCGCGGCGGGCTTCCGGGTGGACGCCGTCCGCGTGCTGCGTGGCGAGGCGTCAACGGGCGTGACCTCGGCCCGGCTGAGACTGGCGGGCTCACCGGACATCCACGCCCTCGTGGCCGACCTCGCGGAACTCGACGGTGTCAGGGAGATCGACCTGGGCTCATCGGCGTACGCGACGGAGTGACTCCGAAGCGGGGCGTTCGACGCGGGGAGTCAGTTCCCCTGGGTCTCGAACATGCGCAGCAGGTCAGCCGCCACGCTGACGGCGATGGTGGCGGGATCCTTGCCGGTGATGTCGGCGAGACCGATCGGTGTCTTGATCCGGTCGATGGTGGCCTCGTCATGACCTCCCTCGGTCGCCAGGCGCTTGCGGAACCGCGCCCACTTGGCCGCCGACCCGATCAGCCCGATGGAACCGAGATGCGTGGCGCGCAGGGCCGCGTCGCACAGAGCGGCGTCCTCGGCGTGATCGTGGGTCATGATCAGGACGTGGGTGCCGGGCGGCAGCTCTTCGAGCACCTCCTCCGGCAGCAGCGGCGTGTGGTGCGTGTGCACCTGCGCCAGCGCGTCCGCGAGCACGTCGAGCCGCTTCTTGGCGAGCATGTCGGACCGGCTGTCGACCAGATGGAGGTCGAGGTCCTGACGGGCCAGGACGCGCGCCAGTTCGAGGCCGACGTGTCCGACGCCGAAGACCGCGACCGCCCGTACGACCGGCAGCGGTTCGAGCAGCACCGAGACTGTGCCGCCGCAGCACTGCACACCGTGCCGATTGGTGACCTTGTCGTTCAGGGCGAAGTCGACCAACTCCGGCTCCGGCTTGGCCGCTTCGATCATCTCCCGGGCCCGGTCGATCGCGACGGCCTCGACGTTGCCGCCGCCGATCGAGCCCCATGTCTCGCTCCGCCCCACGACGAGCTTCGCACCGGCCTCGCGCGGGGCATGGCCGCGCACGGTCGCCACGGTCACCAGCACGCCGGACTCCCTGCGTGCTCGCAACCGCGCGACCGCGGCGACCCATGTCATGTCAGGCACCGCTCAACGCTTCCGTGCCGGCGGGGCGGGCGCCGCCCGCGACGATCCCGTCGCGCGCGTGACCGTTCGAGGAAGCATCGGCACCGGAGTCCACCGAGGCACCGGAGTCCACCGAGGCACCGGAGCCCGCCGCAGCATCGTTGGCCGCGCCCTCCCGAGCGGCCTGCACCGCCCAGAACACCGCCTCCGGCGTCGCGGGCGACGCCAGCTCCACGGCCGCGCCGCTCGGACCGAAGGCCGCGGCCGCCTGACGCAACGCCTCACGCACCGAGAACGCCAGCATCAGCGGAGGCTCGCCCACCGCCTTCGAGCCGTACACCGCGCCCTCCTCGGCGGCGTGTTCCAAGAGGGTGACGTTGAACTCCTCGGGCATCTCCGAGAAGCTCGGCAGCTTGTACGTGCTCGCCGCCTGGGTGAGAAGACGGCCCCGACCTGCCCCGTCACCGGTGTCCCAGCGCAGGTCCTCCAGGGTCAGCCAGCCCGCGCCCTGCACGAAACCACCCTCGACCTGGCCGATGTCGATCAACGGGGACAGGCTGTCGCCGACGTCGTGGACGATGTCGACACGCCGGATGCGGTACGCGCCGGTGAAGCCGTCCACCTCGACCTCGGCCGCCGCGGCGCCGTGGGCGAAGTACTTGAACGGCGTACCCCGGAACGCCTTCGCGTCCCAGTGCAGCCCCTCCGTCCGGTAGAAGCCCGCCGCCGACAGCTGCACCCGCTGGAAGTACGCGGTACGCACCAGGTCGTCCCAGGCCAGCTCGGTGTCGCTGCCCAGGGCGCGCGCGACGCCCTCGACGATCCGTACGTCCGACGCGCTCGACCCCAACTGGGTGCCGGCCACCTGAAGCAGCCGCTCGCGCAGCTGCTCGCAGGCGTTCTTCACCGCCGCGCCGTTGAGGTCCGCCCCGGCGCTGGCGGCGGTGGCGGAGGTGTTGGGCACCTTGTCGGTCCGCGTCGGAGCGAGGCGCACCTTGTGCAGCGGGACGCCCAGTGTGGTCGCGGCCACCTGCAGCATCTTGGTGTGCAGGCCCTGCCCCATCTCGGTGCCGCCGTGGTTGATCAGGACCGAGCCGTCCTTGTAGATCAGGACCAGCGCGCCGCCCTGGTTGAAGGCGGTGAGGTTGAACGAGATGCCGAACTTGAGGCCGGTGACCGCGAGCGCCCGCTTGGTGTGCGGATGCGCGGCGTTGAAGGCGGCGATCTGCCGCTTGCGCTCGGTGACGTCCCCGTTCTCCCGCACCTGCTGCCAGACGGCGGCGATCCGTTCGGGCTGCACGACCTGCTGGCCGTACGGCGTCGACTGGCCGCGCTGGTAGAAGTTGCGCTCCCGCAGGTCCATCGGGTCCAGGCCGAGCAGCGGAGCGCAGCGGCCCATGATGTCCTCGATCACCAGCATGCCCTGGGGCCCGCCGAAGCCGCGGAACGCGGTGTTGGAGACCTTGTTGGTCCTGGCGATGCGGCCGGAGATGCGCGCGTTGGGAATCCAGTACGTGTTGTCGATGTGGCACAGGGCGCGGGCCACCACCGGCTCCGACAGGTCCAGGCTCCAGCCGCCGTCCGCGGTCAGGGTCGCGTCCAGGGCCCGGATGCGCCCGTCCGCGTCGAAGCCGATCCGCCACCGGGCGTGGAAGCCGTGCCGCTTGCCGGACATGGTCAGGTCCTGGGTCCGGTTGAGGCGCAGCCGGACGGGCCGGCCGGTCAGCCGGGCACCGAGCGCGGCGACGGCCGCGAACCCGTGCGGCTGCATCTCCTTGCCGCCGAAACCGCCGCCCATCCGCAGACACTGCACGGTCACCTCGTGACTGTGCAGACCGAGCACGTGGGCGACGATCTCCTGGGTCTCGGACGGGTGTTGGGTGCTGCTCTGCACGAACACCTGCCCGCCCTCGTCGATATGGGCGAGCGCCGCGTGCGTCTCCAGGTAGAAGTGCTCCTGGTCGGAGAACTGGATCTCCCCGGTGAACACGTGTGCCGAGTCGGCGAATCCGGCGTCCACGTCACCGGTCACCATCTGCGGCCGGGCGCCGTGGAAACTGTCCGCCGCCATCGCGTCCTGCAACGTGACCAGCGAAGGCAGTTCGTCGAGCTCCACCTCCACGGCCGCCGCACCGAGCCGGGCGGCCTCCAGGGTCTCCCCGAGCACCCAGGCGACCGCGTGGCCGTAGAACATGATCTCGTCGGGGAACAGCGGCTCGTCGTGCTTCATCCCGGCGTCGTTGACACCGGGCACGTCGGCACCGGTCAGCACGCGGACCACACCGGGTACGGCGAGCGCCGGCTCGGTGCGCACCGCGGTGACCCGGCCGTGCGCCTTCATGACCTGCACCGGGTACGCGTGCAGCACGTCCTTGGTGCGGGCGACCAGGTCGTCGGTGTAGAGCGCGGCGCCGGTGACGTGCAGGGCGGCACTCTCGTGCGGCATCGAGACGCCGACGACCGGCTTCTCGGGGCGCTGGGACAGATGACTCATGACGACACCGCCTCGGTGGTCCGTGCGTGCAGCTTCAACAGGCTCTGGCCGAGCATCGCGGAACGGTAGAGGGCGCTGGCGCGATGGTCGTCCATCGGCGTGCCCTCGCCCCGCAGCACCCGGGCCGCCTCCTCCACAGTCTCCGCCGACCACGGCGCGCCTTCCAGGGCCGCCTCGGTGGCGAGGGCGCGGATCGGGGTGGCGGCCACACCTCCCAGACCGATCCGTGCCTTGCGTACGATCCCGTCCTCGATGTCGAGCGCGAGAGCTACCGCCACGCTGGAGATGTCGTCGAAACGCCGTTTGGCGATCTTGTGGAAGGCGACGACCGGTGACAGCGGCCGCGGTACGCGCACCGCGCGGATCAGCTCCCCGGGGCGGCGCACGCTCTGCCGGTACCCGGTGAAGTACTCGGCGAGCGGCACCTCCCGCTCGCCGTCGGCGTCGGCGAGGATCACCGAGGCCTCCAGGGCGAGCAGCACCGGCGGGCTGTCACCGATGGGCGATCCGGTCCCCAGATTGCCGCCGAGGGTCGCGCCGTTACGGATGAGCCGGGAGGCGAACTGCGGGAACAGCTCCGCGAGGAGCGGCACGTCGCCGTCGAGACGGCGCTCGATCTCGGTGAGCGTCAGCGCCGCCCCGATCACGAGGGAGTCGGCCTCGACCCGCAGCTCGCGCATTTCGGGCAGCCGGTCGACGGCGATCACGCAATCCGCGCGCCGGGAGCGGATGTTCACCTCCACGCCCCAGTCGGTGGACCCGGCGACCACGACGCCGTCGGGCCGTTCGCGCAGCAGCTGCAGCGTCTCGGCGAGGGTGTTCCTGCGCAGGAACACCCGGTCGCCCAGGGCGTATTCGGTGGCCACCGGCGCGGGCGGTGACTGCTCGCGGCGCCGCGCGAGCGGGTCCTCGTCGGTGGGCGCTCCGACGGCGAAGGCGGCATCGCGGATCGGGCGGTAGCCGGTGCAGCGGCACAGGTTGCCACTCAGCGCGTGCAGATCGAAACCGTTGGGGCCGTGCTCGGCGTCGGCGTCGGCGTGTGCGGCTTCGGCGGCGTGGTCGGTCGGGCCTGCGGCCTCGGTCGAGTCCGGGGTCCCGACCGTATCCGCGTGCGCGCAGCGGTCCGGGCGGTAGTACTCGGCGGCCATGCTGCAGACGAACCCTGGTGTGCAGTAACCGCATTGGGAGCCACCGCGGACGGCCATCTCCTCCTGCACCGGGTGCAGCGAAGGCGGCGCGCCGGGCTCGTCGACGGTGGCGAGGCCTTCGGAGGTGATGATCTCCTGTCCGTCGAGTGCCGCGACCGGGACCAGGCAGGAGTTGACCGCCACCCAGTCGGTGGGCTTGGCGACGCCGGGACGGGCCACCAGGACCGAACAAGCGCCGCATTCTCCCTCGGCGCAGCCCTCCTTGGTGCCGGTCAGGCCGCGGTCGCGCAGGTACTCCAGCACCGTGGTGTGGGGTGCGGCCGGAGCGATGGGGGTCTCTTTCCCGTTGACCGTGATCCGCGCCGCCGTCATGACTGGGTTCCGTTTCGGTGCGCGATCGGTCGATGCATGATGTTCGCCAATGTCAGGCAGCTTTCTGTGTTCGGACGCGCCGGGTCGAAGCAGCGTGCGCGGTCCAAGGAACGGGCGCGAAACGGCACGTGACAGCGACGTACCGGAAAAAAGGGGGCGGGAAACCCCGGGGTGTGCCACGACGGCACATCAGGACGGCGTGCTCAGCAGCCGTGCGCGATCCGACCGGGCACCCAGGCCGTGCACTGGGCGAGGCGACCGAGATCAGAGCTGGTGTACATCCGCTGGTCGCCTCCTTTCGCTGGTCATGGGTCGGACGATTACCGAAAAGTAGTGGCAGGGACCACCGAGGTCAAGAGGGGGCCTCGGCATCGGACCCCGGTACGACGCGGCGGAATCCGATGGTCCCCTGGTCCTCTTCGCGTAGTACCACGGTCCCGTTCTTGCCTCCATGGTCAACCGCGCGGTCTGGGCCGACGTCACACGCAGCACAGGGGCACATCTCGCCCCTGGGAGACGACGACCTGGAGGCAACACCCATGGAGCGCAGAGCCGCTGCACGTACGACGTCCCTCGCGATCGCGGTCGCCGCACTGCTGGGAGCGGTCGCCACCGCTCCCTCGGCCCACGCGACGGAGCGGGCGGACCGGGGCCACGAGGCGACCAAGGCCGCCCTGAGGGCACTGGTCGAGGACGGCGAGCTGCCCGGCGTCGCCGCCAAGGCCCGCGACGGCAAGGGGAGTTGGTTCGGTACGGCCGGACACGCCGACGTCGGCACGGGGCGCGAGCGGTCGGCCGCCGATCACTTCCGCGGGGGCAGCATCACCAAGACCTTCATCGCGACCGTCCTGCTCCAACTGGAGGCGGAAGGGAAGCTGAGCATGGACGACACCGTCGAGACATGGCTGCCGGGCCTGGTGCGAGGCAACGGGTACGACGGCAGCAAGATCACACTGCGTCAGTTGCTCAACCACACCAGTGGCATTGCCAATTACACCGACGACCCCACCATTTCCCACAACTCCGCGGGGCCCGGCTTTCCGCAGCACCAGCACGACACCTACACGCCCGAAGAGCTCGTGGCGGCCGGACTGAAGCAGGCGCCCTACCCCCAGCCGGAGAAGGCACCCAAGTATTCGAACACCAATTACGTGATCGCCGGAATGGTCATCGAGAAGGCGACGGGCCGCGGCTACGCACAGGAGGTCACCCGCCGGATCCTGCGCCCGCTGAAGCTGCGCGAGACCTCGTTTCCCGGCACGGCGCCCCAGATGCCGAACCCGCATCCGGTCGGGTACTCCCGCCTCCACCAGAAGGCCCCCGACGCCGAGGTGGTCGACGCCACCGAACAGAACATGACGTGGCTCGGCGCCGCGGGCGACGTCATCTCCACCACCGGCGACCTCAACCGTTTCCAACGAGCCCTGATGCAGGGCAAGTTGCTGCCGAAGGCCCAGATGAAGGAGATGCTCGCCGAAGTGCCGGACGGTGAGGTGCTCGGGTACGGGCTCGGCGTCGAGTTCGCCAAGCTGTCCTGCGGCGTGCAGGTGGTGGGCAAGAGCGGCCGCACCAACGGCTCGCTGTCGGCGATGGTTGGCACGGCGGACGGCAAGCACCAGCTGACCTTCAACATCAACGGCGACTGGCTGCGCGACGGCTCGATGTACACCGACGTGATCGAGGCCGAGTTCTGCGGCAAGGTTCCGGCGTCGAACGGTCACGAGCGGAGCCGTGACCTCCGGGGGCCTGCTCTCTCCGAGTGAGCGTCCAATGAGACATCGGTGAGACATGGGTGAGGCATAGGTGAGCTGCCGCTCTGGAATGCGAGAACGGGCCCGTCCGTTCGAGCGTGCATACAGGTGGGGGTTTCCCGGGCGGGACCGCGCGAGTCCGCCCGGGGCGAACCCCGTCCGGCAGGGCGCGGCGCAAGGAGAGGCAGCACACCGTGGAGCACGAGCGGAAGGGGACGGGGCGGGCCGTCGGGGGTACGGGCGGCCCGGCATTCCTCGGCGGGGGGCTTCTGGGCGAATTCCGTGACTGCCACCGGAAACCCCTTATGGTTCGGCCGGATACGGCGTGCGCCGCTCCCAGGTGCCTGCATTCCGCCAAGCTGAACTACACCTCGTTCCGGGCGATGCAGAGGAGGCTCTCTGAAACGCCGGCTTCGGAACAGGGCCCACGGGCCCAACGGGGCGTACCCGACGAACAGGCGACCGCACCTGCCGCTCGGCGTCGACCGCCGCACGCATCCAGTCGGGGGCATTGGCCCGGAGCAGCGTGTCGTTATGCGGGGCGGGGCGTTGGGCAGCGCGTGCGCCAGGCCTGGACGGCGGGCGCGGCGAAATGCCTAGGGAGAGGAACTGTGTCAGTGCGAGGAAGGCTTGGTGCCGCCGGCGTGGTCGGTGCGGCGTTGTTGGCGGGAGTTACGGGTCCGGCAAGTGCGTTGGGATTCGCGTCGGTTTCCGTTGACGCGACGGGAACCGTTTCCAGGGACGGAACGGTCACGGTCTCCGGAACGTACCGCTGCGCGCCGCGCCCCGGCCCGGGGCCGGTGTTCGTGTCCTCCACGGTGCGACAGGGCGGGGAGCGGCACGGCATCGGCGGCACGGCAGCACGGTGCGACGGCGCCGAGCACACCTGGGTGAACCACGAGAAGCCCGGACACGGGGCCCTGAAGCCTGGAGCCGCCGAGGTCGAGGCGACGTTGATGCACCTCAACACCCGCGGCGGCCTGCCCATGCCGGCCATCGCCGCGACCGACCAACAGGACATCGAACTGCGCCCCGCGAGGAGCTGAGGCCGCTAAGGCCGCTCCTTCTTCGTCCGCTTCATGTAGACGGTGAAGCAAGCCCAGAGAAGGACGATGACCGCGACGGCGATCCATCCGCGGTGTCGTCCGGTGGACAGGGTGAGACCCGTGAAGAGCAGGACGAGCAGCAGAGCGAAGATGTTCGCGAGCCTGGCGTAATGCCGGACCCCTGCCTGCTGCTCCATCGTCCAACCGAGGTGGCCCATGCCGATCACCTTTCATGAATGGGGCAGAGGAACTGGGGTGGAACCCGTCACGGGTTCCACCCCAGCGTGTTGTCTGTTACCCGAAGAGCCATCGACACCGGCATCCCGGACGATCAGTCCGTCCGTGACCCAGAAGTAGCGGCCACCGAGAGCTTCTCCGCTTTCTGCCCAGACCTCCATCAGGCGTGCGACTTCTGTGAGCGTGAACACGGTGGCGGTCCACCGGGAGCCGTCCTGGAGGTTCACGAGGACATCGACATTGCACACCGCGTCCAAGTCCTCGTCCGGGCCAGGCAGGAACACGGCCTCGAAGGCCTTCGTGCGGACCCGGTACCAGGGCTCATCCCAACCCTGTGGCCGGGGAGTCACCCGTTTTAGTCCGACGGGCCGGAGCGAAACCGGTGGAGCAGTTCAAGGGTGGCAGGGCTCTCCACGTCGAAGGTCTGGCCTCGTTGTTCGGCGGGAAGTTCCAGCCCTCAGATGCGGGCACCGTGGCGGCGGAAGCAGAAGGCGATCTCGAAGAGCTGATCGGTGGTGTTGTGAGCTCGGATTCCCCAGCCCGGGAGGAAGCAGCGGTACAGCTCACTGCCTGGTAGGTCGACGATCAAGGACAGGGCCTGCTTGGCTTGGTCGCCTTCCCAGATGGCGGCTGTGTCGCCGGCCAAGTTCTCCGAATTGAGGTGTCTGGCAGGGTCGGTGATGCGGACCACCTCGATGAGTTCGGTCCTCCCATGGCTGGGCGGTAGCAGCATGCTCCTCATTTTTCAGCGCGTGCATTTTCACCGAATCGATCGCGCGTCGCGACCAGCCCAAATCACCGCGTAGACCCAACTCGTCCTATGCGAGGGAGCTTGGCCCACACCCGAGCCCGACCCCACACAGTGAGACGCTGTGGCATCGTCCGCCGCCCTGAGGACGGGTCTGTGCGGTCGGCACCACCCGCTGGGGGCGGACTCCCACAGCCCGTCCGGGACAAGATGCTTCAAGGTCGTCATGGAGGAAGGCCGCCGACCACACCAATCGCAACGACGTCTGAGCAGGATCCGCGCACGTAGCTGGGGAGTTTAAGTCGTACTCCGACACCAGTCACCAAGCTCACGATAGATGTGCGCCGTCCGGCATTCGGGTGCTGCGAGACACTCGGCTTCGCCGCGATAGACGGCGATGAGAGTGTCCCTACCGCGCCACCAGTTGTCCGTGATCCCTTGGACCTCGGGCACGGGTTCGTACGAGTCCAGATCGAGGTCGTCGACGGCGCAGCCCGTGATCTTTGTGATGCTCTGGGACCAGAACGCCGCGTGGTGGGCCAACGCCAGGGACTCGACCCAGCCGTCGACGCCGGCGTGCAGGGACGTCCAGCGATCTGCGTGGATTCCGAAGTCACCATCGGGCCCGATCATGAATCCGTAGGCCATCGACACCCGTCCGTCTCCGGCCGGGAACCACCATCCTTCGTCGGCAGACCCTTCAGGGACGTCCGCATCGAGGATCCGCGGACCGCCTTCGTAGAACGGAGACGGCGGCAGGGCGATGCCGCCCCAGCGCTTCTGGAAGGCGGCGACCCGGTCGATCTGGACCGAGGGAATTCCGTACCTGAGCCACTCTTCGCGGTGAGGCTCGACATCTAGGCGCGGGAGGAGCAGCCCGTGCACCTCAAGGAAGCGTTGAGCTCGACGGCTCAGGGTTTCCGGTGCTCGTGGGGCGCACGATCCATGCTTGGTCACGCAGGGACGGTATGCGTCAGGGAACGCTTGGTGGAAGGCGCGGCCGCCGTCTCGCATGAGGGTGCTTGTCCCCGCCGGTGGCCCGAAGGTCACCTCAGGCGCGGCGTGCGGCCCAGACCGTGCGCTCCGTGCGGACTGCCAGGTCGTCGCGGCGCAGGATGCTGTTCGGGCTGTCCTCGTCGAGGAGTTCGTCGAGGGCGGCCAGGTCCTCGGGCGGGAGCGTGGCCGCGGCGACGCCGCGGATGCGCTGGAGGCTGCCGTGGGCGTAACGGCCGATGGCCTCGCTGCGCCCGCCTTCGATGTCGACGGTGATGGTGCGCTCGTCCTCGACGGTGAACCCGGCCGCGCCGAGCATCGGACCCCAGTCGGCGCCGCGGTGCGGGACGTGCTCGACGTGGTAGCTCTCGGTCGCGGCATGGGCGCGGTCCTCGAGGCCGGGACGGTTCTCGGGGGCGTCGGCGGGCAGGAAGCGGGGGAAGCCCGCGAGTTCGACGACGGCGAACAGGCCGTCGGGTGCGAGCAGGTCGTGGACGCCGGTCAGGGTGCGCGCGGGGTCGGCCATGTGATGCATCGAGGCCGATGCCCACACCAGGTCCGGTGTGCCGAGGTCCGGCCAGTCGCTGCTGTCGAGGTCGGCCTGCACGGTGCGCACGCGCTCCTGCACGCCGCGGGCGCACGCCTTCTCGCGCAGGAGCTGAAGGTGCCCGGCCGAGGTATCGACGGCGGTGACGTGTGCTTCGGGGAAGCGCTCGAGGAGCGCGAAGGTGCCCGCTCCCGTGCCGCAACCCAGGTCCACGATCTGGCGCGGCTGGCTCTTCAGCGGCAGCCACGCGGTGATGGACGCGATGTGCTCGGCGAGTACTTCGGCGTCCAGGTCGAGTATCTCGGCTTGCCCGCTGTCGTCGTGCGACCCGTGGTGCCCGTGTGACTCGTGGTGGCCGTGCAGGGCGTCATGGGGGGAGGTGTGCTGGTGCGCTGGGGTCATGCCAACACCGTAAACCGATGATGCGCGGATGGCGTGACCGCTTGCGGGATACGCAAGAAGGTGGGGGCGTGTGCTGCCCATCGCGCAAGATCGCCTGGTGGGGTGGCGTTGTGTACGTGTCCACGGCGGGCCCTCTGCGCCCTGCTCGTGGGAGCTCCGTACGCCTCAGCAGTCGGCCTCGGTGCCGTCGGCCTCCTTCTGGTGGCCGCGGCGGGCGTCGCGGTCGAAGATGCCCATGATCTCGCACGGTCCGCCTTCGGCGCCGATGGCGTGGGGCATCATCGTGGGGAACTCCGCGGCCTGGTTGGTCTCGATGCGGAAACGCCGGTGGCCGAGCATGAGGATCGCCGTGCCGGACAGCACCACGAGCCATTCGCGGCCGGGGTGGGCGCGCATGCGGGCGGGGTTGTCCGGTGGCGGGTCGGTCATCCTCTGACGCATCACGCTCATGCCGGGGTCGCCCTTGATGGGCCAGCGCATCAGGCCGTGCGTGGCGTCGATCATCGGGCTGATGACGACGTCGTCGGCGGCGTTCTCCACGAGCTGGTCCAAGCTGGTGTCCAGGGCGCGGGCGAGCGTGACGAGCTGGTCCAGGGCGAGGCGGCGCCGGCCGTTCTCGATGCGGCTCAGCGAGGACTGACTGATGTTGGCCCGCCCGGCCAGTTCGTCCAGGGACCAGCCCTGCGCGACGCGCAGAGCGCGGATCCGCTTGCGTACGAGGCTGTCCAGCTGCCCATCTTCTTGCGTCATGGGCAACATCGTATGCCCACAGTGCATGACGGGCTTAGCGTCGGACGCGGATGGCCCAGCACGGGGCCACGTACGACGAAGCCGAAAGTCCCGGCACGCCCCTCTCCTGCTGCTGCCGCTGAGTAGTCACGCGCCTGCACCACCCCATCGCTGCGCGCGCCGAGCGGCCCCCCATCTCACCAACCTCGCGACCGGCCCTGTACCGGCGCCGACTCCCATGCCCTCTGGGAACGCCCCTTGGGCCCTTGGGAATGCCCTTCTGGAAGGAAGACATGAGTATCAACCAGCCTCCCCGGACCGAGGCCGCCGCACCGGTCAGCGACGAAGGCACGCCGGACGCGCGTCAGCTGCGCGCGATCCTCATCTCCGTCTCGATCGCGCTGATGGCCGTCATCGCCTCGGTGTCCGGGCTGAACGTCGCCCAGACCCACATGGCCGTCGAGTGGCACGTTTCGCAGACGACCGTCCTGTGGATCATCAACATCTACACCCTGGCCCTGGCCGCGCTGCTGCTGCCGCTCGGCGCGCTCGGTGACCGGCTCGGCCGCAAGCCCATGCTGATCGCGGGATTGATCATCTTCGGGGTCGCCAGCGTCGCCGCGGGGCTCGCCCCGTCGGCCGAGGTCATGATCGGAGCTCGCGTGGCGGCCGGTGTCAGTGCCGCGATGATCATGCCGATCACGCTGGCCGTCATCACCTCCACGTTCCCCGAGAAGGAACGGGGCAAGGCGATCGGAGTGTGGACCGGTGTCGCCGGAGGCGGCGGCATCCTGGGTATGTTCCTGTCCGCCCTGCTGGTCGACGTCGCCGACTGGCGCTGGCTGTTCGTCCTGCCCGTGGTCCTGGTCGTCGTGGCACTGGTGATGACGCTGAAGTCGGTGCCCAACTCTCTTGAACGGGCGGCCCATTCCTTCGACACCATCGGCGCGCTGGTCGCCACCGTCGCCGTGGTCGGTCTCATCGTCGTCCTTCAGGAAGGCCCCGAGCGCGGTTGGACCGACCCCTTCACGCTGATCAGCCTGGGCGTCGGCGTGGTCGCCGGAGTCGCCTTCGTGGTCTGGGAACTGCGCCGCCGTGACGCCGCGTTGCTGGACGTACGCCTCTTCCGCGAGCGCGGCCTGGCCGGTGGCTCCATCACGCTGCTCGTCGTCTTCGGCGTCCAGGCCGGAATCGCCGTGGTCCTCTTCCCGTTCTTCCAGGCGGTCCTCGGCTGGTCCGGGCTGCTGTCCACCGTGGCGATGATGCCGATGGCCGTCATGATGATGCTGGCCTCGGGGCTGGCACCCAAGATGGCTGCCAGGATCGGCGTCCGCTCCACGATGTCGGTGGGCGTCGCCGTGGCGGCTCTCGGCCTGGCCGCGATGGCGTTGTTCGTGTCCGTCGACGGCGGCTACCTCTCCATCCTGGCGGGCATGCTCGCCATGGGCATCGGCATGGGTCTTTCGATGACGCCGTCCACCGAGGCGATCACCAGCTCGCTGCCCCGCGCCGAGCAGGGCGTCGCCTCCGCGCTCAACGACGTCACCCGCGAGTTCGGCACCGCCCTGGGAGTCGCCATGCTCGGCGCGCTGCTGGCCAACGGCTACCGCGGCGCCATCGACGGCAAGCTCCACGGAATCCCCACCGCCGCCCAGGACACGGCACGCGAAGGCGTCGCCAACGCCATCGAGGTCGCGCCCACGACCGGAAGCCACGCCCAGGATGTGATCCACGCGGCACAGCAGTCCTTCGTGGAGGGCTGGCAGCAGGCCATGTGGATCGGCGCCGCGGTGATGGCGGCGCTGTTCGTCTACGTGGCCCTGCATGGTCCGGAGAAGACCGTGCGCCTCCAGGCCGAGGACGTCTCGACCGGCAGTGGCTCGATTGATCATTGCGTGACGTCCGCCCAGAAATGAGACTGCTGGTGCCAGGCAGTGACGCGTAGGACGGGGCGCTCGGTGAAACGCATCCACTTCACGGCGGAGGATCTGGCGCGAACCCGCGTGGCCACGACGATCGGCCTGGCGGCGGAGACCTTCGACAGCGTGCAGCTGTTGAGGAACCGCGACTCCAGTGCGGCCTTCCGCCGCTGGCACGTCTCCGTACGCGGACGCCTGGGCGAACAAGCAGGCCCGCTCGCCGCGTTGATGCCCGACCGCGGTCCGCAGCTCGACGCGATGAGCCTGATGGGAGACACCGCATCCCTCGACGAGGCGGTGGACAACCTCATGGCGGCTCCCCGCGCCCTGATGCGCGTGGAGCTGGAGGGCATCGACTTCCGCCCCGCACACCGACCCTGGGCCCGCGCCCTGATGGACGGGGACCGGGAGGCTCGCCTCCAGGTGGCCACGGCACTCAGAATCTGCCACGACCTCACCGTTGCCCCTTACTGGAGCAGCGTGCGCTCCCACCTCCGCGAGGTCCGGGCCGGATACGTGAGCACGATGGCCGACGGCGGGGTCGAGCAGCTCCTGACCACAGTCTGCGCTCCGTTGGTCCGCTGGCGGCCGCCGGTGCTCGAAGTGGCCCACGCACGCGATGCGGAGGTCCATCTGAACGGGCGGGGTCTCGTCATCGCGCCGACGCTGTTCTCCACACGGCACGTCGAATTCCTGTATCCGTCGCTGGACCCGGACCGGGCGCCCGTTCTGGCCGTCCCCACCCTGCGGGAGGCCTCGTTCGACACCACGCTGTGGGAGGGCGCCGACGAGTCCACCGCTCCGTCACTCGATGATCTCCTGGGACGTACCAGGGCGGCGGTGCTGGAAGCGGCCGTCGGCGGATGCGGCACCACGGAACTGGCCCGCTGCCTGAACATCTCACCGGCGACCGCGAGCCACCATGCGTCGGCGCTGCGCAAGGCCCGTCTGATCACTTCCCGCCGTGAGGGCAAGGCGGTCCTTCACACGGTCACGTCCTTGGGCATCGCCTTGCTGGGGCGGAGTCCTTACCTCTGACGGAACGGCCGGTCGGATGAGGGAGGGGAGTGGGCCCCAGGGCCCCCGCGCCGGGCACGTCACGACCCTCCACGTTCGACCCTGCACGGTCACGACCCTCCACGTTTCGACCCTCTTCGAAACGTTGGCGGCCGCCCGTGGCCGAAGCCTAGGTTGAGGCCCTCGATCGAGAGCGGTGACGGGACCCCCGCCACCGCGACGGCTCGTCGTAGAGCAGCGGAAATGTGCCTACGGCGACGGATCAGACACCTCGTCAACAGCTGGGGGATCGGCATGATCAAGGGACGTATCGCGACGACGGTGGCGTCGGTAGCGCTCGCCCTAGGGGGAGCACTGACCGTCGCGCCGAGTGCCGTGGCGCAGAGCGGCTCGTCGTCGACCGCTGTCCCGTCGCCCGACAAGTCTTTGCAGCGGGCGTGTTGGGGGACACCGGAACGGGGCAGCGGGGGCCACTACGGAAACAGCGGCTGGTGCGACACGGGGCGCTACCGGCAGGTGATCCGCTGCGAGACCCTGGGCGGCTACCGCTACATCCACTACGGCCCCTGGGAGTGGGCGCCCACGAAGAGCACCGCGTGGTGCAACCTCGGCGACAGGGTCGTCGAGACCTGGCTGGAGTGAGTCAGTCGGGATCTTCACTACTGCCCCTCTAGAGTTGCCGCGTCACCTTCGAGGTGGCGCGGCAACTCGCCGTGCATACGACGGTGGCGTCGACCGGTACGGTGTCGCGCACTTGTACGTGAAGCTCATCTCCGCCCGCCCCCACCTCTGTCTGCGTTCGTTGAAGGGGTCGTTGCGGAGTAGGGACCGGTTCAGCTCGTGAGGCGGTGTGTGAGGTGGAGCAGGTCCGGCAGCCGCAGTACCCGTCCGTCGAATCCCGGGAGGGGGACATGGAGTGGCCGGGTCCAGCGGGCGGGGATGGCGTCCAGTCCGTAGCGTGCGCCCGCGAGGCCTCCGGTGACCGCGGCGACGGTGTCGGTGTCGCCGCCGAGGTCGATCGCCGCGCGTATCGCGTCTTCGAAGCTGTTGGTGGTACGCAGGGCCCAGACGGCGGAGCCCAGGCAGGGCCAGACGGCGCCGTTGAACTCGGTGGCCTGATCGGGGTGCCAGTGCGGCGCGAGGACAGTGGCGTAGCGGTCCCGGTGTTCGGGATGGACAAGCGCCAGGATGTCCGGGAGCGCGGCGACGGGGTCGGTGTCCTTGAGCGTGACACGGATGAGTTCGTGGAAGACCGCGGTGCCTTCCCAGGCCGCGCGGTCGCCGTGGGTGAGGGCAGCGATGCGGCGGGCCGCGTCCATGGTGGCTTCTTGCCCGGCGGCTGCGAAGTGGACTGCTGAGGTCGACGCCCGCATCAAGGAGCCGTTGCCCGCTGCTCGTCGGTTGACCTGGAAATGGATCGCGGCGGCGAGGTCCCAGGAATTGCCGTTGGTAAGGACGTCTTCGGTCTGCAAGCCGATGTCCTTCGGCTCTGCCGCTGCCCATTGTTGGAAGCGGGCGAAGATGTCCGGCAGATCCAGCCCGCCCCGTTCCAGCAGCGACTCCGCGACCAGGACGGCCATCTGTGTGTCATCGGTGGCTTCACCGGGGTCCCAGCCACCGCCTCCGCACATCTCGCCACCGGTACTGCGCGAGGGAAAGCGCGCGGAGAAGGCATTCTGGGGGCCGAACTCGAAGGGACCACCCAGGGCGTCACCCACCGCCGAGCCGACGACCGCGCCGGCGGCCCGCTGGATCCGTTCCATCCGCGCAGGCTATCTGTGCCGTGCTGACGGGCGCGCGCACCCTCAAGTGGTGCGGCACAGAGCATGGTCGATGAGCTGGCGCAGTGCGTCCTCCTGGCGAGCCGCGTCCTGCGGGTCCGCCGGGCGGCTGTGCGCGGAGACCGTGACGGTGCGGCGGCCGTCCGTGGTGGTCGCTCCACGGATGACGTATCCGAAGCCGCTTCCTCCATGTCCCAGGTAACTGCCGCCGCAGGACAGGGGAGTGGAGAACAGGCCTAGACCGTCCCGGGTGCCTGCGGGGTGGCCGCTGCTCTGTGGCACCGGGATCGTGGTCCGCATGGCAGAGAGCTCGGCGGGCTTCAGGAGCCGTCCGGCGGCCAGGGCGGTGAGGAATCGGTTGAGGTCGCGGGCCGTGCCGGTCATCGATCCGTCGGCCCCGCTGTCGAAGGGACGGTAGGGGATCGTGGTGTCGGTCATCGGGCCGTCGGCGGCGAACTGCTGGTAGTTGGCCGCGTGCGGATGCGGCAGGAAGGGCTGAGTGCCGGGGGTGTCGGTCTGCTTCAGGCCGAGCGGGCGCAGGATGCGCTGGCGGACCTGCTGCTCCCAGGTGCGGCCAGTGATCTTCTCGATGATCATTCCGGCGAGTACGTAGTTCGTGTTGGAGTACGCCCAGTTGGTGCCTGCCGGGAAGTCGGGCTCATGGCGCATGGCCAGGGCGACCAGTTCTCGGGGCTGATGGGCGCGCCACCGGTTGGCGAAATAGGTCCGGGCATCGGAACCGGGGAAGACGTCGCGTATGTAGTCGGACAGGCCGCTGGTGTGCTGGAGCAGGTCGCGGACGGTGATGGTCCGTCCGTCGTTCCCGGCTCCGGAGACGACTCCGGGCAGCAGTTGCTCCACTGTCTGGTCGAGGGAGAGCCGCTTCTCGCCCACCAGTTGCAGGACGACGGTGGCGACGAACGTCTTGGTGGTGCTGCCCAGACGCAGGTAGCCGCCGTTGGGGACCGGGCGGCGCGTGTCCAGGTCGCCCACTCCGGAGCGGGCTGTGACGGTGCCGCGCGGGGTCTCCAGGCGTACCGCTACCCCGGTGACCCCGGCGTCGCGCAGCGCGTCGGCGTCACGTTGTACGGACCAACTCGTATCTGAGGGGCGGGATGTGGCGGACGCGGCGGCGGACGGCAGGGCCGACGCGGTCAGCGCAAGGGCTACGGCTGACAACCGCAAACGAGGAGAGATCATCATCGCCCGAGGCTACGAGCCGCGAAGGGCCACCAGCCATGCGGGATACGCCCCTTCTTGAACGGGTGCCAGCCGGATGGACGTGCGCGCCGGCCGGGTATCTGGCACATCCATCCACCGGTCTCCCGCCGTCGGTCGACGACGCGACCAAGGACAGGGCGCAGTCGTTCCACACGTCACAGGAACCACCCGTCACTTCCACCACTCCTCCATGGCAGTGAACTCTGTTACCCGGCTAGGACATAGCGATCTTGACACCGCCTGTCGGTAGGCAACTAGGTTCAGAGTGCAACGATTTATACGGCAAGCCCGGTGTGTCTCCGCACCGGAGAGAAGGAATATCTATGGGTTCCCATGCCCGCCCCAACCGGATCCACCGGACCGGGGCCCGGATCGCGACGGTCGCCCTGTTCGGGGCCGTCATGCCGATCACTGCCGGCGGTATCGCCCAGGCGGCCACTACTCAGACCTCCCACTCCGCCGAGGACAACGGCCCGCAGAACGCCGCGCGGAGCGACGCCGCGGTCGCTCCCGCGGGGCAGGAGCAGGGCGCGCCGGACGCGAAGGACCAGACCGACCCCGTGGTCAAGGCCGACCACGCCTTCCTCATGGATGCCCGTGACGGCAGCCAGGAACGGGAGTTGTGGGCCGGGGCCAAGGCGGACGAGAGCGTGTCGATGGCCAGCACCACGAAGATCATGACCGCGCTGGTCGTGCTCAGACAGCCGGAGTCGCTGGACCGCCAGATCACGGTGAAGCAGGAATACCGGGACTATGTCGCGAAGGTCGGCGCCAGCACGGCCGACCTCCAGACCGGCGACAAACTGACGGTGAGGCAACTGCTGCACGCCGCACTGATCCCGTCGGGAGCTGACGCGGCGAGGGCCCTCGCGGACAACTTCGGTAGGGGGAACACCGAAGAAGAGCGAATCGCCGACTTCATTGGCCAGATGAACGCCGAGGCACAGCAACTGGGCCTGACGCACACGCGTTTCGACTCGGTGGACGGCATTTCCAACGGCGACAATTACAGCACCGCCCGCGACATGGCGAAGCTCGGCCAGCGGGCCATGTTGCAGCCGGTGTTCGCGGACGTAGTGAAGCGCCAGCAGTTCAAGACCGAGGCGCCCGCGGCCAATGGACGTACCCGGTATTACACCTGGGAGAACACCAACCAGTTGCTGGGTAAGTACGACGGCGCTCTCGGCATCAAGACAGGCAGTGGCCCGGAGGCCGGCTACGCCCTGGTCTTCGCCGCCAAGCGGGATGGCCGCACCCTGGTCGGCGCGGTCCTCGGGACCCACAAGACCCGTTTCGAGGACGCCACCAAGATTCTCGACTGGGGTTTCGCACACTGAGCGATAGACACCCGGACCTCTGAGCGCGCATCTCGCGCACCCCGCGCGGTCAGAGGGCCGGGGGAACCCCGGCCCGTCCTCATCTCGGTGAGGAGGGGCCGGGGTTCCCTGTTCCGAGCTCCCATGGGCGTCAGTCGCGGTCGGCGATGAAATCGGCTATCGCGGCGGCGACGGCTTCTGGCTGCTCATCGGGGATGAAGTGTCCGGCGCTGGGCACGACGACTCCGGTCGTGTCGGCGGCCCAGGGGCT